>JAQQAS010000055.1 GCA_028532815.1 Pleomorphochaeta sp.
TTGATCTTTATATTTATGCTATTTGATATTTGATTATTATTTTTTTAAATATTTGCAACAATGTTGAAAATTCCTTGTTTTATGTTATTATTAGTCAATAAATACGTTTATAAAAGTTGGTGTTATTTTGTTTTTAAAAAGTCTAGAATTATATGGATTTAAATCCTTTGCTGATAAAACTAAATTAGATTTTTCTGACGGTATTACTAGTTTGCTTGGCCCTAATGGATGTGGTAAAAGTAATATTGTTGATGCTATTAAATGGGTTCTTGGAGAGCAGTCTACTAAAACTCTAAGAGCTGGGAAGATGGAAGATGTAATTTTTAATGGTACTGATAAGAGAAACCAACTTCAAATGGCTGAAGTCATATTAATTATCAATAATGAAGGAAGACATTTAAATTTAGACGTTAATGAAATTGAGATAAAAAGAAGAGTATTTAGGTCTGGAGAGAGTGAATACTATCTAAATAAGAATAGAGTTTTACTTAAGAATATAAAAGAATTATTTTTCGACACTGGCGTTGGTAAAAGTGCTTACTCAATTTTAGAACAAGGTAAAATTGACCAAATTTTATCTACTCGTCCTGAGGATAGAAGATATATTTTTGAAGAGGCTGCTGGAATATCTAGATTTAAACAACAAAGTAAAGAAGCTCAAAGAAAAATTGAAAGAACAGATGAAAATATTGCTCAAGTTGATACAATTCTAAGAGAAGTCAAAAGAACTTATGATTCAAAGAAAACTCAAGCTGCAAAATGTTTTAAGTATAATGAGTTAAATAAAGAAAAGTTTAATCTTGAAGTTGAGGTTCAACTTTCAACTGTAAAATCATATCTTCTCTTGAAAGAAGACAAGCAAAAAAGATTGTTAACAATTGATCAAGAGATTCAAAATAAAAGTGTAGCTTTAAATGGTTTAGATGCTGTAATTAGTGAAATGCAAGAAGAGCTTAGAAGTAAAACAGCTAAAAGGGTAGAGATACAAACAGAGCTAAAAAGATTAGAAGAAGAACATAAAGGCAAGACTGAATTTATTGAATTGTTAAATAAGTATTATAAAGAAGCCTTAATTAATAAACAAACTTCTCATGAAAAAGCAAAAGCTCTAGAAGAAAAACTTCTTGTAAATGAAGAGTTGATTAAAGATAAATACTCAAGGATAGAAAGATTAAAAAATGAAGCTTTAGAAATAGAATCAGATATAAATAAATTAGAAAAATCTCTAGAAAGTGCAAAATCTTTAATTATCAAACAAAATGATGAAATAAATGAACTTGAGAAAAAGATTCAAGAAAATGAAGAGACCTACGATTTTTTAGCTATTGAATTAAATAAAATAACTGATACTATTGTTGTTCAATTAGATGAAAAACTTAAATCTAGTGGTTATAGTTATGAAAATAGAAAGAGTTTAAGAGATAAAATTGAAGATAAATTAAACTACATTATTTCTTCTTTAGAGAATCAAAGTCAATTTTTAGAACAATTAAATACTTTAGACAGCTCTCAATTAGCCAAAAAAATAGCACAAGATAAAAAGACAAATATAGATAATATGGTATCATTAAAGTCTTTAATTGAAGAATATGATTTGGTAATTCCTTCCTTTATTGATGATTTTATCAGTGAAGATGGTGTTGTTTCAAAAAAACATCAGTTAGATAAACAAATTTTATCAAATAGAGAAAATGTGAATATCTATAGAAATCAGATTGCTTATTTAAGAAACGATAACGAAAAATTAAATACTCAGTGTTCTGATTATAAAGATAGTATTAGTGAATTAAAGATTATGCTTGAGCAAATAAATGGTTCAATTGGAGAACACAAAGTTGCAATTGATACTATTAGAAGATCAAACGATGAGCTAAAACTTGAATATAATGATAGAGTAATTGAAGCTAAAAGCGCTTCTCAAAAAGCTGAAAGTCATCAAGAAAATATAAGAGTCACAGAGGAAGAGATGGATAATATAGCCCAAAGAGGTATATCTCTTTCTCAAAAACTTGAAGAATTAATTGAACAAATTGAAATAAGCTCAAATGAAATAAATATGAAACAAAATCAAAAGAATGTTTCTTTTGATACTGTTAATAAATTGAGAAGAGAAAAAGATCAATCTGAGTTACAAATTCAATCTATTGGTGAGATGGTTGAACAAATTTATAATAACTTTTTTGAAACCTATAGTAAAAATTTAGCTGAGTACGAAGATAAATTAAACCAAGAATTAGAAGATCCTAAAATACTTAGAAATAAACTTGAAGATGTTAAAAAAGAAATATCACGTTTAGGGTATATAAATCAAATGGCTGCTGATGAATTTGAGGAAGCTAAACAACAATATGACTTTTTATCATCTCAGATTGATGATTTAATGAAAGCAAAAGCTGATTTAGAAAATGTCGTTTTAAGAATTACTAATGAAAGTGAAGAACGATTTTTAACTACATATAAACAAATTTCAGAAAACTTCCAATCTATGTTTAGACGTTTATTTGGTGGCGGAAGGGCTGAGTTAAAACTTTCAGATCCTGATAATATCTTAGAGAGTGGAATCAATATTTTAGCGCAACCACCAGGAAAAAAATTAACCAATCTTTCCCTTTTAAGTGGAGGAGAGAGGTCTATGACTGCTGTTGGTCTTTTGTTTGCAACCTATCAGGTAAAACCAAGTCCATTTTGTATATTAGATGAGATAGATGCAGCATTAGATGATAGAAATATTGGATTCTTTTTATCTGTATTAGAAGAATTTTCAAGAGATAGCCAGTTTATTATTATTACCCATAATAAACACACAGTAACAGGAAGTAGAACACTCTTAGGTGTAACACAAATTGAAGCGGGAGTTTCAACAACTGTAAGCTATAAAATTGGGGTAGAAAAGGGAGCACCTGTAATACTTAGTTTAGATGATAAAGAAGTAGATGTTTAAGGTTTGTGAAGTTTTGCGACCTTGACATTTTGACTTTTATTAAGGTATAAGTACCACAGAAATCCAAAAAAATATGAGTAAGATATGTTTGAATCAATAAGTGAAAAATTTTCTACAATTATGAGAGATATTTCTGGAAAAGGAAAAATTTCAGAAAAGAATATTGAAGATGCAGTAGATCAAATTAAAGTGGCATTGTTAGATGCAGATGTAAATTTAAGAGTTGTAAGACGCTTTATAAATGGAACTAGAGAAGAAGCTTTAGGCGAAAAAGTATTAAAGGCTGTTGATCCGGGCCAAATGTTTACCAAAATCGTTTATGATAGAATGGTAAAATTACTTAGTGCTGAAGAGAATCAAGAGCTACAATTAAAGGGACCTGATACTACAACCACAATACTTATGATGGGACTACAAGGTAGTGGTAAAACTACAACTAGTGCTAAACTTGCTCTAAATCTAAAGAAAAAAGGAAGAAGACCTTTATTAGTTGCAGCAGATTTAGTTCGCCCTGCAGCTATTACACAATTACAAGTTCTAGGGGAACAAGTAGATGTCCCTGTCTTCACCATTGATGGATGTAAAGACCCTGTTAAAGTTGCTAAAGAAGGTTTAGCTTATGCAAAGAAAAACCAATACAATGTTTTAATTGTAGATACCTCTGGTAGAATGCACTTAGATGAAACTTTGATGAATGAAATTCAACGAGTATCAAAAGCTATCAATCCTGAAGAAACCTTATTTGTAGCCGATGCTATGACAGGACAAAATGCAGTTAACATTGCAAAAGAATTTGAAGAAAAAGTTGGGATTTCTGGTGTTGTACTTTCTAAGTTTGATTCAGATGCAAGAGGTGGTGCAGCACTTTCTTTAAGAAGTGTTGTAGGAAAGCCAATTAAATATATTGGTAGCGGTGAAAAAATGGAAGATTTAGATCCATTTTATCCCGATAGAATCGCTTCTCGTATTTTAGGCATGGGGGATGTTGTTTCTTTAGTAGAAAAAGCTCAAGAAACAATTGACCAAGAAGAAGCTCTAAAATTACAAGAGAAGATGAAAAAGAATACTTTTTCTCTACAAGATTATTTAGATCAATTAAACCAAATGGATAAGATGGGATCAATGGATAAACTTATTGAAATGATTCCAGGTGCAGCAGGTCAAGTTTCTGCAGATGATATCCCAATGGATGAACTAAAAAGAGAAAAAGCAATAATTTTATCAATGACACCTCAAGAAAGAGCTAATTATAGATTAATTGGCCCAACTAGAAGAAAAAGAATTGCAAAAGGTAGCGGAGTAAGTGTCGCCCAGGTTAATAGATGTATTAAAAAGTTCGAAAAAATGAAAAATACAATGAGAAAATTAACCAAAAACAAGAAATATCAAAAAATGTTACAAAAACAAATGGGATATTAAAAAAATTCAGTTATTAATTGACTTAAATTAGTCAATTGCCTTGATTTTATATTAATAAAAATGTATTATCCTTAATTTGTGAACGGTTAAAGGATAATTGTGTCTTTTTACAAAGTTAAAAAGAAAAGTTATCCTTTTGAGTGTGAATATTTATTTAAATTATTTTTTTGATTTAAATATAACTCATATAGAAGCTAATAGAAATTCGAGTAGGAGGAATTACAATGAGCACAAGCATGAGACTCAAGCGTTTTGGTTCCAAGAAAAGACCTTATTATAGGATTGTAGTAATGGACTCAAGAGCAGCTAACAAGAGTAGAACTCTAGCAGAAGTTGGCCAATATCATCCTGTTGAAGACAAAGAAGATCAAGTTGTTCTTAATGTTGAAGCAGTAAAAGATTGGTTACAAAAAGGTGCACAACCTAGTGCAACTGTACGCGCTCTTTTAAACAAGCAGGGTGTACAAGTTTCCAGAACTAGTCAAGAATAAGAGGATTAGTTGTGGAAAAAGATCTTGTTGAATACATTGTAAAATCACTTGTTGATTTCCCTGATGATGTGGCTGTGAATGTTGTAGAAGGTGAAAAATCTACTATACTGGAACTCAAAGTCGCAACAGAGGATATTGGCAAGGTGATCGGCAAGCAAGGCCGCATCGCAAAAGCAATTAGAACCATCTTAAGTGCTTCAGCGACAAAAGGCGGTAAGCGTGCTGTTTTGGAAATTTTGGATTAAGATATGGAAAAACTCGCAACGGCTATCATCCAGACATCATATGGTCTTAAGGGTGAGGTGAAGGTCCGCCCATTCAACGATGATTGCTCTTACTTAAAGAAATTAAAGCAAGGAATTATCCTCTTGAAGGATGGCCGCGAGAAGACATATGCTATCGAAGGATTTCGAAAGAGTGGCAGTCAGGCGTACATGAAGTTTTCTGGTGTAGATGATCCAGAAACAGCAAAGAAACTAGCTGGCGCAACACTTTTTGTTCCTAAAAGTGATGCTGCTCCTCTTAAGAAAGGTGAATACTATGTCTCTGATTTGCTAGGTTGCACCCTAATGCATGAAGGCAAACCAATGGCTAAAGTAGTCGGATATTTCGATGGACCTCAGGCGTTATTATTAGAAGTTGAAGATGGTTCTAATAAACGTTTCTTGGTTCCTTTACTTGACCAATACGTTGGAAAGGTCTCAATCGAAGATAAGACTATTGAATTGTTGACGCAGTGGTTGTTGGCATGAATATAGACGTAGTAACACTGTTTCCCGAAATGGTTCAAGGTTTCTTTTCGAACTCAATCATGAGAAGAGCTGTTGAAAATGGCATTATAACATATAACATGATTGATTTTCGTAACTTTGCGACTGATAAACATCATACTTGTGATGATTCTCCTTATGGAGGAGGGGCAGGAATGGTGCTAAAACCCGAGCCGCTGTGCAAGGCACTCGAGAGTATCAAAGCAAAAGAAAAGCGGGTTATATACGCTTCTCCGTCTGGCAAGAGACTCACTCAAGCTCTTTCAAAAGAGTTAAGTGAAGAAGAAAACTTAGTTTTCATTTGCGGACATTATGAAGGTATTGACCAACGGGTAATAGACCTGTATGTGGATGACGAGATTAGTATTGGTGATTACGTAATATCAAGCGGAGAAATTTCTTCTTTGGTTATTATTGATTCTGTTTATCGTTTAATCGATGGAGTAATTAGTAGTGAATCATTAGAGGAAGAAAGTTTTAGCGATGGACTATTAGAATATCCCCAGTACACAAGGCCAAATGTTTTTAATGGTTTAGAAGTTCCTGAAGTTTTACTTAATGGGAATCATAAAGCAATAAAGCAGTGGCGTTTGGAAAAAAGGCTAGAAAAGACATTATCTTTTCGCCCGGAGCTTCTAGAACAAAAATCATTAGATTTACAATCTAGAAAGACTTTTAATGAACTCAGAAACAGAGCAAAGAGGACCTAAATATGGATTTAATTAAAGCTATTGAAGCAGAGCAGATGAAAGAAAACGCTGAAAATTTCAACGTTGGTGATACTGTAAAAGTATTTTTTAAGATCATCGAAGGCACTACAGAACGTATCCAAGTATTTGAAGGCTTGGTTATTGCAAAGAATAATAGCGGCATCCGTCGTTCATTCGTTGTAAGAAAAATCTCCTACGGTGTAGGTGTTGAAAGAATCTTCCCATTACATTCACCACGTATTGAAAAAATTACAGTAGTACGTCGCGGTCGTGTTAGAAGAGCTAAACTATACTATATCAGAGATAGAGTTGGTAAATCAGCAAAAGTTAAAGAACTTATTGTTCGTAAGAATAAATAGTTTTTTTAATATCTTTGTTAAGATAAAAAGGGTAACATTTATAAAATGTTATCCTTTTTTTAGTTTTAACTATTTTTTTATTGCTATTAATGATAAATTTAGGTATTTTCAATATATGGAGATAAACATGGAAGTTAGTACCCAACCTAATAATAAGCCTACAAAAAAGGCTAATAAAAGAAGAAAAAATAAAAATCAAGCTTATAAAAGAGCTAAAAATTCTAAAGATGGGAAAGATTTGTTGCCACCTAAGAAAAAAGTAACTCCTAAAAGTTCTCTTCCACCTGTGGAGATAAAGAGAATTAAAGAACCATTAGTAAAATGTAATTATTGTAATAAAGTTATAAATAATATTAGCAGTGCTATTAAAGGGGATGATTGTTATTATCATTTTGATTGTGTAATTGATAGAATTAAGAAAGAACATAAAGTTAAAGAGTCTCAAAGTGTAAGTTACATTGGAAGAGGCAGTTTTGCAATAATTGAAAAAGATGAAACTGGTGCTTTAAAATTTGTTGAGACTATACAAGTGGAAACTCCACAACAGTTTGATTCAATGAAAAAATATATCGAGGAAGTTAAAATATGATAGCAATGTTACCTGGTTCTTTTGACCCTCCAACCTTAGGACATATTGATATAATTGAGCGCTCGGCTAAGATGTATGAGAAATTATATGTAGTAGTTTCTTCTAATATTCAAAAGAATCCGTTATTTACAGCTCAAGAAAGAAAAGAAATGCTTCAAGAAATTTTACAAAACCATGATAATATAGAAGTTGTTATTTATGATGGCTTGGTCGTTGATTTTGCACGTAAACATAAAATAAAGATAATGATTAGAGGTGTTAGAGCTTTAGTTGATTTTGGTTATGAGTTTGAATTGGCTATGACAAACAAACAACTATATGATGAATTAGAAGTATTGTTCATGCCAACTAGTCCAAATTATTTCTTACTTAGATCTTCCGCAATTAAAGAACTTGCTTTTTATGGTGCTGATATTGAAACCATGGTACCTCCTATCGTTGCTAAAAATATAAAGGAAAGGTTTGATGCTTAGTTTTGGCTTTTTGAATAAAGAAAAAATGCTTAGAAGACAATTCTCTCAGAAAATAAATGCTTGGAATGCCACAGTATTAGAATCACTTGTAATTCTATCCATTTTAACAAGTGCTCTCTTTGCTTTTTTTAGCATAACACAATCTAATTCAATTGGAGAGATTTTATTTTCTTTAATTTGGTTTAGCCTTTTTCTAGTATTTAAATTTGTTAATGAATATAGTATTTCAAAAGATTCTAATAAAACTGGTTTGTATTGTATTATCTATTGGATATTATTCCTATCCTATGTAATTTTGTTAAATGTATTTATTTACGATCAATTTACAGGATATTTATTTGGGATGATTCAAATACTTCTGGGTTTAGTTTTTCAATTAGCTTTTGTATCTACATTTATAATTAGTACGGCAGCAACCCTTATTTATTTGTTAGTATCTTATTTAGTAAATAATAATTCTTTTGAAATTCAAGAAGTATTAATAGCTATAACATCTTATTCTTTTGTATTGTTAGGGGCGAATATTATTAGTGGAACAAGAGAGGTTGAACTAGAAAATTTGTCTAAATTAGAGAAACTTTCTACTCAAGACTCTCTTACAAAACTATTAAACAGACGTTCTACACAATATTTAATTGACTCTCAGTTAGCAGAAAAATCTACAGGTTATTTATTAGTAATTGATGTAGACAATTTCAAGAATGTCAATGATAATCAAGGTCACCTGATTGGAGATTTAGTATTAAAAGATTTATCTAACACATTATTTCAATTAAGCCCTAAAAATTCTGTAGTAGGTAGAATTGGAGGAGATGAGTTTGTAGTTTTTTATAATAAAGCAACTAAACATGAAGTTGAAAAATTTGCAAATTTGCTACAAAAACAATTCTTTGAACTAATAGAAAAATCAATTGAAGAACAAGTTTCTCTTTCAATAGGAATATCTAAAGTCATTGATAAAGATAATTTTGATTCAGTTTTTGCAAGAGCTGATCTAGCACTTTATGATGTAAAACTTGCAGGTAAAAATGGATATGCTTTTTATAGATCAGAAGAAATTGAATCAGATATTCCAACTATGTTAATTGTTGATGATACCTTTATAGCAAGAAGATTGTTAAAAAGCTATTTTGAAGATAAATATAATATACTTCAAGCTGAAAATGGTGAAGAAGCCTTAAAGGTTTTAGCCCATCATCCTAATATTTCAATAATATTACTAGATATGAAAATGCCTATTATGGATGGTTCTCAATTCTTAGAAATTTATAAAAAAGATCCTGTCTTATCAAAAATCCCTGTAATTGTAATTTCTGTTGAACAATCTTATGAAGCTGAAGCTTTAAGTAAAGGGGCTAAAGATATGATTGTTAAACCTTTCGATGTAGATATTGTTAAGATGCGCGTTGCAAATGTTATATCAAATTCTAAACTAAGAAAAAAGAATAACTAATAGATTTGATCTAAATGATACTATTTGAAAAAGTTTGTTATCAAAATATGATTAGTTAAATAATTAAATTCATAATTTTTAAAAACTTGACTTTTAAGAGGTGGGGGATGTAGAATTTAATTAAAGGATAAATATTATGAAAGATGCATCAACTTTTTGGATAGTTATTAGTATAGTTAGTTTTATCATTGAATTACTTACGCCAACTTTTTTCTTTTTATCAATAGCTTTTGCTGGCGTTTTTGCTTGGTTGATTTCATTTGTTATTTGTTCAATGATTGTGCAAGTAGTAACCTTTTTAGTATTCTTTTTTATTTTCTTTTATTTTATTAAACCTGTTTTATATAAAAATCAAAAAGATAAGTTTAATAGTGAATTAATGGTTGGTCAAATTTATTATGCTAATGAAGAAATAAGTGATAAAAAAGGTAGTATCTTAATAAATGGATCTATTTGGCAATCTAGAAGTGAAGAAGGTATTATAGAAAAAGATTCTAAAGTTAAGGTATTAAGAATTGAAGGTAACAAGCTATTTGTTACAAAGGATATAAAATGAGTTATATTATAATTGCTATTGTTTTAATTATTGTATTTAGTTTTTTCCTAGGAATAAGGATTGTTCCAGAAGCTAAAGCTGTTATTATTGAACGTCTTGGTAAATATCACAAGACTTTATCAAGTGGAATTAATGTTATAATTCCATTTTTAGATAAAGTTAAAACAGTTCCCGAGTTAAAAGCTCAAAGTTCTAAGAGAGCAAATAATGGTCCTCAGATGATTATTGGAAATACTAAATATATTGATTTAAGAGAACAAGTATTAGATTACCCAAAACAAAATGTTATTACAAAAGATAACGTAACTGTTGCAATAGATGCTGTTATCTATTTTCAAGTAATTGATCCCAAAAGAAGTGTTTACGAAATAGTTAACTATCCTATTGCTATAGAAAAATTAACACAAACTACATTGAGAAATGTAATTGGTGAGTTAGAGCTAGATGAAACACTAACTAGTAGAGATACAATTAACAACAAGTTACAGTTAATATTAGATGAAGCTACTGATAAATGGGGTATCAAGGTAAATAGGGTTGAGTTACAAGATATAATTCCTCCAGATGATATTAAAAAGCAAATGGAAAAACAGATGAGTGCAGAAAGAGAAAAAAGAGCAGCAATTCTTTATGCTGAAGGACAAAAACAATCTGCTATTTTACAGGCTGAAGGTGTAAAAGAAGCTTTAATTAATAGAGCAACAGGCGACAGAGAAGCTGCTATTTTAAGAGCTCAAGGTGAAGCTAAAGCTATTGAAGCTGTAAAGGCTGCTATTGAATCTGAAGAAAATTATGTTCAATACTTAGTTGCTATGAGATATATTGATACCTTTAAAGAAATGGCTGCTGGAAAAGATTCTAAACTTATTTATATGCCTTACGAAGCAAGCGGTGTATTAAGTTCTTTAGGGGGTATCAAAGATTTATTTTTAGATAAAGATCTTTCTAAAATTATGAAATAAATGTTTGATTTAAAAAAAGGGATGCATTTGCATCCCTAAAATTTTATAAGTCATTGTATTGAAAATAGTCAAATGTTGCCATTTTTTCTCGTTTATTCGAATCCATTACAAATATTCCACAAAATGTTGCTGTAAATTCACCGAATTGACTATATTCATCACTATATTTAGTAGTATCGAATATTTTATCAATGTTAGTCCAATCAGTTTTATTGGCCTCTTTATATTGGAAAGTTATTTTTTTATAATGCACTCTACATTTTAGATCAATTTTTGTATTAAATGATAATTCTTCTTTAAAACATTCTATTCTTTTTCCATTGTCCATTTGGACTATTTCAAGGAATTCTTTATCATTTTCAAAAGTTTTTTCCAAGGTTAGATAATTCATATTATCATAATAAATTGCAATTCCAGCAGTGTGTTGAAATACTTCAGGGGTAAATTCCATTGAAGTAGAAAAATTACAATTTACTGAGGTTAAGCGTCTCGCAATTAGGCTAACTTTATCTAAAGAACAAAGGGATTGTTGTCCTCTAATTATTGCTTTTCCATCTTTTACAGATAAAAAATGCTTTTTATTGATTCGAGGAGATATTAATGTTTCAGGCCAAGGTGAAAATTTAAAAGTTCCACAATCACTCTTAAACTTTACTTCTTCTAACCCAGGCTCCTCAACTTCATCTTTTGCTAGATTTGTTCCATCAGCCATCTCAAGCCACCCATCCTCAGTCCATCTCATTTTTTGAATTGATGTTTCTCTTCCTAGAGTACAACGAAGTTCTGGTAAAAAAGGTCTAGAACATAAATGACATAAATACCATTGTCCATCTTGTGTTTCGCAAATACTCGCATGACCAGATTTTTGTAAACTAGTTCCATTTGGTTTGTATCTTTCTATTTTTAATGAATCGGGTTTATTTCTTTCGTTAAAATTTTCCAAATGCGATGTTACAATTGGATTTTCATCTCTACTTTCATATGGACCCCAAATATTTGTACTTCTTGAGAGTGTTACACAATGTCCGTATCCTGTCCCACCTTCAGCTAACATTAAATAATAGTAATTGTTTCTTTTGTAAATCCTAGGGGCTTCTATACAGCCTCTATCTGTTGCACCCGTTGATATTGTTTTAGCATATCCTATAGTTTTTTTTGTGTTAATATCATATTCTTGTAAAACTATAGTCCCAGGTTTTTCATAATTATCCCTAAATTCCCATTGAAGGGAGGTTACATAATACTTATTATCATCATCTATAAAAATTGAAGGATCGAAACCAACAGAATTTAGATAAACAGGTTTTGACCAAGGGCCCATGATGTTTTCTGATTCTACTAAATAATTGTCCAAATCAAAATATCTACCATTCATACTAGCCATTCTAGTAAATGTAACTATAAAAACTTTTCGGTTTTTATCATAAATTAAATCTGGGGCCCAAACACCTTTTGCCGATTCTAATAAACTAAGATCAATATCTTCTTCATTGTCTAATACGTGAGTTAATAAATGCCAATTCTTAAGATCTTTAGAATGGTAAATTGCTATAGCTGGAAACCATTCAAAAGTGCTAGTTGCAATATAATAATCATCTTCAACTCGAATTATGCATGGATCAGGATTAAACCCTGGTAATATTGGATTTTTTATCATTTATACCTCTAGTCTATTATGAAACCATTTTTTCTAATTACATGAGAGAGAAAATGGCCACTATCTTTTATAATTCTATTTTGATTATCTTCATAATCTGTAAATACGATACCGAACCTTTTTGTAAAACCAAATCCCCATTCAAAATTATCTAATAATGACCAAACAAAGTAGCCCTTAATATTAACACCATCAACAATAGCTTGCTGAACTGCTGCAAAATGGCGTCTGAGGTATTCAATTCTATATTCATCATGGACACAACCATCTTCACCTATGAAATCATCACCACAAGTGCCACTTTCACTAATATATATTTTAATATCACCATATTGTTTTTTTACATCAATAAGTAAGTCATAGAAAGCTTCTGGGTTTACTTCCCAACTTTCAAAATTAGATCTTTTGATTGTAGGTCTAAAAATATGTTTAGCTTGTAAATGATAATTTTCACTATCAAAGGCAATTATGCGACGAGTATAATAATTTATGCCCAAAAAATCACCACAGTTTTTTTGAATAAACTTCATTTCTTCATCACTATATTCAATCATTACATTTTCGATATTATTATTTTCATCTAAGTGATTTGTATAATATTGTACTAATTCTTTTGGATACTCACCTTTAAATAAAGGATCTAAATACCAAGAATTAAAGGCTAGATTCCATCTTTTAGCTGCTTGAATATCTTCTTCCTTGTCTGATGCACTAACTATTTGCTCTAGATTATTTACAATACCAATTTCTAAATCACTGTAATTGTTTTTAACATATTCAACTGTTTTAGCATGTGCTAAAAGAATATTATGCGTAACTGCTAATGCTGTTTTTAAATCTTTTAAACCTGGAGCATGATTTCCAAATAGATGGCCACAGAAGGAGAAAACCCAGGGTTCGTTAAATGTCATCCAATTTTTTACAAGAGGGCTAAGTCTATCAATTACAGTTTTTGAATAACTTAAGAAATCTTCAATTGTTTGTTTATTATCAAAACCACCTTTTTTTTGCAATTCTAAGGGTAAATCCCAATGAAACAGTGTAACGTAAGGAGTAATACCTCTTTTTAACATTTCTTTAATCAAATTCTCGTAAAAAAGCATTCCTTTTTCATTATAACTTTCAATCTTTCCTGTTGGAAAAATTCTTGTCCAGGCTATACTAAAGCGATAATTTTTAATTCCAAGTGATTTCATGATATCTAAGTCAATATCCCACTTATGGAAATGATCACATGTAATTTCCCCATTACATCCATCTGCTATATTATTTTTATGGGATGAAAATTCATCCCAAATTGATTTTCCTTTACCGTCTTCTAAAGCACCACCTTCGATTTGAAACGAAGCTGTGCTAACACCAAATTTAAAATCTTTAGGAAATTTAATAAATTCTTTGTACATTTTTGTTTATCCTTTTACAGCACCTGCTGTTACACCTGTCATTATTTTACTACTGAATGCAAAGTATAGTATTAAAGGCGGAAGAGCTACTAATACCATACAAGCAAATTGAACTGCATAATTTGAAGAATATTGACCATCGAATAATATTAGTGAGAAAGGAAGAGTTCTTTTCGATTCTGTGGAGAGATAAGTATTTGCCATAATAAATTCATTCCAATGGTTTAAAAAAGTTTGAATAGCTACAGTTGAGAACCCTGTAACTGCCATTGGAGCAATTATGGATGGTAATATCACTCTATAGGGGGCTCCTTCTAAGAATGCTGATTCTTCCATTGACTTTGGAATTCCTGATAGTAGGCCACTAAATATTATGGAGTTAAAACTCATACTAAAAGCAATGTAACAAATAATTAGTCCTAAATGTGAATCAAGAAGGCCAATTTTATTAAACCAAATAAAGTTAGGTAACAAAGTAGTATGAATAGGTACTGTTAACCCTGCAATTACAACTGTCCAAACTAATGGCTTTAATTTCCATTCCATCCTTGTGGTAGCATAGGCTAGGGAAAAGGGTAAAATTGTTCCAAATATTACTGAAGGTATTATAATACTTAGAGTATTTGATAAGTATTTTAGAATTTTTCCATCAACAAATGCCGTTTTATAATTTACCCATTGTGGGTTTTTAGGAAAACTTAATAATTCAGGTCCAAAAAGATCTCCACTAGTTTTTATAGAATATGAGAAAGCCCAGACTAAAGGGAATAGTTGAAGTAGTGCAATAAATACTAATACTATCATTAGGATTGTTTTACTAATATTCTTTTTTCTTCTTTCTTTTAAATTGTCTTTATATATTAAATTTGTATCGTTACTCATTTTGTTCACTCCTTAAAGACTTTCTAGTCGTTTAGCAAATGTTTTTCTAATCAAAATTGTTAGAGTAAATGCTAGAATAACAAATATTACGGAAATCGCATTTCCATACCCATATTCAGAATATTTAAAAGCTCTTTGATATAAATAGAGTGCTAAAAATTGTGTAGTGTCACCAGGTCCCCCTGCAGTGGATAGATAAATCATTTCCATTTGTTTTAATGAAGATGTAACATCAATTATTATAATTGCTTGAATTACAGGCATTATATAAGGAATAATTATTCTTGTATAAAGTGTAAATTTATTTGCTCCATCAACTTTTGCAGCTTCTCTTAATTCATCAGGAACTGTAACAATTCCACTATAGTAGAATAGTAGTGCCCAACCAAAACCTTGCCAAATAATTATCCAAATAACTGATCCTAAGGCTGTACTTGTATTTCCAAGCCAAGCATGTTGAAGACTTTCTAGTCCAATTTGTGCTAATATTTTGTTTAATAAGCCATAGGATGGATTAAATATATTTACCCAAAGTTTAGTAACTACTACTAAAGATAAGGTAGCAGGAATAAAATAGATTGTTCTAAAAATATTCGATAATTTTTTGCCAATATTAGATAGATACATAGCTAAAATAAAAGCAATTGTATTTTGAAAAAATACGGTAACAAAAATTAGGATAAATACATTTGAAATAGATTTCCAAAATATGGGGTCTTTTGCTATTCGTAAATAGTTGTCAAATCCGATTGGTTTCATTTTACCAAAACCTGTCCATTTGACAAAACTAAGTCCCAAAGAAATAATTATTGGAGCGGCTATAGCAATTAACATTATAATTATGCCAGGTAGAACTAAAGTTGCTATAACTTTTTTATCTTTAAATTGTGATTGCATAAATGGTCCTTTATAACAGAGGTAAAAAAACTCGCCTGCTTAACAAGCGAGTTTAAAGTTACATTATCTCTCGTCGTAAGCTCTTTGAGCTGAAGCATCAAGTTTTGTAGTAAATTCTTCACTATCAATAATTAAAGAACATAATTGTCTCATTAATTCTTGATGATCTTCTTTGAATACGTTATCAAGTCTATCTAGACCAGGTGTTCCACTCATTGTGGTGGCATTAGCAGCAATAGATAATAGTTGTTTTGCAACATGTGTATCTGTCTCTAAAGGTTGAACTTTTACAGGAGGGAATGCAGCTTGTAAATCCCAACATTTTTGTCCAAAGTCACTTGCAATCTTTTCAACATAATTATTAGCTACATCTTTAATTTTACTGTTAGAACTAATTACGATATTACCACCGTACCAACCAAGTGTATCAGTGGCTTTACCTTTTCCACCTTCGACTACAGGGAAAGGCATTACATCTAAGTTTTCTTTGAAATTTTCACTAAAGTTTGTGTCATTAGCTAAACCCATTTCCCATGATCCCATCATATACATAGCAGCTCTTTCTTGACCGAAAGCGTTTCTTGCATCACCGTAATCACTAGTTGTTAAGTTTTCTTGGAAAACTCCAGCTTTTACTAATTCTTGGATATAGTCAGCTGTTTTAACAAATGATTCATCAGTATATTTCATTTCTCTTTCTTGAGCTTTAGCAACATAGGTGAAATCGCCATTAATTCTTTGTGCCATGTTGTCAAACAATTCACATAAAGGCCATCCGTCTTTACCATCTGTTACCATTGGTATAATTCCCATATCATTAAATGCATCTGCACTTTCCATAATATCGTCCCAACTTGTTGGAATTTCTACACCGGCTTTTTCAAATAATGATTTGTTATAGTAAATAACCCAAAGGTCAGAACTTGTTGGAATACCATAAAGTTTTCCGTCAATCATATTTCCTTCTAGAGCACCTGGTAAAAATTCATATTGAGAATAAACTTCATAATCTAATTCTTCAATCATTCCAGCTTCTACTAATGGAGTTAAAAGGGTTGAGAAAGACCAATATCTAAATACATCTGGTAGTTGGTTAGCTGTGGCATAAATTCTAACCTTTTCTTGCCAAGGTTGGTCATTATAACTTTCAGTTGTTATTGTGACGTTTGGATAAGTTTGTTCAAACTCTGTGTTAATTGTTTCAATTACTAGTCCAAGTCCATTTTTTCTATCTGGGACGTTATCTCCCATTTTTAATACGATTGTTTCATCAGCATTTTTTTCTGATGATCCTTGAGCGAATGCGCTTGTCAAACTTAGCATGATACATAAAAATAATAATAATTTTTTCATAAATACTATCTCCTTTGTTTAACTAGTTTTCCATGATAATTCGTAGCCGTAAATGATGTAAAATATCATTTTATGATGAATCTTGTTGTAATTATCATTTTTTTTGATATTGTTTTGGTGTAATTCCACAGACTTTTTTAAAGGTTCTAAAAAAAGTTTCAGGATTTGAAAAACCAGTTAGTTCAGCAATTTCATAAGTTTTTAAATTAATTTCACTAAGGAGTTTTTTAGCTTCATTTATTCTAATTCTACTAATATATTCAACTATAGTTTCACCTGTTTCTTTAGAGTATTCTCTAGATAAATGACTTTTACTAATACCTACAGCATTTGATATTTGAGTTAGATTTAATGAAGGATTTTTATAATTGTTTTTTATATATTTCCTACTAAGATATACCAATCTACTACTAAGATGGAAATCATTATATATTTTTAAAATACTCGTTTTCATTTGATCTTCATCAATAATATTTTCTTTTACTTTATAATCAAAACTTAAATCCATATAATTCCATAGGTTGGAACTCAATCTATTAATTATTGCTTTGATATTTTTAGTTGGAGGTAAAATTAATAAATAATATTGCCAATCTATAAATAATAAATCAACATTTTCACCCTCAATTATAGTTTTTATTTCTAGTTTATTTTCTGTATTATTAAACTCATTTATACGAATAAATAATAAAGATAAAGGGAATTGTGTTTCGAATTTGCAATTTTTAAAAGATACATTATCATCTGTGTTGTTGCTAATGATATTGTGTATGTATTTATTTCTATCTTCACTTAAATCTTGAATATGTGTTCTTGAAGAATTAGTTGTATCTATATTAATAGAATTTAATACTTTAAGTATTTTACTTTCATCTAAATCACTTTTTAGAAGGTAGTCGCAAGCTCCATTTTGAAAAGCTGATCTAACATAATCGTAATTGCTATATGCACTAAGAAATACTATAGCTACATTAATATTATGCCTTCTTAGTTCTTCACCTAATTCTATGCCATTCATTATTGGCATATCAACATCACAAATAATAATATCAATTTCATCCTTATGATGAAGTGTATAATTTAAAGCTTCTTCTCCATTTTTACAACTCATTATAATTTTAAAGCCATAACTTTCCCAATTAAATAATGATTTTAGTGTTACAATTACAAGAGGTTCATCATCTACTAATAATATTCTTTTCATTTTCTAATCCATATTTTTTATTTTTCTCTTCCTTAATTATATAAAAAGGAATGGTGATAATTTGCATGAAGAACGAATCTTCGCAATTTGCTTTACTTTTTATAATAATTTGTGATTCATTTTTGTATAATAATTCTAATCGTCTCTTTACATTTGAAAGTCCAATATGATTAAATCCTTTTGAACTATCTGTGTTTTTGTCAAAAATTGATTTAATTTTTTCTTTTTCTATTCCAATTCCGTTATCAGAGATTACAATTTCTAATTTGTTCTCTATATGCTTAATTTTTAACTTTATTATGCCGTTCTTTTCCTTATTTCTAAGACCATGGAGGATTGAATTTTCAATCAGAGGTTGTAATAGCATGGAAGGAATTTGAGCTATCTTGCATTCCTCATCAATTTCCTTTTCAAATGAAAACGAGTTGCCATATCTAACTTGCATAATGTAAATATAAGATTCAATATTTTTTAACTCATGTTTAACGGAAGAAAATGATCCGGTACCATTTAAGTTATCTTCCATTATTACCATAAGGGCAGTACTCATCCTTTTTATTGCATCGTTTTTTGCAATCATAGCCATCATTCTAATTGCACTTAATGAATTACACATAAAATGTGGATTGATTTGAAATCTTAAAGCTTCAATTTCATGAATCAAAGTTTCATTGTGAGCTTGTTCTATTTCTGTATTTAATTTGTCTAATTCATTTACCATAGAGTGGAAGCTTGAGCTTAGAGAATTCAATTCATAAAAGAATGTTGGAATTTCATGTATTTTGTATTTACCTTTTCCTACTTCTTTCATGTTTTCAATTAATTGGTTTAGAGGGTTAGTAATTAATACTAATATTATAATATTGTATATTATATAAAGGATGAAAAGTACAACGAGTAGTATATAAACTACTGTAAATATTTTATCTACAGTTTTAGTAATATCTTTAGAGTCCATGATTCTAATTAAGGTCCAATTTGTATTTTCAATTGGTTTTTTTATTATTATTTGTTTCGAATCTTCAGTTATTAAAGAACTTAATTGATTGCCAATAGAATCGATTTTATTTGATGCTAATATTTTATCATCATCATTTACTAATAAAATTGTGTTTGAACTGTTTATGTTTTCATTGTTATAAAATTGTTTTATAGAATCTAATGGTGCAATTAAGATTTCCGCTGTATAAGATTTTTTATAACCCCAATAGGCGGGTGGGTATGTTACTATCGCCATTGTATGTGGATATTTAAAACCAAAATTATTAAATAAATTATCAACAATTTGAGCTTTATCATTATCAATAGTTGATAAGTTAAGAATTTTTTGTAATTCATCATAAGAGGCATCTATACTAGTTGAGTTTCTACTTAGATGAAAATCTTCTTTATCGTTAAATAACAGATATATTTCTCCTGAAAAATTGTTACTTACTAGATAACTTTCTAAGTATTTATCGAGGTTTGTGTGACTATTATAGTTTTCACTTCTAGATTTTGCCATATTAAATACTAAACCTTCGTCAATGATCTTTTCATTGTGAACAATTGCTGAGGCCATTATGGAATTATTTTTAATTTCAGTTTCAATATTTAATGCAGTTTGATATAGCGTATTTGTTTCTATTCGAGTGTTTTGGTTTATCATTTCAGTTCTTATTTTTGTAGATACAAATGAGAAAATTAATAAAGTTGGTAGTAAAACAAGTATTGAAAAAGATAATATTGTAGAATTAAATAATTTTGGTTTTTTCTTCATGTTGAGCATAAGTATATTGTTATACTATCAAAGGGTAAAAATCAACTTAAAAATTTTTTACTTAAAATAGATGGCTTAATTACATATCTATAAAAAAATTAGTTAAATTTGCAAAATAATTTATTTATTTAAATTGAAATAATTAATTTCTTACTATATTATTTCATTTATAAGGTAAAAAGTTGTTGACGTTTTTATACTATTTCGTTATTCTTCTCAAAGCGTCAACAAAAAATCATCTAACTTAAGAGGTATAAAATGGCAACACCTAAATATAAAACTTCAAAATCTAAAGCTGCATCTAGAAAGGCTGCGAATATGAAGCTTAAAGCACCTACATTGACTGTATGTCCAACATGTAGTGCTAAAATACTTCCTCATCGCGTTTGCCCTAAATGTGGTTTCTATCGCGGCGAAATGATCGTAGATACAAGCGATAAGTAAGAGACATAGGAGCTAAATCATGGATAACAAGACTTTTGACCAAGTTAAGCAATTAATTGCAGAAAAAATGGAAGTAGAACCATCTAAAGTAACATTAGATGCTTCTTTTAGAAAAGATCTAGGAGCTGACAGTCTAGACACTTACGAATTAATTTATGCTATTGAAGAAGAAATGGGAATCACCATTCCTGATGAAAAAGCTAATGAATTCGAAACTGTAAGAGATGCTGTTGAGTATCTAGATTCTCAGCTAGACTAAGGACTGTTTTTCGATGACAGAAGCTAAAGTCGGAGTGGCTCCCTCAATCTCCTCAAAGAGAAGAAGGGAGCTTTTTACTTTTATAGAAAAACTGGGAGTGAAAATAGATGATTTAAATTTATTAAATCTTGCTTTTACTCATCGTTCTTTCGCTCACGAATGCCCTATTGTAACAGATAATAATGAACGTCTAGAGTTTCTAGGAGATTCAATTTTGGGATTAGCTGTTAGTAATTGGCTATTTGTGAACTTACCTGCAAAACATGAAGGAGATTTCTCTAGAATCAAAAGCGCTGTAGTTAGTGAAGATTCATTGTTTCAAGTTGCTCAAAAGCTTGGAGTTGGAGAAGTCGTTTTAGTTGGAAAAGGAGAAGGCCACTCTGGGGGCAGAAAGAAGAAGGCAATACTTTCAGATTGTATGGAAGCTATCTTTGGTTGTGTCTATGTAGACCAAGGTTTTGAGACGGCTCAAAAATTAATTGAAAAATTAATGGTTCCACAAATTTATGCTTTTTTAGATCATAAAATTGTTAGAGATTATAAAACCGCAATTCAAGAATATTGTCAAAAATCTTGGAAAAAAGTTCCTGTATATACTCTTGAAAGAACTGAAGGTCCTGACCATAGTAGAACTTTTTTTGTAAGTGTAAACCTAAATGGAAAAGTTTTTGGACCTGCAGCAGGTAAGAATAAAAAAACTGCCCAACAAGCTGCAGCTAAAATAGCTTTTGAAAAGTTAATTAAAAAATAAGTCTTAATTTAAGCTTTTATAATAATTATTTGCTAAGTTAAGAAGAATATCCCTCTCATTCATTTTTGGATCATCTAGAACGGTGTTTAATAGATAGTTCAAGATTTTAGAAAAGAGAGGGCCTTTTTTTATTCCAAGGTTTATTAAATCTTTTCCGTTAATTGCTAAATCTTTTATAGATAGAGCTTCATTTTTTGCAATGATTTCTTCAATTCTATTCTCTAATTCTTCTACACTATCCCAACTTGCCTTACTAAAGGTTGCTTCTTGATCGCACATTCTAAGTTCAAATAGACTTCTAATATTCTCATAACCAACTCTGTTGATAAATCTTTTTACTGCACCATCACTCCAATCTGGTGTATAATTAAACATATGATTTTTTACTAGATTGCAAACGTTACTAATCATCATATTTGAGGCTTTTAGTCGTGTTAGAATTTGTTTAGTTAGTTGCTCACTAACATTTTCATGGTTGTAAAAAGAATATGATGTTTCACTGAATTGGCTAAATCTATTTGGATCTAATTTTTGAGTTTGTGCCTTTCCTAAATCATGAAATAGTGCAGCAAGTCTTACTTCGAGAGGATAGTTGTATCTAGCTGCAGCTGCAACACACAATAGAGTGTGATCAAAAGCATCTTTTTGATGAAAACCACCTTGTTGTAATCCTTTTAGAGCTGATAATTCAGGTAATATAATTTCTAAAATGCCCGATTGTGATAAAAGAATTAAACCCTTTACAGGAGCTTTCCCTTTTAATAGTTTAAATAATTCATCCTTAATTCTCTCTTGGCTGACATTTTTAATATTGTCTTTTTTCTCTTTCATTGCTTCTTGAGTTGTTTTTTCGACATCAAAGTCTAATTTTGATGCGAATCTGCAAGCTCTCATTATTCTAAGGCCATCTTCTTCAAATCTTTCTTGAGCAATTCCAATAGCTTTAATTGTTTTGTTTTTTAAATCTTTAATTCCATTGTGATTATCTATTATTAAGCCAGTTTTTGCATCTGCAGCTAAAGCATTAATTGTAAAGTCACGCCTTTTTAAATCTTCATCTAAACTTCTAATAAATTCAACTTTTTCTGGTCTTCTTCCATCTAAATAATCTGCCTCACTTCTAAAAGTAGTAACTTCAAAGTTGTTTGATTTAAAGATTACTGTAACTGTTCCGTGTTTTATCCCAGTTGGAATTGTTGTTTTAAAAATTGAAATTACATTTTCAGGGGTTGCATCGGTAGCAAAGTCATAATCTTCATTTTTTATTTTAAGTAAATAATCTCTTACTGCACCACCAACTATATATAAAGAGAACCCATTTTTTTGAAATATGGATGCAAATTGCTTAATTGTATCGTTAATAGGGAAATGTTTCATACGTAAAAACTAACCTTCCTTTGTTAGTGAGTCAAGTGGCTCAAATATGTTTTATAATTGGTTGTCATTATTTTAATTTTGTCTTAGAATAGCATAAAATAAGTTTTCATTTCTAGGAGTTGAAATGTTTAATCCAATAGATACAAAAATAGACTTTCCAAAAGTCGAAGAACAAATTCTCTCATTTTGGGAAAAGGAAGATGTGTTTGCAAAATCCATCGAACAAAGGCCTGAAGATAATCAGTATGTTTTCTATGATGGCCCTCCTTTTGCAACCGGGTTACCTCACTTTGGACATTTAGTTCCAGGTACAATAAAAGATGTTATACCCAGATACCATTCTATGAAAGGCCAAAGAGTTTTAAGAACATTTGGTTGGGACTGTCATGGATTGCCAGTTGAATATGAAATGGAAAAAAATCTAGGTATTAGCGGTCCTACTGCGATTAAAGAGTATGGGGTAGCTAAGTTTAATGATGATTGTCGTTCAATTGTATTAAGATTTACAAGTCAATGGAAAAAAACAATAACTAGAATGGGACGCTGGGTTGATTTTGACAATGGTTATAGAACCATGGATAAAGATTACATGGAATCAATTTGGTGGGTATTTAAATCATTATATGAAAAAGGTTTAATTTATGAAGGCTATAATATTTTACCATATAGTCCTAAATTAGCATGTCCTTTATCTAATTTTGAAGTTAATCAAGGTGGTTATAGAGATGTTACTGACCAAGCTGTTACAGTTCGTTTCTTGCTAGATGGAACTGATGATACTTATTTCTTAGCTTGGACAACAACTCCATGGACGCTTCCTTCAAACTTAGCTTTAGCTTTAGGTCCAGATATCGATTACGTAAAAGTAAAAGATGGAAAAGAATATTATATTTTAGGTAAAGATAGACTTTCTCATTATTATAAAAATGAAAGTGATTATGAAATTGTTGAAGAGTATAAAGGTACTGATCTAAAAGGATTAAGATATAAACCTTTATTCCCTTATTTCGCATCATTAAAAGAAGAAGGCGCTTTTATCACAGTATTAGGCGATTATGTTACAACTGAAGATGGTTGTGGTATTGTTCACACTGCTAGTGGTTTTGGTGAAGATGACTATCAAGTATTAAAAGGTACAGGTATCCCTGTAGTTTGTCCAATAGATGATGAGTGTCAATTCACTAGCGAAGTTCCTGATTTCGAAGGTAGATTTGTTAAAGATACTGATAAAGATATTATTAAATGGTTAAAAGATAGAAATCTTCTTGTAAAAAGAGAGAACTATCTTCACTCATATCCTTTCTGTTATAGAACAGATGCCCCATTAATCTATAGAGCAATGAGCTGTTGGTTTGTTGATGTTCAAAAGATTAAGAGTATCATGCTTGAAAGTAATGAAAAAATTACTTGGGTTCCATCCCACCTTAAACATGGTCGTTTTGGTAAATGGTTAGAAGGAGCTAGAGATTGGGCTATTTCAAGAAATAGATTCTGGGGTAATCCAATTCCAATTTGGAAGTGCGATAACTCTGATTATATTGAAGTAATTGGATCTGTTGCTGAATTAGAAGAAAAGAGTGGTGTAAAAGTTGAAGATTTACATAAACAATATGTTGATGATTTAACATGGCCAAGTCCTGATGGAAAAGGAACAATGAGACGTATTAGTGACGTTCTTGATTGTTGGTTTGAGTCAGGTTCAATGCCTTATGCACAACATCACTATCCTTTTGAAAATAAAGAATATGTTGATAATAACTTCCCAGCTGATTTCATTTGTGAAGGTTTAGACCAAACAAGAGGTTGGTTCTATACATTAACGATTATCGCATCAGGTTTATTTGAAACACCAGCATTTATGAACTGTGTAACTAACGGTATCGTTCTTACTAAAGAAGGTAAGAAAATGAGTAAGAGAGATAAGAACTATACAGATCCCATGGAAGTAATTAACCAATATGGTGCTGATGCTCTTCGTTTTGCTCTAATGAATAGTACTGTTGTAAAAGCTGATGATTTAAAATTCAGTGAAGATAGTGTTAAAGATGTTATCAAAACTTTCTTATTACCATTATATAATGCATATTCATTCTTTGTAACTTATGCAAATATTGATAATTATGAGCCATCAACAACTGATTTTGAAAGTTTAGAAAATCCTTTAGATAAATGGATTCTTTCAACAACTCAAGGTTTGATAAATGATGTTACTGCAGCTTTAGATGCTTATGATATCCAAAAAGCTTCAGGTTACATTGTAAGTTTCATCGATAACCTAAATAACTGGTATATTAGAAGAAGTAGAAGACGTTTCTGGAGAAGCGAAAACGATAGTGATAAGAAGATGGCTTATGATACACTTTATAGTGTTCTTTTAACTGTTGTTAAAATAGCAGCTCCATTAGTTCCTTTCTTAACTGAATCTATTTATATAAACTTAAGAACTGAAGATATGCCAAAATCTGTCCACTTATGTGACTATCCGGTTTATAACGAAGCTCAAAGAGACTTAGCTTTAGAAAAACAAATGAGTTTAACAATGAAAGCTATTAATATGGGTAGAAGTTTAAGAAGTTCACATAATTTAAAAACACGTCAACCATTATCAATGGTTTACTTAGTTGATAGAAGTGAAGAAGATAGAGCTATTTTAGAAGCTATGACTGATATTATCAGTGAAGAATTAAATGTTAAGTCTGTAACTATACAAGGTGATGAATCATCACTAGTTGATTATAGTGCTAAAGCTAATTTCAAAGTTTTGGGTAAGAAATTAGGACCTAAAATGAAAGAAGTTGCAACTTTAATCATGAAATTAGATTCGGCTACAATTTCTTCAATCCTTGATGGAAAAACAAAAGATATTGAATATTCTGATGGTGTTCTAACTATTAGTGAATCTGATATTATTGTACAAAGAAGTGAAAAAGCTAATTTAAAGGTTGTTAATGAAAATGAGTTAACAATTGGTTTTGATACTGAATTGACTCAAGAATTGATAAATGAAGGTATTGCAAGAGATATTGTTAGAGCTATCCAAACAATTAGAAAAGATAATGATTTTGATGTAAGTGATCATATTGTTATTAACTATGATGGAAATGAAAATATTGATGATGTTTTTGCTCAATATAAAGATTATATCTTAAGTGAAACCCTTTGTGATGAATTAAACAAAGTTAGCCTATCAACTGCTGATATAGAAGTAGGTGATAATACAATTAAGATAGAAATATCTAAACTATAATTAAGGTGAGAGGAATTTTATGAAAAAGTTAAATAACTTATTATTATTTTTTTTCGTATTGATATTTTTAATGAGTTGTACATCCACAAAGTTCCTCAGCCCTGAAACAGAGGTTGTACCCCTTCAAAGTTTAGCAGATGAAGGGGATACAATTCTTTTAATTGATGCAACTAAGGAAAGTGAATTAGTTAAATCTTTGTTAGGTGATGATATTGGATCTAGAGCAAAAGAAATAACTTTAGAAATAATTCCAAAAAATGATGATTATCCTTTAAAAGATTTTGATTATAATGCTGTAGTTGAGGGAGATTTCCCTTACTTTACAACAAATTTTGCTCTAACACACTTTAGTGATTATACAAAAGTTTTAGAAGATTCTAAAGCCTATTATAAAAATGATACTACTGAAGTTGGTGTAATTCATAAGAATATGGTTGGTGCTTCTAGTACTTCATATTTAGATTTAGTAGATGTTGTTGATAGTAAGTTAGTTAATGTTGATTCTCTAACAGCTATTGAAATGTATGATGCAAATTTTGCTTTATATAGCATTAAGCCAAAAACTTTATTTGATTTTGGTCTTGGCTTAAATTCTTCAATGATTTCACATTTTGATTCAATATTGTTTTTAATAAACGAGGGTGATGAGAACACTATGTCTTTAGATGCTCAATTTGAAGTTGATTCTGAATCGAACGCTAGTACTTTAGAGAGGCTAATAAAATCAGGTTATACAGCTTCATTGAAAAAAGCTGGTGCAAAGCTTGATTTTTCCCTCTTAAAACTAATGTTTAGCAGAAATAACAATGTTGTAAATATTATAGAAATGCCTCTTAGTGAAGAGCAAGTAGCTTTACTAAAGGATACAATAAATTCAAGTAGTGTGGGATTATAAAAATGGCAAGGTATGATTTTTATTGTAAAAACTGTAAGGAAAAATTCACTATAGAACAATCAATGAAAGATGATTTACCTACAGATTGTCCAAAGTGTAAATCAAGAAATTCTTTGAGTCAAATATATGGGTCAACACCAATTTTATTTAAAGGTGAAGGCTTCTATAGTACAGATTCTAGAAAGAATAATAATTAGGGAGAAGTTATGGATACTTATGAAGTTACTGTTCAAAAAAGTTTAAAGCTTGAACAAGATATATATGCTAATCCAAAAAAATATAGGGTATTAACAGGGGATAGACCTACTGGAAGATTGCATTTAGGCCACTATTTTGGAACATTACAAAATAGAGCAAGATTAGCTAATCTTGGAATTCCAACGTTTATTGTTATTGCTGATTATCAAGTTTTAACAGACCATGATTCATATAAGGATATTTCTGAAAATATTAAACAATTAACAATTGATTACATATCTTCAGGCATTGATCCAAATAAAGATGTTGTTATATTTCCTCATAGTTATGTCCCTGAATTAAATCAGTTGATGTTACCTTTTTTAACTCTAGTAAGTAATTCAGAATTAAGCCGTAATCCAACTGTTAAAGAAGAGATAAACGCAGCAGGGTTAAAGAGTGTTAATGCGGGGATGTATACTTACCCAATTCACCAAGCTTGTGATATTTTATTCTGTAAAGGGGATGTCGTTCCTGTAGGTAAAGATCAGTTACCACACTTAGAAATGACAAGAACTATTGCTAGAAGATTTAATGATCGATATTGCAAAAAGAATCCAATTTTCCCAGAACCACAAGCACTATTGAGTAAAACTCCTTCCGTTGCAGGCTTAGATGGTTTTCAAAAGATGAGTAAAAGTCGTAATAATGCTATATTCCTTTCTTCAACTGAAGACGAAACAGCAAAACTTGTTAAAAAAGCAAAGACTGATTCAGAGCGTTTTATTACTTATGATCCAGTAAACAGAGAAGAAGTTTCAAACCTTCTATCTTTGATATCATTGTGTACTAATGAAGATCCTAAAGATATTGCTCAAAGAATTGGGGATAGTGGTGCTGGAATGCTAAAGCGAGAACTAACTGAATCATTAAATGAATATTTACGCCCTATAAGAGAAAAAAGAGCACAACTAGAAAAGGATCCAGAATATATTAGAAGTGTGCTATTAAATGGGGTAGATAAAGCAAGAGAATTAGCTCAGTCAACATTAAGTGAAGTTAGAGAAGCTATGAATATGGTAATTTAATTTCCGTTTTCTTGAGAGTAAATGCTTAACCAAGTACTTTTATCATAAAGATATAATAATGCAGAATATTCTGCATTATTTTTTTCGACTGTACAAAGAGCTTTTAATGCAGCTTTTATTTCTTCATTGTTTTCTAGTAAGAAGATAGAGTTCTCTTTAATCATTTCTTTAGATTCTTGACTAATTTCACTCTCATAAGATAATAAAAAATTAATGTAATCTACTCTTAGTGAATATAGATGGGGGTATTCATCTAGTAAGTTTTGATAAATTTCAATTACTAAAGAATTTAAATTTTGTTCTTTTAAAATATCAATTTTTAGTTGGTAAGCTTTAATGTTGAAAGGATAATTATCAATAATCTTATCGATATTTTCTAAAGCCGAATCATATTTTTTTTGATATTGTAATAAGATAGCTTGATTGAATAGGGTTTTTTGATTTAATGGATCTTTTTGAAGTATATTTTTATATGATTCAAGAGCTTTATCCACATTATCATTTGAAATATAATTATTTGCTTCTAATAGAGTATTTTCTATATAGTCACTTTGTGAAGTTGTTGAACAAGAGACTAAAAACAAACATAAGAAAAAACATAGAATATATTGATATTTCTTTTTAGTCATAATTAGTCTCTTTTGTCCTTAGAACTTATTTCCCTAATACAGTTTGTTCAATTTCTCTAACTTGATCTCTATATAGGTTAGTAATATTAGCACCGTAATCGGCAATGAGTTGAATCATGTTTCTAGGTTGTTCACCATCAGCACCATTCAATCTATCACCTGCATCACCAAGTCCTGGTAAGATGTAAGCATCTTCATTTAATACAGGGTCCATCCATAAAGTGTGAACTTCTACATCAGGAATTGCTCTACATATCCTTACAGCACCCTTAAATGCGCTAATAACATTGATAAATTTAATAGATTTTGGTTTAACACCTTCATCTCTTAAATATTTTACAATAGTTACAAGAGATCCACCTGTAGCGTTCATAGGATCTGCAAATATTAAATCTTTACCATTTAATTGCTCTAGGTTGAAGAAACTTTTATCCAAATCAAGAATATAATCCATATTGCTTTCTTTTTTAGATTCATCTCTTTTTATTTTAAATAAAGCAAAAGGGGTTATAAAATCATTAGAACAATAGTCTTGAATTTCTTTACTCATAATCATTGAAGGAAGTAATGCACCTCTTAACATAACACACATAACTGAATTTTCAACAGTTGGGTCAATGTTAGGTATTTTATGGGCAGCATAGTTTCTAACAGGATTAGTAACAGGGGTCTGTGTAATTAAAGACCTTTTATTTGGTAAAGCTGCATCACAATATACATGAGCGAACATCATTTCATAAGCTCTTTGAATATAATATAAAAATTCTTCATGGCTTGTAGAAGGTTGTCTTAGCTTAGCAATTAAGCGAGAAGCTTGTCCATGTTGTTCTTTTGGTGTTTCGAAAGAATATACATGAATATTAGGTTCTTTTGAGCAAAATTCTTTTAAGTAAGCTCCAATTTGAGAAGCAGATTTTACCAAATTCTCTTTAGCTTTGGTAAGTTCTGTTTCGTCCGTTGTTTTATCAATAATTGCACAATTTTCTAAAGAAGTTTCGTACATTGTACGAATCTGTTCAATGGCCTTTTTATCATCTTCGAGAAGAAAACCATCTAAGTCAGTTGCGTGTAAAACGATTTTGTTCATAACTACTCCTGAAAATTAATATTAACCTATAGATTTTTTTTTTACAACCTTGAACAAGTATAAATATAGGTGATGAAAAGGAAAAAAAATAAATAATAGAAAAAATATAATATCTTTCAAAAAACATTTATCTTATTTAGTTTTAATTAGAAATTATATTGCTACAATTAACTTTTTTTTATATTCTATTTTAAGAGCATTTAATGAAAATTTATTAGAAGGAGAAAAGAGTTTATCTCTTTAATACGTATTATGAATTTAGTTTTTTTAGGCCCTCCAGGTGCAGGTAAAGGAACAATGGCAGCTGTTGCTAAAGATTTCTTTAATATCCCTCATATTTCTACAGGAGATTTATTTAGATACAATATCAAAAATGAAACTGAGCTAGGAAAAGAAGTTAAAGCTATTTTAGCAAGTGGTGAATTAGTTCCAGATAGTGTTACCATTAAAATGGTTCAAGATCGTTTTACAAATGACGATACTAAAAATGGTTTTATTCTTGATGGTTTTCCAAGAACTATTGCACAAGCAGATGCTTTAGCACAATTTAAGAAACTTGATGCTGTTGTGAACTTTGTTTTAGATAGAGAATCTATTATTAAAAGACTTTCTGGTAGAAGAATGTGTAAAAGTACTGGTAGAATTTACCATGTTTTATATAATCCACCAAAAGTTGAAGGTATTGATGATGAAACAGGCGAGCCTTTGATTCAAAGAGACGATGATAAAGAAGAAGCAATTCTAAATCGTTTGGATGTATATCAAGCTCAAACTGAACCTTTAATTGAATATTATAGAGAAAAAGGTTTGTTAATCGATATTGATGCTAGTAAAGAACCTTCTGTTGTATTTGAACAACTAAAAAAAGCTTTAAACTAATATAAAAACTAATAGCCAGTAATTATCTGGCTATTTTTTAATTTTTATGATGTATATCTTTTACTTTGTACATTTTAGAATCAGCACTTTCAATTAATTCTTTTGCATTTTGGTTTTTAATTCTATCTTCAATAGCCCAGCTTGTTGAAGCATAATAGTTATCTTTAATTAAGATTTTTTCTAGATTATCTAGAATGGGTTTTGAATAATCTAAAGCCATTTCTTTAGTATAGTTTATAAAAATAACTTGGAATTCATCTCCTCCAGTTCTAGCTGCAAATACATTATCAGAATTTAGTTTAATGAGTTCATCAGAAATCTTTTTAATTAAGACATCTCCTTCGTAATGACCAAAGTTATCGTTTATATATTTCATATTATCAATATCCATACATAAAAGGGCAACAGGCATTATATTATCTCTAGTAATTTCCATAATCTTGTTGTACATAAATCCATGAGAAAATAGGCCAGAAAAACTATCTTTTGAAGCAAGTAAATTTAATTGAGTTACTATTTGTGAAAGTTGAAGATTTTCATTTTCGGTTTTAACATAACTGTCTCCAATATCTTGAAAGAGTTCCAAAACATATGTTTTATCATCAAAGATAATTGGAAAAACTCTAGCTAAAAAAAGATTCCCATCAATTTGTTCTAATTTTTTCTTTGTGGAATTCGTTACTAAAGCATTTGTGGACACACAATAGTCACAGCTTTTATTATTACCCCAGATATCATAACAGTGGCAATTGTGAATTAATTTAAGTTTGCCGTTATCATTGTAAAAAATTTCTTTTGTTATGGGATTAACAATTCTATAGTAATCAAATTCTTTAAAATCATCTATATTGAGTTCTTTGAAATCTATACTACCATTTTCATTAATTTTAGAGTTTATCTTTATTAAATTCTTCATATCAAAATTTTAACATTCAAAATCGAAATAAACAAGGAATATATAGAACAAATCAATTATATGATTATTATACAATAATCATATAATTATTGATTAAAAACTAACTCTTTTATAATAAGTATTTAATAGTTTTAATTTGTTTTCAACATTCATTAAATTTTCGTTTGATTTTAATTGCCAAGACCAGTTAAAAGGACCACAAGTAGAAGGAATATTCATTCTTGATTTATCATCTTTTTCTAACAAGTCTTGCATTTGTGTTATTACTATATTAGCTTTACTAGAATATATTTCTTTTATAAAAGCCCAGACAAAATTATCTTTATCAGTACATAATAATTCAAGCATAAAGTTTTGTTTATCAATTTTTAGACTATTAAACCAACCTCTAATGGTTTGGTTATCATGAGTTCCCGGATAAGCTATGCAATTTTTTTCATAATTTGTAGGTAAATCTATGTTTGCGTAGTCAAAATTATTATTATCATCCCAAGAGAATCCAAATATACCAATTTTCATGCCAGGAAATTTATTGTTCATTCTTAGTATTTCAACTTCTTTTGTCATGAACCCTAAATCTTCAGCAATAATTGGTAATTCGCCTAGTTCCTCTCTTATAGCATCAAAGAGTTCTTGTCCAGGTCCTTTTACCCATTTACCATGTTTTGCAGTGGTATGAGAACTTGGAATTTCCCAATAAGCTTCAAATCCTCTAAAATGATCTATTCTAATGATATCATAAAGCTTTAACTGTTGTTTAATACGTGCAATCCACCATTTGTAATTGTTTTTTTTATGAACTTCCCAATTATACACTGGGTTTCCCCAGCGTTGACCATCGCTTGTAAAACTATCAGGAGGACATCCTGAAACATCAGTATAATTATTATTGCCATCAGTTTTAAATAAATGGATATTAGACCAAGAATCTACACTGTCTCCAGCAACAAAAATAGGCAAATCACCAATTATTTGTATACCATTTTTATTGGCATATTTTTTTAGAGCAAACCATTGTTTAAAGAATAAGTATTGTAAAACTTTATATTGTAAGATTTCAGTTTTAAAGTCTTTTCTTACTTTTTCTAAAGCTTTTTCTTCTCTTTTTGCAATAGCCTGATCCCAAATGCTATACCATCTTGCGTCATAGTAGTGATCTACTAATGCCATAAAGATGGCATAGTCATCTAGGAAAAATGCATTTTCACTAATGAATTTTTCAAATTCATCTGTTTCTTTTTGCATTTTAATAAAGTTATTTGCGGCCTTAAATAGTAGAGGCTTTTTCAAATTTTCTACTATATTAAAGTCAATATAACCTTCATTAATGTTAGTGAATACTTTTGTGTCTTCTGTATTTAAATACCCATCATCTATTAATGAATCTATACTTAGTAGATATTCATTCCCCGCGAAAGTACTTCGTGAAGAATATGGAGAGTTGCCATATCCAGTTGGGCCTAAGGGCAATAATTGCCAAAAGCCAACTTTACTACGTTTTAAAAAGTCGATAAAAGCAAAAGCCTCATCTCCAAAATCTCCGACTCCATATTTACTAGGTAAAGAAGTTATATGTAAAAGAATTCCATTGTTTCTTTTATTTAAGCTCATTTTAATCCCCTAATTAATTTTTTTAAGTGAATCTCGTTTTATAAGTCTGTGGGGTAGGATTTTATGAATAGTTGCAATTTCATTTTTATCAATTAAATCGAATAAAGTTTTTGCAGCTATTTCTCCTTTTTCTATTGATGCTTGCATAATTGTAGTTAGGTTAGGGGTTACTATTGTGGATGTTTTAATATTATCAAATCCAACAACAGAAAAATCTTGAGGAATTTTATAAGAATTTTGTTTTAAATAAGTAATACAGCCTATTGCTATAACATCACTCATACAAACGATACAAGTAGCATCTTTATTGGTTTTAACAATTTGTTTTGCTACATTCATACCAGCTTCTATGAAACACTCTTCATCATAAATATTAATATTAGGATCAGATAAGGAAATACCATATTCATTTAAGGCTTTTTCAAAGCCTGAAAGTCTGATTTGTGTGGTACTTTCAAATCTCATACTTTTTTCATATTCACTTTCTTTAAGAGCAACTATTGCAATATTTCTATGACCATTTTCCAAAACTTCTTTCATTAAATCATAAGATGCAGCTTTGTTATCAATGTTAATTGATGGGGTATCTTCTCCTGGATGGCCATCAATGGTAACAAATGGTATGAACATTCTTTTTAAAGATTCAACAATGTCCATTTCAACATTAATACCCATTGTAATTAAGCCATCTACAGAAACTTTATAAACAGCATCGTTCATATTATCGTTAAAAGGAGGAATTAAAGTTAAAGTGTAATCTTTTTCGGTGCATATATCTCCAATTCCTTGAATAACTTGTGTAATATAAGGATTACTAAAAGTTCCTTCAAATTGTTGAGGCAAAAGAAAACCTATAGTTTGTTTTCTCTTTAAGCTAAAATTTCTTCCTGCTGGATTTGGAATATAATCTAACTCTTTAGCTTTTTGCATAATTAAGTCGTAGGTTTCTTTCCCAATCCTTTCTGGATTATTAAAAGCAAAAGAAATGGTAGTTTTTGATACATTGCATGCTTTTGCAAGATCAATAATTGTTGTTCTCTTTTGTCTCATTTTTTCCCCTCAATTTGATTTATAGATAAATTATAATGAATTTATTCTAACCTTTTACAGCTCCGGCTACAACACCACTTATAATGAATTTTTGACAAATCAAATAAAAGATTATTACTGGAATCATAGCTAAAACTAGCATTGCCATCATAGCACCCATATCTACAGAACCATAGCCACCTCTTAAATATTGAATAGCTACTGGTATAGTTTTATAATCATTACCAATTGTTAAATATGGTAATAGATAGTCATTCCAAACCCACATTGTATTTAATATTGCAACAGTAATTGCTGTTGGTTTTAACATAGGTAATACAATTTGGAAAAATGTAGAAACAGGTGTTGCTCCATCTATCATAGCAGCTTCTTCTAATGCAATGGGTACACTTTTTATAAATCCTGAGAATAGGAAAGTTGCTAATCCACATCCAAATCCAACATATAATATTATAATTCCAATTGGATTGTCTAAATGTAATATGTTTGCAGTTTTACTCATTGTAAACATTACCATTTGGAAAGGAACAATCATGCTAAACATTAATAGAGAGAATGTTATTGAAGTAAACTTTGATTTAACTCTTGTTAAATACCAAGCTAACATACTAGTTACTACTGATATAGCAATTACAGAAAAAACTGTAATAAAAAGGGAATATCCAAAGGCTTTAAAAAAATGGATTTTGTTAATTCCTGTATCATAATTCATCCAGCCAGCATACATCTCTGTCTTAAAAGGTAGGGCGAAAGGTCTATCATTTATAAAAAATTTTAATTTAAATGAATTGTATAATACAACAAAGATTGGAGCTAAAAAGACTATAGTTAAAGCAATTAATATTATAGATATAATAATCGTAGTAGATTTTTTTCTTCCGACTGTGCTCATGCCTCAACCTCCTTCTTTCTAGTAAAATGTAATTGTGTTAGAGCAAGTATTGCTACAATGATTGTAAATACAACAGCTTTTGCTTGTCCAACACCTTCAAATCCGACTCTACCATAGAAAGTATTGAAAATATTTAAAGCAAGCATTTCTGTGGTTTTTCCAGGTCCCCCATTTGTCAAAGCTAAGTTTTGGTCAAATAGTTTAAATCCGTTTGTAAGAGTTAAGAATGAACAGATAGTAATTGATGGCATAATTGAAGGGATTGTTACATGGAAGAGTGTATCTCTTCTGTTAGCTCCATCAATTTCTGCAGCTTCAATTAATTCTTTTGGTATATTAATTAATCCAGCGATATAGATAATCATCATATATCCAACATTTTGCCAATTCATTAATATTACTAATCCCCAAAATCCATATTTTGGATCAGTAACTAAAGTAACTTGGTATTTTAATAAAAATCCATTTAAAATGATCTGCCATATCCAACCTAGAACGATTCCGCCAATAAGGTTTGGCATAAAGAATATAGTTCTATAAACATTTGTTCCTGGTACATTTCTAGTTAAAAGTATAGCAAGTGAGAATGCAATTATATTAATTGAAACAACACTTACGATAGTGAATTTTACAGTAAACCATAAGGCATTAGTAAATTCTCCATTAAGAAACACATATTTGTAATTTTCAAGGCCTATCCAAGTAGCATTAGTAACGTCAGTAAATTTGCAAAATGATAATATTAATCCCATTATCATAGGGATAAAAAAGGCTATAGCGAAACAAATTAAGCCAGGGAGCGCAAATAGTGCGAAATATTTTTTTAATGCTTTCTGCATACCTAATCCTTCTCTTTTTAATATATAAGCTGCCATAAAGACAGCTTATATTATATTTTCTTTAGTTGTTATGAGCAAGTTTATATTCTGATGCCCAATTGTTTTGGTAATTCTTAACTACAGTAGCCCAAGTCATTTGACCTTGTGCATATTGTAGTAAATCAGCACCAAAGTTGTTTTTGAATTCTTGTGAAGGAATTGCTGCGAAAGCCCAAGGAACGCTAGATACGCCATCTTTGTTCATCCATTTGACTACATCTTTTGCTAGAGGATCTGAAGGCATTTCAGCTTCTGTGAATGTGTTAAATGGAGTAATGAAACCTAGTTTTTCTTGTACTAATTTTTTACCTGTATCAGAGGCAAATAACCAATATAGGAATTCATCAGCGTTAGCTTTTGCTGCATCAGATAAGTTATTATTAATACATAGATAGTTTTCTGTACCAACACATAACCCTTGAGATTCTTCACCATCTAAGCCCATGTATAATGGAATAAATTTAATATCATCAGGAGAAACTTTATTACCAGTAACACCTAAAATTTGACCAGCACCCCAGTTACCATTTTGTACCATAGCACATTGACCTAAAGCAAATTCAGCCATTGAATCATCAACACTCTTTGAACCAATTAATGTTGGTGCAATTGTTGAATTGTTTAAATATAGATCGAATAAAGCTTTGAAGTTTTGGTTGTATTTGAAATCTGATGTGCTTGCAGCTAAACCAGCTTCAACAATACTGTTATAACCAGACATTTCTTTGAATTCTGCCCATAGTGGAACATCAACTAAGTGAGTTTGCCATCTCCAATCGTTACCAGCACTCATGGATGTTGATGCAAATACACCTTTAATTCCTAAAGCATCTTTATTAGCTTGCATATCTTCAACAACAGCTTTTAATGTTGCAAAGTTATTAATTTCTTCCATACTAGATACATTAACTTTCTTAGAAGCTAAGTCAAAGTATTTTTGCATAATTGCAGCATTATAAATAATACCATAACCTTCAACAGCATAAGGAATAGCAGCAGGTTGTCCATCAATTTGTAGTGCCATGGATTTGTCACCTAAAATTGAATAGAATTTAGTGTCAGTTAAAGGCATTGCATTGTCTTTATCAGCAGCTAAACCAATAGGTCCGTTTGTTTGGAAAACAGCAGGTGGATTACTTTTTGCCATTTCACTTTTTAGTGTTGAAGCATATTGTCCTGATGCAGCTGTAACAACTTTTAATTTAATACCAGTTTCTTTTTCAAAAGCAGGTGCTACTTCTTCAGTATAAATATCTGCTACTTCTGGTTTAAAGTTTAAGAAATAAACTTCGTCAGTTGCTTTTGATTCTGATGTACCGTTTGCGAATAATGATGCGCCAAGTACTAATAGAGTAGTTAGTAAGACTAAACTTTTCTTCATTTGATTTTCTCCTTTTTCAAAAAATCATTAAATATTTTCAAAAATAATTTTTGAAATTTAAGTTTACTACGCTATAGTAAACCGGTTTTGTAAACCGGTCAACTAAAATGTTAATAATTTTATAAAAGTTTTAGTTTACCACTATTTTGCCGTTTTTATATTAATTTTTGTTAAGTAGAAAACCGGTTTACAAGTAATAACTAAGTAATTTAAACAGTTTTTTTAGAAAAATGTTGATATTTTTTAATAAAGCCGGTGTAATAAAGAGGAAAAAGAAAATTTAAGGGAGAATTATGTTAGATATAAACAATTATTTTGATTTTAATATTAGTAGGAATTTTGTTGCCCCTTTATATCCTAAAAAAGGTGAAGAAGTAAAAATTAATATTATTGGATTAAGTGATTTAAATTTTGTTAGATTGAATTATAAAAAGAATGGAAGTTGGGATTCTTTAATTTTAAATATAGAAAAAAAATTAAATAATGAATTAGCTTTATATAGTGGAAATTTCATTATTGAAGAAGATACTTTATTGAATTTTACCTTTGAAAGGAATCTAGTATTTTATAATTATAGTAAAAGAGGGGTTAGTGTATTTCAACCTTGTGATAATGATAGTTTTGAAATAAAAGTAGATATTGAAGCACCACTTTGGCCAAGTAATTCAGTCTGTTACCAAATTTTTCCAGATAGATTTAGAAATGGTAATCCAGAAATTGGAGTTAAGGATAATCAGTATGAATTTGATGGTGCTTTAACTATTGAGAGAAACTTTGATCAACCTCCATTGGAATTTGAAAAAGGTAGATGTGTAGATTTTTATAATGGTGATTTGAAAGGAGTAGAAGATTCATTAAATTATTTAAAGAGTTTAGGAGTAAATTGTATCTACTTGAATCCTATTGGAGTTTCTAAAACAACTCATAGATATGATTGTTGTGATTTTTTTCATGTTGATCCGAATCTTGGAGGAGATGAAGCTTTAATTTCTTTAATTGATGCTGCACATAAACAATCAATAAAAGTTATTGTAGATATTTCAATAAATCATACTGGTATTGAGCATCCTTGGTTTAAAACTGCATTAAATGATAAAAAATCTAAGGAAGCAGCTTATTATTATATTGATGAAAATAATAATATTACTTTCTGGCAAGGTGTAAAAACACTTCCTCAGCTAAATTATAATAATCAAGAGTTAAGAGATTTAATGTATAGGGATGAAAACTCTGTTATTAAAAAATTCTTAAAACCTCCTTTTAATCAAGATGGTTGGAGATTTGATGTTGCCGATGAGGTTGGAAGAAAAGATAATGATCAATTTAATGATGAAATTTGGAGAGAAGTTAGAAAAAGTATAAAAGAAGAAAATCCTAATGCATATATATTAGCTGAAAGTTGGATTGATAGTAGTGATCATTTACAAGGAGATCAATGGGATGCAACAATGAATTATATTGGTTGTAGTAGACCCATTAGAAGATGGATGGGAGAAGAAGATAGATTTACTTGTAACAACTGGGGACATTCTCCTAGAAAAGTAAATGAATATAGTGAAATGGATTTAACTAAAGCATTAGAAGCTCAATTAGATTCAATTCCTGCACAAATGGCACAATTTCAAATGAACTTGATTGACTCCCATGATACGCCAAGACTTCATAATAATACTGAAGTATTTGATTGGAATAATTATAAAGGTGCAATTATCCTTATGTATACCCTTCCTGGTATGCCAAGTGTTTATTATGGTGATGAAATTGGAATCGCTGGTGCAATGGGTTCTGTGGAAATGAGCAGATATCCAATGCAATGGGATGAGAATAAATGGAATAAAGATTTTTATAGTTTATATAAAACCTTAGGAACTTTTAGATCTGATTATAATAATGTTTTATATTTAAGTTCTTATAAGCTTTTGAAGCTAGATGATAATCTTTTTGTTTTAGCTAGATATAATTCACAAAAGGTAATATTTAGTATTTTAAATAAAAATGATAAAGAAATGGAACTAGATTTAGATATTCCATATTTAACTTTGGACAAAGTAGAAAAATCCGTATTTGATACAAAAGTTGTTGATAAAAAAGTTTATTTAAATCCAAAAGAAAATGCTTTAATTATTTTTACCAGAAAATAATATAAACAAAATATTATAATAATTGCAACTTTATTATACATTTGAGTTATTTGTAAAAAAAATGAATATTTTTTTTAGGAATAAGTTATTGTTAAGTTGCAATTATTTAAATTTTCGGCCATTATAAATTGTCAAAAAGTAGGAGTTTTTATAATGGCATATATTTTTGACGAACCGTCTAGAACTTTTTCTGAGTACTTATTAGTTCCCGGTTATTCTAGTGACAAATGTTTAGTTAGCAATGTAAAATTGACAACACCTTTAGTTAAATTTAAAAAAGGTGAAGAAAGTTCTATTAAACTAAATATTCCTTTAGTTAGTGCAATAATGCAAAGTGTTAGTGGAGAAAAAATGGGTATAGCTCTTGCACGTGAAGGTGGCTGTTCCTTTATTTTTGGCTCTCAACCTATTGAAAAACAAGCTGAAATGGTTAGAAAAGTTAAAGCGTTTAAAGCAGGGTTTGTCCCATCTGATTCTAATTTGAGCGAAGAGGATACACTTAAAGATATTCTTCAACTAAAGGAAAAAAGTGGACACTCAACAGTTGCAATTACACAAGATGGTTCTCAACATGGAAAACTACTTGGTGTTGTAACTTCAAGAGATTATAGAATATCTAGAATGAGCTTAGATACTAAAATTAAAGAATTTATGACTCCTTTTAGTAAACTAATTTATGCAAAAGATGGGGTGACCTTATCACAAGCAAATGATATTTTATGGGATAATAAATTAAATGCATTACCGGTTGTAGATGAAAATCAAAGATTAAAATATTTTGTATTTAGAAAAGACTATGATACACATAAAGACAATCCAAATGAACTATTAGATCAAAATAAAAGTTATATAGTTGGGGCAGGTATTAATACAAGAGATTATGAAGATAGAATCCCCGCATTAATAGATGCAGGTTGTGATGTATTGTGTATAGACAGTTCAGAGGGTTTTTCTCAATGGCAAAAAAATACACTTTCTTTTGTTAGGGAAAAATATGGAGACAGTGTAAAAATTGGAGCGGGAAATATTGTTGATAGAGAAGGTTTTCGCTTCTTAGCTGAAGCCGGTGCTGATTTTATAAAAGTTGGTATTGGTGGTGGTTCTATTTGTATTACAAGAGAAACAAAAGGAATTGGAAGAGGGCAGGCTACAGCTATGATTGAAGTCGCTAAGGCTAGAGATGAATATTTTAAAGAAACAGGTATTTATATTCCTATTTGCTCTGATGGTGGTATTGTCCATGATTACCACATGACTTTAGCTCTTGCTATGGGTGCAGACTTTTTGATGCTAGGTAGATATTTTGCTCGATTTGATGAAAGCCCAACTCAAAGAATAAATGTAAATGGTTCATACATGAAAGAATATTGGGGAGAAGGTAGTGCTAGGGCTAGAAACTGGCAGAGATACGATTTAGGTGGAGATAAAAAACTTTCTTTTGTTGAAGGCGTAGATTCTTATGTCCCATATGCAGGAAGTTTACACAATGGTGTACTTCAGTCTTTAAATAAAGTTAAAAGCACAATGTGTAATTGTGGTGCTCTAACTTTAGATGAACTAAAATCAAAAGCTAAATTAACAGTAGTTTCATCAACCTCAATAGTTGAGGGTGGTGCTCATGATGTTGTTTTAAAAGAAAATAGAACTAATAATTAATATTTTGTAGCTAAGATATCTTTATAAAAGAATAAAGATATCTTAGTAGTCTATTATTCACAATTAAGCTTTTCACTTAAGGTTTTTAAAAATAGGCCAACATCACTAACAACTCCAATAGCTTGCCCTGTTCCTCTATCAGAAAGTTTTGTGACAACAGCTGGATTTATATCAACACAAATTGTCTTTGTAGATGAAGGTGTCATATTACCCGTTCCAATACTATGAAGCATAGTTGATAACATTAAAATCATATCAGCACCTTTAATAATTTGTGCATATTGAGTTTGTGCTTCAATCATATCATTTACAGTCTCAGGTAAGGGGCCATCATCTCTAATAGATCCAGCTAAGCAGTATGGTATATTATTTTTTATAATTTCATACATAACTCCGTCTCTTAGAACATCATTATCAATAGCGTTTTTAATTGAACCTTGTCCATATATTATATTAATAGCTTTCATGTGATGGTTGTGACCGTGTTCAGTGACCTTGCCTGTATTGATGTCAACACCGAGAGATGTGTTTAAGAACCTAGATTCTAAATCATGAACAGCAATGGCATTTCCCCCTAGAAATCCATCTACATAACCATTTCTGATTAAAGAAGCTAGATAATCAGCACCACCAGTGTGGATAACAACAGGACCTGCTACAACAACAATTTTACCATTTCTTTTTTTAATTTCATTAATTTCAGTAGCAATTTTACTTACTGCAATCTCTCCACGTCTTTCAGAGGATACATCATTTGACATAAAAGCAAATCCACCAGTATTTGCTTCAATTTGAGGAGGGTAAACTCGAACACTTTCTCCTTCAACTAAAATCAAATCATCTTTTTTTATATCTCTTAATTTAACACACCTTAATGTAGTTTCATTTTCTTTGACAATTACAGCATCCATTCTCTGATCTTTGACTTCAATCCATTTATTATTAACAAATACTTCAGTTCTATGGTTAGTAGTAGAATAAAAATGCTGAGGAGCATGTTTATCTTTATCTGCTTTTTCGAATTTAGCATTTTCGTTATTTAATGTATAAACGCCAAGAGGAGATATTTTTTTAAGAATAGAGTCTAAAGAATCCTCATCGTTACTCGTTATTGAAAATCTAACAACAGATTGTTCATCAGGTTGCTTTCCAATAACCATTTCTTCTACAGAATAATCTAAACCTTCGTCCAAAATTGTATTAACTATTTTAGAAAATAATCCTGAGTCAATTAAATGACCCTTAGCTTGATAAATATTTTTTTTCATACAAACATTGTACCTTATTTAGAAAAAAATACAATTACAAAATTAATAAAAAAAGATCCTCAAATAATTGAGAATCTTAAAGTGAGCGGAGAGGGATTTGAACCCCCGACCAGTTGCGTGTAAGGCAACCGCTCTCCCACTGAGCTATCCGCCCGAGTACGTTATGGAATATACCAAAGATGCCATTATTTAGTCAACACAATTATTAAAAAAAAATATTTTTTTTAAATATAACTTATTTTACAGTATTTTAACTTTTATTTTTAATGTACTAGAGAACATAACAAATTTTATATATACTTAGCTTAACACTCAATAAGTGGCAAATATGGGTAAGGGGTTATTCAATGAAAAGAAAACTATTAATTAATGTTCTAATTATTTGTGTCATATTTTTTAGCATGGGCTGTAAAGATAAAACAACTGCACAAACAGATATTATTAGGGTAAATATTGCATCAGAACCAGATTCTTTAGATCCTTGGTTGAGTGCGGCTGTAGATACAAAGGCGATTTTTAATAATGTTTTTGAAGGATTAATGAAATTTGATAGCACTGGTGATTTATATCCAGCAATTGCTAAAAATATAATTATTAATGAAACACAAGATGTATATACTTTTGAACTTAGAGAAAATGTTTACTTTCACAACGATAAACATTTAACCAGTGATGATGTTGTATATACATATGAAAATTTACACTCAATGAGTGGTGATATTGCTAATTCAGCTAGTTATAGTGGCATAGAAAAAGTTGAAGCTTTAGATGATTATACAGTTAGAATTACATTAGAAAAACCTTCAAGTGCCTTTTTATCAACTACAACAATTGCTATTTTGCCTCGTGGATACGATAATCAGTCAACCTTTCCAATAGGAACTGGCCCTTATAAATTTGTTGAATATCAACCTTCACAAAAAATTGTATTAGAGCGTTTTGATAAATATTACAATGAAGAAAAAATGCCAGAAATAAAAACAGCTGAGATATATATTATAAGTGATGAAGCCTCAGTTGTTAGTGCTTTAAAATCTAATCAGTTGGATCTTGCTATAATATCTAGTGAAAATGCTAAAATTCTAGAAGATCAATTTAAAATTGATTCATCTCCTATGAATATGGTAGTTCTTTGGGCATTAAATAATAGTGAGCCTCCATTTGACAGCGAAAAAGTTAGATTAGCACTTAATTTAATGGTAAATAGAGATGATATAGTTAATGGAGTATTTGGGGGGTATGCTACAAAATTATATACTAATTTTAGTCCTATAATGAAACATTATTACAATGAGGAATTAGATAATTATTATCAAAGAGATTTAGAGACTGCTAAAGCATTATTAAAAGAAGCTGGCTATGAAGATGGTTTTGAGATAGATATAACAGTGCCTTCTAATTACTATCAACATGTTAATTCTGCACAAATAATTTCAAGTGAAGCAGAAAAATTAAATATTAAAGTTAATATTAAAAATGTTGAATGGGGAACTTGGCTAGAAGAAGTTTACACTAATCGAAATTACCAAAGTACAATTATTGGCTTAGCTGGTAAAATCGATCCTAATGATATTTTATCAAGATATGAAACTTCATATAAAAGAAATTTTATTAATTACTCAAATCCTAAGTATGATGAGGTAATTGAAGCGGCTGCGAAAACAATTGATGATGATAAAAGGGTAGCCCTTTATAGAGAAGCACAACAAATTCTAAGTGATACAAGTGCCTCTGTTTGGCTCTGTGATCCTAACAATACAGCAGCGATGAGAAAAGATTTAGTAGGATATGAATATTATCCTGCAGGATTGATTGATTTTTCCGCTATGAGGTATGAAAAATAATTAAATTTATATAGTAGCTATTGTCTAAAAAAATATTGTATAATAAAAAGAGTAAAAAATAGGAATTGTTATGCGGTATTTATATAAAAAATTTTTAAGTGCTTTACTTACTCTCTTGATTTCCTCAATTCTTACATTTGTTATTTTTAATGTATTGCCAGGAGATCCTGCCCAAGTTATCTTAGGCTTAGATGCAAGTGAAGCACAATTAACGCAACTTAGAGAGAGTATGGATTTAGACTCTCCAGCTCTTTATAGATATTTTAATTGGCTAGAAAACGCCTTTCAAGGCGACCTCGGTGTTTCTTATAAGTATCAAAGAGAGGTTTCTCTTTTGATAGCAGATGCTATGAAAGTTACAATGCAACTTTCTATTTATAGTCTATTATTAACACTCTTAATATCTATTCCTTTTGGCCTTTTATTAGTTTCAAAAAGGGATAAAAAAAGTTTTATTCCCTTATCAATACTATCACAGGTCGGCATGAGTATTCCTTCCTTCTGTTTGGCAATATTTTTAATTGCAATATTTACAGTGCAGTTACAAATACTTCCTTCGATAGGTTATGTTTCTTTTTTATCGGACCCTATAGAAAATTTTAAATCTCTTTTGCTTCCTTCTCTTTCCATTGCTATAGGAGCTTCTTCTATTGTTGTTAGGTATTTAAATACTAGTGTTCAACAACAGTTAAAAAAGGATTATGTTAGAACAGCCTACAGTATTGGTTTAAAAGAAAAGGCTGTTTTATATCAACACGTTTTAAGAAATGCTTTAATTCCAGTTATAACAATTGTTGGATTAATTGTTGCAGATATTTTAGGGGGTAGCATCATAATTGAAAATGTTTTTAACTTGCCTGGAATTGGAAAGCTAATAAAATCTAGTATTACAAGTCGTGATTTGCCTTTAATACAAGCCTTAGTTTTATATTTATCTTTTATAGTTATAGTAGTCAATTTCTTAATAGATATATTATATAAAGTTATAGATCCAAGAATAAGAATCAAATAGGAGAGTTGATCGTGAAAAAATATTTCAAAAACAAAAGTTTCTTATTTGGTTTTATATTTTTAACTTTTATATTACTAATAGTAATTTGGGGCTACATCAATCTTCCATATGATATTAACGAAGTAAATATCAAAGACAAATTAGCACCATTTTCAAAAGAACATATATTAGGTACTGACCATTTAGGTAGAGATATCTTATCTAGAATAATGATAGGATCTAGATTGAGTATCTCAATAGGGTTTTATGTAGTATTGTTTGGCTTTTTAATTGGAGTCCCAATAGGTGCAATAAGTGGATATTTTGGTGGATTTATTGATGAAATAATAAAAAAAATAATTGATACACTAATGGCCTTTCCTGGAGTATTAATAGCATTAATGCTAATAGCAGTTTTTGGATCTACAAGTACGAACATAATAATTGCATTAACAATTATGAGTATCCCTAGGTTTTCAAGAATAGCTAGAGGTGGATATTATACTTATAGAGAATCTCCCTTTATTTTAGCAACAAAGGCTAGAGGTGCTTCAACCTTTAGAATAATGATTATTCACATTTTTAACCATGTATATGGGGATTTATTAGTAACAGCTTCATTAACTTTTGCTAGTGCTGTATTATCAGAGGCTGGATTAAGTTATTTAGGTCTTGGCATCCAACCACCAAACCCAAGCCTTGGTAAGATGGTTAGTGATTCACAAGCATACATACTACAAAAACCTTCTTATGTAATAGTTCCAGCATTATTTATAATTATAGTAGTAATGGGATTCAATTTATTAGGAGATGGAATAAATAAAGTAGTTGAAGAGGAGAGAGAGAATGAATAATGAAGTATTAGAAATTAAAGATTACTCTCTTTCTTTAAAAATTAAGAATAAGTTTGTTAGAGCAGTCGACAGCGTAGATTTAAATATAAACAAAGGAGAGATCGTAGCTTTAGTTGGAGAGAGTGGTTGTGGGAAAAGTTTAACAGCTCTTTCTATATTATCTTTACTTCCTAAAAGTGCAAAAGTTATTAATGGAGAAATAAAATTCAATAATATGGATTTATTAAAACTAAATTTATCCCAATTTAATAAAATCAGAGGAAATGATATTTCAATAATATTTCAAGAACCTATGAGTGCACTAAATCCTTTATTAAAAATTGGAAAGCAAATTCAACAAGTATTATTAAATCATAGAGACGATGTAGAAAATCCTAAAGAAAAAGTTAAGGATATGTTAAGACAAGTTGGACTTAGTGAAGTGGATATAATATATAATAGCTATCCCCATCAATTATCTGGAGGGATGAGACAAAGGGTTATTATTGCGATGGCATTAATAAATAGTCCTAAGTTATTAGTTGCTGATGAACCTACAACAGCACTGGATATTACCATACAAGCACAAATTTTAGATCTATTAAAAGATATGAATAAAAAGAAAGGTACTGCAGTTCTTTTTATCACACATGATTTAGCTTTAGTTAAAAACTTATGTGATAGAGTATATGTAATGTATGCCTCTATGATTGTGGAAAGTTCTACAATAGAAAATATTATAAAAAATGCAAAACACCCTTATACAAAGGCCTTACTTAAATCTTTACCGTCGATTAGCCAAAGAGGAAAGAAATTAGCTTCAATAAAAGGAGTAGTTCCAAAACTTGAAAATAGAGTAGAAAAAGGTTGCCCTTTTGCTCCAAGATGTGAATTTGCAAAAGAAATCTGTATGAAAGAAAAACCTAAATTGGTAAATTTTGAAGATAGTTGTGTTAGATGTCATTTTGCTAGGGAGTTAAACAAATGAATATTGTAAAGGTAGAAAATCTTTCTTTTTCTTACAAAGATAATACTGTTTTAGATAATATATGCTTTAATATAAGAGAAGGGGAAACCTTTGGACTTGTAGGTGATAGTGGTTCAGGTAAAAGTACCATTGCATTAATTCTTCTAAAATTGTTAAAAAATTATAAAGGTAAAATATATTTTAATGATAAAGATATTTATACTATTAAAAAGAAAAAAGATGTAAAAGAATTTTATAAAGATGTTCAAATCGTATTCCAAGATCCATACAGTTCTTTAGATAGTAAAAAGAGAATAGGGTATTTAATAGAAGAGCCTTTGTTAATTCATGAAAAAATGAGTAAAAAAGAAAGAAATGATAAGGTTGATGAAATAATGGAGTTAGTTGGGTTAGATATAAAATATAAAAATAATTTTCCACATCAGCTCTCTGGTGGACTTAGGCAAAGACTAGCAATAGCAATAGCCCTTGTTCTAAATCCAAAATTTGTTGTTTTAGATGAATGTGTTTCAGCATTAGATATTAGTATCCAAGCTGGGATATTAAATTTATTAAACGAATTAAAACAAAAGTTAAACTTAACCTTTTTATTTATTTCTCACGATTTAAATGTTGTTGGATATATTTGCGACACTATAGCTGTGTTAAACAAGGGAAAAATAATAGAAATACAAGATACTGAAAATCTATTTAAAAATCCAATTGATTCATATACTAAAAAATTGTTTAATAATAGTTATTACGAGTTATAAAATATAGGGAGAAAATATGATTAATACAGAAATAATTTATTTTTTTATTTACTGTTTTGTTGGTTGGATTTGTGAGGAAATTTATTGTTCAGTATCTGCTAAAAAAATAGTAAATAGAGGATTTTTGCATGGTCCTTATCTTCCAATTTATGGTTTTGGGGCTATGACAGTATTGTTTTTGCTTGAACCATTTATAAATAATATGATTTTATTGTTTTTTGCTGGAATGGTTGCAACAAGTATAATTGAATATTTAGGTTCATTTTTTCTTGAGAAAATATTCCATATAAAATTATGGGATTATAGTAAAAATTTTTTAAATATTAATGGTAGAGTTTGTCTACTCAATTCAACATTGTTTGGTTTATTGAGTTTATTTATGGTTTATATAATTCATCCCTTTATTTCTAAGTATGTAACAAAACTTCCAGAAATTGTTCAATATTATATAGCCTTTGTAATTGTTCTGGGAATGAGTTTTGATTTTGCTCTATCTGCTGCCAAAATGGTCTCCTTTAATAAGGCTCTTGAAGAAATTAGAGATAGAAGTGAAGAAGTTAAAGAAAAACTTATTTCACTTAGTACTAGTGATAGAAGTGAAGTAATTCAATCAATAAAAGATAAATGGAATGAAGAATTAGCTACTAGAAAAGCAAAGCTTGTTAGAAATAATAAGAGAATTTTCTTAGCTTTCCCAAGTATGGGAAGTAAAAACCAATTTATTGATAATCAACTTAATAAAATCGGATTAGAATTATCTGCTTGGATTTTACGTGGTAAAAAACAATATGAAGAATTAAAAAAACGTCATCTAGAAAATAGGACAAAAAAATAGTTATATAGGAGGACTATAATAATAATAAATTACAGTGCTATAACAACTGACTTCAATACTGTAATTATATCATTATTATATAAAAATTATGAAACAAGTATTAGATACATTACACTCACAAATAAATCAATTAAATCCAAACGTTAAATTAATGTGCGTAAGTAAAACTCATCCATTTAAAGCTGTCGAGAGTGCCTATAATTTAGGAGAGAGATTATTTGGAGAAAATAGAGTTCAAGAAGTTGATTTAAAATACCCCAAACCAGATAAAAGATCAAAAGACTTAGAATTACATCTAATTGGACACCTTCAATCTAACAAATGTAAAAAAGCTGTAGAGTTATTTGACTCAATAGATAGTGTAGATTCAATAAAGGTTTTAAATAAAATTAATAATTATGCTACTAATCTTGATAAGAAAATTGATATAATGCTTGAATATAATAGCTCAATGGATGAGAATAAAACAGGATTTGAAACATATGAAGAAATAAAAGAGGCTGCACTATTAGCTACATCTTATAAGTATGTTAATCTAAAGGGACTTATGACCATAGGACCTTTAGGTGGAAATGAGAAACAAATTAGATCAGCTTTTAAACTTGTAAGAGAAATTAAAGAAAAATTAGAGAACGAATTAAATATAGAAATTCAAGAATTAAGTATGGGAATGAGCGGGGACTACAAAATAGCAATTGAAGAAGGCTCTACAATAGTAAGAGTTGGAACTAAAATCTTTGGAAATAGAGATTATAGTAAATAAAGGAAATGATGAAAAAAAGAATTTTAGCAATATTATTAATATTAATCTTAGCCTCATCCACTTTTTATTGTGATGGTGTGGAACTAAATGATTATGAAGAATATACAATTGATGAATTTCCAGATTGGAGTTGGAAGCTTAGGCGGGGTGAAAGTTTATTCTTTGGATCTCTAGCTATAACTTTTCCTCTCACAGTTCTTTCCTACAATTTATTAGAAAGTTCTTCAATTATAAGCTCAACAGATAATGATATAACAGAATTTACATATCAAATTTCAGTTGCAGCAGTAATATCATTATCAATTGCTCTTGCTGATTATATAATAGGAGAAATGGAATAATAAATGTCAAAACGAGATGTTAGTCACACAATAATAGTAGAGGGTGTAGAAGGAAAAACTAGAGTAGATAGTTATATTGCACAAAATTTAGAAGGTGTTTCAAGATCATTAGTATCTGATAAAAATACACAAATATTTGTAGATAATAAAATTGTAAAAAACAGCTTCAAAGTTAGAGACAATCAAGTAATTGAGCTTAAATATAGTGAAACATTTTTTGATGGGATAGAAGGCGAAGATATAAGCCTTAAAACACTTTATGAAGATGAGGATATCCTAGTTATAAACAAGGAACAAGGTCTTGTGGTTCATCCAGGTGCTAATAATTATGAACATACCCTTGTTAATGCTTTAGTATATAGATATGGTGATGAATTCCAAGAAAAGTTTGAAGATGAAACAGCTGATAATGAAACTTTAATGAGACCTGGTATAGTTCATCGTTTAGACAAAGACACTAGTGGTGTTATGGTTATTGCCTTAAATAGGGAGAGTCAAAGAAACTTATCTAGTCAATTTAAAGAAAGAGAAACAAGCAAAATTTATATAGCAATAGTAAAAGGATATGTTCAAAAAAGAAGGGGAAGAATTACTACAAATATAATAAGAGATCCTAAAGATAGAAAAAAATATACAACTTGTGAGAGTGATAAAGGTAAAACAGCAGATACAAGTTATCTTGTCTTAAAACAATACAAAGGTTATGCCTTAGTTAGAATAAATATCCACACAGGTAGAACTCACCAGATAAGGGTTCACTTAAAAAGTATTAATCATCCAATTTTAGGAGATCCAATTTATTCAAATTCAGATAAAAAATATCCAAATGAAACTTTGATGCTTCATGCATTACAACTTGAATTAAATCACCCTAAATCTAAAGCAAAAATGAGATTTAGAGCTGCAATGCCAAAAAGATTTAAAGATTTTATAAAAAAAGCAGACCCTTTTGTAATGGAAAAGGGCCAAAGTCAAAAATATTATGAAAGTGCTGAAAAGTTAAGGAGTAAATAACTTTAAAACCTATTTACTCTCTCTTGCATTATTTGATTTCTTAACCAAGGGGATGCAGTCTCCTCGGTTAAATCAGGATTAAATAATCTTTCGTTTTTTATTTTAGTAGGAGCTCCATGACCTGGAAAAATTAAAGTATTGTCGTCAAAATTAAGTAATTTCTTTTTAATAATTTTAATCAATAAAGATCTTTCAATAAAGCCCGGTGTGGAACCTATTCTTGTTGCCATTAAAGTATCTCCAGTAAATAGAGCATGACCAATTTTATAAACTAATGAATCAACGCTATGTCCTGGTAGGTGAATAGCTTCAATCTCAATCCCATTACATTCAAGAGAATCTCCATCAGCTAACTCTGTGACATCAAAATCATATACTTTTCTAGTATATGCATAGATTTTAGGGTTATAGAGTTTTAATAAAGTTCCAACCCCACTAGTGTGAGCCTCATGTCTATGGGTTAGTAAAATTGTATCAATAGTGTAGTTGTTTTGTTCAATAATACTTATTAATTCGTTATCTACATGGCCAGGATCAATTAAAACCGCCTTTCCTCCATTATTTTGCCCAACAACATATGTATTACAAAACCCAACCACTGAAAAATGTTGATATATTCTCATTTGCTAGCATCCTCATAATTTGAATATCTAAAGCTAAGTCGCCTTTGCTCAGTTTCTCTAAAGTCGGCCTTTTTAAGGTTACAGTCCTCAAAATTAACATCTCTTAAACATGAACTACAAAAAGTTGTAAAGTATAAGTCACAACCACTAAAGTTACAAAACCAAGCATCGATTCCAGCAAAATTATTATGAATTAATAAGGAATCAGAAAAATCACAGTTAATTATCTTACTTCCTGAAAAAACAGAATATCTTATATCGACTTCTTTAAATGTACAATTATCAAAAAAACAAAAATCAAAAAAACAAGTAGTAAATTTTGAAAAGGAGAAATCTACATTTCTAAATGTACACCAAGAAAAATTTGATGATGAAAAGTTTTTTTGTTGTGTTGAGAAATTTTCAAATTCTGCATGAGAAAAATTAATATCCCTAATTAAGTTTTCTGTTTCAAAATATTTGGACATTTTTTTTAACAGAGCTTCTTTGTTGTCTGAATGCCTATAGCAAAAGTCACTATCTAAAGTTGCAAAGGCATTACAACATTCTTTCTTACAAGTCTTAAATTCGAACATATTTTTAGACTATCAGAAATAAAGAGCTTGTCAAGCCTTTTCCTTTTGTCTAACATACATTACATGAAAGGAATAATAACACGCGGGATAAATAATATTTATAACGTTGAAAATGATAAAAAGATTTATGAGTGTAGAATTAAGGGTAAATTGCTTAACGATGTTAGTGATGAATATAATCCATTAGCTGTTGGCGATTATGTTGAGTTCGAAGAAACTAATAATTTCGAGGGATTAATAACTAAGAGGTTAGAAAGAAAGAACTGTTTTAGACGGTGGAATATGAAAGGCAAATGTAATCAAAGTGTTGTTGCAAATATGGATTTAATAGTTTGTGTTGCAAGTTGTGGTAATCCTCCTTTTAGACCTCGTTTTATTGATAGAGTTATAGCAAGTTCAGAAAATGTAGATATATTAATTGTACTAAATAAATGTGATTTAGAATTAAAAGAAAGAGAAATAGAAAGATTTGAACTTTTTAAAAGCCTTGGATATGATACTTTATTGGTAAGTGCTGAAAAAGATATTAACTTGGATTCATTAGTCCAAAAAATTGAAAATAAAGTGGTAGCATTTGTTGGTCAAAGTGGTGTTGGAAAATCAACATTAATCAATAAATTACTAGGAACTCAACAAAGAACAAATTTAATAAGTGAGAAATATAATAGGGGTAAGCATACAACTAATTTTTCTATCTTGTTAAAAAAAGACAATTTGACTATTGTTGATACCCCAGGTGTTAGAGAAATTATGGTTCCGCACAGAGACCCTGTTGAAATTGCTGCTTCATTCCCAGAATTTGTATCAAATAGTGACAAATGTGCATTTTCAATGTGTACTCATACAAATGAACCTGATTGTGAAATAAAAAGAATGGTTGAAAATGGCTTAATTAATGAAGATAGATACGAGAGTTATTTAAGGATGATAGAATCCTTATCTCTTCAAGGCCCAAAGTGGAAGGGGAGTTCAAATTCAACAAGTAAGGCACGCTATAAGATGCCAAGTAAAAAAAGAAAATGAGATTATCAAAAAAAACATTAACTGATTTAGGGTTTTACCAAGTATTAGATTTAATTGAAAAATATTTATTGTGTGAAGATACTAAAATAGAACTTAATAAAAGAGGTTTTATAAGTGATAAAGATCAATTAATATATCTACAAGATCAAATTGAAGATATTTTATCCTTATTAGAAAATCCAAATATTGAAAAGCCTAATAGTTTTCCCTCATTGAGTGAAACCTTTGAAACCTTAAAAATAACATATCAAAATATAGATGGACCAAATCTATATAAAGTAGCTTCATTTATAGACAGCAGTGAAAAGCTGTTAAATTTTATTAATGAGCCAAATTTTAATAATAAGAAATCAAAAAATATTGCTCATTTATTAAATGATGTAATAGATGAAGATTTAATTAAGTTCAAAAATGAAGTTTTTTATGCTTTAGATGAAAGTGGAAAGGTCAAAGAAAGTCATCCTTTAATTAGAGCTTTGGTAAAACAAGTAGAAAAATCAAAGAGAGAAAGAAATACCTTTACAAGGGAATTTATTAAATCAAATAAAAATTATTTACAAAGTGATTTAGAAACCTTAAGAGATGATAGAATTGTTCTACCTGTTAGAAATGATGCAAAATCAAAAGTTGCAGGTTTTGTTCACGGAAGTAGTTCTAGTGGAAGCACTATATTTTTAGAACCATATAAACTAGTTGAATATAATAATTCAGTTGTTTTAGCAGAGCAACAAATAGAAATTGAAATTGCTAAGATATATACATCGCTTAGTAACATGTTAAGAGAAATTAAATATTCACTAAAGCATTTACACACTCAGATTATGAATGTTGATATACTATATTGTTTTGCTCGGTGGGTTAAAGTTAATGATTGTACTAGAGTAAGTTATGAAGCAGATAAAATTAAATTATTATTTGCAAAACATCCATTGTTAGGTTCAAAAGCTGTTGCTATTTCTATTGAAGTCGATCCTTCAGTAAAATGTGTTGTTATTTCAGGACCGAATGCTGGTGGTAAGACAGTAACTATAAAAACTGTTGGTTTATTTTCTATTTTAAATCAATATATTGGTTACATTCCTTGCCAAGAAGGTTCAATCTTACCTATTTTTGACAAAATATATACAGATATTGGTGATGAGCAAAGTATAGAAGAAGAGTTGTCGACATTTAGTGGTCATATGAATAGTTTATCTAAAATATTAAAAAATTCTACAAAGAACTCATTAATAATTTTAGATGAATTAGGTTCTGCTACAGATCCAAATGAAGGTGGAGCAATAGCACAGAGTATAACTGATTTCTTGCTTGAAAATTCAAGATATTCTTTTATTACTTCTCATTTAGCTTCTCTAAAACATAAAGCCTATGTAAGTGACTTAATGTTAAACGCATCAATGGAATTTGATGAAGCTTCTCATCTTCCAACATTTAGGGTAGTTTGTGGATTACCTGGCGACTCCCATGCAATTGATACTGCAATAAGAATGAAATTGCCTAGAGTCGTTATAGATAAGGCAAAATCTTATTTAGGAGATGGTCAATTACAAATAGGTCAAATTGTTAAACAACTAGAAAATGAAAGAAAAAATGTCGAGAAAAAAACTTTAGAACTTAAAGCGAGAGAGAAAGAATTAATTTATCTTAAAAAAGAGGTTGATTTATTTAGGTTAAAAGTAAAGCAAAAAGAATACCAATTAAAAAATGAGCAATCGACTGAGTTGTCTAGATATATATCAAAAAGTCGAAAAGACTTAGAAAATCTTGTAAGTAAATTAGTTACAGGTGAAATTAACAAAGATAAAACAAAAGCTGTTAAAGACTTTATAAATAATCTAGATAAAAAAGAAAAAGAAGTTAAAAAACAAATTGAAAAAGAAGAAGTTGAGTTTGAAGAAGAGAGAGAGCCTTTTACTATAAAAGTTGGCATGGATGTTTTATGCGGAAAAAGTAAACGAGAAGGCGTTGTTTTAAAACCTGATGGTAAAAATAAATGGCAAGTACAAGTTGGTTCTTTAAAAATTTCATTTAAAGAAAAAGACTTGTACCAAGCAAAACCCGTTGTAAATGCAAAAAAATATAGCATATCATATGCAAATGAAACTCCACGACCAAAAACAAATATTGATGTAAGGGGTTTAACTTTAGATAAAGCTTTAGAGGAAGTTCAAAATCAACTAGAAGCTTGTTTGATTCATAATTTTAATACATTTTCTATTATTCATGGATTAGGAGATGGTATTTTACAAACGGGTATTCATGATTTTTTAAAAAAACAATCTCAAGTGAAAGACTATCATTTTGCTCTTCCAAAAGATGGAGGAATGGGTAAAACATATGTAATTTTGTAATTTGTCTCTCTGAGAAATAAACAAATTAAAATTATTGCATAGAGATATACATCAGTGTTATAATAAATGCTCTGTTACAAAAAATATAGCTAGGAGGCTTATAATGTCAGATTATATGCATGGAACTGGAATTCAATATCATCTTCATATAAAAAAAGGAGATGTAGGAAAATATGTAATCTTACCAGGTGATCCAAAAAGATGTGAAAAGATTGCAAAATATTTTGATGAACCAAAATTAATTGCAGATAGTAGAGAATATATAACATACACAGGTTATTTAGATGGTGAAAAAGTTTCAGTTACAAGTACTGGAATAGGGGGACCCTCAGCATCTATTGCAATGGAAGAATTATATAAATGTGGTGCTGATACCTTTATTAGAGTTGGTACATGTGGGGGAATCGATTTAAATGTAGTTGGTGGTGATGTTGTAGTTGCAACTGGCGCAATTAGATTTGAAGGAACTAGTAGAGAGTACGCACCTATTGAATTCCCTGCTGTTGCAAATTTTGATGTAGTTCAAGCACTTAAAGAAGCTGCAAAAACACTTGGATTTAAAAATCATACAGGAATTGTTCAATGTAAAGATTCTTTTTATGGTCAACATTCTCCAGATTTGATGCCCGTAAGTTACGAGTTGAATAACAAATGGGAAGCTTGGAAAAGACTTGGGGTATTAGCAAGTGAAATGGAAAGTGCTGCATTATTTACTGTAGCATCTTATCTAGGGGTAAGATGTGGAAGTGAATTCTTTGTTGTTGGAAACCAAGAAAGAGAAAAATTAGGAATGGATAACCCAATTCTTCATGATACTGAAAGTGCAATTAGAGTTGCAATTGAAGGGGTTAGAAACTTAATTAAAATGGACAAAAATTAATATGCATTAATTTATATATATTTGGCTATTGAATATCAATTATTCAATAGCCATCTTTGAATTAAAACAATCTAAGTAAAACCTATTTAGATTTTTCTTTTCTAAAACACATAAACCAGTCTAGGCAATACATATCTTCATCTTTGCTTTCGACTCTTTCTTTTGCTGTACCACAACTACCTGCAGTAGGGACAATAACATCGTCTCCTTTTTTCCAATCAGCTGGAGTTGCACAATTATCTTTGTCAGCCTTTTGTAAGGCAACAAGTATTCTCTTTATTTCATCAAAATTTCTACCAGTTGATAGTGGATAATAAAGGATGGTTCTAATATTAGACTCAGGATCAATAACAAAAACAGCCCTAACAGCTTGAGTTCCTGATTGATTTGGTTGAATCATTCCATATTTTTTTGCAACATCCATTTTAATGTCTTCAATAAGGGGAAATTTAACATCAAGATTTTTCATACCAGTCCATTCTAAATCATGAATTTTTCTAAGCCAAGCAATGTGTGAATAAAGGGAATCAACACTCAGCCCAATTAATTCAGTATTTAATTTTTTAAAATCATCTTCTAAACTTGCAAAAGTCATAAATTCAGTAGTACAAACAGGAGTAAAATCAGCAGGATGAGAAAATAGGATAACCCATTTTCCTTTGTAATCTTCAGGGAAATTGATTTGACCCTGAGTTGTTGTTGCTACAAAGCTAGGAGCTTTGTCACCGAGTAATGGCATTCTAACGTAATCTTCCATACATATCTCCTTTAATATTAAATATATTAATATTTTTTTATTCTCATGTGTGTAATATAATACTAATGATAATAAGTGTCAATAGTGATTAAATATTAATAGGAAATTAGTTTCGATAGTATTTTAAAAAAAAATGCACCTTAAATCTAAAAAAATTTAGGATGCATATATCACTCAAAAATGGTTTAGTTGTACAAATCAATATTATTATTAGTAAAATTATTGATAGTCTTTTCAAGTAATTTATCTAAAGACTCATCTTCTTTCAAAAAGCAAATAGGTTCAATAGCAAATAATTCTAAACCAATTTCACTGTAATCAGTTTGTAATTGAGCGTTTGAATATAAACCAAGATCTAATTGGAATCTAATTTTTTTACTATCTTCAATAATGTTTTCACTTTTTAAAAGTAAAGATTTATCACTTTGTAAGTTATATATTCTTAAAATTCCTTTAGTAGGTTCTTCATTTAGATAATGAGATAAGTTTGGATTTTTTAGCATAATTATTCCTAGATTATTTTTTTTTACTTTATACACCTTAATATAAATAGTAAAATTTAACAATCTAAGTTAATTTTAAAAATCATCCCAAGTTAAAATAGATTCCCAATCTTCATCTTCAACCCCATCAACATATTTAGTTACCCATATATCATAGGGATAATAAATTTCAAATTCAAATGTAATAGTTGGGCTATCTGTCTTAGTACAAACCATAGTCAAAGTTGCCTCAAATTCACCTTCAGGTGTTGATTCATCTGATTCATCGGTGTATGTAGTTTCAATCGAATATCCATCATCATTTAAAGTCGATGTATCTAGTTCTACTCCATCTTCATAATAATCATTTGGAGTAGTTCCTTCTACAACATTTATCTCATCATTACTTATTTCAACAGTTCCTGAATCAGAATCATAGTTGAAATACAAAGTATCAATTAGATATGAAGGTAGTGTGTCAAAATCATTATCTACATTTAATTGACAAGCTGAAAAGAATACAACAGTTATTAAGACTAAAAACACAAAAAGCACATTTTTTTTCATAAAGTATCTCCTTATTTATTTAATAAAAATTCTATGCTTTAATTTTAAATTAGGAATATAACAAAAACAAATGTTACAAACGTTTGCATTAAGAAAATATTATGAATTTAGAATAAAAAA
>JAQQAS010000056.1 GCA_028532815.1 Pleomorphochaeta sp.
ATTTTTATTACAATTACTTTTATTTATAAACTGTTTTTAATGATTTATTTAAATATTGATTAAATATCTAATTTTATGTAAAAACCTCCTTTGTAAAAATATAATTTATTTAAAAAGTATATCTTTATTTTTGTTTTCATCTTGAATGAGATGTTTTTAATGATGTATCTTTTCATAATAAGGATGTGAGAAGAAAAACTATGAATATTGGTGTATATGGTTTAGGAAGGTTTGGTACATTTTGGGCAAAAGAATTAGCCAAACACAATTGTGGTAAAATTTTTGGTTATAGTAGACACAAAAAAGAGAATATCGAAGGTATTAAACAAGTTGATGAACAAACTTTTTTACAAGAGTGCGATATTATTTATATTTGTGTAGCGATTAGTTCTTTTGAGACTGTTATTAAATCAATTAAAGATAAATTAAAGAAAGGGACAATTATTGTTGATACCTGTTCTGTTAAAGTCTATCCTTCAAAAATTATGAGAGAAAATCTACCTGAAGGAGTATTTTCAATAGCATCACACCCAATGTTTGGACCAGATTCAGGAAAAAATGGGGTAAAGGGTTTACCTCTTGTAATTTTTCCTATATCTTGCCCTAAAGATATTTACAATAATATTTTAGAAAATTTTAAATCTTGGCAGCTAGAAATCTTAGAAATGTCGCCCGATTCACATGATAGAGAAGCTGCTTGGTCGCAAGGTATTACACACTTTGTTGGAAGAGTGTTAGATGAACTTGCCCTTCAACCTACTGAGCTTGCAACAACTGGTTATAGAAGGTTGATGTCTATTGTTGAACAAACCTGCAATGACCCTATCCAACTATTTCATGATTTACAGAAATACAATCCATATGCAAAGCAAATGCGAATGGGATTAAAGGGTGCCTTAGATTATGTCATGCAGGACTTAGTATCCCAGGAGGACTAGGTGAATGTTTGTGTTTACACATTAGGTTGTAGATTAAACCAATGTGAGAGTGAAGGAATAGCCGATGCCTTCGTTTCTGAAGGCTTTTCTATTGTAAAAGACAAAGAAATGGCTGAAATATATATAGTAAATACTTGTACAGTTACAAGTAAAGCTGAGCAAAAAGCTAGAAGAATGATTAGAAAATTTGCTCAAAATGGAATTTGTGTTGTAACAGGATGTTATGCACAGTTGAATGCTGATGATATTCAAGCTCTTGATAAAAATATTATCGTTGTACCATTATCAAAAAAAGCACATTTATTAAAGTTGCCTAAACATATAAATGCAGCACTTCAGAGTGGAATGAATTTAGAATCTTCAATTAAAACATTTGTTGATGAAGATGCTAGTGTTTTTGATTATGCCGCAGCTTCTTTTTCTTACCACCACAGAGCATATTTAAAAGTTCAAGATGGTTGTGATAATAACTGTGCATTCTGTAGAGTTCATATTGCCCGTGGTAAAGCTGTTAGTTTAGATAGCGATACTGTTATTGAAAGAGCCCTAGATTTGGAAAAACAAGGCTTTAGTGAAATAATGCTAACTGGTGTTAATTTAACTATGTATGATCATGAAAATGATGGTCTTGGTGGATTGATTGAAAGGCTATTAAAAGCTTTAGGTCCTAATGTTAGACTTAGATTATCATCTCTTGAAGCTGATCATGTTGATGATAGACTTTTAAATACTCTAAAAGATCCTAGGATGCAACCTCATTTCCACATACCAGTTCAAAGTGCAAATGACTCTGTACTAAAAAGGGTTAATAGAAAATATGATAAAGCTCATTTAATTTATATCGTTAATAGATTAAAAGAAATTAAAGATGATCCTTTTATTGCTGCTGATATAATTAGTGGACTTCCTGGAGAAGGGGATAGTGAATATAAAGAAACATATGATTTCTTAAAAGAATATGGATTTAGTCAACTTCATGTATTTCCATTTTCCCCTAGACCAAATACAGCATTATATAAAGCAAAAGATAGAGTAACTGAATACATTAGAGATCAAAGAGCAAAAGAACTTAGAGACTTATCTAATGATCTACATACTAAATATTTAGAAAGACAACTTAATAAAGAATGTGAGGTTGTTTTACAAACCAGAAAGGGTGGTAAATTCTCAGGTGTAACTGGAAACTACATTGATGTAGTTGTTGAAGATACCCCACCTTTTGCAGCATCAGGTATGTTATTCAAAGCTAAATTTATAAGTATTGATGGCGATAAACCTATAGTTGGTATCATTCAATAGTTTTTAAATATTATAAAATATCTTAATCCTTCCCTTTGTTGAGATAATACTCAATTTTGAGGAAGGCTTTTTTATATCAAAAAGATGATATTTATTCACAAATTTCTTTTATATATTAATAATTTAAAAGTTATTCTTTGTAGTTATATAACAAACCTCAGGAAAACTATGAAAAAATACATATTAAATATAAAAGTGAGAAAAATATTTACTGTTGACTAGATACATGATATTTTTTAATAGGCAAACATACTATTGTTTAGAGTAAATTTACATCTATGTAAGTCTAAAATTCATAGTATATCAAAAAGATTTTATATTTTTTTGAGTATTTTTTTTATCAATTCAATAGAGTCTCTTTTAAATTTGGTGCATAGAAGGAACTTCAAAATGGCTAAGAAAATTGATCCTAACAGTTTATACAATTCTACTCCCTTTAAAATTGTATTAATAATGATAAGCTGTTTTTTTCTCAACTACATTGCTTATTTTATAAATGACAACTCTAATCCTTGGCAATTACTCTATTTAATGCCTATGTTAGTTACTGCTTTTTTATTTGATACAAAATGAAGTGTTGCTGTTGCCATTTTAATAATATTGTTAAACAGTCCTCTTTTGCTTCTAACAAGATTCAAATTAAGTTATCAATTATCAAGTTATTGGATTTTTAGATCTTTTATTTATTTAGCTATTGCAATAATTTTAGGAGTTTTATCTAAAGCAATAAAAAAAATACATATAAGACTGATTGATGATAGTTTAAAATCAAACTTCTCTGGATTCTATAATATTACGAAACTCGTTAGTGATTTAGAAAAATTAAATAAAGAAAAACAAGTTTATGATTTAGTTTTTATTCATATTATAAATATTGATGAATTAAGGAAATATCTGGATTCAAATATTTTTTCTCAATTAATAAACAAGGAATTTGAAAGTCTTCAAAATGAATTTCATAAAAGTGAAATTTATTCTTATTCTTCAGATCAATATATATTAGTTATTAAAGATAATATTTTGGATGATAGAGGGATTCGAAATCTAGTTAATCATAAAATTCATCAATTTGTAAAATCTAATTCTTTTGATAAATATTCAGTTAAATTTCAAATAAAATGTGGGATTATTAATAGTAATGTAGATAATAATCCTCGAAGATTAATTCAGAAAGTTAGAATAACTTCAGAGAGAGGGGCACTGACTGAAACTAGTATTTATATTTTTGATAAAGCTTATTATGAGAGAAGACAATTGTATTATGAAGTTTCCCTTAGTCTTGAAACTGCTATAACAAATGATGAACTTTCTATTGTATATCAACCTATTATTGATGTTAATAGTAAATCTATATGTAGCTGTGAAGCACTACTTAGATGGGATAGGGGAAATGGTAAAAAGATAGCTCCAAATATTTTTATTACAGTCGCAGAACAAACTGGATTAATTGTAGACGTTACTAAATGGCTTATAAGAAATACCATAATCAATCAACAAAATTGGAAAATGAAAGAGAAAATGATAACCCAATCCATAAATGTTTCAGCTAAAGAGTTAATTGATGACTCTTTTCAAAATTGGTTAAATGAAATATTGAAAAAGAATGAAATGGGTTATGATAATTTCAATATAGAAATAACAGAAAGAGTACTTTCTACAAATGATAAGAGATTGAAGGAGAGTTTGTTTTCACTTCAACAAAAGGGATGTCTTATTGAAATTGATGATTTTGGAACTGGATATAATTCATTAAAATTAATCAGTACTTTACCAATTAATGTTGTGAAATTAGATAAGTTTTTTATAGATAATCTACATGAAACTAAAACAAAAATATTAATAGAATATCTGATTGGGGCAATTCATCAACTCGGTAGTGTTGTGATTGCAGAAGGTGTTGAAACTAAGCAACAATTTGATACTCTAGTTCAATTAGGATGTGATAAAATTCAGGGCTTTTATTTTAGTAAACCTTTAGAATCTGATAAGTTTTGTTTATTCTGTAATGATTTTGATTATTCACAATATTAAAAGTTTGTTCAGTAGAGGCATCTGTTGTTTAAACTCAATTAATTTATGAAATAAAGTGGATTAATTTTTAATAAAACTGATGTAAAAATCATTAATTTTAATTAAATACATCAGCTTAAAATATTGAATTTAGAATTTATTTATTATCATTTAATAAATCTTTGGCCCAGTTTAAGGCTTTATCTTTTTGATTGTCAAAATCTTGATCTACGGATAAGCAAGAATGAATTGAAATAAGCTTATTATATTTACTAACACTTTTTCTTATGATATCACGAGTTTTTTTATCTCCTCCCTTAAAGGTATAGAAGAAAGCTATATTTTTATCTTTTATCAATCCTTTTTCTAGAAGGGAATAAATAGAAGGACTAATTGTCCCAGCCCAAACTGGTGTTCCTATTATCACATTTGAGTATTGATCTAAATTCTTTTGTATTGGGTTTAGTTTAGGTTTAACTTTAAAGCTTGCTTGAAATCCACCTGTTAAATATTTTGAGAAACCTTTGGGTTTTATATCTTTTACAGGAGTTATTCTTTCAATATCTACATTTAATTCTTTAGCTAAATGAGATGCAATTTTCTCAGTGTTTTTTTCTAATGAATAGTATAAAATTAGAGTCTTATCCATGTTAATTACCCCTTTTTAATAAATAGAATATTAAAATATCATTCTTTTATTATTCTATCAAATATTTTTAATTTCTTAGTACAAATGATACTAGATTTGTTAAAAATTAACAAAATAACATTTTTTAAATAAAATATTTCTTTTATTTCCATGAAAAATATTCTTGTTCTATTCTTAGATACTATTTGAATAAAGATTGTGTAATTAGTATATTTTTTTTTAATAAAGACTTAGAATGATATTTTACAATTAAGCTATGATTAGTATAATAGCCTATGAAGTAGTGATAAAATATAATGAATTTATAATATTTTTTATATTTTTATAAGTTATTTTTTAAATATTTGGTTGTGCTGTATTTGAAAAAAAGTAATTAGGATATTAACAAATGAAGGAAAAAAATATATTTAAAGAGATGCACAGAATTGTTGCAGGTGATCATATGGTACTACTATATGATGATGAAACTGATGATTCTAATGTATCTGTAATAGTCTCATATATTCTCTCAAGATTAGAGCGAAATGAAAAGTGTTTTTATATTGCTGCGAATTTTGATACTAAAAATATAATAGAGCAATTAAAGCAATATATAGATGTTGATAGAGTTATTGAAAAAGGGCAGCTAGTCATACTAGATAAAAAAGAAGCTTATTTTATAGATGGTAGATTTGATCCCAAAAAGATGATTCAACTGTTGAAGGATCTATCTTCTACAGCCCTTGATGAAGGCTATAATGCTTTTGCTATAACAGGTGAATTAAGTTGGCTCTTAAGTGATAAAGACGGTTTCAAAAGAATAATGGAATATGAATATCTATTAAACCAAGAGATATTTTCAAGTTATCCTGTTTCTGCTATTTGTAGATATAATATGAAGAAGTTTTCAAGTAGTATGATAAAAAATATTATTGAAGTACATCCAATATTAATTTGGAAGGGACAGGTTCATGAAAATCCTTTTTATATAGATCTTGTTGATACTGATAATGTGGATGTGGAAGAATATCAAGTAAAATCTATGCTAGATACTATTGAAAATTTTACTTATACAAAAAGTAGATTTAAAAATGAAATACAGGATAGAGATAAACAATATCAACTACTACAATTAAGTGTATTGAAAGATATGGTTGTAACATTGACTAGTTTTCTTGAGATTCATGATGTTTATACTAAATACCACAGTCAAAATGTTGCAAAGTTATCTAGAGATATAGCACAAAAGATGGGACTCAGTGATTACTCTATTTCTCAAATTTATTACGCTGGGTTAGTTCATGATATTGGTAAAGCAATCATTACTAAAGAGATTATAAATAAAACTGATAAATTAACTTTTGATGAGTATGAAACTGTAAAAAAACATCCATTATATGCTTATGAAGTGTTAATTAATTCATCTGAATTAAAAGAAATTGCAACTATAGTATTACAGCATCATGAAAGGTGGGATGGGAAAGGCTATCCTAATGGAGTATCAAAAAAGGATATAAGTTTAGAAGCTAGAATTATATCTATTGCAGATACATTTGATGCAATGACCTCTGATAGACCCTATAGAAAAGCTTTTGATAAAGAGATTGCTATGCAAGAGATAATAGATAATGCTGGAACTCAATTTGATCCTGAAATTGCTATTTTAGCAGTGGAAAAGGTATTCTCTTTAAATTAAACAAGTCTATAATTTGTACATTCTATATTTGACTAAAATATTAGAATGTACAATAATATCTTTTATAATTTACTAAATTATTTAAGTAACTCAGTTAAATTAATTTCATTAAAGGCAGATATATGAAAAGAAGTTTCTTTTAAATTATTTATAGTTTTAAAATCGGAACCCAAACTATTTACTGCTATAATTTTGCCAACATTTGCTCTTGAAGCGCTGATAATTCCACTTTTTGTATCTTCAAAAACAATAGCATCTTCACTTCTTATATTTAAAATATCAATAGTTTTATTGTATATACAAGGATCAGGTTTACTAGCGAGAGAGCCATCATTGGCTATTATATATTCTTTTTTGAAATATCTAGATAACTTGAATATTTTCTCATATTCTTCCATGAGAGAGGGATGAGCACTAGTTGCAATAGCAATTTTAATATTCTTCTCAAGAAGGTGTTTTAATAAAACTTCAACACCAGGTGCCAGTGATATTTTATCTTTTTCTTCTTCTAAAATTTTTAAATACTCATTTTCTTTTTCAATTGATAATTTATCAATTAATTCTTGACTTAATTTTTCGCTAAAAACTATTTCAAGAGTTTCAAATGTTGTCCTACCATTTAGATGGGCATATTCTTCTCTACTATATTCTTTATTCAATTTTTTCTTAATAAAATTATACCAAGATCTGTAGTTTATTTCAGAGTCCCAAAATAGTGTCCCATTAAAATCAAATATTACAGCTTTTTCTTTCACAATATCGTCCTATTTTTATTTATGAGTTCATAATAAACAAAAATTTATGTTTTATAAATCATAAAAGCACTATATTTGGGTTTTCTTAATTAAATAAAAGTATGCTATCATATATTTAACTGCATATAGGAGGTAAACAATGCCCTTTGATTACAAGAAAGAATATAAAGAGTTATATAGACCAAAGAAGACCCCTACTATCATTAATATTGATAAAATCAATTACCTAGCTGTTAAAGGGAAAGGTAATCCAAATGAAGAAGATGGAGAATATCAAAAGGCTCTCTCTGTTTTATATCCTATAGCATATGCTCTTAAAATGAGTTATAAAACTGATTATAAAATTAACGGGTTTTTTGAATACGTGGTTCCTCCACTAGAAGGTTTTTGGTGGCAAGAAGATATAAAAGGTGTTGATTTAACAAACAAAGATACTTTTAGTTGGATTTCTGTACTAAGATTACCTGATTTTATAACAATAGAAAACTTTGAGTGGGCAAAAGAGAGAGTAGCGAAAAAGAAAAAACTTGATTGCTCTAAGGTTGAATTTTTAACAATAGAGGAAGGTCTATGTGTTCAAATACTGCATGTAGGTCCATTTGATACAGAGATAGAATCTGTAAATAAGATGCACTCCTTTATAAAACAAGAAGGGTATGAATTAGATTTTTCTGATCACAGAAAACATCATGAAATATATTTATCTGATATTAGAAAAGTTGATTCTTCAAAATGGAAAACTGTAATTAGGCATCCTATAAAAAAACTTTAATGAGAGCTGATAATTTAACTCGTATTTTAATGATAAGCATTGCTAAAATACTAAAAAATAATAGCTGAAAATTAGCTATTTGTAAATTTAGTTTATTTGATAATGCTTTTTTTTTAACTAAAAAAACTTTAATATTTTCTTATTTTCTTTCTCTATAAGTAATTATTTTTTTTTATATTATACATTGACCTTATACTTACTATAACTTATATACTTTTCATAAGATTTAAGGAGAAACAATGTTAGTCTTATTTAAAAATGCAAATGCTATTGTAAGTTGTGATCAAAAGGATAGGGTTTATTATAAATCAGATTTATTAGTAGAAGATAAAAAAATTAAACAAATTGGAAAAAATATAGATGTTAAAGCAGATAGAATAATAGATTGTACAGGAAAGAATATATATCCTGGATTAATTAATACACATCATCATTTCTTTCAAACTTTTGTAAGAAATTTAGAAACTGTGGATTATCCTAATATGAGTGTACCTCAATGGTTAGACACAATATATCCAATATTTTCCTTAATTGATAATGAAGTAATATATTATTCTAGCTTAACTGCTATGGGTGACTTAATTAAGCATGGTTGTACAACAGCCTTTGATCATCAATATTGTTATACTGATAAAACTCAAAATAAAGCTGTTGATTATCAAATGAAAGCTGCCTCTGAATTAGGTATTAGATATCATGCAGGTAGAGGATGTAATACTCTTCCAAAATCTAAAGGAAGTACTATGCCAGATGTGATGGTTGAAAGTACTGAAACATTTATCCAAGATATTGAAAGATTAACAAATAAATTTCATGACCCAAATGAATTTAGTATGAATCAAATAGTTGTTGCTCCTTGCCAACCAATAAATTCATATAAAGAAACTTTTGAGGAATCTGTTAAAATTGCTAGAAAGTTAAATTTGAGATTACATACTCATTTAGGTGAGGGCGAAAATTCAATAATGATGGATCGCTATTCAATGAGAACCCTTGATTGGTGTGAAGATATTGGCTTTATTGGAGAAGATGTTTGGTTAGCTCATTGTTGGGAATTAAATTCTGATGAATATAAAAAATTAGCCCACTATAAAACAAGCATTAGCCATTGTCCCTCTCCTGCTATTTTAGGTGGGTTCCCAATTTTAGAAATGAAAAAATTAAAAGATTTTGGAACTCATGTTTCACTAGGTTGTGATGGATCTGCAACAAATGATAGTTCAAATTTACTAGATGCAATGCGTATAGCCTTTTTAATGCAATGTTATTTTGGAAAAGAAAGAGGCGGTTCAATTAGTAGTTATGATGTATTAAAAATGGCAACAGTGGAAGGTGCCTATTCTTTGGGAAGAAAAGATATAGGTTACTTATCTGAAAATATGGCTGCAGATTTATTTATGATTGATGCAAGTACTTTAGAGTTAACAGGATCAATCCATGATCCTAAAAATTTAATTGCTCGTTGTGGTGTTACCGGTAATGTAGATTTAACAATGATCAATGGAGAAGTTGTATTTGAAAATGGAAAACTAACAAAAATTGATGAATCAAAATTAAATAGTGAAGGAGAAAAAGTTTGTACTAAGATTTTAAGAAATAATAGTAGTGCTTTTTCACCTTATAAAAATGGATTTTAGTTAAACCTTTCGGTTTAAAATTGGAGAGAACTAGGAAAACCTAGAGAGGAAGAAAAATGAAGAAATTTATTACTATTGTATTAGCTATTATGCTTACATTATCAGGCGTATTTGCTTCTGGGGCACAAGAAAGTGCTGCAGACGATGGGACTGTAAAAGTTGCTCTATTATTATCAGGCCCAGCAAATGATCAAGGTTGGAATGCAATTGCTGTAGCAGGTTTACAAGCAGCTCAAGAGAAGTATGGAATAGAAACAAGTATAATGGAAAATCTAGGAATAACAGATACTGAAGCTGCCTATAGAGATTATGCTTCACAAGGTTATGACTTAGTAATTGGACATGGTTTCCAATTTGGAGCCCCTGCTGCAAAGGTTTCTGCTGATTTCCCAAATCAATACTTTATGGCTACAGAGTCTGCATCTCAAACAGAGAACATGGCATCTTATGTAACTAGTTGTAATGAAGGCGCATACATAATGGGAATGTTAGCAGCTTATATGACTAAATCTAATATTGTTGGTGTTGAAGGGGCAATGGTACAACCTTCAATTACAAAAGAATTAGAAGCTTTTAAATTAGCTGTAAAAGAAGTTAATCCTGATATTAAGGTATTAAGTGTATATATTAACTCATACACTGATGTTACAAAAGGTAAAGAAGCTGCAATTAGTATGATAGATCAAGGTGCTGATGTGCTTTATCATGTTGCAAACCAAGCAGGAACTGGCCTAATTAAAGCTTGTGAAGAAGCAGATATTTTGGCTCTTGGAAACAGTTATGACCAAAATTCTATCAGTCCAAATCATGTTATATCTTCTACCTCTTATGATATTCCAAATGTTATTGTTAAAGCTATTGAAAATGTTATAAATGGAACTTTCTCTGGTGGAATATATAATTTAGGTATGGCCGATGATATTGTTCAAATTGCACCTTATCATAGTTTTGATAGTGTGCTTTCACAAGAAGTTAAAGATATTATCTCAGAACGTATTTCACAAATTAAGGATGGTTCATTTGTAGTTCCTACAATTGAAACTCCTACAAACTAATAATTACCAATTCCCCTGGAATTATTTTCAGGGGAACTTTTAAAGGATATTTATGAATCTTGTATCTATGAAAGGAATTTCTAAGTCATTTTTTGGTGTTTATGCTAATAAGGATGTTGATTTAGAAATTAACAGTGGAGAAATAGTTGCTCTATTAGGAGAAAATGGGGCTGGAAAAACAACTTTAATGAATATCTTATACGGAATTTATCAAAAGGATGATGGAATTCTAAAAATAAAAGATGATGATGTTTGTTTTAAATCTCCAAAGGACGCTTTAAAATATAATATTGGAATGGTTCATCAGCACTTTACATTGGTTCCCTCTTTAACTGTAGAACAAAATATTACTTTAGGAGAAAATTTTAAGGGATATCCTTTTCTAAAAACAAAGGATAGAGAAGCTGAAATTGCTAAACTTTCAAAAGAATTTAATTTTGCAATAAATCCAAGTGAATTAGTAAAGGATTTAAGTATAGGTCAACAACAAAGAGTTGAAATTCTTAAATTATTATATAGGAAAGCTCAAATCTTAATTTTAGATGAACCTACTGCTGTTTTGACTCCACAAGAAACTGAAAGTTTTTTTGAAGTATTAAAAAAATTAGCTAAACAAAATTGTGCAATTATTTTAATCACGCATAGAATTTCTGAAGTTCTTAAAATTGCTGATAGAGTTGTTGTTCTTAGAGATGGTGTAAAAGAATTAGATGATAAAACTAAAAATCTAAATAAAAATACTTTATCTAAGGCTATGATTGGCCGAGAATTAAAAAAACAACAAATAAAATATGTTCCAAGAAAAGAAGTTGGATTAAGCCTGAAGAATTTGAGTTCAATTGGAATAGGTAGAAATATAAGTTATTTTAATTTTGATGTTCTCAAAGGAGAAATTTTAGGTGTAGCAGGAGTAGATGGTAATGGACAAAAAGCATTAGCTGAATCTATTGTTGGTATAAGAAAATACTCTAATGGAAAAATTTTTATTGATGGAGAGGATATAACTAATTTATCCACTGCAAAACGTAAAGAATCAAAAATCGCATATATAAGTGATGATAGACATCATGATGGATTGTTACTTAATTATAGTGTTGAAGAGAACTTGTTATTAAAAGGGGATGCTTCAAAAAAATATTATAAAAAGGGTGTTTTAAGTAAAAATATACTTTCACAAGATGCAACTTCAAAGATTGATGAATATAAGATCAAAACTTATAGTTCTAAAACTCCTATAAGACTTTTAAGCGGAGGAAATCAACAAAAACTGATTTTAGCTAGAGAGATAAGCGAAGAAACATCTGTAGTAGTTGCTTTCCAACCTACAAGAGGGCTTGATGTTGGAGCAAGTGAAAGTGTGCATGATAAACTTTATCAAAAACAAAAAGAAGGTGCTTCAATTGTTTTAATCTCCACAGATATGGATGAGCTTAGAAAAATGAGTAATCGAATTCTTGTTATTCATGATGGTATGATAATGGGAATTGTAGATAATGATCAGAATTTAGATATAACAAAAGTTGGACTAATGATGGCTGGAAGTGGAGTGAAAAATGGATAAAAAAAAGAAAGGGAAAATCATTTCTATATTTTTAATTGCAATTATAACTCTTTTTATATCTTGGATTTTAATATTATTAGTTGGTACTAGTTTCACAAAAGCATGTAGTGGATTTTATAAAGGAATATTAGGTTCATCTTATAATATAAGTGAAGTACTAGTTAAAATGAGCCCTTTATTATTATGTAGTATAGGTATTAGTGTCGCATTTCAAACTAACTTTATAAATATTGGTGCTGATGGTCAGTTATATATTGGTGCTATTATAGCCACTATTGTTGCTATGTATTTTAATTTACCAACTATATTGGTATTAATAATTGCTTTGATTTTGGGTTTTATATTTGGAGGAATGTATTCATTAATTCCTGGGATATTAAAATCGAAATTTGGTATTTCTGAAGTAATCAATACAATAATGTTAAATTATATTGCAATAGGTATTACTGGAATACTTGTAAAAACTATTTTAATGGATAAGAGTGGGTATTTTCCCATGTCACCAGAAATAGAAGCTAGTTTTCCTATAATTATTGGAAAAACTAGACTTCATCTTGGAATAATAATATCAATAGTTTTAGCTTTAGTTGTTCAGTTTTGGTTAGATAGAACTAAGAGTGGTTTTTATATTAGAGCAATAGGTCAGAATGTAAGAGCAAGTAGATGTGCAGGGATAAAAATAAATAAGAATATATTAATTTCAGCTATGTTAAGTGGAGGTTTTGCAGCATTAGCAGGGGTTTTCGAAATATTAGGAGTACAACATAGACTTATGGTTGGTATCTCTTCTGATTTTGGTTACACAGCTATTATAGTCGCTTTACTTGCAAATAATAAACCAAAGAATTGTATATTAACATCTTTAGGTATAGCTGCTCTTCAAGTTGGATCTCTCTCAATGCAAAGGTATGCTGGTGTTCCATCTTCAATAGCGTTATTGATCATGGGAGTAATTGTTTTATTACATTTAGGCAATGAAGCATTATTTCCATTTTTATACAAGGAGTCAAAATGATAGCTTTAATAACTTCAATAATTGCTGCAGCAATAAGAATTGCCACACCTTTAACATTTGCTGGAATCGGTGAAGCTATTAATGAAAAATCAGGAGTGATTAATATTGGTCTTGATTCGATAATGCTTAGTGGAGCTTTTGTCTCATTTTATGTATGTAATAAAACTGATAACATTCTTTTAGGAGTCTTTGCAGGGTTAATTAGTGGTATAATTATATCTTTATTTCATGGATATCTTGCAATAAAAGGAAAAGCAAATCAGACAATTATTGGTCTTGCTTTAAACTTTTTCGCTCTTGGCTTAACAAGTTTTTTGTTTTTAGTTGGATTTGGAACTTCTACAGAGTTACCTACTTGTAGAATTGTAAGTAACATTAGTATTCCTTTATTAAATAAAATCCCAATCCTCGGTGAAGTCGTTTTTTCACAAAATATATTTGTTTATTTATTGTTTTTAACAATAATATTGAGTTATATTATAATGTATAAAACAAGTTGGGGAATTAGTTTAATTTCGGTTGGAGAAAATCCTAAAGCTGCTGATACAGCAGGTATTGATGTTAAAAAGACACGATATTTAGCTTGTATAATAAATGGGCTTTTAGGCGGCCTTGCTGGAAGTTATTTAACTCTCGCTCAATTAGGGTTTTTTATGGAGAATATAACAAATGGCAAAGGTTATATGGCCTTAGTTGCAGTTATCCTTGGCAAAAGAAATCCTTTAGGGATCTTTTTAGCTGCTTTAGTAATTGGTGTTGCTGATGCGACACAGATAAGATTGCAGACCGCTGGAATACCGTTACCAAGTGAGATATTTACTATGTTGCCTTATTTTGTTGCTATGATAGTTTTATTATTCTCAATAAAGAATAATAAAGATCCTTTAGCTTTAGGAACTCCATATGAGAGGAATGCAAGGTAAATGAAAAAAGAATATACAGTTGGAGAATTAGCCTCATTATTTAAAATAAATAATCAAACCCTGTATTATTACGATAAGATAGGGTTGTTCTCCCCAGATAAAAGAACTAGTTCTTCCAACATTAGGAAATATTCTTTTGAACAGATATATGAATTATCAACTATATTATATTTAAAGCGACTTGGACTTTCTTTAACTGAAATCAAAGAATCTTTATTAAATTTGACTCCTGAAACCGCAAATTCAATTTTAACAGAAAAATCTGTTGAATTGAGAAAAAACTTATCTGAAATAATTAGAATTGATGATGCTATAAGCAGAAAACTAAAATACATAAAAAAAGAGAAGAAAAATCAGGAAAAAGATTCTGATAAAGTAATTTATAGAAAAAAAAGATATTATTATAATATGGGAGATGAAACTTTATTATATAGTGATGATTCATTTTATTTCTATCCAACGGTTGCAATTTATACCTCTACAGGGAAATCTTTTGGTGCCTTATTAGAAAATCATGAAAAAGATTTTTTAGATCCAAATAATATTACAACAATACCAAGGGGTGATTATTTAATTGCCTATCATATAGGACCTTATGAGACTATTCCCAAACATAGAGAAGAAATAATGAATCAGAGAAAAGATTTAAAATTTTCTGAGTATATGTTTAATTTTAATATCTATGATCAATTTAATGTATCTGATTCTAATAATTACCTCACTAGAATGGAATTTTTATTAGAGAAATAGTATTAGATTATTACTAAAATTTATCCTGTAATTTCTTTATCAACCAATTCTGAAGCCATCCTTGCAGTCATTATGCAAGTTGGAAGCCCAGCAGGACTTACTGTCCACTGTCCAGCTCTATAGAGATCAGGGATAGAAGTAAGTACTGCTTTTTTCATATTTAACATACCTGCAGAAATGGGTACTTTTTGTTCAAAAGACCAACCTACAATTGCTCCCTCAGAACAACCTACTTTATTTGCTATGCTTAGTGGACTAGCTGTGAAACTGAAAATTATATTCTCTTTTAATTTTGAATAAACAGAATTATTAAGCGCCTCTATCATAAATTCTCTTATTTTATTCTCAAATTCATCATACCAACCATCCTTTTCAATTCTTTTTGTTAGTTCATAATCAAATAAGAAACTTGCAATTAAACCTGATTTACCACTTGGAGCTGCATTTTCATCAGTAAGAACTGGTATTGAAATTTCATATGTATTTAGATCACAAAAATCTTTAAGCCAAGAGTAAAAATAATCTCTATCTAAATTTTCCCAATTATCTAAAATATTTGTAAGTTTAGATAAATGAGTTTCTTTAAGTCCTTTTCTTGAAGGAGTGTAGAAGAAATGTGCTTCTGATATTGAACTAAAATATTTAGGAGGTAAATCAATAGCTAAGAATAGGGTAAATACAGATTCAGCTCCCTTACTTGCTAATATAAGATCTTTTTCTTTATTTATTTTATTTTGAAGTTTAATTGGAAAATCTCCTGGAATAATCATTTTATATAAAAGTTTCATATCTGCACACCAAATAAGCTTTTCATAAGTATATTCATTGTTTTTTGAATCAACTAGAACTTTATTAAAGGCATCAAGCTTTACTATTTCAGTATTAGTTTTAATCTCTGACCCAAGTTCTAGAAGTCGTTTACTTAAAGCCTCTGGTATACTTTTAACACCGCCTTTAGGATAATAATAATCAGGATAAAGTGAGAAATAGCTCATTGCAAAAAAGGCTGGAGTTTTTTTGAAAAAATGTTGAGATATAATATCTCTAAGTGAATCATTTTTTATTATTTTGTTTAGGAATTTTTCCATAGGCATTTGCATCCTTACAACTGCTACTGTAGTAATTAAAAATCTAATAATCCAAACAGGGAATGTTGTAAAATAATATTTTAGATTTCGCTTTGCATCTTTGAAAAATGGACTACTATTTCCAAATAGAACTTGCATATAAATATCAAATTTTGCAATAACTTTAATAACCCTTTCAACATCTTTAATGCTGTTAGGATATAATTCTTTTAAAATTGTTTCATATTGCAATAGGCTGTCTTCATTTGTCGCACTAAATATTTTGTCTTCAATTCCTAGAGACACTTTACTTTGTAAAAGTGGTAAATCAATTTTAAGTTCTTCTAACATTGGTTTAACCATACCTGCATTTTCTACAGCTCTAATTCCCCCATCAAAAAGGAAACCATCTCTTTTAAAAGAATTTACTAAACCACCACAAGTTTCATTTTTTTCTAAAACAAGGACATTATGATTTTTCACAGCTAAAGATGTTGCCGCTGTTAATCCAGAAATTCCAGCTCCAACGATTATTATTTTGTTGTGTTTTCTCATGATAGATAGTCTCCTAAGATAGTATTCTATCATTATATCATGAAATTTAGACATCAATATAAAAAAAATACTTAGGGTCAATAAACTTGTCTAAAGTATAATCTAATTCACTCACTTATTTTAAATTATTTTTTTTTAACCATTCACTAGGACTTAATCCCTCTTCTTTTTTAAATACCTTACTAAAGTATTGTAGATTACAAAAACCGCTCGAAATAGCTGCTTCTGAGATATTACATTTACCATTGTAAAGATTTTCCTTAGCATATTCTAATCTAACTCTAGTTAGATAATGATGAGGACTTTCATTTGTATATTCTTTGAATAAGAAACTAAAATAATTATGGGAAAATTTACAATAATCACTAATTTCCGCAATTGTAATATTCGGATTTTTAAAATTATCTTGTATATAAGCTACTGCTTTTTGAATAGATTTCCAACTATAAAATTGACGGTTTGAGTTACTATCTTTTTTATGGTGATTAGAATATTTGATAAAACATCCAATTAATGTATGTACAAGACCATTGCAGATTTGTTCATTTTCTTCTTTAGATTCTTTTAATAATTGTATTAATTGTAAACATAATTGTTTTATTTGCTTAAAAGATGTTTCATTTATACTAACTACAGTTGGTAATTTATATGTTTCAATAATACTTGAATGATCATAAAAATGGATAACTAGCATCGATACATCATTTATTTCATTTAAAGCATGTAATTTATATGGGGGGATTAAGATCATATCATTAGGTTCTATTGAATATGATTTTTGTTGGCTTTGGAATGTAAATGTCCCATTTAAAATTACATGTAATACATATTCAGAATCTATAAATGACCCATGCGATGCCTTACCATTATCTATCCGAATTAGCTTTGTTTTAATATCCATGGTTTTATTATATCATAAAAATAGATAAATATTTATTTAAATTTTAGAAAATTTACTAAAATATCGTAGAAAATGACAATAAATAGGATAATTCAATGAATTGACAGTTAGTGTTTCATACCAAATAATTTAAACATAGATTAGAAAAACTAATCATTAAATTAAGAGGAGAAACCTATTGAAAGCTATACAATTTACAAAAGCTTGGCAAGTTGATTATATTAATACAAGCAAACAACCCAAAGGTTCAACAATAATTAAAACTTTATTCTCAATCATAAGTGCAGGAACTGAGATGGCAATTCTTTCAGGAAATGAAAGTTGGGCACCACTTCCTTATATTCCAGGATATGGGTCTGTGGGAAGAGTGATAGAAGATGAAAATGGTACTTTTTCACCAGGTGATTTAGTTTTTACTTATGGATCTCATACTGAATTTTCAAAAACAGATACTGTAACTGTAAAGTTGTCTGAAAATATTAAACTTGAGCAAGCCGTATTTGCTAGAATGGCAGCTGTTTCGATTACTTCTATTAGATGTTCTAATATTGAATTAGGAGATAAAGTTGTTGTTATTGGGGCTGGAATTGTTGGAAATTTTGCAGCACAGTTAGCTAAACTTTCTGGGGCTAATGTTTCCATAGTAGATCCTAATGAAAAAAGATGCTTGATAGCAAAAGAATGTGGAATAAAGTCGACATATTCAAACCTAGATGAAATTGATGATAATATTAAATTTTCAACAGTTATAGATGCAACAGGGGTACCTAGTGTTATTCTCAATGCTGCAAACCTTGTTGATGATAAGGGCGAGTTCATATTGTTGGGAAGTCCTCGAGGAAAGTTCAAAGCTGATGTAACTCCTTTCTTAAATAAAGTTCATTTATGTCCAACAAACATGAATTTAAAAGGTGCTCATGAATGGAGGTACCCTGTATTGAAAAAAGATGCACCAATGCAAAAACATTCAATCGAGAGAAATATTGAGATTATTTTAAATTTAATTGAGTCGAAACAATTACTGATTGAACCAATGGTTACAGATATTATTACACCTCCTCAAGCAACAACTATTTATAATAAGTTAAGAGAGAAAGATAATTCTAGTTTGGGCATCATTATTAATTGGGAGGAGTAAAAGATTATGAGTATTTCATTCGTTATAGTCGGAGCAGGTTGGATAGCTGATTTCTATTTAAAAGCATTAAATAAATTAGATTCAGAATTTGTTCTAAAAGGTTGTGTGGGAAATCCTTCAATTGAAGGTCAGAAAAGATTAAAAGAGAAATGTGATTTATGGAATGTTAAAGCCTATAGTTCATATGATGAAGTATTAAAGGATACATCTATCGACGCAGTTGCAATTTTTACTCCAACTTCTATGCATTATTCTCAAGTAAAAGAAGCAATAGAACATAAAAAACATGTATTAGTGGAAAAACCTGTTGCATTGAATGTTGAGCAATTAGATGTGCTAGATAAACTAGCTAAAGAAAATAGTGTAACTGTATTTCCGGGACATAATTTTGTCTACAGACCAGTGATTAAAAAAGCTAAAGAAATAATAGATTCTGGTAAATTAGGTGCTATCTCTTATAGTAGTTTTAGAGCTGCTCATTTTATACCTGAAGATCATGCAAGTGGTTGGAGAAAAGATTTTAGTAAATCAGGAGGTGGGGCCATGATGGATAGTGGAACTCATCTAGTTTATCAATTTCTTTATCTTATAGGGAAACCTGAGAGACTTTGTTGTTTTAGTTCTAAACGTCATTATTTAGAAATGGATGGGGAGGACACCTGCTTAATATCTTTATTTAATAAAGGAGGTATTGTCTCTCAAATATTTCAATCTTGGAGTTGTAGTGATCCTTCAGCGGGTGAAATTAGAATCCAAGGTGATAAAGGAACAATATTGATTTCAGATTCTTTATATTTTAATGGAGAATTAGTAGAAACAGATAGTTCATATGAAAGTTCTTTTTTCCATATTTTGAAGGCTTTTTATGATACAATCAACAAAAATCAAGAACCAATTTCAGATATTCAAAATGCTAAAATTACATTGAAACTTATTCAAGATGCTTATAAATCAGCAAATGATAAATCAATTAAAGAATTTGTGTAATCAAGAAATATAAACAAAAGGAGAGTTATATGAAGATGAAAAAACAAACAAGAATGGGGGTTGTAGTATTAATAATAATGCTATTAGTATCTCAGGCAGCAATTTTTGCAAGTGGTGCAAGTGAACAAGAAGAGGATGGTAAAAGTATCAGTATGATCCATTTTATGAGTCCCGCTTATGAAGCAGGAGATGCAAATGATAAGGCTTTTGCTGCATCCATGGCTGAGTATAGAGAAAACCATCCTGATATTAATGTAGCTGATGAATTTGTTCAACATGATAATTACCAAGTTAAAATTAAAACAATGATTGCTTCTAATACACTACCCAATGTGTATTATTCAAAACCAGATTTATTTCCATTACTTAGAGAGAATAATATGATTATGCCTCTTACTGACATGATAGAAACAGATCCTGAATTTAAGGCTTTATTTAAAAAAGGGGCTTTTAATGATTTTACTTTTGATGGAGATATTTGGGCAATTCCTTTTCAACTACAATCAAACCATGTTGTATATTATAACAAAGCAATGTTTAAAGAAGTAGGTTTTAATGAGTTTCCAAAAACAATGTCAGAATTTAAAGATCTTGTTTCTAAATTAAGAAATGCTGGTTATATTCCAATTTCAATGGGTAACAAAGGTAGGTGGTTAAACCCATCATGTATTTTTAATACAATGGTTTATAGATTTACTGATGCTTCATGGTTCAATAGTCTTTATAATGATGAAGGCGCTACCTTTAATGATAAACCATTTGTTGATGCTGCAAAATTAATGAGTGAGTTAGTTAGTCTTGGTGCTTTTAATGAAGATATGAACAGTATTGATAACAATCAACAACGTGTATTGTTCTATAATGAAGAAGCAGCTATGTTTATTGAAGGTTCTTGGGCATTAGGTCCAGTTATGGATAATATGAGTGAAGAACAATTGAAAAATGTTGGTTTAGCAATATTACCTGCTATTGATGGAATGCCGGAGTATGCTAATATAGTAGCTGGTGGACCTGGCTGGGGTATTGTGATTAATCCTGATATGAGTGAAGCAACTAAAGATGTTGTAATTGAATTTGTTAAAGAATTATATGGACAAACCTTTGCAAATGCAGCTGCAGCAAATGGAGGATTTCCAGCTGTTAAACCTATGATTGATGAAGATGCTTTACATCCTTTACAAGTTGCATATAACAATATAGATTTTGAGTTTGCACCAATTTTTGATGTACAACTTCCAGGATCAATAGTAGATGTATTTTATAACGATATGCAACAATTGCTTATAAATGAAATTACACCGGAAGAATATGCTCAAAATATTGAAAATGTTCGATAACTGATAAAAATTAAAAGGATCTGTTTACTTGTATATAGGTCCTTTTAATATTCTAATACTAAGGATTTTTTATGCAAAGAACACTTCCTCTTCCCAAAAAGAGAACAATGATTATTGCTTTTTTACCACCACTTCTTATTTTTGCTTTTGTATTTATTTTTCCATTAATATTTTCATTAAGATATAGTTTCACAGATTGGAAAGGTGGACTTTCTACACAATTTATCGGATTTGATAATTATAAAGAGCTTCTATTTGATAGTAATTTTTGGAATTCCCTTAAAAATACTGTGACCGTGACTGTTTTGGTAGTTATAGGTCAAGTAGGATTAGGGTTTATTATCGCTGTTTTTCTTGTTAATAAATATGTAGCATGGCGAAATGTTCATAGAACTTTAATTTTTTTGCCTGTTGTATTATCTCCTGTTGTAGTTGGTCTAATTTGGACAATTGTATATAACAAAAGAAATGGCTTTTTAAATTTATTCTTAAGTAATTTAGGTATTCAAAATATTCCCTTGTGGTTAAGTGATCCATCTATTGTACTTTATAGTGTTTCTATTCCTATTATTTGGCAATTTATTGGTTTATATATGATAATGTTTCTAGGTTCTCTTGAAAATATTCCAAAGTCTATTCTTGAAAGTGCTGATATTGATGGAGCATCTACTTATCAACGTTCTATTAAAATAATGTTGCCTATGATATATCCAACTTTCAAAGTTGCAATGATGTTGTGTATATCAGGGACTCTTAAGATTTTTGATCAAATATTTGTATTAACAGGTGGTGGACCTGGTCAAAGTTCAATGACTATGTCCCTTTATAACTATAGAGTCTCATTTGATATGATGCGTTTTAGTTACGGTTCAGCTCTTTCTATTGCTATGATTATAATAACACTTTTAATAACTGGATTTTCCTTAAGAGTATTAGGAGGAAAACGATATGAGTAATAAAGTAAAAAAAATTACACCAATACAAGCTCTGTTAAATCTTATTGTGTCTTTATTTACTATATCTTGTGTTTTCCCAATAATTTGGATGACTTATACTTCATTAAAAAGTGGTAAAGAGTATCAAGAAAATATCCTATCATTACCTTCTTCAATTAATTTTGAAAACTATGTTCAAGTTATGCGAAATGCTAATTTTGGGCAGTATTTTTATAATAGTTTTATTGTAAGTCTTTTAACTTTAACCTTAGTTTTAATATTGGCTTCCATAACAGGATATTTCTTATCTAGATTTAAATTTAAAGGAAGAAAATCCATTTATGCTTTTTTTATGTTGGGATTAGTTGTTCCAACTCATGCTTGGTTATTACCTATGTTCATACAATTTAATAATTTAGGAATTTTAGATAAAAGGGTTACGTTAGTTTTACCTTACATAACCTTTGCAATGCCTACTGCAATATTTTTATTAGAAAGTTTTATACAAAGCATCCCTATAGAAATGGAAGAATCTGCATCTATAGAAGGATGTGGGGTTTGGCAATCTCTTTGGAAGATTATTTTACCATTGTGTAAACCTATGTTAGCAACTGTGTTAATTTTAACATTTAACACTTCTTGGAATGAATTTCCCTTTGCTTTAGTTCTTATAACAAAAGATTCTCTAAAAACAGTCCCTGTTGCACTATCTATGTTTACAGGAACTTATACAACTAATTATCCACAACTTGTAACTGCTTTAGTAATATCTATTATTCCAGTAGTAGTTTTCTATGCATTATTTTCAAAAAAGATTATGGAAGGAATGGTTGCAGGGGCAGTCAAAGGATAAAAAGGATTATATTTATGAATATACAAAAACTAAATGGTATTTGGAATTGTTACCCAATAAATGCAAAAACAAATATCAAAAATCTAAAAGCTAAAATTCCAGGTTCAATTTACGAGGCTTTAATAGATAATAAAATTATTGAAGATCCTTATTATAGTGATAATGAACAAAAACAAATGTGGATTGGAAAAACTGATTGGGTATTTGAAAGAAGTTTTACTTTAGATAGTAATTTTATTGAAGAGTCAAAAATTAGTTTGATTTGTGAAGGACTAGATACACTTTGTGATGTTTATTTAAATAATACATTAATTGGAGTTTGTGATAATCAATTTAGACGTTGGGAATTTGATGTTTCACCCTATCTAGATAAAAAAGAAAATAAATTAAAACTTATTTTTAAACAAACTTATGATTATATGAAATCTAATCAGGATAAAAGATACCTAAATGCCACTGGGGTTGGACAACATAGAATCGATGGAAGTAATAGAATTAGAAAATCTCAATGCAACTATGGTTGGGATTGGGGTCCTATGTGTGTAACCTGTGGTATTGTTGGTTCTATATATTTAGAAAAAGTTAATACTCCTAAAATAATTATTAATAAAATAAATCAGGAACATAGAGAAGATTATGTTAAATTAAACATTAGTTATAAGGTGAGTAATCATAATTTACTTAAAGAATCTTTTGTTATTCAAACAGATATAATTTTAAATGATAAAATAATTTCAAGAAAACAGAATAATTTTGATACAGATACTATAGAGTTTGAAATTAAAAACCCTAAATTATGGTGGACTCACGATTTAGGAAGTCAGCCTCTTTACAAAGTATCTATCTCAATTATAAATGAAAAAAATAAAGCTTTATCTTTTGATAGTAGAAGAATAGGGCTTAGAAAAGTTGAACTTCAACAAAAAATTGATAGATGGGGTAAATCATTTACTTTCTACTTAAATGATATTCCAATATTCATTAAAGGTGCTAACTGGATTCCTGCAGATACCTTTCCAACTAGATTAGATAAAAAGGATTATTTGTACTTGGTTGATAGTTGTGTTGATGTGAATATGAATATGATTAGAGTGTGGGGTGGTGGAATATACGAGAAAGATTGTTTGTATGATTTTTGTGATGAAAAAGGTATTCTTATTTGGCAAGATTTGATGTTTGCTTGTAGTGCTTACCCTTCTTTTGATCAAGCTTGGGTTGAAAATGTTAGTAATGAGATTAGTAATCAAGTTAGTAGATTATTTCATCATCCATCAATAGCTTTGTGGTGTGGTAACAATGAGATTGAACAGATAAATGAAGAGCTTATAGGAGATACTTTTGGAAAAATGACTTGGAATGAATATTGTCAACTCTTTGATAATATTATTCCTTCTTTAATCACTAAAATAGATACTGATAGAGCCTATTGGCCCTCTAGTCCTCATACTCCAGATGGTAATCGACTTGAGGCAAATAATCCAAAAAGTGGAGATGCTCATTTATGGGAAGTTTGGCATGGTAGAAAACCCTTTGAATGGTACAGAGAAAGTGAACATAGATTTGTAAGTGAATTTGGATTTCAATCGTTTCCGCAGCCTTCTGTGTTAAAAGATTTCTTAAAACCTAATGAAAGAAATATAAATAGTTATGCAATGGATCTTCATCAGAGAAGCCCTATTGGAAATGATGCTATCATTCAATATATGTTATCTTGGTTTCAATTACCTCATAATATAACAATGACTTTTTGGTTATCCCAAATTCTTCAAGGTCTTGCAATGAAATATGCAATTGATCATTGGAGAAGATCAAAGCCGAGATGTATGGGAGCTCTATATTGGCAGTTAAATGATTGTTGGCCAGCTGCAAGTTGGAGTAGTATCGATTGGAAAGGAAATTGGAAGGCTCTTCATTATTTTGCAAAGCGATTTTATAATCCTATTTCAATTACTGCAGTAGAGTCAAAAGAAGAAAACTCTTGTTCAATTTGGGTAGTAAATGATAATTTAGAACAAATTAAAGCAGACATAGTCTGCAATTTAATGAATGCAAATGGAGATATAATTTGGAGCAAATCTACCCAAAATCACCAAATTGATTCTCTAAGTAGTACCATGGTTGAGAAAATATGCTTTGATTTTGATTTTGATTATAAGAATACTTTTTTTAATGTAACTTTGTTAGAAAAAAATATTCCAATTTCTTCAGATACCATATTTTTTGAAAGACCAAAATATTTCGAGTTACAAAAACCGAATATAAAGTGGAAGCTATATCCAATGGAAAGTGATAATTTAAAAACTATTATGGAGATAAGAAGTGAAAAACCAGCTTTTTGGGTATGGCTTGATATTCCAAATTTATTAAATAAGTTTTCAGATAATTTTTTTCATCTATTCCCAAATGATAGTAAAAAAGTAATTATTTGTGAAAAGTTAGAAGCTCTTAGTAAACTTGATATTCAAATTCACTCATTATATTCATGTAGGGATGAAGAAATAGAAATATAATTGTATAAGATAAAGATTATAGAAATCAGAGAATTGTTTGATTTTTATAATCTTTTTTATTTGTAGTTAAATAAAATCTAAGTGCCTACTCACAATATTTGATGCAATCTCTTCCTGCATCTTTGGCAGCATACAATCTTTTATCTGCTAATGAAATTAAGGTTTCAAAGGATATGTCCTCTATGCTGAAGTCCGTAACATCACAAATTCCGGCACTAAATGTAAAGTTAATAGATTTACTGTTATAAGAATAGGTTGTATTTCTAATTACGTTTAGAAGCTCACTAATTCTTTTGACAGTATTATTTTTTAAGGTATCATATGTTACAATTATAAACTCTTCTCCGCCATATCGGCCTAATAAGTCTGTTTTTCTTATGTTATTAAGAATAGTTTTAGTAAATTCTTGAAGGATATAGTCCCCAGCTTGATGTCCATAATTATCATTAATTTTTTTAAAGTAATCTATATCAAGTATTGATACAGAGAAAGGATGGTTTTTTTCCTTGTATCTATCTATATCTTTTTCTAAAGTATCTAAAATAAATCTACGATTATAAATATTAGTTAAAGCATCACGACTTGAGAGTTCTTTAATTTTTAATAAATTAAATCTGTTTATATAGATATTTGAAATTATTCCTGAAATCGTTGCTAAAATGGATAAATCTTTTTCTCTCCATTGTTTATTAGTTTTGCACTCATCAAAACCAATGAATCCTTTCATTTTATTGTTAATAATCAAAGGATAAATAATGATAGATAAAATATCTTGTGATTCGAGAATATTAATTATATCTTGAGGAAGTTTTTGAATATCTTCACAATATAGTCTACCTTCTTCGAGTAAAATTCTTCGAAGGGAGGGGATTTCACTATATTGTAAATCTTTTAATTTATCTATTTGAGGCTTTATATCGGTATTACACCATTCAAATTCATTACGCGTAGCTGTGCCTTCTTCATTATCGATGAAAATATATGCCCTTGAGACCTTTGTATATTTCCCGATTATCTGAAGAATGTTATTCATTTGATTATTAAAATCTTCTGTGTTAACTGCTAATAATGCTATTTTTGAAAGCATTTCTAAGCTCTTCATGTACCCCCTCTTTAAATAATGAATCATTATATAAAATATTCTATGAAAATTTTATATAGTTTACTATTTAATTTTTAATTACTCAATAATTGATATGAGATATGAAATTAAATAATGACATTTTCTTTATAAATAACTGAATTATGTTATAAATAATTCAAGGCTTGTGAAAAAAATATATTTAAATTATGGGTTAAAATATAATTTAATTTTGAAATAAAATACTACAATATATAAAAATACCCATTTTGTTTAATTTTATATGTCATATAAAAGGAGAACAAAAAGGATCTTTGCTTTAAAAAGTAACGATCCTCTCTATTCATTTTATATAACTCTAATTATTAATTAGCATCTCTAACTAATCTTACATAGTTATTAATTGAGATATAATCAGTAGCCATCTCTGAGGCTAGTTCATAGTCTTCTGGGTTTCCTGTTTTTGGATCAGATCGTTGAGCACCAGCACCATGCCAATCATAATAAGTATCTGCTTCGCTGTTCTTTTTACTCCAAGCTTGTCCGAATGAAACATAACATGCACTATATTTAAAATCATCTTGGGTTGTGCTAGTCCAAACATAATATGCATCATCAACATAATCAAATCCAGTTACTGTAGTATTAAAGTAATCTGTATCAATAGCTGGGAAATCAGTTTTTTTATAGTCAACAAGACTTTCTAATTCTTTTGAATTTGGAAGTCTCCAATCAGAGTATCCAGCAAGTTATGAATCGTACTGTCTCCATGAGCAACCGCCTACGGAGATCGGTCACAGGAGTATAGATTCCCCGCATCCGTTCAAATACCCGTTTTACGCCGATCTCACTCATGGCTTTGCCTCCCGCTTCTTCTCTATTCGGGTATGCACATCGTCCATGATCGCTTCCAGTTTCGCCTCGAGAATATAATCGCCATCGATTTTCACAACAGGAGATCTCCTCGAGTGATCGCAGACTTTATTGGGACAGGACATCTCGTCGATGATGCAATGTTCCTGGATATCCTTCTCGGCGCGTAAAGCTTCCACAAGCTGGGAAGCTCCTCGGAACGCGCAGTTGGTACCGGTACAGACGGATACATGGATGCTGTCCCCATTCTTTTGAGAATTGTTCATACAGGACCTCCCGATTATTTCTCGCCTTCCAGTATATGGGAGATATCCATCGGAATAAAGGCTTTTGGTTAAACCTGTTCGAAGTGGGCAGAATGGAGGATTTTTCCGAAAGAAACATCCGATTGGCGGCACCCATGCCGGCAATCGGATGTCCTGCTTCTACTCTCTCAGCTCTTTCGACATCCGCTGATACTCCTCGCGGGTAATCTTGCCTTCTGCGTAGCGGCTACGAAGGATTTCCAAGACATCGGCGGAACTGTCAGAGCCACTTCGGCGCGACCGTACGAGAGCGACTAGGACAACTGCAATGACAACTAGGATCACGATAATCGCAATCCAGCTCCACCAATTGCCTGACCAGCCCATCATGCTACCGGGACCATAGCCCCATCCATAGTTGGATGAGGTGGGGTTGTAACGCGCGTTACGGCTCCAACCTCCCATCATTCCCGGTCCCATAAAGCCGTATCCGCCCATGCCGGGTCCCCACGTGTCGAGCTTCCCGTCGTTCTGGAGGTAGTTGTAGGCAATCCAACGGTGGGTCGATGCTAGTTGCTCGGATCCTTCTCCTCCCATCATCTCATCCATCCATTCGTGTCGTTCTTCATCGGCGATCATGAGATCCATGACCGCATCACCCAGTTCCTCAAGTAGAGCCGGACGTATCAGGTCGGGATCGATGAGCGTGATACTTGTCACGCCTTGCACCTGTTTGATTTCGTTGAGGATCACGTCGGCAGTTCTGCCGTGTCCTTCTTCTTCCTGCGCCCAGAGTGTTGTTCCCACGATCAGGAACATGATACTCAAGGTTATTACGAATATTTTCTTCAATTTGTTGTCTCCTTCTACGAAAGATTTCTCTTCATCGAGTCGAACTCTTCCCAGGTGATATCACGTGGGGCATATCTCTTCTTGATCATCTCAAATACAATTTCCAAATTGGCAAGATCCTCTTCAACGAAGGTCTTTCTTCATCTTCTCAAATAGCTCGCGATCGATCTCACCATCGGCATATCTGTTTTTAAGTAGCGCGATTGCCTCCAAACTGCCAGAATTGGACCTGTTCCGATGTGAGAGATGCACCGCAAGAAGCACGACGACCGTCACCCCAATGAGCAACAATCCGATCATCATCCCCCGGGACCACCAGTCTGACCCGAACCAACCGCATCCGCCGACATTGCCAAGACCGTAATATAAGCCGTGCATACCATTCCTCCATCATCAATTCGAGATGTCTTCTCTCATGCTGAGGTATTCCTCCCGTGAGAGGGTCCCTTGTGCATATCGCTTACTGAGCGCTTCGAGCGCCTCATCGGTTCCTTTACGGAAGGAATCATCTTTTCTACCGAACATATCCGTTCTGAACAACAGATACATTATCAAGAGGGTCCCAAGGATTCCAAATATCATCATTTTTAACCTCCCACACCCCCGAGGGGGTGTGTAGTCAATGTAAAGCAATGCCGCGTATCTGCAAAGAGTTCCCTTGAATTCTTTACCTGATCTTCACCGTTGCCCGTCCCAGCGGCAAGGTTGAGCGAGATCAGGAAAGGATCAGCCCGCTTGCTTCGGTACTTTTAGCAACCGGGCGTTGATTGCAACCACCACCGTGGACAAGGTCATCAGGACGGCACCCACCTCCGGTTGCAGGATGAACCCGGTGAAGTGCAGAACTCCCGCGGCAAGAGGAATGGCAAACACATTGTATGCAGTAGCCCACACCAGGTTCTGGATCATCTTGCGATAGGTGGCTTTTCCGAACCTGATGAGCGTCACGATATCCTGTGGATTTGAATCCACCAACACGATATCGGCGGTGGACGCCGCCACATCGGTTCCCGACCCGATGGCAATCCCGACATCGGCTTGCGCCAGGGCAGGAGAATCATTCACGCCGTCTCCTGTCATCGCCACGAATGAGCCCTTCTTCTGCAGTTCCTTGATCTTCTGTTGCTTCTCATCGGGCAACACCTCGGCAAAGTAGCCATTCATGCCCAATTCCTCGGAAACGGCACGGGCGGTCGCTTCGTTGTCTCCAGTGAGCATCCAGCAGGCTATGCCCATTGATTGCAGCGTCTTGATGGCGCCATGGGACTCTGGACGCACCGTATCACTGAGGGTGATAGAGCCAATCAATCGCGTTTCCATCAGGACAAAAACACGGGTTACAGCCTGTTCGTCCTTGGCAGAAGGGATGTCGATGCCAAGTTGACGTGCATGGGAGGGGCTGGTAACCAGAATTGCCGAACCATCTACTTTCCCGCCGATACCCTTTCCCTTGATTGCCGATACTTCGTCCACAGAGGACAATTCAAAGCCTTGGGCGGTTGCGTGTCCAACGATGCTCTTCCCGATAGGATGCTCCGAGTGTACTTCAACAGACGCTGCCAATCGCAACACATCCTTTTTCGAATAGGTTCCCGTGTCGGTCGATGTCACATCGGTCACCGTGAAAGTACCCTTTGTGAGCGTGCCTGTCTTATCGAACACAATGGTGTCGATCTTTCGAGCCTGCTCAAATGCCGTCCGATTGCGGATGAGCAATCCGTGTTGTGCGGACTTGGCCGTAGAGACGGAGACCACAAGCGGAATGGCCAATCCAAGTGCGTGGGGGCAGGTGATGATCATAACGGTGGCCATTCGTGTGATGGCGAACTGCAGGTCGTAGCCGACCAGCAGCCAGCTGACCAAGGTGGCAATTCCAATGGTGATTGCTGCTATGGTCAGGTAACGGGCTGCCCGGTCGCTCAACTTCTGTGTCTTCGATTTGACTTGTTGTGCCTCGCGGACCATGGTAATTATCTTCGACAGATATGCATGCTCCCCGACTCCATCAACCTTGATGGTGATGCTGGAATCACCATTGATCGACCCGCCAATGAGCCTGTCTCCCTTCTCGCGTCGGACCGGACGCGATTCCCCTGTGAGCATTGATTCATCGACATACCCGGCACCTTCGTGGATCCGGCCGTCGGCGGGAATTTTCTCCCCAGGTTTTACTATAAGGAGATCGCCATTCTCAACAAGACTGAGTGGTATGTCCTTGATTGTTTCCCCTTCTTTCCTGTGGGCTTCCGATGGCATGAGGCGGGCCAGTTTTTCCAATGCCGCCGATGCGCCTACGACGCTGGTCATTTCTATCCAGTGTCCCGCAAGCATGATGGCGATCAAGGTTGCAAGTTCCCAGTAGAAGGGCATCCCTGGAAGACCGAAGGTAACAGCAGTACTATATCCGTAGGCTACTGTGATAGCCATGCCTATTAGTGTCATCATCCCCGGAGATTTTTCCTTCAACTCCTTCACCAAACCGGAAAGGAAAGGCCAACCTCCTACGAAATACAGAATCGTAGCCAAAAGGAATACGACATAGTCTGCCCTCGGGAACGTCCATCCAAAACCAGTGAGGTCCTTGATCAACGGCGTAAGCGCAAGGATGGGTAACGTGAGTAACAAGCTGAAATAGAACCTGTTGCGAAAGTCCTTTATCATCATTCGATGGTGGTCCGCATGGTTGCTATGGTCCGCATGGTTGCTATGGTCCGCATGGTTGCTATGGTCCGCATGGTTGCTATGGTCCGCATGGTTGCTATGGACCGAATGGTTGAAATGGACCGCATGGTTGAAATGGCCCGCTTGGTTCAAATGGCCCCAATGTTG
>JAQQAS010000057.1 GCA_028532815.1 Pleomorphochaeta sp.
TATATTTTATTGTGTATATATTATAATTTTAACTTAAAATGTCTACTATTTGTTATCACACAATTATATTTATATAAAAATAAAAGACCAAGATATGCTCCTGGTCTTTCAATACTTTTAAATATTATAATATGTTAGAAAAATAATTTTTTAATTATTTCTAAATTCTTATTTCTATTTTCATCTGGATCACTGTAAAGTAACTCTAATCTCTCTCTATAGAATTCAACAGTTTTATATCTTACCAATTTCATTGTGGAATTGACGAGTCCATCATCTTCACTAAATGGCTTCTCGATTATGGCAAATCTAGCTGGATGCCACATTGTTGGAATACTTTCTGCCTTAGCTTCATATGATTTAATTGTCTTAATAATTAAATCATAAGCGCCTTTTGCATCTGTTATAGAATTAGCTTTAATTAAAGCTTTAACATTTTCTTCTTGAAGAGTAACCAAAGCTGTGGTTGAAGGTCTATGATCATTATAAACTAAAAGTTGATTAATAATATCTACATTATTATACATAACCTCTTCAACTTCTTCCGGTGAATATTTTTCCCCTTCCTTACTAATTAATAAAGCTTTAGCTCTACCAGTAACTACTAAGAATCCATCTTCATCGAAGTAACCTAAGTCGCCTGTAAATAACCAACCGTCTCTTAATACTTCTTCTGAGGCTTTTTCGTTTTTAAAGTAACCTTTCATAACGTTATCACCTTTAATAACGATTTCACCTTTTTCATTTACTTTAGCTTGAGTTCCATCATCTTTAACAATCTTACACTCTATAGATGGAGCAACTCTACCACTTGTACCAAATTTATAGCTTTTAGGACTATTACTACTAATTATAGGAGCAGCCTCTGTTAAACCATAACCTTGGAAAATTGGAGCACCAATTGCGGCGAAGAAATGTTGTTGTTTTGCCTCTAATAAAGCTCCTCCACCAACACAATATTTAATTCTTGAGCCAAATACTGCTCTAAGTTTTTTAAAGATTAAAATATTAGCTAAAAAATATGGGAAGAAAGTTTTTACTCTAATAAAACCTTTTGGCTTATTAAACCCATCTCCATTTCTTGTTATCCCAGCTTGTAATCCATTGTTAAAGATTTTTTCAACTATACCACCTTTTTTGTGGATTTCTTGTCTCATTTTTTTCATAAAACTACCACTAATGGATGGAACAGTCATCATAAATATTGGATTTACTTCTTTTAAATTTTTAGGGAAGTTCCTAATAATTGAAGCATTAGTTTTCCCTGAATCAACAAAATGAAGTGTTATACCTCTTAAAAATGCTGTATAAATACCAACAGTGTGAGCAAAGGAGTGATCAACGGGTAAGACAATTAAAGTTTCAAATGTTGCATCAGGCAATTCAAAAAGTTTTACTGCATCATGACTATTTGCCCAGTAATTTAGATGTGTGAGCATTATACCTTTTGGGTTTCCTGTTGTACCACTTGTATAACAAATGTTTATAACATCATTTTCATTAATTTCTTTAACTGAATTTTCAACTATATCTGGATTATTTTCTAATATAAGTTTTCCTTCATTATTTAATTCATCATAGATTACAAAATCTTTATTTTTCTTCCATTTCATTTTAGTAGAAACTTCTTTTATTCTATCATCATCATTTCCTAAATAAACTAAAACTACTTTATGATCAAAATCGTTAAATGCTTTTGCAACTTTTTCTATTGTATTATGAGATACCGCAATCATAGTAGATTCACTGTGATTAACTCTAAAAGCGATTTCAGATTCAGTTAATTTTATAGATAGAGGTACACTTATTCCTCTAGCTTTTAAAACTGCAAGCTCAATATTTACCCATTGGCTTGATCCCTCACTTAATATTGAAACCTTATCCTCAGGTTTCATACCTTTTTTTAATAAACATGCTGCAATATTATCTGTAATTATCTGTGTTTGAGCAAAAGAACAAGCAATCCAATTACCATCTATCTTTTTTGTTGTATATGCTCTAGTACCATATTTTTCGGCAGCTAAACTGAGCATTTGAACTATAGTTCTTTCCATAACATCCCCTTTCACTACAATATTTTACTAACTGTCAAAATTAGAATAACTGAGAATTAAAACAATTACAAGTTATAAAATATACAAAGAAAAAATAAAGAACTTATTTCTACACACAAACATTGATTAGTGATTAAAAATCATACATTACTAATAAATTATTTTAAGAGAAACAATAAAATTAATATCCAAGTTGTAATAATTAGGAATATGCCAAACTTGAAATTAGGAAGAGATTTTATATCCATAAATTCTGCTTCTTTTTTAGATTTCTCCCATAACGAATTACCTATCAACTTTATTGAAATAAATATAGTTATAGGAAGTAATATTAAATCATCTAAATATCCTAAAACAGGTATAAAATCAGGTATTAAGTCAATTGGACTCAAAGCATAAGCTAATGTAATAAATACAAACACTTTAGCTTTTTTGCTTATATCATCACTTTGAAAAGCTACATATAAAGCTATTATATTAAACTTAATACGTTTGGTTAATTTTATTACTTTTTCTTTTATACTCATTATAATAAGCATACTAGATTAGCACCTAAATTAATAGATGCCTTAATCTTTCTATATTCAAAAAGTATTTTAAACTTAAAGCCCGTTATAGCTGTCTTTTTTTACCCAAGAGTTAATTGTAAATTCTAAATCATCTGAATTTATAATAGCTCTAGTATATTCACATGGAATATCGTTTGAATCTGTAGAAACTCTATTTAATACCGCTTGTGCAGAAGCAATCTCAACATTTATAATCTTACAAATCCAATCTTCAGGTATAATTGGAGATACAGTAACTTGCGAAGCATCAATTAATTCATTTCTTATATCTGAAAGTACAGATAAAATCTTTTGATTTGTTAAATCATAATTTTTTAATTGATTGGCAGTTAAAGAGGTGCACCATGTTTCAATATATGCCTCAGCAATATTTCCACGATACCTAATTCTTCTTAGATATAATACATCTTCATAATCACCAATATGCAATTTTCTTGCAACATAACTATCAGCTGCAACATTTTTACATTCAACAACTTCATAGGTGATTGCATCATCAACTTCTTCTGTAGAACTGACTTCAATTGCATCTCTGTTTCTAGCTTTAACAAAAGTTCCTTTTCCTTGAACTCTCTTTACTAAACCACTGTATTCTAATTCTTTTAAAGCTCTTCTAATCGTAATTCTAGATACATCGTACATCTCACATAATTGAGACTCTGAAGGAATAAGCATTCCTTCGTACCATCCACCTATTACTATTTTTTCCTTAATTGAATTATAAACAACACTATGTTTGAACATATTCACCCCTCATGAAAATTAGAATAGTATAACTAGGTTACTATCAAAATAGAAAAACTACAATATAAAAATAATTATTTTATGACAATTAATTACTTTATTTATAAAAGTTTTTATCTATGATAGTTAATTAACAACTTGGAAAATAAAGTTTTAAATTTAAGTTGTTGAAAATGACACTTGTCAATAATAAGTAGATATCTTTGCACTATAACAAATTAACATATATCATTTATTATTAGCATTCAAACGTTTTCACTCTTCATCTAGCAAACGTTTTTCTCCTTCAAGTGCTTTTATACTTGAAATTTCTTGGCTTACCTCAATAACACCTTTATACACATCTTTTTCGAATAATGGGAAATAACGTATATAAATGAAAGAACCATTCATTTGGATCCAGAATTCTGCCCTATCACGTTTTCTTTCTTTAAAATCATTAACTATTTTTTTTACAACATGTACACTCTTAGGTGGATGGCAATTTTCAACTGATCTTCCAATAATTCCAGGAGAACGTGGGAAGATTCTCTCCTTTCCTTGACTAAAATATCTAACTTTATCATTTTCATCTACAAAAGTAATATCGAGTGGAAGGTTTTTAAGCATCAAATCAATCTGAGATGGAGATAATTTACCCACACTTAAATCGACTAAATCATCATCTGTTTTTGTTTTTAAAGGAGGAGTAGATTCAAAATTCAACTTTTTCTCACTTACAATCTCAGGTGCCCATAAATTTCCAGGTTTAATCCAAGCATATCCAATTTCAGATTCACCTTTTCTAATAGTTGCCCACACATCTTCTGGTAATTTCCTAATAGCTGTTGGAAATAATATTTTCTCTTCCATAAAAACCATTCTCTTTAATTGTGGAATTAAAGATTTTGATAGAGAAACACACTCGCCAACATTTTCTTCTTTCACTGCAGTTTTTAGTTTTCTAAATACATCTCTAATTTCATCGTGTTTTCCCCACATTACTTTTGAAGGACCTGTAAAGTCTACTTCTTCTAAAAATGGAAAGAGTTGATTTTCTTTTCTTTGGTAATGGATTTCAATCATTGAAATGCTTTTTAAAGCTTCATTAAAATCATTAAAGTCATTTTTTCTCTTTAATCTTTTATAAGCTTTTTTAAATTCAGAAATTTGAGATTTTAGCTCTTTATTTTCAGCTCTATAGTTAGCAATCGGATGGCCACTTAATTTTTCATTTCCACTTGTACTTCCACTTTCAGCTCTTTTGGAAGCATTCTTTAGTGCTTCATGAAAGGTATCAACATGTAATTCACACAATTGCTGAACTTCTTCTACTGCAACTCCCTCAGCTATAAGAGCTTGTTCAGCTTCTGCTATTTCTTCAGGACTTAATGTATCAAGCAACTTTTTAAAATCTCTCTTAATTTCTTTTTGTACAGTTAAGCTATCTTCTCTTTCATTAAGAGCTTTAATTATTTTATTTAATTCTTCTTTTCTTTGTTGGCTATTGTTTATTAATTCTGACATATTTTTACCTCCATAAAAATCTTGTAAATTCACATTAAATGCTGTTCCAAGGGAATCAACATCCTCTAAAAGGTGATGAAATTTTTCATCTGATAAAAAAGAAACAGATAGTGGAAACAATATCGTCTCCTCTCTATATAATAATTTGCCTATTTTTAAGTACATATCTCCATAGATTTTATTGAAAAGTGTAAAATCAAATGGGACTTTATCAATTATTTTAATCAATTCTTTTAAATTACTTAAGATACTGTCTTGAATATGCCACATTAGCTTTAGACAGTTCATATTTTCTAAGCCATCTTCTAATGCTGGAAATAGGGAGTTTTGAAGTTTCAAGTAATGTGGTACAACTTGTTTAAACCCAAGTAGGTTCTCTTTAAGAATTGAAAGTTTATTAATATCTATATCTTTTGTTTTACAATATTCTTCTACTACTTCTTTATATATTACAGTTGTTTTATTTTTATGTTCCTCTAAAAGAGAATTTTCTTTTAACAGTAATTTTAGATAAGGATTTTTAAATTCTATTGGCTTTTGTGATTCTAGTCCTCTTTCACAAGCTCTAATGAACTTAGCAACAGTTCTCTCAATGTGATCAAAATCATCTTCCATATCAATATACTTGTCTATTGCAGAATTTACTTCTGCCGCATTACAACTATCTAAATATTTTTTATATTTTTCAAAGAGCTCTTTTGTTTGCTCGCCTTTTGATAATTTTAGAATATACTCTAATAGATAATCTTGCACATCAATCTTGTTAGTCAATTTTATAATCTCCTTATATATTAGAAATCATTTGGTAAAAAGTTATAACTATTTATTTATAAAAATACAATTCAAAAAGAGATAATATTAAAACGAATTTGTTTAAATATTAAGGCAAATATACAACTAGAAAAAAAATTAAATTAATTTTAAATTAAACAAAAACCTATAGAAAGTTGTAAGTTTAGAATAAACACATATTTTTCACCCGTCAATCAAATATTTACAAACCAACCATATTATTTATTTTGTTAATAAATATTATTGCAATTATAACTTAAAGAACTTATTCTGTTACAAAACTAAAATTTGGATAATATCGTGTCTAGCCTTCTATTTGGTCAAATTCTTGCTATTTTAGTAGCAATAACATCTGCCGAAAAATCTTTGCTTTTTTCTCACCTAGGTAAAAAAGTCTCAACTAGGGCAACTGTCCACATTAGACTTTGGATAGCTCTACCTCTAATTATATTGTCAACTTTAATTAGTGAAGGGACAGCTTTTTTACAAGTTAGTTTGCAAACTTGGCTTATTTTGTTATTATCGGGAGTTATTGGTTTCTTCATTTGTGATTCTTTTGCTTTCTGGGCATTTGCAAATATTGGTGCTAGAGAAGCTATGGTAATAATGACTTTAAATCCAATATTTCATTCTATATTGTCATATTTCTTTTTCTCTGAAGTTCTTTCTTTTTACCAAATTCTTTCTATTTTAATAACAATTAGTGGGATTATTATTTTAATTTTAGCAAAAAATAAAAAGAGTGATAATCTTAAAAAAAAGAATAAAACTAAGGGAATATTATTTGCTTTCCTTGGAGCTTTATTTCAAGCTATATCCAATATTATTGCTAAAAGTGCTCTAGATACGCTTTACCCTTTAAGTTTAAATACTATTAGAATGATAGGTGGTTTTATAGCTGCAGTTGTTTTTGCTATCTTTGTTAGAAAAGAATTTATTAAAGATTTTAAATCTTATAAATCTGTAAATAATTTAGCTTTATTGGCTCTTGCATCAATTAGTGGCCCTATTATTGGAATTACTATTTTACTTGCAGCTTTTAATTATGCTCCGGTTGGCCTAGTTACTGCTATTGCTCAAATAAGCCCAATATTTATTCTTGTTTATGAATTAGTTTTCCTTAAGAAAAGAATTTCTCTATTAGAGATCATTGGAACATTAATTTCAGTTTTAGGGGTTTCATTGATGTTTATTTAGTATTGTTCTATGTTCTATTACTAGGTGTTGCACTTTTCCAAGGCATTAGTTTCTTTTCAATAATTTCAATTGATTTATATAAAAAAATTCCTAAAAGACTTATAAATACAATACCTGTGTACATTTTGAGATAATTAACCATTATCCAACTGTTCATAATATAATAACCAATACCATAAGAGGTTGCAAAATTTTCACTGAAAAATAATACTGATAAACTTATTCCAACCGATATTCTCAAGGTTGAAAATATACTTGGAAGTATACTTGGTAATATTATATCTTTTAATACTTGGTTTTTACTAAGATGGTAAGCTTTAGCTAGCTCAACATAATTATAATTAATCTCAGCTACACTATCTTTTATCATTAGTACTGCAGGGAAAAATATAACCATGGATACAATTAATATTTTACTTAAATCGCCAATACCAAATAAAACTAAAAAGATTGGTAGTAATGCTATTTTAGGTACTGGTTGAAAAAGGTAAATAATTGGAGTAAATAATTTATTGGTTGTGTTTTTCAATCCCATAACTATACCTAGAGGTATTGCAATTAATAAGGCAAATAAGATTCCTGATAGAACTCTATAAAGACTTATTAGAAGATGCAATAAAACTTCCCCTTTTATTAATTCTGAAAAGGCTTCCATTAATACCAAATGGGGAAACGGTACTATCGGAATAGAAAAAGTGAAAGAAATAATATACCAAGGTATCAATAACAATAAAGCGCCTTTTATAAAATAACCTTTATTCATGAGCTCTTCCTTTTAGGGCAAGTCTAACTTGCTTTACATTTTCAAAATATTTTTCACTCAATCTATTATTACCTATTGTATCAATTTCCTTCATTTGATCACCAAAAATAATAACCCTATCTCCCATATACACTGCCTCTTCAATATGATGGGTTACAAGTATCAAACTCATTTTAAGTTCTTTTGAAAGTTTTAGAATACTGTCTTGAAGGGATTCTTTTGTAAGCTCATCTAAGCTAGCTGTTGGTTCATCTAATAATAATAACTTAGGTTGCCTTACTAATACACGAGCTAAGGCAACCCGTTGTCTCTCCCCGCCGCTTAATTGTGCTGGATATTTGTTTTCATGACCCTTAAGTCCAACCATATCTATATATTGTTGAACATCTAGATTTTTATCCAATCCTAATAAGATATTGTTTCTTACCGTTTTCCAAGGTAAAAGTCGATCTTCTTGAAATAAAAGACCGATATCTTTTTGACTAATTCCATCTAGATAAATAGTCCCTTCACTAAGCGTCTTTAAACCTTTAATGCAATATAGAAGGCTTGTTTTGCCACAACCACTGTGGCCTACAATACTTATATTATTTTGTTCTTTAATTGTTATATTTAAATTTTTAAAAACTTCAACAGAACCATAATTAAAAGATGCCTTCTCTATTCTTATCATTATTTTACAAACCTTCTATCAAGAATATCATCTGGAGTAATATCATAGTTTTCATCAACAATTTTATTTGTCCATTCAATTAATTCATTTATAAAAGCATCTGATGGCAATGTCGCATCCTTATATTCTGGTAAAGTTATAGACTCTCTAACTTGAGGTGGTAAGGTAGTAATAGTTTCCATTAAAACATCTCTTGCTAATGATGGATCTTTTTGAATATCAGAAACAGCTTTTTCGTAAGCTTGTGTGAATAGTTCAATTGATTTTTCTTTTTCAGAAATTGCTTTATCAGTGAATGCCATTATATCTAAACTTTCGCTTGGAATTCCATCATAAACAACTTTTATTAATCCATTCATCTCTCCAATTGATGCAACAGGTTCAGGAATCAAACCTCTTTCTGTATCCCCTGTAGCAATTGCTTCTAAGCGAGTTGGGATTTCATTGATATAAACTTTATCATATGTGTATTCATCCCCAAGATATTGTTCAACAAGATAGTTAGAAACACTAATTTCCATCATTCCAACACTAATATCTTTATCATCTACATGTTTTGGATTGACTAAAAGTGGGAACATACCATCAGTTGATACAACACCTTTTAATCCAAATCCTTCTGCATTATTCGTGATTAAAGCAACTATATCTGTCATAGCTCCATCAATCTCGTTTGTTTGTAAAGCTGTTTGTCTGTTTTGAGCATTTGTAAAAATTTGTAAATTTACTTCTAAACCTATTTCTTCAAAATAGCCATTCTTTTCAGCCAACATAATTGGCGCTATATCAACAGCAGGCATCAAACCTATATTTAATGCTTTTACTTCTTCTTTAGAACAACTGACACTAAAAAGTGATACAACTAGTGAAATAGTTATAATAACCCTGTTTTTCATTCAATTTTCCTTTATTTTTATATAGATATAATCTATATGAATTTACACTAAATTACAAAATAGGTTCAAGTCAAATCGTTATAAAATATAAAATCTACACATTTATATCATTCACTTTCAATTCATTTTAAATTAATGTTGTTACTAAAAACCAATAACATAGAATTGATATGGATTTAGTAGACTTGACCTAAAATAAATGCAATGATACAAACTAAATACTTAAACATTCAATTAAAGGACCTAAAAATAAAATAATATGAAACAAATAAAATCATTTATAAAAAATTATTGGATAGCTTTAAGGGTTTTTTCCCTTACTTTAGCTTTCGCTTCAACTGCATTTGGGATTCTAGCAGCATATATCAATGGATACTTCCAAGGCGAAAGTACAGCCTATATGGTTTTCCTTGTAACTATTATCCTAATAGCAGGTCTTGCCTCTCAAGCTGGAGCAAATTTAATTAACGACTTCTTTGAAGGGAGTTTTAAATATACACCTCAAGGTACAAAAACTATGAGATTCTTAAAGATGGAACGTAGATACTTTGATGTATTTGTCTTTATGTCAGGCATAGGTGTTTTACTTCTATGTTGTGCTATTGGCCTTTATTTAATTTATAGAACTGATATGTGGATGTTGGTTATAGGATTGATTGGAGTAATTGGTTCTTATGCATATACTGGAGAACCTTTTGTATATAAGAGAAGAGGTCTTGGAGTTCCGCTTTCCTTTATTCTAATGGGTCCTCTTATGAGTTTAGGTTCTTACTATGCTATAGCTGGATCTTTTTCCTTCACCCCTATTCTACTAAACCTTCCAACTTCTTTCTTAATCCCAGCTCTTATGATTAGTAATGAAATGAGAGATTTCTTAAGAGATCAAAAATTTGCTATGGGAACCATGACAGTAAGAATTGGTGATGAGTTAAGTAAATTTATATTTACTTCATTAATGTGTGGAGTATACATTTTAACTATTATTTATATCATTGTTGGATTATTCCCAGTTTATTCTATTGTTAGCTTTGTAACCCTTCCTTATGCTATAAGAGCTATAAACAATGTTAGAAACTATAAAAATTTAGGAATACAAAATACTACAAAAGTTCATTTATATTATAGTTTAATTATCATGATTTGTTTAATTATCTCCTTCATTTAGTATTACTGTATAAAGATTTAATATAATAGATTTAAGTTTTATTATCTATAGTCCTTAATCTAATTAGGGATTATTTTTTTTCTTGTTGAATTGTTATTCATTTTTTGAATTAGCAAATATTCTTTTAAATACAAAAATGAATTAGATAAAATCATAAAGCTCTATGCTCTTATATATCTTAATTTTTCAAGTTTAAATAAAGTTAAAAATTATAGTGATAAATTCATCTTTAATAAACATATTGAGCATAAAAAAGGCCTTTATCTAAAATATTGATAAAGACCTTTTTTTAAATGGTTAACTAGAGATTACTCTACAGTTACTACACCATTTTCTAATGCTTTTGCAGCTAATTCATATAAACCATTTACATGAACACTTACACCAGCAATATCATCTGTATGACCGTGATCATCTTTATATGTAATAGCAGTTACATCTTGAGTTTCAAGTAAGTGTTGTTCAGCTAAAGCAGCTTGTTCATACCATTCAGCTTGAGCACCACCTAATTCAACAAGTTTGTAGTTTCCAGCCATATCGTAATCTTTTTTATCTTCACCATCTTCATTAAGTGCTGACCAATAAACATCTACGATGTTCCCGTTTTGTACAAATAGTGAAACATATTCTTTCCAACCGTTAGCAAATTCATCATAACTTGCATAGTAGCCACCGTCTGTGTAAGGACCCATTTCAACAGGACCTGCTTTTAGAGCAGCATCAGCTAAGTTAAATAGAGCATTTACATGAACACTAACACCTGCGATATCATCAGTGTGACCTTCATCATCTTTATATGAAATTTGTGAAGGATCTTGAGTTTCCATCAAGTATTTTTCAGCTCTCTCAGCTTGTGTTGACCAATTAGCTTGAGCTCCACCGAACTCTACCATATTGTATTTACCTGCAGCATCATAAGCTTTCTTATCTTGACCCATTTTGTTAATTGCAGACCAGTTAACACCAACAATATTACCATTAATAACAGTTAATGAAACATAATCTTTCCAACCTGAACTTGGGAATTGAGAATCTGAGTAGAAATAAGCTCCATCTTCATATTGTCCTCTACCAACAGGACCATTAGCTAAAGCTTTTTCAGCTAATTCAAAGAATTCAATTACATGAACGCTAACGCCTGCAATATCATCTGTGTGACCTTTATCATCTTTGTATGAAATTTGAGTTGGATCTTGAGTTTCTAAAAGATATTGTTCAGCTTTTTCTGCTTGTTCATACCAATTTAATTGAGAACCAGCTATTTGTTTCATACCGTATTTACCAGCTTTATCTAAAGATTTTTTATCAAAACCAGCACTAACATTTACACCATTCCAGTCTGCAGATGTGATATTACCTTCTTCAACAACTAAAGTAACAACATATTTCCATCCGTTTGATGCAAAATTTTCTTCAGCTGCAAAATAAATTCCATCTTCATAAGAACCAGTTTTTGCAACAACCTCTTTTTGTGTTTCTTGAGCCGCTGGAGCAGCTTCTTCACTTTTTTTTTGGCAACTAACCAAAGTAACACTCATTAGCACAACTAATAAGGTCATATTAAATAGAATACTATTTTTTTTCATTTATTACTCCTGATATATCGATATCGGGTTGCAGTATAATAGCTCAAAGGCGGTTATTCAAGAGTAAAATGCCATATATAAGTAAATTTATATCTATAACTTTTGACAATTTTAGCAAAAACTGCTAAAATTTCTTCATGAAAAAACTAACACCTATTGATATTATTATATTTATTTTATTTCTCACAATAGGTATTATGAGTTTCACGCTTTATTCAACAGTCTCAGAAAATCCTGAAGTCCATGTAACAGCCGGTGATAAAGAATGGGTTTATGATTTAAGTGTAGATACCACAGTATCTTTTGAAGGGCCTATTGGCTTTACAACTATGGAAATTTCTAACAATCGAGTACATGTTCATGATTCAGATTGTAAAAATCAAATATGTGTATTAACGGGATGGATAGAAAAACCTGGAGAATGGATAGCATGTCTTCCAAATAATGTATTTATTGTAATTGAAGGGCACACTGATATAGCAACTGAGGAGGAAGCTGATGATATCTCATACTAAAGTTAGGATTGAACTTGTAGCATTATTTTCTGCATGTGCTCTATTTCTTTCAACAATTGAATATATGATCCCTAAACCTGTACCTTTTATGCGTTTAGGACTTGCTAATTTACCAATAATACTTGCTCTAGGAATTTTTACCTATAGAGAGTATTTCTTATTACTTTTGTTAAAAGTTCTAGGTCAAGGTTTAATAAGTGGAACTATTTTTAGCTACATAATTCTCTTTTCATTAGCTGGAAGTTTATCAAGTGCAATATTTATGCTACTTATTTTTACTTTATTTAAAGATAAAGTAAGTAGAGTTGGTATTAGCTTAGGTGGAGCTTTAGCTAGTGCTATAAGTCAACTTTTTATTAGTAGATTAATTCTATTTAAAGAAGCAACCTATGTAATAGCACCTTTGTTCCTTTTCTCTGGATTAATTAGCAGCATTATCCTTGGAATATTTGCTAATGAATTTATTGTAAAAAGCAAATGGTACTCAACCCTTAAGGAATCAAAAGTATGAAATATTCATCCCTAAGACTAATCAGTGGAGCTTTTATTATTTTAGCAATAATTTTGTCTGAATCCTTAGTCTTACGTTTTTTAATGACCTTTTATATTATTGTTTTAGCATTAAACAGTGGAAGAAAGTTTCGTCTATTACCTAATATAATATTATTTATTTCAATATCACTTGCAAATACAATAACTCCCTATGGTTTAGTTCTCTTTTCAATAGGATCATATCCAATTACACTTGGAGCTCTTATAAATGGAGCAAATAAGGCTTTACTTTTAATCAGTTTCATCTATGCTTCACACTATATGATGAGTTCAAGACCTCAAATTCCAGGCAAATTGGGCCATTTAATTTCTATGCAGTTTTACTACTTTGATAGACTAACTACTAAATGGCGCCAAATTGAAAAGAAAACCCCTATAATAGGGGCTATAGATCAATTGCTCTTAGGAATTGAAACTGAGATAGATGAAGATTCAATAAAACAAACAGAAATAAAATATGTAAAAACAAAGGATGTTCTAATTCACATACTTCATATCTCAATTGCTTTATTACTTTTATTTATCTTCAGTGATATGGGAAAAAATATTTTACCTTTTATTGCTCAATTACCTTAAAATTGAATAAATTATTAGATATTTTATAAGTTTCATCACTAAGTGTATAATTAATATTATCAAAGCCTTCTGACATGTAAATATTATGAGTTTTATCCATAACTAGAGCTTCAACATCATCAATTGAATTTATTAAATCCAATCCTTTTTCAAGACCTAAAGAATATAGAGCTGTACTTAGTGCATCAGCTATAAAGGAATTATCAGCTATTATACTTGCACTAGTTAAATCAGTTACAACAGGGTATCCATTATTTGTATCTAGAATATGGTGATAAACAATTCCATCAACAACTAAGAATCTCTCATATGGACCACTTGTAACTAGAGCTTGGTCTTCAAGGTTTACTATCATTACATATCCACCTCTATCAGCTTCTGGATTTTGTACACCAATTCTCCATTTAGTATTATCTACTCTAGTTCCTACAGTTAAAACATTTCCACCTAGGTTAATTATAGCTTTTTTTACATTATTTTCTGCAAGTATTTTTTTAACTTCATCTGCAGCATAGCCTTTAGCTATACCACCTAAATCAAGCATCATCCCCTCTTTCTCTAAATATACACTTCTTTCTTCTTCATTTAGAACTACCATTTTATAATCTATTAAGGGAAGAAGAGAATCAATTTCTTCTTGGGGTGGAACTCTTGCATCATCATCTCCAATTTTCCAAGCTGCAACTAAGGGACCAACTGTAGGATCAAAAGCACCATTACTTAAAGCGGCTACTTCTAGAGCTTCTTTTATTACAGTAAAAGTGTCTGATGAAACCACAACTGGTTTAATTCCTGCATTTTTATTGATCATAGATACTTCACTATCAGCAATATTAATTGACATTTTATTTTCTATATCTTCAATCCTGCTAAAGGATTGCTCAAAAACTTTCTCACTCGGGTTATCATAAATGGTAATTTTACAAGAAGTCCCAAGTAAAAGCTTTGATTGAGATTCTACTTGTGATGACATTTCTTCGCTCTTTTTGCTACAACTTACAAAAAAAGTTAAAAATAATACTACGATAAAAATAATTTTGATTGATTTTATATTATGTTTCATGATACTAATATGTAATAATATATCGATTACCCCTATAAGTTCAACTATCTTCTCTAGATATTTTACATTTTAGAATATCTTGTTGACTTTAACTCAATTTTAAGACTGGTTGAAAACAAACAAGGAGCATTAAGTGGATAAGAAAAGAATCGTAGTACTAGGTGGAGGATACGCTGGTGTTCACGCAGCAAAAAGACTCGCTAAAAAACTTAAGAAAGTAAGAGATAAAGTAGAAATTACTCTTATCGATCGCCATAAATATCATATTCTAATGACAGAGCTTCATGAAGTTGCTGGAAATAGAGTAGAAGAAGCATCAGTAAAAATATCTTATGATAGAATATTTGCTGGTAAAAGAGTCAATGTTGTAAGAGATGAAATAAAAACTATCGATTTCAAAGAACAAGTCTTACATGGTTCTAAAGATTCATACCCATATGACCAAATTATTATCGCATCTGGTGCAGAGTCTACAGATTTTAATATTCCTGGCATTAAAGAAAATGCCTTCTTCCTTTGGAGTTTAGAAGATGCAATCAGAATCAAACTCCATATAATGGAAACTGTTAGAAAAGCAAGTTATATAAGCGATCCTGAAGTAAGAAAAGAAAAACTAACATTTGTTGTAGCAGGTGGTGGTTTTACAGGTGTTGAGCTTACTGGTGAATTAATAGAATGGCTACCAATTCTTTGTAGAGAATATGGTGTTGATTATAATGAAGTTACTCTTATGAATATTGAAGCTCTTGATAGTATTTTAAGAATGCTTCCTGATAAACCAAGAAATAAAGCTGTAGCTTACATGGAGAAAAAAGGTGTTATCGTAAGAACAAAAAGTCTTATTGTTAAGGCCGACAAGGATTCATTTACTCTAAAAGATGGCACAGTTATAAAAACACAATCTCTAATTTGGACTTGTGGTATTAGAGGAACAACATTCTGTCATGAACTAGATTTAACAGATGGTAGAGTTCAAAGAAAACAAGTTGACCAATTTATGAGATCACCAGATTATGATAATGTTTATCTAGCTGGAGATGGAGTATGGTTCTTAGAAGATGATCGCCCTATCCCACAAATTGTTGAAGCTGCTGAACAAACAGCTGCTACAGCTGCAGATGGCATTATTTATACTATTAAAAAAGAATTTGGAATGGACGCTAAACCTGCAGAACCTTTTAAATCAAACTTCCATGGCTATATGGTAAGTATTGGTGGTCGTTATGCAGTTTCCCATACAGCTGGTATGTCTTTATCAGGGTTCCCAGCAATGGCTATCAAACACCTTGTTAATATGTACTACCAAGCAGGAGTTTGTGGAATCAATGGTGCTTGGGGTTATTTCAAACATGAAATCCTAAATATCAAACATAAAAGATCTCTTATTGGTGGTTTTGCATCCTATAAGGCTCAAGGGTATTGGCTAGCATTCTTAAGAATCTATTTAGGTATAATGTGGTTAATTGAAGGTATTGGTAAAATTAACAGTGGTTGGCTAAGCGATACTACAGGTTCTAAAGTTTATTGGGGTGCCCCAGCAGGTAGTGAAGGAGATGCAGTTAGTGCCGCTTCAGGTGCTGTACAAGAAACAGCAACAAAAGCTGTTGAAGCTGTAAGTGCCGCTTCAGGTGCTGTAGCTGATACAGTTGCACAAAGTGCTGATGCTGTTGTTCAAACAGTTGAACAATTTGCACCACCATTATTAGATCAACCATTAGCACTATTTACTTGGATGAATGATAACCTTGTTGCATTAGCACCATATTTATTCCAAGTATTAATTACATTTGCTGAAGTTGGTATTGGACTTGCTCTAATTGGTGGTATATTCACCGCTCCAGCAGCAGTTGTCTCCCTAGGTCTTTCCACAATGTTCTTAATTGGCGCTATGGCAGGAAAAGAAATTCTTTGGTACATGGCAGTCTCTATTGTAATGATAGGTGGAGCTGGAAGAGCCTTTGGCTTGGACTATTGGGTAATGCCTTGGATTAAGAGAATTTGGAACAAAATCCCATTTGCAAAAAAACTTTACATCTTTATGGATGAACCTGTTTATACTAAAAAGCAAATGGAAAGAAAACTTTCCAAACATAAGGATATAACAGTCTAATATGAGTGATTTTTGGAAAGATGAGCCATCTATTGAAGCTAAACTTCAACAGGTGCGCTCACTAATATTAACATCAATTGAACAGTCAAATTACTTTATTAGAGACTTGCTATTTGATAGAGTAACAAAGGGAGGGAAGATGATTCGACCCGCCCTTGTTATTATAGGCTCACAACTTGGCAAAAAAGAGAGTGAAGATGAAGCCCTTAGGGTTGCAAGTGTATTAGAGATGATCCACATGGCATCCTTAATTCATGATGATATAATTGATGGAGCAAAAACTCGTAGAGGAATTGCAACTATTAATTCCAAAGTTGGGCCAAAACAAGCCGTACTTGCTGGAGATTATCTTTTAGCTAGAGCAATGACTTTAGTAAAAGGTAAAAAAGGTGATCTTGAGTCAACTGCAATAACGAATTCATTTAGTAGATTGTGTGAAAGTGAATTAGAACAAGATGCAGATGTTGGAAATTTTTTAATATCTTCATCAACATACTTTCGTAGAATTGGAGGAAAAACAGCTTCTCTATTTGCTCTAAGTGCATACGCTGGTGCAGCTGTTTGTTCAGCAGAAAAATATCAACAACACCTATTACATAGAATTGGATATTGTTTAGGCATAGCTTTTCAAATTAAAGATGACATCTTAGACTATACTGGAGATGCACAAAAATTAGGAAAAGCTATCGGACAAGATGTACATGTTGGAATACCAACCTATCCTCTTATTGCAGCCCTTAAGATAGAAGCAAATAATAATTTTGATAAGAGGCCTCTCTATGAACTGGTAAAAAATATAAAACCTTTATCAAAGAGAGAAAGTAAAAAAGTAGTAGAATTGACTATATCATTAGGTGGAGTTGAAAAAGCAGAAGAGATAGCTCAAAAGTATATAGATAGAGCGTTTATAGATATTGAAAAACTAGGTAATAAAGAAGTACAAGAACTTCTTATCTCTTTATTTACCAAATTATCTTTAAGACATATCTAAAACTAGCCTTTTAATCATACCTACTCAAGTAATTTATTTCAAAAAAAACAAATTAACCTCTCTAAGGTGTTAACTTTTATAACATCTAGAGAGTTTTTTTATCTAAACTCATTATTCAAATAACATTAAAAGAAAAATTTGTAAAAATACTTGAAAAAGTATTTAAAACAGTTTAAACATTTATAAATCTTTCTTAAATCATTTAAACAGTTGCAGTATTTACAATTACATTAGTCAAACAATATTTAAATATTACTTAAGAAATAAAAAAAATCGAATAAGGATTCTAAATGAATAAAGAGGAATTTACTAAAGCTGAAGAAGCTATGCTAAAGGAAATTGAAGAATATAATCAAGAAAAAGAGAAGATTAGAGTAATGCTAGGAAAACTAGGTGGAAAAAACTTTTCTAAAGTAGATGGCATTATAAATATAGTGTTTCTTGCTATTATTCTCACTCTGTTTATACTTGAGATGACTACTCATTTCTTACCGCCTTTTATTTCTCTTGAAATAAGTGTTCTACTAGTATCAGTTAAAATTGTTTTTATGATGCATCATCAATATAAAACAAGTCATTTTCAATTTTGGATTTTAAATACTATTGAATTTAAAATTAATGCAATTCATTCTGAATTAAGAGAACTTGAAAAGAAAGTAATAGAGCAAGAAAATAATTCAAATAATATGAACTCTAAAGCTCAATAAAAAATTTTCTACTAATTAATAATAACTTAAATAAATTATATTAAACTAAAATAGCTAAAGTTGGATGAAACAACTTTAGCTTAAATTAAATATTCTATATTTAAATATCTATTCTTCTGGATATACAAAAATCCCATTTTCAATATCTATAGGATCTACATTCATAAATTCTTGAAAATATTCTTTTTGAAGACTTGAAGGATCAAAATCACTAAACAATTGAGGATGGAACCACTTTGCCATATAAGCAAACCCTATAATAAAGCTCGGGGATCCAAAATAAGATTCATATTGCATATAAACTCTATCATTTTTTACAGCAGTGGAATCAGCAAAAACAGGAAGTTTCATTACTTGATTTCTATACTCATCTAATTCCTCTATAGAATCTTTATAAAACCCAAAACCATTAGGTTGTGGATCACCAATAATTAAAACATCATATTCTTGTTGAACAAGCCATTCACTATCAAGAGATGGTACCCACCCACCTTGAGAGTCTAAATCTGCAGCAACATTTATACAGCCTGTTAATTTATTTCGAACTGGAATATATGATAACTCATTTGTGAAAGTCATTAAATCTTCTACACCACCATATCCTGTTTTATAAAAAATTCTTGTTAATTCATCTTCTTTTAAGGTTGAAACTTTATCTATTAAATAATTTTGGATATCAATACACCAATTAATGTACTTAGAAGCTTCTTCTTCTTTATTTAGAATTTTACCTAGAATTTCAAAACTTTGAACCATTTTTTCAGGATCATAAGTTTTAACAGCTATAACTGGTATAATCCCTTCTAATTTATTTATTAAATCTTCAATTCCAGGCATAGGAATTACTTCAAGAATCAATACATCTGGATTGATCTCTAATAAAACTTCCATATTAGGTTCATAACTACTACCCATTATTGGTGTTAAAGCTGGAATTTCATCAATATTTGGATAAAGAACCTTTTCATTTGTATAACCATCACGAGCAACTGCTACAGACCACGCATCTATAAGTTTTAGAGCTTCAGCTGTTGAATAATGGGTAAAAGCAACCCTTTCAACAGGCAATTCAATACTCACTTGCCTATCTAACACATCAACAACTGTAACAACATTATTATTTATAACCTTATTATTACTATTTAAAACACTTTCTTCATTTACGCCTGAAGCAAAAATTGCAGCGGAAAGTAAAAGCTGTATAGCAACTAATACAAGTTTGACCCATTTCATTTACAAATCTCCTCTTTGATAAAAAAATTCAAATTAATTAAATTTTTTATCAGACATATATAATTTTTCAATTTACAATTTTAATTTTTTATTTGTTTTTCTAGCATCATTTTAAATAAACCATTCTTTTCAATTAACTGAGAGGGACTACCTTGTTCAAAAACAGAGCCATCTTTTATTACAACTATTTTATCAGCACCAGTAACAGTTCTCATTCTATGAGCGATAATTATAACTGTTTTATTTTTTATTAGTTGAATTAAAGCTTGTTGAATTTTGCTTTCGTTTTCAGCATCCAAAGAAGCTGTTGCTTCATCCATTAAGATTATTGGAGCATCTTTTAAAATAGCCCTAGCAATTGAAATTCGTTGTCTCTCTCCTCCAGAAAGCTTCTCTCCATTTTCTCCGATTAAAGTATCATACCCATTAGGTAGATTACTTATAAACTCACTGCATTGAGCTAACTCAGCTGCTCTTTCAACTTCCTCATCACTAGCATCTTTTTTACCTAATCTTATATTTTCTTTAACACTAGAATTAAATAGAGTAACATCTTGGAAAATAATTGAAAAATTATGTAATAAAACCTCTGGATCTACTTTCGAAATATCTTGATCTCCTAATGTAATAAGACCTCTATCTATATCCCAAAACCTTGCAGCTAACTTAGCTACAGTACTCTTTCCCCCACCAGATGGTCCAACTAAAGCAGTAACCTCACCTTGTTTAGCGACAAAACTTACCTTATCTAAAGTTTGAATTCCTTCTAGATAAGAGAAATCTACATCTTTAAATTCAATATCGTAATGTGTTGGGAAAAAGATAGGAGCCCCTTGTTGTTTAGGCATTTTTTTCATTTCATTCATTCTGTTAATTCGAACTTTTAAATAAATTAAAGCAGCAAAATTATCTAAGGCTGCCATTACAGGATTATAAATTCGCGCTGCAACAACCAAGAATACAAAATACACAAAGGGGCTAATTGAGCCATTAATTAATGAATATGCACCATATAAAATAACACTAGGAAGACCTAATTTTAAGAAAATATATGAAAGATTAATAAAGGCTCCAATTAACAATTCTCCATTTATCAAAGAGTGTTCATAATTATCTAATTTTTTATTTAAAACACCATTGTAGTAATCTTCTCTATTATAGGCTTTAATTTCTTGAGCTGAATCTAAAGATTCTTGTATTTTATCTGTAATATCTCTTTTTTTAAGATAAAGTCCTTCTTGAGTTTTTTTCTGAAATTTAGTTGATAAATAAAATACAAACACAGCAATAGGAATAACCCAAAAAGCTGCAATAGCAAGTTGCCAGTTATAAAAGAATAAAAGAACTGCCATTATTGATGTTGTAATAATTGCACCATATAGCTGCGGAACAGCATGAGAAAAAAGTTGCTCAATTTGAGTTGCATCTTCCATAATTGTAGAACTTAAATCTGAAATATCTTTTTTACCAAAATAAGCTAATGGTAATTTTCTTAACTTTTCCGCTAAACTAATTCTATTTTTTGCACTCTCTTCATAAATTTTTGTATAAGTAGAATTGTATTGAAAATACACTATTACAAACATAACAAAAAGAAATGATAAGCCCATTATTATATAATAAGTTGTGTTAAGTGTTATATTAGTAGAGTTTTTCATTAACGGAGAAAGAAAGTCATCAATAAAAGTAAAACTAAATACAACAGGCAACATAAATGAAAGATCCATGAAAATTGTCCAAGCAACAGAAATCACAAAATCTTTAGCACCTTTTTCAGAAAGCGAATATTTTTCTTTAAAAAATTTAATCATTATACCCATCCTTTTTTAGTGTTTTCTCTGCACTAATTTTCCAATCAATTGACTGCTGATATTCATCCCACATTTTCTTATACAAACCATTTTTTTCTATCAGTTCTTTATGATTTCCTGCTTCAACAATTTGAGCATCTTTTATAACAAGAATCTTATTAACATCTTTAACAGTTGTTAGTCTGTGAGCTATCATTAGTGTAGTTTTATTAGAACTCAATTGATCCAACGCTTTATGAATTAGATGTTCATTTTCAGGGTCAGCAAAAGCAGTTGCTTCATCTAGAAGAACAATTGGAGCATTTTTCACCATAGCTCTAGCTAATGCAATTCGTTGTTGCTCACCTCCAGATAAGTAAGTACCCTTAGACCCAATTTCAGTTTCTAATCCATCTTTTAAATTGTTGATAATTTCTCTTGATTGAGAATAATCAACTGCCTCTTCAATAGCACTCTCATTTTCAATTTCATTACCAAACAAGATGTTTTCTCTAAGGGTGCCTTTAAATAGTTTTGTATTTTGGAAAACAAATGATATTGTATCCATCAATTCCTCTTTAGATATATCTTTGATATTAACCCCACCAAGTAAAATTTCCCCATCATCGACATCCCAAAACCTTGCAGCCAAACGGGCTATTGTGGTTTTCCCCCCTCCAGATGGCCCGACTAAGGCAATACTTTCGCCTTCTTTTAAAGTGAAACTAATATTACTTAGAGCTTTCTTATCACTTGATTCATAACTAAAACTGACATTTCTAAATTCTAAATCATGATTTTTTGGTTTTAAATTCTTATTATTATATTCCATAGAAGGATAATCTAATAAATTATCAAATCTATCGATGGCTTGTTCAGCTACTAAAATATTTTGTCTAAAGTACATTGATTTCATTAAAATTAAAGTAAAAATTGGAGATATAAGAATATAGAAGATAAAGTCTGCTAAAACTAAAGTTAGTTGATCACCTCTATTAACAAGCAAAATACCTAATGGTACTAGAAAAAATGCTGCTGACTCCATAATTACAGTATAAAAAGTCATAGGTTTTTGCCAAAGTTTAGTATAAGCATAAACCATATCTTTATACTTAATTATACTATTATAGAACCTTTTAAATGAAAAAATAGTTTGACCAAAAGTTTTAACAACAGGAATTCCACGAATATATTCAACAGATTCAGAACTCATTTCTTCTAATGAATCATAATATTTTTTTTGGAAACTTTTGCCTTTGTTATTTACCATGAAACTCATAGTATAAAACCCTAAAACAATAGGAATAAGAGAGACTAATCCCATGCGCCAATCAACAAACAAAATTAAAACAATTACTATTATTGGAGAAACAATACTACCTGCTAAATCAGGAAGTTGATGTGCTAAAAAAGTATGAGTTGTTGCAGCCCCATCATTTACAATTTTACGAATTTTACCACTAGAGTATTTATCAAAGAACCCTAGAGGCATATTCAATATTTTCTTCATCCCAACTTTTTGCATTCCAACCTCTACATGGAAAGCGGCTAAGTGGGAACTCATTAGCGATAAAAAATATACAATTATGGCACCACCTGCACTTAAAAAAGCTAGCCAAGCATACCTATTTAAGTTTGCAACTTCACTAATACTAGAGGACGATAATATATTCCTAACTATTACCCAAACAAGGTAAAAAGGTATAATATTTAAAACAGCAGACAAAGCTGACATAATTAAAGCAATAGGTAAAAGAATCTTTTTCTTACCCATAAATGGAGTTAAACGCTTTAATACAAATTTCTTTTTCTCACCCATTTTTAAATCTCCTTTTGGTTACTAGAATATGAAAAGACACCTTGGGTTTCTAAATCATAATTTAGGTGTTGGAATCTAGTTAAATATTCTTGATGCATTTTTATTGGATCTAAATCAGCAAACATGTCAGGATGGAACCACTTAGCCATATAGATTAATGAAATAAACCAAGAATCTTCTATTAAATCACCATAAATTAAATGGACATTATTGTTCTTAACTGCATCAGAATTTTGAAAAGCAACTTGATCATTTAATATACTATTTAATAATTTTTTGGCATTAGTGGTATCATTTATTGAGTACCCTAACTCAGGATTAGATTTATAAACATAACACTCACGTAAAATTAATTTAGGATTTTGTTTGATAATCCATTCAGCGTCAACAGTAATCCAATCACCAGAGAGTTCACTTGTAATACTTCTACCCCCAGCTCTTTTTATCAAATCATTTCTTAAAGAATTCTCTTTACCAAATGTTCCATATGGAGGGGGATCAGTTATTCCATATTCTCCACCGTAGTAGGCAAATACATCAGTATACTCTTCTTCACTTAATGTTGAAATTCTTTGATCAATAATATCTGTATAACTTTCAATCCAAGAAATAAATTCATTAGCCTTATCATTCTTATCTAAAATATTTCCTAATTTTCTATAAGCTTCTACAGAATTAAATGAAAGTTGAACTACAGCAATCTCATCTTTTACAACATCACTTATCATTGTTGCAAATGAAGGTTTAGATAGAATAAGATCTGGATCTAATTTTATTATTAACTCATCATTAACAGTTTGACTCTCATCAGAAATAATTGGTAGATTTTTAAACTCAGGGAAAAAGGCTTCATTGAGCTTTACATAAGAGGAACCTGCAACAATTAAATTCTCAGCATCAAGAGATCTCAAAGCTGCAAAGGCTCCACCCATTTCATTGACAACAATTCTATTAATTGGTTTTTCAATTTCTACAGTGTTATCATAGCTATCACTTATAGTTATATAATTATTTGTATTAGATATTTTTTCCTTATCTAAATCATGAGACTCTTCAATACCCATTGCAAAAATATTTTCACTAAATATAAGTGCAATAAGTGTTATACAAAAAACAACTCTTTTTTTATTCATATACCCCCCAGCATAATTTAAATATCATTATAAAAAGTTAAACTTAAATTCTTTTCTTGATTTATCTATCCGTTTTACAGGAATTACAGAAAGGCAATCATCACAAATAGTAATTTTAGACTCAACACCATAAACCTCTTCAATATTATTTTGTGTTAAAACTTCATTTGCACTGCCTATGGCATATATTTGGCCAGCTTTTAACATAAGAATCTTATCAGCGTATCTAGCTGCTAAATTTAAATCATGAATAACCATAAATACTTGAATTTTGTTTTTATGAGAAAGCTCGTGAATAATTTCCATAACCTCTAATTGGTGTGAAATATCTAAAGCTGAGGTTGGTTCATCTAGTAAAAGGATTTTAGGTTGTTGGGCTAAAGCTCTAGCAATAAGAACCCTTTGTTGCTGTCCACCAGAGAGTTTATTAAAATCTTCAAAAGCAATATTCTCTAAATCCATTTTTGTAATAACATCAATAACTAAATCAAGATCTTCTTCACTAGGTGCCCAAGAATAATAAGGTTTTCTTCCCATTAGAATTGTATCAAAAACTGTAGATGAAAATAATTGCCTAGTTGACTGAGGAACATATCCAATATTCTTAGCAATTTCTTTTGCACTCATACTTCTCATATCTACATTACCTAAAAGAATCGAACCTTCTTGAAAATGTAATAAACCTTCAATACATTTTACTAAAGTACTCTTACCACTACCATTTGGCCCAACAACACACATTATTTGAGACTCATCTAAAGAACAGTTAATATTTTTTAAAATAGTTTTATTTGGATAGGAAAATTTAAGATTATTAATTAATAATTTCACAAAGAAGCTCCTTTTTTTCTCATTATTAAATATAGAAGTAAGGGAACACCTAAAAAGGCAGTTACAGATCCAACTGGAAGAATAACAGGAGAGATTAAGGTTCTAGCAATAGTATCTGCAATTACTAACAGAAGAGCACCAACTATAGCGGAAGCAAAGATTAGAATTTTATTATCAGAACCAACAGCCATTCTAACTAAGTGTGGTGCAACTAGACCTATAAAACCTATAGTTCCAGTAAAACTAACAATAGTTGCAACCATTAATGAGCAAACAAGCATTATAACAATTCTATTTCGTCTAACATTTATTCCCAAACTTTTTGCACAAGCATCTCCGCTATTCATTATATTTAATTCACCAGATTTCCAAATAAGAAAAATTAAACCCAATAGCACAATAGGAAATGATATTAAAATACTATTCCAAGTGGATTTACCTAAATCTCCAACAGTCCAGAAAACAGCGGCTTTTACTGCATCTGAATCACCAAAATATTGAAGCATGGTAGTTAATGCTTGAAAGAAGAATAGAAGGGCCAACCCTATTAGAACCATTTTCTCAGGTGTAGAATTTCTTTTACCAGATAACACCAAAATTAATACAGCTGATAATATTGAAAAGACAAAAGCATTACCAATTATTAAGTAAGATCCACTAAAAATACCAATTTCAAAAATAATTGCTAATGATGCACCAAATCCTGCTGCAGATGAAATACCTAACATGTATGGGTCTGCTAAAGGGTTTTTTAGAATAACTTGCATAACAGCACCTGATGAGCCTAGTGCTATACCAGCTAAAATCCCCATAACAACCCTTGGTAATCTTAATTTCCAAATAATAATGCTTGTCGTCTCTTGAAAAATATCTATAGAGGGAAAGAGTTTACTGAAAATTGTTCTATAAACATCAGCAAATGCAATATCAGCAGAACCAAAAGCAACCGCTAATCCACCTACTAAAAATATTAGAGGTATTAAAATAAAAGTAAAAATCTTTTTTTTGGATTGCGATTGGTTATATTGCTGTTTTAATAACAATTTCCGGTTTTCAACAAGACTCTGATTCATAACTTTATGAACTCCTATTCTTTTTAAGTGTGAAACAATCTAAAAACATTATAATAACTAAAATAAATGTTTGCTTTAATTAACATAATTTATAAAACAAATATTGTCAATATTTATTTTATAAATAT
>JAQQAS010000058.1 GCA_028532815.1 Pleomorphochaeta sp.
TTATTGGAGCTTGGTCAACCACGAAGATTCCAATGTTAACTTTTGAAATTGCTAGTCTTGGATTTAAATTTGCTCTATTAAGACTTGCTTGTAGCATCGTTGGTATAACAATTATTGCATTTATTTTAATCTTTAGTTTAAAAGAAACAGACCACAAAATGGTATATGCAAATTCAGATTCAATAATTTAAAATAGCAAATTAATTTATTTAAAAATTGATTTTTAAACCCCTATAAATAAATAGGGTTAGGATTACTAATCCTAAAACAAATTAGCAAATAGTGTTGTCTGAAAAATAGGACAAATAATTAAAATTTTCAAAGAGGTAAAATTTATGTTTGGATGGCTAAATTATCTAGTTACTCTATTAGTAGAGAACGTATTTAAATTGGATGTAGAAAGCTCTGTAGGCTCTAGTGCGCATTTTTTCTTTTACGATACCGTGAAAATCATCATACTTTTAAGTTTAATGGTATATGCTATTTCATATATAAGGAGTTTTTTCCCTCCAGAAAGAACTAAAAAGATTTTAGGAAAATTCAGTGGCCTTAAAGGTAATGTAATAGCCTCTCTACTTGGTATTGTTACTCCTTTTTGTTCTTGTTCATCTGTTCCAATATTTATTGGGTTTGTTGAATCAGGAATACCTCTAGGTTTTACATTCAGCTTTTTAATTACTTCCCCTATTGTTAATGAAGCTGCTTTTGCAATATTACTTGCTTCATTTGGTTGGAGAATAGCAGTTGTATATGTAATTACTGGTGTTATTGTAGGTATAGTTGGGGGTATAATAATTGGTAAGTTACACCTCGAAAAAGAAGTTGAAGAATATGTATATAATAAACGAAACGGCAATGACTTCATTCCTGAAATGACTTCAAAAGATCGCTTTATCTTTGCTTGGGATGCTGTTAAAGAAATTGTACATAGGGTTTGGATATATTTAATAATTGGTATTGGTCTTGGTGCTTTAATTCATGGATATGCTCCAGCTGACCTATTGAGCAAATACGCTGGTCCAGATAATCCTTTTGCAGTATTAGTAGGTGTTCTTGTTGGTGTTCCCCTATATTCTAATGCACTTGGAACTATTCCTATAGCAGAAGCATTAATTGCAAAAGGTGTTGGTATTGGAACAGCTCTTGCCTTCATGATGGCAACTACAGCTCTCTCTTTACCTGAGATGATCTTACTAAGAAAAGTTATAAAACCAAAACTAATAGCAGCTTTTATAATTATCACTGCAATCTCAATTGTTATTGTTGGATACTTATTTAACTTTTGGGCTCCATTTTTAATGATTTAAGAGAAGTACCTAAGATATAATTAGTAATAATAAACAAAAAAAATACATACGAATTACTTTAATATATGATAAAAAACCTCTTATGCTACTTATTTTAATTATATGTAACATAAGAGGTTATTATATTTTTAAATTTAAAGATATGTATATTTATTTCAAACTTTATAGAATTTTAAAAAATATATTAAAAATAAAATTCAATTGCAAATCTTAATTTGATTAAAGTTTACAATTAATGATTTAAAAAAAATAAATAATTATTATTCACTAATATTTAAATCACTCATTTTATAAATAGAAAAATCTGATATCTTGCAATTACCTCTAAATTGTAATGAATTAATATTTTTCAAACTTTCAATAACTCTAGTTGCACAATGTCTACCATTGTCTATATATATTTCTAAAATACTATGATCAATAAATAATTTAATATCATAAGTATTCTGTTTTTTGAAAGGGATAAAAATACTATCAAATTTTACATTAGAATTTGAAAATAAAATTTGAGTTAAACTCTCTTTATTATCTTTTAAAATTAAATTGGTTTTTAAATTGTTTTCTAATTCAATTTTAAAATTAATTTCGCATTGTGCAAATCTATTATCTGAAAATTCTTCTATTGATTCTAAATCAAAGCTGATATTATCAATAATTTTTTCTTCTCTTAATAAGCTAATTTCTTCAATAGGATTTTGAATTATTTCATTATCTTCATCTAAAGAGATTTCTCTTGGAATTGAAATAACATTGTTCCATCCTTGATTCTTACTAAATCCTCTCTCAAATGCAAAAAGGATAGTCCTATTTTTATCATCAAGGATTGTATTAGTTGCATAGTATTGTGCACAGTGGTCAATTAAGCCTTTTTTCTCAACTACAAAGTCAAGAGTATTCGTATCAAAGGTACCAAGATAATACTCAACTTCTTTGTAAGGAGAGCCTACTAGCACCCATTTATCTCCTAGTTTAAAGAAATTTGGACATTCAAACAATTCAATAACAGGTTTAAACGCTATTATTTCTTTAACATATTTCCAATTTGTTAAACTACCATCTTCACTTTCAAAAAGTAGAACTGAAGGATTTTGCAAATCCCCTATTGCAGCTCCTAATACTAAAAAATATCTGTTATCTGCACAAAATACATAAGGATCTCTCCAATCATTTCTAATTGGTGGAAGATCTTTCATATCAATAGTTAATGCATCTATTCTTTTTTCTTCAAAGTTTATTATATTATCATCAAAAAATACTGCTTTTTGAACATTTGCAATATTATCATCTTCTAAAGCTACACTTGTATATAAAGCAACAGGGACTTTATCTTTATTAAGTGCGATACATCCTGAAAAACAATCAGTTTCTCCCAGATCTTTTTGAGGATATAAATTGTTAGGAATTACTTCATAATTGATAAAATCTTTTGTTCTTGCATGGCCCCAATGGAGATTTCCCCAGCAGTCAGAAGTTGGATTATATTGATAAAAAATATGATAATAACCATTATGATAAATTGTCCCATTTGGATCATTTAGCCAATTATTTTTTGGTCTAAAATGAAAATGGGGATATATTGTGTTCATAGAGAACCTCCAAAATTATAAAATATATATGTTAATTAATTAATCTGCGATGATAATATTGAAGTCATATAAATCCAATTCTTGTTTATATTCTTCATATATTTTTTTAGTAGTCACAACTGTATTTACTAAATTAAATTCAGAAACTAATAAACCAGAAGTTTTCTTTATACAGGATTCATCAATATATAGAATTACTTTTCTAGCAACGTTAATCATATACTGAATTAATTGCAAATCATCAGTAGGGCTCGCTAAAAAACCTAAATCAAAATCAATACCTGAGGGATGCATAATGAAGCAATCTGCTCTAAGCGTTGAAAGTATGGAATATGTTGTAGTACCAGAAAAGGTTTTAGTGTCTTTATTATATAACCCTGCAAGTAATATATTATGTAACTTATCAGAATCTTTAGTTCTATCAAAAATATCTAATGAATTTGTAACTATAGTAGCAAATTTGTCATTTATTAATAACTCATCTACTAATTTACAATTAAACTTACTATAGCTTAATAAAATAACATTTCCAGAATGTATTTGAGTCTCTGTTTTTTTTATTAAAGCAAGTTGTTCTTCATTAATGTCGTATTGAGCTTCAATTATTCTTTTCTCAATAGGATTTATAATCGAAAGTTTACCATAACTTTTTTCAATATAATTTAATTGAGATAATTTATTTAAATCCCTTCTAACAGTTGCAGGTGCTGTGTTCGTGATTTCACTTATCTTATCAACTTTTATATCGGGATTATTTTTTATTGCATCTAATATTTTTTTTTGTCTTAAGCTCAATTCAATATTTTTCATATAGTTACAATAAGTTAAGAATTTTAAATTGTCAAGCAAATAATCACAAAAATCAATATTAATATATTAATTGTGATTATTATGATTTTTTTATGTGATTTTTTGAAAATTTAACTTGCGTTATTTGAAAAATGGGTGTAGTCTAAACGAACTAAAGGTTAAAATTTTTTTTTAGGAGGACTAAATGAAAAAAATATTAAGTGTATTTTTGATTTTATTATTTTGTAGCTCAGTAACTCTGTTCGCTAGTGGTAGTAGTGAAGATGAAAATAAAGTGATTGAGATTTGGACCCAAGCTTCTGCTGATTCAAGAGAAGGTCAAATGTTCCAAGCTGTGGTTGATAAATATAATTCGGAACACCCTGATGGTTATCAAGTTGAAATTCAAAATATTACTAGAGCTGGTGCAGGTTCAGGATATATAGATAAATTGAACGCTGCTTTAACTTCTAATAATATGCCAGAAATATTTACATTAGATGGACCTGATGTAGCATCATATGCTGATGCAGGTGTTATTCAACCAGTAGAAAGTATTATACCACAATCATTTATTGATGGTTTTACAGCAAGCATGATTCAACAAGGTACTTTTAACGGTGAAATGTATGCTTTAGGTTATCAAGATAGTGGTGTTGCTATTGCATTAAATAAAAATATTATAAAATATCTACCAGAAGATAAAAAAGCTTTAATTCCTGATACTGATGAAGATTGGACTTGGGATGAAATGTTAGAAGTAGCTAGAGCCATTAATGATTTAAAAACAAATCCAGAAACTATGAACAAACCTGAAATTCAAGAAATGGAAGTTGCTTGTGATTGGCTAACTAGTGATATTACTAAAGGAGCTTATGAAACCGGAACTTATTTCTTAACTCCATTGCTTTGGGCAAATGGTGGTTCTTTAATTGGTCCTGATGGTTTAACTTTAGATGGATATTTTAATAGTGATGAAAACATTGAAGCATTAACCTACTTAGGTAAATTCTTTAAAGAAGAATTAGTATTACCTACAGAGCCATTAAAAGCATTCTATACTCAAAAAGCTGGTATGTGTATTTTAGGTTTCTGGTTCATTTCAGAAATAACAGCTAACTATCCTGATTTAGATTATATGACAGTTAGATATCCTAAAGTTGACGAATCTTATGATGGATTATATACTCCTTCAGGTTCATGGGCTTTTGTATGTAGTAGCAGTGTTGATTTAAGTACTGATTATGGTAAAGCTGTTGGTGAGGTCTTACAAGAATTAACAAACGATGATTCTTCTAGATTATATTATGATATGAACGGTGCCGTTCCAGGTAGAAAAAATGCTTTAGATGTAATTGATGTTAATTCAGATGATCCTAGAGCAAATGAAGCTTGGAGTGTATTGGCTTACGAAATTGCAAATACAAACCATGCTAGACCTGTTACAAAAGGTTATCCTGTATTATCAGAATTATGGTCAAAAGATGTTATTTTAGCTATCGCACAAGCAAAGACTGATGAACCAGAAGAGATTAGAGCTATTGTTAATAAAGCAATGGACAAAATTCAAAAAGAATACGATAGATTTTAATTAATCTTTATTATCAAGCCGAACTACTTAATTGTAGTTCGGTTCATCTACCATTCAAAGGAGTTTCTTATGGTAAGCAAAAATAAAAAGAATGATATGATTGTAGGATATTTATTTATTTTACCTGCGATGATATTATTATTTTTATTCATCATTTGGCCAATGGGGTCAGCAATTTCTTATAGTTTTACTGACTACTTCTTATTAAAACCAGGACAACAAGAATTTATTGGCTTAGAAAATTACATTAGGTTGTTTAAAGATGAACAGTTAATCACAAGTTTTATTAATACTTGTGAATTTGTAATTAAAGTAGTTCCTTTACAATTATTTATTGCTTTATCGCTAGCCTTAATAATAAATAAACATTTTAAAGGTAACGGGTTTTATAGAGTTGCTTATTTTTCACCCGCTATTTTATCTTTAGTTGTTGTTTCAATATTATGGTCAAGTTTATTAAATCCAACTTCAGGATTAATAAATGAAATTCTTGAAAATTTTAATTTTGCCCCTCAACCTTTCTTAACTAGTGTAGAACAAGCTATGAACTCGATAGTTGTTATTTCAGCATATTCAAGTTGTGGGTATCAAATGCTTATTTTCCTAGCTGGTTTAAAAAATATTGACCAAAGCATGTATGAAGCTGCTACAATTGATGGTGCAAATAAAGTTAGACAATTTTTCCATATTACAATCCCTGGATTAAGAGCTATCATTATTTATCAATTAATTACTATTGTAATTCAAGCTTTTAAATTAATTGTTCAACCTATGGTAATGACCGGTGGTGGTCCTGATTATAGTACGATTACTATCTTACAGTTCATTTATGAAGAAGGATTTAGACATAGATATATAGGATACGCTAGCGCTGTTACAATTGTATTTACAATTTTTTTAATTGTAGTTTCTTTACTTATTAAGAGGATATTGCCAAATGAAACTGACTAAACATAGAAAAAATAAAATATTATTTTACATCGGGATTACTTTTTTAGCTATTTTATTTTTAATACCTACTGAGTGGATGATTGTCTCTTCCTTTAAATCAGAATCAACTATTTTTAAAGATATGAATAGTTTAATGGCTTTTGTCCCACATGACTTATCTTTTACAGCTTATTCTCAATTATTAGATTATTATAATGTTTTTAATAACATAATTAATTCATTATTTTATGCAAGTATAATGGTTATCTTAGGTTTGATAGTAAATAGCTTTGCAGGGTATTCTCTTGCAATGTATAACTATCCTGGTAAAAATGTATTATTTGTATTTATTATCGCAATGATGATTGTACCAATTGAAGCAATTATTTTACCTATGTATTTAGTTGTTCATAATTTACATTTGTTAAATACTATTCCAGGTTATATTTTACCGTTTGTAGCTAATGTTATGAATATTTTCTTATTTAGACAAACCTTTATTACCTACCCTCAAGAACTAGTAGAAGCTGGTAAAATCGATGGTATTTCATCCTTTAGATTCTTTTTCCAAGTTGTAATTCCTACAAGTTCATCAATTTATGTGACAATTGGTGTATTAACGTTTTTAGCTTCCTGGAATGACTTTTTATGGCCAGTTATGGCTTTATCAGAACAGAAGATGATGCCAATACAAGTTGCTCTAAATGCTATATTCAGTGATCGAGAACATATCTTTACAAACCATACTATGGCAGCATTAACAATAGCTAGTATTCCTGTAATTATTATTTACAGTATATTCCAAAAATACATAGTTGAAGGTGCTGTTAGAAGTGGTATCAAATAATTTAAAATATTAGAAATATAGTAGAGTAAGTGAGTACTTGCTCACAAATTAGATTTTTAATTAAATAACAGAGAAATAAAGCCCAACTTTTTTTTACTTAAGTTAGGCTTTACATATTATTTGGTACATCTATATATTTAAAGAGAATCTATTGAACAATATTTTTTTTACTTTATTTCATTTATTTCAACAAATCTGTTTACTTTATCAAAAGTTGCAGGATTATTTACAGCTAGTAACTCAGGATATTTTTCATTTAAATCTTCTAATTTAGGGATATCCCAATGAGTTATATACGGATGATATTGATTATTAATTAGAAAGTCTTGATGATATTCTTCTGCTTGATAGAATGCACTAAGTTTACCAACTCTAGTTACAATTTCATCATCGTAAAATTCTGATTCACTAAGGTCTTTTATGTATTGCTCTAATTCTCTCTTTTGCTCATCAGTTGTATAAAAAACTATTGATCTATATTGTCGGCCTTTATCAGGTCCTTGATAGTTAAGTTGAGTTGGATCATGAGCAACTGTGAAAAATACTTTGAGCAAAGTACTATAATCAATAAGCTTAGGATCATAAATTATCCTAACAGCTTCAGCATGATTTGTTCTTCCTGATGAAACATCACTGTAATTAGCAGCCTCTTCTCTTCCGCCACTATAGCCAGATTCAACATTAACAACACCATATAGTTGTTCAAATACTGCTTCTACACCCCAAAAACAACCACCAGCAAAAACTGCTGTTTCAACTTCACTGCTATCATAAAATTCTTCCCAATCTGGCAGTTGATCTCTGATTACTAGCTTTGATTGATACTCACCAAATAGGTATAAAAATTTACTATATCCTTCTTTCTCTAAATCTTCTTTTGCTATAAATCTAAGAGATGCCGAATTAATGCAGTAACGAAGTCCCGTTGGATCGGGTCCATCAGAGAATACATGACCAAGATGGGAATCACCAAAATAGCTTCTAACTTCTGTTCTTTTCATTCCATAAGAAGAATCAGTAGTTTCTATTATGTTCCCTAATGATATAGGACGAGTGAAACTTGGCCATCCTGTTCCAGATTTAAATTTATCAGTAGAACTAAATAAAGGTTCCCCCGATACGATATCTACATAGATACCCTCTTCTTTATTGTCCCAAAACTCATTTTGGAATGCAGGCTCTGTTCCATTATTCTGTGTTACTTCATACTGCATTGAGGATAACTGTTTATTTAATTGCTCATCAGAGGGATTCTCCCAAGTGCCATTTTCATGGCCTGGAGGGAGTAATGCATTACTATCTGCAATATAAATTTTTGATTCTTTTTCATTTTCTTCCTGATTTCCACGGGATATCAAATATAATGGTGTGATTATAAGGATTACTATTACTATAAGCAAAAGTCTTAATTGACGATCTTTCATATTTTTACTCCAATAGTTTCTTGAACTTTTGACAGATAATCTGTCTATTGGTTTTTGATTAGATAAATATTGTTAATCAAATCAACCGAATGTGAAGGTAAATAATCTTACATGACCTGAAATCTTAAGTGTTAGTAACTTTTCAAATGGAGAAGAAAAACTTCCAAGATGGTAAAGTCTGCTGCTATTTGGTATAAGTTCACCATTTATTACATCGGCTGTGTCCTGAGGTTTCTTACCATTTATTTCAACACTTATGTTACTCTCATCATCTCTAGGTTCAATTACTATAAATAAATCTTTACCTCGGAAAAGAAGTTCTAATTCTCCCTCTCCATCAATTTCAATAAAATCATTTCTAATTATCCACTCTCCTGAGATAGACCACTGATCCACTTCTAGGTATTCTTCTTTTTCGAATAAAGTTAGAGAATCTCTCTCATAACTATCTTCAGATAAAGCAAAGTATTTTGATCTTGAATATCCAAGGTAAATTTCAGGAGTTCTTTGAGTAATTGCCTGATCTAAAACTCCACTCTTTTCCTGATTTTCAAGTTCTACCCCATTTTCTTGAAGAAGAGTTCTTATTACTTGTTCAGCTTCATCATATCCGCCTTCACCAAAATGGAAGTATCTAATTTCTCCATCTTTATCAATGAAGAATTGAGCTGGCCAGTAACGGTTATTGTATGAATTCCATTGAGAAAAATCGTTATCTTGAACAACTGGCCAAGTTATATTTAAATCTTTTATTGCAGCTCTAACATTATCCTCATTTCTTTCGAAAGGAAATTCTGGGGAGTGAACTGCAATTATCTCAAGTCCATACTTTTCATATTTGTCATATAATTCTATTAAATGAGGAATTGTTCTAACACAGTTGATACAGCTATAGGTCATAAAATCTATAAGAACAACCTTGCCTTTTAGACTTTCCATTGAAATATCTTCTTCTGTATTAATCCAAGGTCCTTTTGCAATTAGTTCTGGAGCTTTACCATAGTTAGAAAGCTTTGCTGATTCTGCTACAATTGACCAATCTAAACCATCACTCATTTCCCTACTATCATTACGGCTATCAAGGGCATTCTGCACTAATTCGCCTTGTTCAAAACCCGTTAATCCGGTTCCATAGTTTGGGAACACTTTTAAGATAAAGGTTTGGAAGTTTCTATCAATGCCAAATCCAATCATCAATCCAGCTGCAATCATGATAATACCAAAAAATCTTTGAATTTCTTTTGTTTTCCCAATTATTTTAGGAAAATGATTCAATAGTTTTCTGCCACCAGCCATTATAGCAAACATAGGGATAGCAGTTCCTAGAGAGTATGCTGCAACAATGATTAGTGAGCCTCCATCTACTTGTTGACTTACTGCAAGACTAATTACTGATGCCATTATAGGACCTACACAGGGTGTCCAAACCAAGCCAAGGCTTAAGCCTGTAATCACCCCGCCAAAAAATCCATCACGTTTTGAAGAACTTTTAGTTCTTGTAACTTTTGAAAGAATATTTTCTAAAGCTAGTTGCAATTTAGGAATCAGCAAAGTAATACCAAAGCTTATTATAATTACAATAGCTACTATTCTTAAGGTGTCTACAGATATTGAAAGCGTCTGAACTAAGAAAGATAGAGCTAATGTAAATAAACTAAAACTGAATATAAATCCGGTAACGATTCCTACTGGCTTTCGCTTTCCTCCTACGGTTCCCGAGAGAATAATAGGAAGGACAGGAAGGATGCAAGGAGAGAGTATCGTTACTATCCCGGATAGGAAAGCGAAAAAAGCAAGTATCATCATGAATCATCTCCCTTTTTTATATTTGAAAGAAGTTCATCAGTTGCTCCACCATTCCATTTAGCAATGGCATCGCCGTTTTCATCTATCTGTACAAAGGTATGTTGATATGTAATACCATATTTTTTCTGAAGATCTTTTGAATTATCATAATCTACTAGAATAAGATTTACACTCTTAATCTCATCACTTCTTTTGGTGAATTCTTCACGAGCACTTCTACAAGATGGGCACCAAGTTGCATGAAAGAAAAGTACTGTAGGAGCTTCTGCTGCAATCATTTGTGATTGTTCTAGATCTTGAAAATCTATAAAAGGTTCATTACTCCTATTTTGAGTTTGATCATCCTGCACCATCATCATCATGGAATTTTCAGGTTCTATTGTTTCTTCTTTTTTCCCTCCTGCAATAAGAGTGGAACTGATAGCTAATAATATTATAATTGTTGCGGTTAACGTTTTCATATTCGTTACCTCCTAACCTAAGGTTAGGATACAATTATCACAAAAGTGTCACAGAAGATAAAACAAAGATTAACTTATTAAAGGAAGTGTTATGGTAAAAAGAGCACCACCATCAACAGAATTTTTTGCTTCTATAATACCACCATGGAGTTCAACTACCTCTTTTGCAATCGCAAGTCCAAGGCCAGTACTTTTGGTATTTCTATTTCTACTCTTATCCACACGATAAAATCTTTCAAAAATATGAGGAAGATTTTCTTCAGGTATTCCTTGTCCGCTATCTGAAATTAATATTTGATATAAACCATTATTAAAAGATAAATCAACCTTTACTATTCCTTTTTTAGGGGTATGTTCAATTGCATTTGCTAAGATATTAGTAACTGCACGTTCAAATAACCCGATATCTCCTTTAAAGAAAGGAAGATTGGGATCTGGATTATATTGAATTTTTATTTCATTAGAGTCTGATTGTCCTCTCATCTTTAAAACAACATCTTGTAAAAGTTCTGCTATGGAAAATGAGAGTTTTTCAAGAGTAATATCTCCTGCTTCAAATCTTGCTAAATCAAGTAATTCTTCAACCAAACGTTGAAAGCTAGCAACGTTTCGCAAGGTAATTTCTACATATTCCCGTTTTTCTTTCTCAGATATATTATTTTCTTCAAGAAGAAGAGTTTCAAGATGCCCTCTTATTGAAGTTAAAGGACTTCGTAAATCATGAGATATATTTGCTATAAGTTGGCTTCTTTGATGGTCTGATTCTTTTAATTTTTGAATACCTTCTTCTATAGATTTAGCCATTTCATTAAAGGTACTAGCAAATTGAGCGAGTTCATCATTCCCACTAATCTTAGTTCGATGAGTATATTTCCCCTCTTTGAAAATTTGTACATCTTCACTAAGTTGTCTTAGCCTATTTGTAAGTATAAAAAACAAAAAGAGTCCTGCAATAAGGGTAAAAAGGAGCGCTATTAAGAAAGTTGATATTCCTGATCTAATATAATAATTTGATTTCACTAATGATAGGGATGAATCAAAACCTTGCCCTCTTAGAATTACATATACCCACCCAGGCTCCCCATTAATTTGCATTGGAGCGGCCGAAAAAGGTTTTTTTTCATCCTCTGTCCTTGGGTCATCGCCTTTAATAGATTCAAGGCCCTGGCTTGCTTGAAACATTTCAAGGGGTTTTGGATCTATCCTATTTCTTACAATATTTTTTCCTTCTCCTGTGAAATAGCTTATAATAAGGCCATCAGAGTCTATTAAATATATTTCAACATTAGGGTTTAAAACCATCATATAGTGAATGGCTTCTTTAATTTTTTCCCCTGTTGGATCGTCTTCAACAATAGCTGATAATTCTACAGAGATATTAGCTGCATATTCTCTATTTATTATTTGATCAACTTCATCAAAAAGGTGAGTTGAAGCATCAAATGCAACAAATATAGTTACACCCCCTAATATAAAAACAAGGATAAGAAATAGAATTGATAATCTTGCATAGAATGAACGAAGTATCATAATTGGACCACCTGCTCTGAGAATTTGTATCCCAAACCCCAAACAGTAAGAAGATATTTGGGATTAGAAGGATCTATTTCGAGTTTATTTCTTAGTCTATTTATATGCGTATTTACAGTATGTTCATATCCTTCAAAATTATATCCCCAAATGGTATTTAAGAGATCTGCACGGCTAAAAACCCTCCCGGGATTTCTAGCAAAAAGATCTAAAAGTTCAAATTCTTTAACAGTTAAGTTAAGTGTTTTATCTCTAATTTTAACTTGATGTTTTGCGTAATCAATAACAAGTTCTCCAAACTGTAATATCTCTTTATTTTCTTCTTCAATTATGTTATCTGTTTTTTCAGATCTTCTAATAAGAGCTTTAACCCTTGCTAGTAATTCTCTCATACTAAAAGGTTTTCTCATATAATCATCAGCCCCAAGTTCTAGACTCAACACTAAATCAATTTCATCAATTTTTGCAGTTAACATTAGAATTGGAGTATTAAAATTCTCTTCTCTAAGTTTTTTACAGATACTAATACCATCAAGACCTGGAAGCATAATATCGAGGATAATTAGATCAAACTCTCCAGACTTTGAACGCTTTAAACCTATCAAGCCATCATGAACTTGCTCTGTTTTAATACCGTTACTCTCTAGATTTATTGAAACAACATTTGATATTTCTGTATCATCTTCAATAATTAGAACTTGCTTAACTACCCTTTGATCTGACATTAGCTCTCCTCTTATTAAAACTATAGTGTACTATCTTTATATTGGTCAACTTAAAATCCCTTCTAATCATAATTCCTTCCAATTAATACCAATAAAAGAAATTAGAGAAAACATCTTTTAACTTTCCAAAAATTCAATTGATAATATAAATTTATGTTCATCTTAAAATGAAAATATATAGTTACTTATATTTTGTTAATTTAGAAAGAACGAATTTTGTTGCATAAAAAATAGCTAGATGATATATTTTTTTATATTAAATAAGGAGATAAAGATGAAACACAAAGGTTCATGTCTTTGTAAAAGTATAAAATTTGAAATTGAAGGAGAATTTGAAGATTTTTATCTATGTCATTGTTCTAGATGTAGAAAAGATACAGGTTCTGCTCATGCTTCCAATTTATTTTCTTCTTCAGCAAAATTAAAATGGATTTCAGGAGAAGATAAAGTTAAGACGTATAGAGTAGAAAACAGTAATCATTCAAAAAGTTTTTGCCCAAATTGTGGTTCTGCTCTCCCTACATTACAAATGGATGGTTCCCTATTGGTAGTTCCTGCAGGTTCAATAGATTCTAATTTAAATATTTCTCCAAAAGGACATATTTTTGTAGATAGTAGAGCATCATGGGATAATAACTTAGAAACACTTCCTCATTATTCAGAGTTACCTGATAATTCTAAAAAAGATTAATTTAGAACTAAATTATTTAAAATAATATTCTACTTTGTATTAAAAACTCCAAGAAAGATAAATCAACCTAATTGCTACTTCGTTGTACAAAATATGAAATCTTTCTTTCAAATAAAAAATAGAAATAATAAATTAGCTTTGAACCTTCATCTTACTCAAACAGACTTATTTTTAACTAAAATAGCAATATTTGAACTGAAATTGTTTATTTTCTGTTAAATTATAAATTGACTAAGCTTTAAAACTTCTAAGATATTCAATTTTTAGCTATTATTTGCTATATGAAAATTATATTTAATAAAGAAATTATATATGTATTAATAATTACTATAATTGTAGCTATAATGGATATTAGTGGAATCCCCACGACCTTATTCCTTAACCTTAGCTTATTTGATATTAACCCTATTATTTTATCCTTATTTATTAATTTTATAATTATTATTGGATTCATATTTTTATCTAGAAAACTATTATTTCCTTCTTGGGATTTTGCTTTTAATAAAAAGTATTTAGTAGAAGGGATTAAAAAATATGGAGGGGTTACTCTATTAATATTTATAATCACAACTTTAGCTTTCTACATTGGATTAAAGCCTTTTAATTATAATCCAAGTGTTTATAAAATAATATTTGAAGGAATCATTTATTATATTGGTGTAGGCCTTATTGAAGAGCTATATATCAGAGGATTATTATTAAATGCTATTGAGATTCTCTTTAAAAAAAGAAATAATTCAACTCTTATTGCAATAATTATATCTTCTGTGATATTTGGAATTGGACATATCTTTGGATCTATTGATAGCTCTTTACTAGTAATTGTTTCAAAGGTAATTTGGACTATTTCTCTAGGACTTTTCTTAGGAGTTATATACAAAAGGAGTAATTGTCTACTCCTCTCTATAATAGCTCATTCTTTAATTGATTTTTCAGCTATCGCTTTTGTTTATAAAAAGGACTTCTATTACCCTTCTGTATCACTTATTATAATAATTCCTTTATATATAGCTCTTGGTGTTTATAGCATTTATGTGTATAAGAAAGGAATATACTTTTACTAAAATTATGAAATAAGTCCAGGTGAATTTAAAAACAAAAACAATTAAAAAATAAAAAGTAGATAAATGAATTATAGACAGTATAAAAAAGGCGAAGAAAATAGAATTTGTGAAATGTATTATAAAAGCTTTGCAGCATCAGAAGGAGAAAAAGAAGGTCGACTAATTAAAAATTTAGTAAAAGACTTTTTTCAACTAACGCCAACGAAAAATATTTATGTATTTGTAGCTGAAGATGAAGGTATCATAGTTGGATCAATTATTCTAACTAGAATGGAAACTGATAATACTGAAAAATATTCCTTCTTTCTCCAGTAGGTGTCAAAACAGAAAATCAAGGTATAAAAATTGGACAGAATCTTATTAACCACGCTTTAGATTTTTTAAGATCTAATGATGTTTCTATTGTTATTACCTATGGGGATATTAATTTTTATTCTAAAGTAGGATTTCAAATCATTTCAGAAGAGATAATTAAAGCTTTTCAAATTTTATCATATCCTGAAGGTTGGTTGGCTCAATCTTTGAAGAAACAAGAATTAAAACCCGTCAAAGCAATAGTCAAATGTGTTAAAGCAATTGATAACCCAATTTATTGGTAGTTTATATAAATGACATGATATAAGCACGAACAAAAACGATGAGATAAGAATGTACAAAATTTAACAATCAAATAAAATAGGTATTTGAGATAGGGATATTTTTAAATTTTTTGAAAAGAAAAAGCTAAATTTGTATAATAACAACCTTAACTTTTGAATAATATGGTATTCTAGATTATCTAAAATTAAGTATCCTAGAAAAGCAGTCTAGTTTATTATTAATCTTATATAACTTAAACAGATTATATATTCTGAGATAAAACAAATAATATATGATATAAATTGTAATTAGAGAGAAAGGTTAAAGTTATGAATATTGAATCTAAAATACCTAATATAAGTAAACATTTAAAAAATGACTATGATTATTTTGAACCAAATGAATTGTCTAAAAAAGGACTTTGTGTTCCCCAAATAATGCTAGATTATGGGAAAATACAAAACAAAATTAAATCAATCCCTAGAATTGGTAGATATATGGCTGGCTCAATAAATCAATTAAATAAATCATATAATAGCTTATACAATCAACCTAAAAATTCTTTAACTACTATATCAGATAAAGATCTAAATGATTTGAAAGATTATTGTAAAACTCTAGATATTTTAGATATAGGTTTTTGTAAGGTAGATCCCTCTTATATTTTTAGCAATAGAAAGATTCTATTTGATAAAGCTCTCGTTTTCTCTATGGCAATGAAAAGAGATATCATTAAAACAGCTCCTTCAAAGCCTGTTGAAAAAGAAATTATGTTTACATATTACAAGCTAAATGTTGCAGTAAATCTGATTAAAGATTTTTTATATGATAGAGGATATAAAGCACAAGCAGGTCCCGCCCTAGGTGGAGAAGTAAACTATCCCCTTTTAGCTCAATCAGCTGGTATGGGAGCTATTGGAAAACATGGACTTCTAATAACTCCTAGTCATGGTCCATCTATTAGACTTGCTGCAGTTTATACAGATATTGAGAATTTACCTATTAATGAAATAAATAAGCATTTATGGATAAAGGACTTTTGTGAAAGATGTAATCGTTGTGTTAAAAAATGTCCTGCGAATGCTATTTTTGAAAATACCCAGATTTTATCTGATGGAACAAAAAAACATATTGATTATAAAAAGTGTGCTCTTCCCTTTTCAACACAATACGGTTGTACCGTTTGTGTGAAAGAATGCACTTTTTTTATAAACTCTTATGATAAAATTAAAAAAAGTTACTTAAAATAATAAATTTAGACCACATACTAAGAATAGAATACTTATAATCAATTCTAATTTATTTATTTGAATGTAAAATTTAATCAGTTTAAAAGTTAAACCTTAAATATCAAAATAATGTCCTATTTATTCAAAATGAATATAATAGATTTGACCATTATTTTGAATTAATGATAGTATAATAAAATATTTAACCATTGGGGAAAAGGAAAATATAAATTTGAACAAAATTAAGTTATATACAATATTCTTTTTATTAGTAATGTTTTCTAATATTAATATTTTTGCAGCACAAGATGAACCTTATAAAATATTATATTTGAATTCCTATCACAATGGGTATACTTGGAGTGATGAAATTTATTTTGGAATTGTTACCGTCTTCGAATCAAGCAACCATCCCTATGAAATAGATATTGAGTATATGGATACTCAACGTAGTATGAGTCAACAATATTTAAATAATCTAAATGAAATTTATACATATAAATATAAAAATGCAAATTATGATTTAATTATAGCTAGTGATGATGCAGCATATAATTTTCTACGAACTGAAGGTGAACAAATTTTTGGGTTAACCCCAATTGTCTTTTGCGGGGTAAACTCTTTTAATGAGTCTGATATAAAAGATTTACCAAGATTTACAGGAGTTGTGGAAACCTATGATATTTCAGGAACCATTGAATTAGCCCTTAAACAAAATCCAAAAACTAAGACAATTTATTATATTAATGATGATTCTTTAACAGGAAAAAGTATAATGAAAGAAATTGAACCTGTTATTGATAATTACAGTGATGAAATAAATTTTATTAGAATAGATGGTAAAAATTATCACGAAATTGTTGAGAAATGTGAAAACCTTCCATCAGATAGTATAGTTCTCTTTCTAATATATTTTACTGATCGATTAAACAATCATTTTGCCTATGATGAGGCAATTAATATTTTATATAATAATTGTAATAGACCAATTTACGGAATTTGGGATTTCCACCTTGGCCATGGTATTTTAGGTGGGAAGCTTGTCAGCGGGCTCAATCAAGGAGAACTTGCAGCAAACCAAGCTTTAGAAATATTAAATGGAACAAATCCAATTGATATTGAAGTAATCACTGAAGATACTACAACATATTCCTTTGATTATAATATCCTTAAAAAATATAATCTTTCTTCTGAAGATCTTCCAAAAGATAGTAAATTAATTAATTTCGATAGCGAAGATTCCTTTAATATATTAATATTACATTCCTATAACAGAAATCTTGAATGGACTGAAGATATAGAGAGAGGCCTTAGAGATAAAATATCTAGTGTTTCTGACAATATAGTATTTTCAATTGACTATATGGATGCAAAGCAACATCCTGATAAAAAGTACCAAATGTATCTATATGATTTTTTATCAAAGAAATATTTTTTAAATACCTTTGATCTAGTAATCACAAGTGATGATGCTGCATTTAATTTCATTACAACTTATTCTAATCTAGTATCTGATGATACCCCTATTTTCTTTTGTGGTGTTAATAATAAAATTGCCCCCAACACTTTAGATACCAATAGAATTACAGGGCTTATTGAAACAAACGATTATAAATCAACCATTGATATTATGAAAAAATTCCATCCTAAAAAGGATAAAATTATAGTAATAAACGATAACACTATAACAGGTAAGGCAAATAGAATTAATTTAGAAGAGATAATCCCTGAATACGAAAATGAGTTAGAATTTGAATTCCTTGATGAAATTAATATGAATGAATTATTAAAAAGATGTGAAAATCTCTCAGATAATGAGATGATCTTACTACTAAGCTTCACTAAAGACCGTTCATTTAATGATTTTACTTATGAAGAAAGTTTAAGATTGATATCATCACACACTGATGCTCCAATTTATGGTCTTTGGAACTTCTATCTAGGGGATGGTATTGTTGGAGGAAGCCTAAAAAATGGATACAGCCAAGGAGCTGTTCTTGGAGAAATGATTAATTCATATTTATTAGGCACACCAATTAGTGATATCCCTATACAAACATCAAAAAAGGATGAATATCAATTTGACTATCAACAGCTAGAAAAATTTAATATACCTATGAAGTTAGTTCCAAAAGAAGCTACTATAATAAACAAACCTTTTTCGATAGTTAATTTTGTTAAAACAAATTTTATTTACATTTTAGGTATTATTCTCCTCTTATTAATAATAATATTAATGTATAGAAATATCACTCTATCTAAAAAGCTTTTAAAACAAGAAAAATCTCAAGCTAGAACTGATAAACTAACAGGTATTTTAAACAGAAGAGCATGTTTTGAAGTTTTAGATGAACAAGTTGAATATTGTAAAGAAAATAAATCTGATTTAACAGTCTGTTTTGCAGATATAAACCAATTAAAAAATGTAAATGATAATTATGGTCATGAAGTTGGAGATTTATTAATTAAAAGCATTACTGAAGTCTTTATAAAAAATATTAGAGAAATTGATTATGTTTGCAGGCTTGGTGGAGATGAATTTTTAGTTATATTCCCAAAGACTAATATTCATCAAGCACAAAAAATATTAGATCAGATCAACAATCAAATTCGAAAGATAAATCAGTCAAATAAATATACTTTTGTTCTAAGTTTTAGTTATGGTTTTTCTCAATATGATGATGAAAAATGTAATAATAGTTCTAAATTAATAAGTGTTGCAGATAAACACATGTATGAGGATAAAATTAAATATAGGGGAAAAAATAAAAGATAGACTTCATTGTATCTAAAATATTATTGAAATATTATCTTAGACTAGATGACGTAGGAAACCAATAAAGAAACAAGCACTTCCTCCAAGGACAAAAAGATGCCAAATCAGATGATGGTACTCTATTTTTTTCACTGCATAGAAAATTATCCCACCTGAATATGTTATACCACCTGCAAATATCCAAAATAATAATCCTTTTGGAGAGAATTTTTGCAGAGGATTTAAGAATAATAATACCATCCAACCCATTGGTAAATATAGAAGATCAGAGAGAAGATGCTCCTTTGCAAGAAATACTGATTTCATAATAATCCCAGCACCTGCCATAGCCCAAATTAGAGAGAGAAGTTGCCACTTATAAGGATTTGGTAGTACGAGCATTGCTATAGGTGTGTAAGTACCAGCTATTAGAAGATAGACAGCAGACTGGTCTAGAACCCGCACGACTGCATGTATCTTTGGTTTACCCGTGAGTAAGTGTGTCGCAGTTGATGTGAGGTATAAGATAATCTGAGAAATCCCGTATATTAGGAAGGCTAGCCTTTCATTGCTATTCTTTGATCTGCTTTCTAAAACAACCAATGCAGCAATCCCAAAAATAACCCCAATACCATGAGATAAGCTATTCATACGTTCTTTCTTACTAATCATCTAGATCCCTCCACGTTGTTATAACCCATTATAATAAGTAAATTGTCTAGGTTCTATATTAAAACAGAATAAGCTTTATAGTTATTGGATTGTGACACTTTGGATATAAATAAAATTTTACAAAAACCTTTGAGCTTTTATAGCCCAAAGGAATAAAGCAAAGTGTCTTTAAAAAGATGTTTTTTATGAGTGTAAACAAGCTAGTATATATCTTTTAGCAAATTATAATGCTAAATAATGACTGAATTTTATTTCTAAAGATTATAATTTCATATCAATTGAAATTGTACTTGTTACTAATCTTTATCAGAAAGTGAATCTAGTAGTTCAGCAATTTCAACCAACTTAATAAACTCTGAACGATATCCATTTTCATCAGCACCTTTTGAAGCCTTTGCTTGGGAAATTATATGCTCCCAAGAAGAATTTCCTTTATAAGGACTATCACAAAGTAACATTCCAAACTCAACAACAGCTGAAGCAAAAGTGAAATCTAAATCAGTCTCACCCTGATTGTTATATAAGTCAGCTTCATCCATTATTACAGATAATAATTGACTCTGTTCATCGCCATCTGCAGGCTTTTTGTAACGAAGTTTAAAAGAGAGAATATCTTGAGACGGGATAATAGTACTCTTTTGAAATACTAGAGAATCTGATTGAGATTCAACCTCATTATCTTCAGAGTCGGCAAGAACTAATTCATAGAAAGCTGTTACACTCTGTCCTGAACCCATTTCCCCAGCATCTTTATTATCATCATTAAAATCTTCTCTATTAAGTAAGCGATTTTCATAACCTATAAGTCTATAGGATGAAACCTTTTTAGGATTAAATTCAACCTGCACTTTAACATCTTTAGCAACTGCAAAAAGATTTCCCCAGATTTCTTTGCCTAAAACTTTTTTCCCCTCAAGAAGATTATCAATATATGCATAATTACCATTTCCAATATTAGAAAGACTCTCCATCCTTGAATCCTTATAATTACCCATTCCAAGTCCAAGAATAGTAAGATAAATATTCTTTTCACGTTTCTCTTCTATTAATCTCTCTAATGCACCAGTAGAGCTAACTCCTACGTTAAAATCTCCATCTGTACAAAGAATTACCCTATTATTACCACCCTTTATATAGTTCTCCTCTGCAATTTTATATGCAAGTTCTATACCTGCGCTTCCAGCTGTGGCTCCACCAGCTTTAAGATCAGTAAAGGCTCGAGTAATTGTGGTTTTATCTGTTCCAGGAGTGGATTCAAGAATCACTCCTGCAGATCCCGCATAGGCTACAATAGATACTGTATCTTGTGGTCTTAGCTGCTCAACGAGAACACTCATGCTTTTTTGTAAAAGTGGTAGTTTGTTATCAGCTTTCATTGAACCAGAAGTATCTAAAAGAAAGACTAAGTTTGATGGTGGCAAATCTTCTGTTTTTATCTCTTTAGCTTGTATTGCTACCCTAAGCAATTGGTGTTTAACATTCCAAGGTGCTTCTTCTATATCAAGTTGAAAACCAACAGAATTGTCCCCTTTAGGTTGTGCATAATCATATGAAAAGTACTGAAGAAATTCTTCAATTCTAACAGCATCTACTGGTGGAAGTTCTTCATTTTGCAAAAGATAACGTCTAACGTTAGTATAACTTGCTGTATCAACATCTATAGAAAATGTAGAAACAGGATTCTCTAAAACACTTTTAAAGGTATTTTCATTAATTCTATCATATTCCTCAGTATTCATTTGACCTATTGAGGGAGGTAATACAAGTCCTGAATTTATAGACTTTGCCATCATTGGAGCTGCTTCTAGAGCCATTACAGGTTTTATAGGCTTTGATATAATAGCATCAACTTCAAGGTTTTCATCATTTTTAATCTCTACATTCTCTTTTACATTTTCAGTCATTGAAAATTCATTAGACTCATCACTTGCACTAGTACAACCAATTAGAATATATATATTTACCAAAATAATAAACATCATTAAATAGTATCGTTTTTGTTTCATGAGAAAACCTCCATATATTAAGAAGAACTATTTAAAACTAAAATAGTTTCACCCTTTAAGTATTTTTAAATAAAAAATACTTGTTACATAACTAATTCCATATTCCCATATTAATTTTGTCTAAATCATAAACTTTTTAAAATTTCGGGATTTTATTAAAACAATGTTCAAAAGCCTATTCAAAGGCACTGTACATAGCAAAAGTGTTAACTTCAAATTTAACCATCTAAGAAAGACCTATACTCTCTATTAATACGAAGACAGCAGATTTTTTTACCATGTATTAGATAAAGTTCATTTAAAACAACTATTAAATTAGATTTGCTGCTTTTTTAATCATTATAAAAAATTATTTTAACTCTTCAATTTTCACTTCAGGGTAACTATTTTCATTCTCCATAAAAAGACTTAATGAAAATCTACCTTCTGGTAATTTTTCATCACTAATTTCAGAAGAAATCATTTCAAATATTGGCCTTAATTCATCTATATCCTTTCTTTTGCAGTTATAAGAGTTAATTACTTGTATTGTAAGTAATTAACTCAGAATAAATGTCCTTAGTGTTTATTTAACTTTTAAAATCTTTTGAATTTTTGTAATATCACTCTTTTTTAGTACATTCCAGCTTAAATCTATTCCTGTTTTTATCTTCAATTCCTTTAACACATTTG
>JAQQAS010000059.1 GCA_028532815.1 Pleomorphochaeta sp.
GAACTTGTGCAGATTTTGCGAAGATTGAAGTTGATACGATTGTAACTAGTGCTAAGATTGTTAATAATTTTTTCATAATTTAAATTTTCCTTTAATAATAAATAGTTTTTTTGTTTGTCTTAATTTCCTTTAAGATGTTTAAACTATAAGGTATCATGTAACTTATGTCAACACATTTAATAAAAAAAATATAATAAATTTGTATATTTTTAATATTTGCTTACAATATAAAGAATTAGCTATAATAAAAACTTACACAAAAAATGTAACTTATGCGATAAGTAACGGAAAGCAATTAAAATGTAGTTTAAAAAGTGTATAAAAACACCTTAGATTTGTTCTAAGGTATTTGAAATAAAAATAAATATAAATTAACTAAGACAAAATTTAGTGGCTATTGTGATTTCTTTTTCTACAGGTTCTATAGATGCTTCTAAATTTAATTTGTTTTTCATCATTAAGTTGTATGAACTTCCATATATTATTGTATCCAAGAATTCTATAGAATGAATTCAAATTTCAACTAATGCTGTGTACATTAAAACTTGTGGTGTTAACGGATCCGGACTTGAGGAAGAAACACCGGCCCAAAATGAATCATTTAAAAAAGCAAATATAGCTATAGTTAAGCCACTAACTATAACTGTTGTATCAATAGCTGCATATATTGAGCTTGTAAGAATTTTACCTTGGTCTTTGGTACCTGTTCCAAACCCTAAAACTAAGTTTTTTATAGCTGGCCAAAGAATAGGTAATTTATTATCATTATAAAACTGATCTAAATCTGTTGTATCATCTAATCCAGCAATTTTTAATTTCATTTCTTTTCTTGAAGGGATTGTATTAGTTTCAATTTCCTTTTGTGTGTGCCTAATATCTTCGTAAAGATTTAAAGTTGCCTCTAATACAGAAGATTAAATAGAATTTATACCAATGAATATGGCTAGAAATAATATAATGGCTTTTTTTCATTAGTTAACTCCTAATAATTAAGTTTACTACTTGTTATGATAATGTAAAGAGCTTAATGATTTATTAATTGAGATATAAATATGTGTTTTTTGTGTCGTTGATTTGATTTGTTTTGTATTATTTTTGCTTTTGTATTATAATTTGTTATAATAAAAATATATTTCAAGGGTCAGAATAAAAATGGATAATGATAATAAAGCATTAATTTATGTAATAGAAGATCATCAAGTTATAGCAAGTGGTGTAAAACAATATTTAGAATTTAGTAATTTTGAGTGTGAAGTGTTTTATAATCTTAAAAGTGCATACATAGCTTTTGAAGAAAAATTACCTGATTTACTTTTACAAGACGTAATGTTGCCAGATGGCGATGGATTTACTTTTGTTAGAGATTTAAGAAAAAAATATACTTTCCCTGTAATCTTTATGACAGCAAGGGCAGAAGAATCTGATAGAATTTTAGGCTTTGAAATAGGAGCTGACGACTATATAACAAAACCTTTTTCTCCTAAAGAATTAGTATTAAGAGTACAAGCGGTATTGAGAAGGACTAATCAAATTGGAGAGTCTTTACAAGGAACTAGTAATTATTATAAAGATGGTGCTCGTTTGTTTATTGATAGAAACGCACATATCCTTAGAATTAATGACGAAGAAATTATTCTAACCGCTGCTGAGTGGAGAGTTTTATTATGTTTAGTTGATAATGCTCATTTACTTGTAGCAAGATCTAAGATATTAGCAGAATGTTTTAATTATTCTAGTGAATCTTATGAAAGGATTGTTGATACACACATAAAAAATATTAGAGCAAAACTTTCAAAAGGTAATTGGATAGAAACTGTTAGAGGTTATGGATATAGATTTGTAGGTATGGATACAGATGAATACCTTTAATTGGATAACTTAGAATGAAAAAACTTTTTGGAAGACTCTTTGTATCGATTCTTAGCGTAGCTTTATTAGTGCTATTTTTCGTTATATTCTTTATAACTATATTTTATATCAGATCATCAAGGCAGTGGGCGAATAGTTCTTTTGATGAATTTTCCCATAGGTTTGCTGTTTGTCTTTCTGAGACTAATAAACCGATCGATCTTAGAAGTATTGTAGGTGTTTCTTTAAACTGTGCAGAAGAAGATAATAGAATTAGTGGTTTGCTATTTCGAAATGAAGAGGGTGAAGTTGTTTATTCTTTAGGGAAAACTCAAATGGGAGAAATGTTATCCCAAAGAGAGAGACCTATGATTATGGATATTCCTAACCCGGGTTTAGAAGTAGGTGTATTTGATGAGCATTCCTACCAGTTTGTTGTAACTAATAGTCCAGTTACTTTAGTTCAAACAATGAATATAAATAACCAACTCCTTGTAGATCTTATAAGAGTTTCTGATAATAATAGTGTTTTTGAGAAAAGAGAAATTGAGGTTCCAATGGGTGTTGAACCTTCCTCAATTACAGGCTCTATTATTATTATGGATGGAGATGAATTTTCCTATGCTATAGATGTTTTGGTATTTTCTCCAGCCACATATAAATATAGCAAAGATATATTTAGTGTAGGTTCTATTTGGATAATAAGTATAATATTAATTGCATTACAATTTTCATTAGTATTAAGTTACTATTTTTCAAAGCAATTAGAAAATTATGCTAAAGGCCTTAGAAAAGCTTTATTCCAACTATCTAAAGGTGAAGAAAATGTTGAGTTACCTAAATATAAAGTTGAAGAGTATGAAGAAATTAATGAAGCTGTAAAGCTTTTGGATCAGGATTTATCCCAAAATAGACAAAACCGTAAAGCTTGGTTAAGAAATATTACTCATGATTTAAATACTCCTGTAACTTCAATGCAAATATTATTAGATGGGATTGAAGATAAAATATTCCCACTTAATAATGATACTATTTCTATGTTAAAAAAAGAACATTCTGATTTATCAGCTAGGATTCAAAGAGTAGTCTTATATGCCTCCCTTCAAAGTCCAGATAAACAAATTACAATATCACATTGTAGTACAAAAGAGATAATATCGGCTATTGAAAAACGTAAACTAGATTTTTCTAGAGTAAAATTTGTTGAACTAGATGATGAAGTAATTGCTGATTATACCCTTATAGTAATGGCAATTATAAGTTTAATTGAAAATGCAATTGAATATGGAGAAAAAGATGTTATTGTTGAAATCTCCAAAAATAAAGTCACAGTGATAAATAAAGGAAATTTAGAAATTGATGATGCTATTTTTGAACCTTGGGAAAGAGGTGATAAGAGTAGAAGTAAAGGTGGAAATGGGTTAGGGCTACCAATCGCTTATGAAATTATGAGATTACATAATGGAACAATAACAATAAATCAACAAGATGAAAATGTTGTTGCCAAACTCAAATGGTAGCCACAGATCTTATATAGTTTTTTCTAAAATTATATTATTATTGAAATCAAAGATTGTAAAAGTATTGTTTTCATATACCATATAACTATTTTGAAAGCCACCTTTGGCTAGGGAAACAGAACCTGGGTTCAAATGGTGGACATCATTTTCTAATTTCTCATATAGAGGAAGGTGAGTGTGGCCAGTTAATAAAATGTTGTTTTTATTTAAAGATGGAAATTTATGATGTCCATGTGTTAAATAAAAAAGTTTATCGTCAAAATAAACTGTGCTACTATTACTAGATACATCAAAGTCTAAAACCATCTGATCAACTTCAGCATCACAGTTACCTTTAACAGCAATTATTTCATTTGAAATAGAATTTAACAAATTAATTAATTTCTTAGGATTATAATCTTTTGGTAAATCATTTCTTGGGCCATGATATAAAATATCACCTAATATTAATAGTTTTGAGAAACTACCATTTTTATAAATATCAATAAGTTTACTTCCATAGTAATAACTACCATGAATATCTGATGCAATAAGTATTTTCATAATGATTATTGTATATCAATAATACCTTTTTAATGCAAGTAAATTAAAATTTCTCTTGCACTTTATTTGACTTTATGATATAAAAACAAACGTTCTTTAAGAGAACATAAAAATGGGGCCGTAACTCAGTGGGAGAGTATCACGTTGACATCGTGGGAGTCGTTGGTTCAAATCCAATCGGCCCCAATTTTTTATTTATCAACTTTATATATTTTTAAACTAAATTTTCTTTTAAATATCAAAATTTCATTATAAAATATCTTTTATTTTATAAAAAACACAAAAAAATATTTATATATTCTTCACAAGATTTGAAAACTCCTTTATCTTAATATAAGTTGTATATATAGGAGGACAATATTTTGGAAAAGATCAAAATGACTACACCCTTAGTTGAATTAGATGGGGATGAAATGACAAGGATCCTTTGGCAAATGATTAAAGATGATTTAATCTTACCATTTGTTGATTTAAAAGCTGAATACTATGATTTAGGTTTAGTTCACAGAGAAGAGACTAAAGATGCGGTCACTTATGAAGCAGCTCATGCAATTGCTAAATATGGCGTTGGAGTTAAATGTGCTACAATCACTCCAAACGAACTTAGAATGAGTGAGTACAATTTAAGTGAAAAATATAAAAGTCCTAATGGTACTCTTAGAGCAATATTAGATGGTACAGTATTTAGAACTCCTATTTGTATTGATTCTATTAAACCCGTAGTTAAGAATTGGAAAAAGCCAATAACAATAGCTCGTCATGCTTATGGTGATGTATATAAAGCTACTGAGTATAGAGTTGGGGAAGAAGGAAAAGCTGAATTAGTATTTACTGATAAAAATGGTAATGAAAAATTTAGAGAAACAATCTATGATTTTGAATGTCCTGGTGTAATACAAGGTATGTATAATAAAGACTCATCAATAAAGAGTTTTGCAAGAGCTTGTTTTGAATACGCTTTAGATGCAAAAGAAGATTTATGGTTCTCAAGCAAAGATACTATTAGTAAAAGCTATGACCAACATTTTAGAGACGTTTTTGAAGAAATTTTTGAAAAAGAATATAAAGACGCTTTTGAAAAAGCGGGTATTACTTACTTCTATACATTAATTGATGATGCAATTGCTAGAGTTGTTAGAAGTGAAGGTGGATTTGTTTGGGCATGTAAGAACTATGATGGTGATGTTATGAGTGATATGATATCAACAGCATTTGGTTCACTAGCTATGATGACAAGTGTATTAGTATCTCCTGATGGTAAATATGAATATGAAGCAGCACACGGAACAGTAACTCGTCACTATTATAAATATTTAGAAGGGGAAGAAACCTCAACAAATCCAATGGCTACAATATTTGCATGGTCAGGAGCTTTTAAGAAGCGTGGTGAGTTAGATAATAATCAAGAATTAGTTAATTATGCTACATCATTAGAACAAGCTTGTTTTGACACCTTAAACAGTGGAGTCATGACAAAAGATCTTGTTCATTTAGCTGAAGGAATTGAAACAAAACAAGTAAATTCAAAAGACTTCATTAAAGAAATCAAAAAAAACTTAGAAGCTATACTAAGTAAATAATATAAAAATATTGATTAATAATACTTGGATGAAAGATTTAAAAGTTTTTCATCCAAGATTTTTTTATACACATTCAATAATGTCAATATTTTCAGGATCTCCAATTATATAGTAATCTTTTGGCTGTTTAAAAGCTTCATTTAGATTAACGAATACATTTATTGAAATATCTTCTAATTGACTTAGTTGATTTGGCTCATACCAAAGAGAAAGAATAGGTGATTGTGCAACATCTAAGTAATAAGATAGTCCTTGGTTAAGTTCAATATATGATAGAATAGCTTTTGACAAAGAAATAACATTTTTTTCTTCTATCATTTTTCTAATAAAATCATCTTGTAATTCAAATATATCAACATCATCCACAAAATTACTTTCATAATTAGAATCAAGAAATTCATTGAATTCAATAAACAAAGAAGAAGGGGGCATATTAAAAGCATCACAGAGGACTTTCATAAACATAACAGCTCCTCCCTTAGTATAGAAATAATCACAACCTCTTTTAATTTTTAAAGCTTGATTAATATCGTCTTTTGAATAATAAGGACTTTCAATAAAATTATATGGAGATTTATGGTCAAAGTTTATTTTATATTTATCTGTTTCTTCATATATTTTAGTTCCAGGCAGTAGTGATAATATAAAAATATCAATATTACTAGGTTTGCAAAAAACAGTAAAATCTAAACTTTCTTTAAATAAAGAAACACTATCGTTAGGAAGTCCAATAATTAAATCCAAGCCATATACTAAATTTCTTTTTTCTAAAAGGGTAATCTTTTCTTTGAATAAGTCTCTATTAAAAGTTCTATTGACAGTTTTTAAAACAGAAGAGTGAATACTTTGAAGCCCAATTTGTAAAGAACAAAATATTTCTCCAAAAGCATCAGCAATATCTTCATCTATTAATTCAGCTCTAATTTCAAAAGTAAAATGGATAAAGGGAGCCTTATCCCTAATTAAATGTAAGATTTTTAAAGTACGAGTCTTATCAATATTGAAAGTGGGATCTAGAACAAAAACATCACTAACACCTTTTTCAATAATATAATCTAATTCTTTTTCTATTCTTTCAAAAGGATAGTTTCTAACACTCCTAAGACCTTTTGATTCAAAACAGAATCCACATCTAAAAGGACAACCTCTTGTCATTTCCCAAAGAATAGAACAATCATCGTAAAGAAAAGGATCACTGACGTGTGTTAATATAGGGGAAGATAAAGTGGATAAGTCAATATTTTCTGGATAAGATAAAATAGGATTTTCTTTTGAAATTACTCCTTTTAGTATTAAAGGTTCATTGTTTATAAGTTTCTTAATAGCTTCAACCGTTGCAACTTCTCCTTCACCTGCAACTAAAAACCTATAGGTATCTAAATCAAAACTGTTTGAGTTCGCACTAACTTCGCTACCACCGGCATAAATTAAAATATTTTTATTTTCTTCTTTTAAAGCTGTAATAAATAAATCTACCCATTCTCTATTCCATAAGTATATAGAAAGACCTACAAGATTGCACTCTGATTTTGCAATTTCTTTCGCTACTACTTGGGGATCATTTTCTAAGTCAAACAATAAAGTTTTAACTCTTGTTTTTTTAGATAATTCCTTGTCACTTTTTATAGAGCTTTCAATACATAGAGCTCCTAAAGGATATGATAAATTCGATTTTTCAATCGCTATTGATATTAAAGTTATATTCACAACCGCTAGCTTATCAAAAATAAAAAAACATATAAAGATAAAATAACTATTTATTAGATATTAGATACAAAGTCGTTTATTGAAGAGGTTATTTTTGTTAAGCTAGGGATATAAAACTTATAATAAGTGAGATAATAAAAACAATTGAATAGAAATTTATTTTTACCAACAACAAAAGAAGATATGTTAAACAGAGGCTGGGATTATGTCGATGTAGTTATGATAAGTGGTGATGCTTATGTAGACCATCCATCCTTTGGTGTTCCTCTTTTAGCTAGATTGTTAGAGAGTAGAGGATACAGAGTTGGGATAATAGCTCAACCAAGATGGGATAGAGTTGATGATTTTCTAGTTTTTGGTAATCCTAGACTATGCTGTATGATTGGTAGTGGAAATATTGATTCTATGGTATCTCATTATACTAGCGCAAATAAAAGAAGAAGTAATGACTATTATACTCCAGGTGGTAAAGCTGGTGCTAGACCAGATAGGGCAGCCATTGTTTATACCACTAAAGCAAAAGAAGCTTTTGATAAAAATGTCCCTATCATAATTGGTGGAATTGAACCTTCCCTTAGAAAGTTTGCTCACTATGATGTTTGGAGTGATAAAGTTCGCCATTCAATAATTTTAGATTCAAAAGCAGATTTAGTAATATATGGAATGGGAGAGTTGCAAACACTTGAAATAGTTAAACGCTTAGATGATGGTGAAACAATTGATCAAATAATTGATGTAAAAGGCACTTTAGTCTCTTTTTCCCAGAAGAAGTTTGAGGATATAAAACATAAAATTAATTATCCAATATTTGAATTACCTAGTTTTGAAGAAGTAAGTGAAAGAGATAAAAAAAGTAATTCACCTACAGAAAATGGTAAATTGAATTATGCCAAAGCTTTTCAAATACAAATGTTACATGAAAACCCAAAAAGATGTGAATGTTTAATTCAAAAATCTGAAAATCGAGTTGTTTTAAGAAATCCTATTCAAAGAGGGTTAACTACCAAAGAAATGGATGAGTTATATGAGCTTCCTTTTACAAGAGTTGCACATATTGATTATGATAAATTTGGAGGAATTTCAGCTCTAACAGAAGTACAATTTTCTATAACTAGTAATCGAGGTTGCTATGGAGGTTGTTCCTTCTGTGCAATAACAACACACCAAGGAAGAATGATACAAACAAGGAGTAAAGAATCCTTAGTTAGAGAAGCAACACTACTTACAAAGATGCCAAACTTTAAGGGCTATATTCATGATTTAGGAGGTCCGACTGCAAACTTCCAAGCAGTAGCCTGTGATAAACAGTTAAAGAGTGGACCTTGTGATACTAAACAATGCCTATTTCCTGAACCCTGTAAGAATTTAAAAGATTCTCATCAAAGATATCTCGAGATTCTAGAAGCTATAGAAAAAGTTAAAGGTGTTAAAAAGGTTTTCATTAGATCTGGAATTAGATTTGATTACTTAATGGAAGTCGCTGATCCTAAAACTCGTGATAGATTTTTAAAACACTTGGTATTAAATAATGTAAGTGGACAACTTAAAATAGCGCCTGAACATGTAGATCCAGCTGTATTAGATATTATGGGTAAACCTAAAGTTGAAGTATATAATAAGTTTATAAAAGCTTTCAAAGATACAAATGAAAAATTAAATAAAAAACAATATACAATTCCCTATTTTATTGCAGCACATCCAGGATCTACCTTAGAAAGTGCTATAAACTTAGCACTTCATTCTAAGAGTGTAGGCTTTGTTCCCGATCAAGGACAAGAATTTTATCCAACCCCTGCAACTGTATCTACTTGTATGTATTATACCGGCTATGATCCTCGTCCAAATAGAAATTTCGCAAAGGTATATGTGCCAAAAGGAAGAGAGAAAAGGCTACAAAGAGCTATACTCCAATTTGATAAAATTGAAAATAGAACATTAGTTAGAGAGGCCTTAACAAAAGCTAATAGATTAGACTTAATAAATGTTTTAAAACCTAGTGGGAAAGCCTTTATGTATAAAAATCGAAAAAATATACAAAAAAAAGTATATAAAAGCCATTAATTTGTTGAATTAAATTGACACATTTTTCCAATCTGATTACTATGTTTGAAAAAGTTAATTTTTTTTCAAGTCACGGGGGCTTTTATGGAAAATACAAATATTGATTGGAGCAACTTAGGATTTAATTACTCTAAAACTGATAAGAGATATGTTGCTACATGTAAAAATGGAAAATGGGAAAAAGGAAAATTAATTGAAGATGAAACCATCACCCTAAATGAAAGTGCTGGTGTATTTCAATATGCTCAAACCTGTTTTGAAGGGCTAAAAGCTTATACAGCAAAGAATGGTAAAGTTGTTGTTTTTAGACCTGATTTAAATGCAAAGAGAATGGCTGATACTTGTAAAAGACTATGTATTCCAGAACTTCCAAAAGAAATGTTTTTAGATGCAGTAGAGCAAGTTGTTAAAGCTAATGCATCATATGTCCCTCCATTTGGAACATCTGCATCCTTATACTTAAGACCCTTTATAATTGGTTCATCACCTGTAATTGGTGTTCAAGCATGTGAAGAATATCATTTTAGATTATTTGCTTTACCTGTAGGATCATACTTTAAAGGGGGACTAGCTCCAATTAAAATTATGGTAAGTGATTTTGATAGAGCAGCACCTAATGGCACTGGTGATATCAAAGCTGGCTTAAACTATGCAATGAGCCTTTATGCTTCTAAGTTAGCTAAAGCCCAAGGTTATGCTGAAAATATGTTCCTTGATGCAAAAACTAGAACATACGTTGAAGAAGCAGGTGGTGCTAATTTTATTTTTGTTACAAAAGATAAAAAGATAGTAACACCAAAAAGTGATTCTATCCTCCCATCAATTACAAGAAGATCTTTACTTGTTGTAGCTAAAGAAATATTAGGTTACGAAGTTGAAGAGAGAAAAATTAGATTAGATGAAGTAGAGAATTTTGCTGAATGTGGTCTTTGCGGAACAGCAGCTGTAATTTCACCAGTTGGATTGATTCATACAAAAGAAAAAGATATTATTTTTAATGGTGATGAAACAGTAGTTGGCCCAGTTATTAAAGAATTATATAAAACTCTTGTTGGAATTCAATTAGGAGAAATTGATCCCCCTGCAGATGATTGGGTAAGAGAAATCGTATAAATTATTATATATATATTTGTTTGGAGTGAGAAATCACTCCTTTTTTTATGCATAAAAAAAGGAAGGTAATTAAACCTTCCTAATTTTATAATAGTAACTATTAAATTAACCAGCTAAGCCTGTAAGTAAAATTTTAGCTAAGAATAGAGCTGAAACAAACCAAGTCATTGCTGTAATCTCTTTTGTTTTACCTGTAACAAGTTTTAATAGTGTGAAGCTTAAGATACCGAACATAATACCATCTGAGATAGAGTATGTTACAATCATCATTAAGATACACAAGAAAGCAGGAACAGCTTCAGTAACATCTTCAAAGTCAATATCTTTAACTGGAGTAATCATTAATACACCAACGATAATAAGAGCTGGAGAAGTTGCAGCAGAAGGAATTGAGCCAAAAATAGGTTCTAAGAATAATGATAGAGCAAATAGAATTGAAACAACAACAGCAGTTAAACCAGTTCTACCACCAGCTACAACACCTGAAGATGATTCAACGAATGTTGTAATTGTTGAAGTTCCTAAGATAGCACCAACAGTAGTACCAACAGCGTCAGCAAATAAAGCTTCTTTACAGTTAGGAATTGAACCATCAGATTGAATCATATCAGCTTTTGTAGCACAACCGATTAAAGTACCAACAGTATCAAACATATCTACGAATAAGAATGTGAAACAAACAACAACGAAATCTAATGATAACATATTTGCAAATTCAAATGGGAAGAAATATGGTGCAGAAGGAAGATATGATCCACCAGCATATGATGTAACACCGAATGGGATACCAATAACAGTAGTAATTAGTATACCATATAGCATAGCACCCTTAACACCTTTAGCCATCATAAATGAAATAACAATAATACCAATCATTGCTACAATTGAAGGACCTTTTGTCCATTCAGGATTTAAGTGAACTAAAGTAGCACCATCAGCAACGACAATACCTGCGTTTTGAAGTCCAATAAATGCTATAAATAAACCTATACCTACAGAAATAGCTTTTTTCAAGTTAGCTGGAATACTATTTACAATTGCTTCACGAATGTTAAATGCAGTTAATAAGATAAAAATAATACCTTCTACAAAAACAGCAGATAAAGCAAATTGCCAAGTTTTTCCCATTCCAAGAACAACGGTGAATGCTAAGAAAGCGTTAAGTCCCATTCCTGGGGCCAAAGCAAAAGGAAGATTTGCAACTAAACCCATAATTAATGTTGCAAAAGCCCCTGCAATAGCAGTAGCAGCGAAAACACGGGAGAATTCCATACCAGCAGCTGATAGGATACCTGGATTAACAGCAAGAATGTAAGCCATTGTTAAAAATGTTGTTACACCTGCCATTATTTCTGTACGTACATTTGATTTTCTTTCAGAAATCTTAAAGAAATTGTCCATAAAATGCACTCCTTATATTTAGTGATTGTTTAACCCATTATAATGTATAAATTTAAATAAGTACAGAATTTTTTTTCTTGTGTTGCATTTTGTTGTATGTAAAATAATTATGTAATTATAAATAATATATAATCATATTTATGAAAAGATAAAGAGTTTTGGTTATAATTATATTATTCAGAAAATATTCTAATATAGAAAAATGCAAATTTATTAAATAAATATCGAATATTTTGAATTTTTCCTTGTTTTATTTATAAATACAGTGATACAATTAATGTTAATTTAAGCAATGAGTCAAATGTAAATAAAAAATTGGAGATTAGCAATAATGAATAAAGAAGAACAAAAGCAATTAATAGATGTTGCTTCCAAAAGAAAAAAAGCAACTTTATGTATAAAAAATGCAAAAGTTGTAGATGTATTTAATAGTAAAATATTTGAAAGTGATGTTTTAATTAAAGATAAAAGAATATCAGGATTTGCAAAATGTGGAGAAGGAAAAGCAGAAAAAATAATTGATGTAAATTTTTCTTATATGATACCAGGTTTTATTGATTCTCATGTTCATATTGAATCCTCTCATTGTACACCTGAGGTATTTTCAAATCTATTAGTTTCAAATGGTGTTACAACAGTAATAGCAGATCCTCATGAAATTTGTAATTGTCATGGAATAGATGGATTAGATTATATGTTAGAAGCAAGTGAAAATTTACCATTAAAGGCTTACTTTATGATACCAAGTTGCGTTCCTGCAACTTCCTTTGAACATAGTGGTGCAGTATTAGATTCAAAAGAAATTGCGAAAAGAATAAATCATAAGAGAGTATTAGGTCTTGGAGAAATGATGGATTATCCAGGAGTTATCAATAATGATGATAATGTTATTGATAAAATTCAACTTTCTCATGATAGCAACAAAATAATTGATGGACACTCTCCAAATGTATTTAATAGTGATTTAGATGCTTATTGTTGTGCCGGAATAAAGACAGATCATGAATGTGCTACAAAAGAAGATTTAGAAGATAGAATATCTCGTGGAATGTATGTAATGCTTAGGGAAGGAACAGTTTGTAGAGATGAATTAAACTTACTTAAAGGTGTTACAAAAGACAATTATAGAAGATGTTTATTCTGCACTGATGATAGACAAGTGGAATCATTAATTGAAGAAGGTAGCATTAATAATAATGTTAGGCTTGCTGTAGAAAATGGCTTAGATCCAGTAATGGCTATAAGCATGGCATCAATAAATGGTGCACAGTGTTATAATTTAAAAGATGTTGGTGCTATTGCTCCACGATATTTAGCTAACTTTTCGATAACAAAAAATCTCAAAGATTTTGATATGGAATATGTATTTGTTGAAGGAGAAATGGTAGCTAAAGATAAAAAGATGATAAAAGAATCAGAGATAAAACCAATACCAAATAAAGTTAAAACAAAAATGAACGTTAAAAACTTTAGTATTGATAGTTTAAAATTACCTCTTAAATCAAATAAAGTTAGAACAATAGATATAGTAGCAGGTGGAGTAGTTACCCAAAAAGGAGAAGCTACTGTGGAAGTTGAGAATGGACTTTATAAGTATAGTAATGATGATATTTGTAAAATAGTAGTTGTTGAAAGGCATAATGCAACTGGAAATAGTGCAGTAGCTCTATTAAAAGGTTTTGGACTTAAGCAAGGCGCAATCGCAACAAGTGTTGCACACGATTCACATAATATAATAGCAGCGGGTAAAAGTGATGAAGATATTTATCTAGCTATAGAAGAACTTATTAAAATAGGAGGAGGAATGGTCATTACTTTAAATAATAAAGTAATTGGCTCATTCTCACATCCAATAGCTGGACTAATGAGCAATTTAGAAGCCACTAAAGTATCATCAAACTTAAGTGTATTAGTTGAAATTGCTTATGATAAATTAGGAGTAAAAAAATCTCTAGATCCATTTATGACTTTATGTTTTATGTCATTACCTGTAATTCCTGAATATAAAATTACAGATATGGGACTATTTGACGTAACTGAGTTTAAATTTGTAAATATAGAACTCTAATTTGTAATATAATATTTTATGAGCTATCCAAAACTCACTTTATAGTAAAGTTGTTGGATAGCTTTTTAATATATCTCAAAAAAAATAATTAATTATCTTATTTTACCTCAAAATTATAAAAATAATGAAAATAAATGAAATAAACAAAAAAAATGCTTTATTTATTGTGTTATCTATGATAATATCAAGCAAGTTATTTTTAAAAACAATTCGCTATATAAGGTGATAATAATGAAATTTCCTAAAACAAAAGATGATAATAATCATATAGAAATTAGAGTTAGATTAGGGTGTGAAAAATTCTATTTTGGTCCTGGAGCCGCAAAACTTCTTGAATTAATTGAAAAAGGGGAAAGTGTAAGGGAAGCGTGCTCTTTGATGAACATGTCATATTCAAAAGGTTGGAAGATATTAAAAAACATAAAAGAGGAGACTGGCTTTGATGCTGTGATAAGGCATCAAGGTGGAGTTAATGGTGGAAAAACAGAGTTAAGTGAAAAAGGTAAAGCTTTACTTGATAGTTTTAGAAAAGTTGAAATTGAAATTAAAGACTTTGCTAAAAATCGATTTGAATATTATTTAGAGGAAAAACATGACTAGAAAAGAATTTAAAATTCATCTAAAGCATCCTAAAATGATAATTTTATTGTTTTTTTTATTATTTATTATGGTATTTTTTTCCTCATTTTTTATAGGACGATATCCAATTAAACCTTCTGAACTAGTTTTAGTTTTGCTTTCTCGAATTTTTCCTATAGAACCAACTTGGAGTAAAACTGTTGAATCAGTGATATTAAATGTTAGATTACCTAGAATTTTAAGCTCAGCTATAATAGGTGCTGCCTTATCTATATCTGGCCTTAGTTATCAAGGTATGTTTAAAAACCCAATGGTTTCTCCAGATGTTTTAGGAACGAGTGCTGGAGCTGGATTTGGTGCATCACTTGGAATTTTACTTGGTTTTTCATATCTTAGTATTTCTTTAGTCAGCTTCACATTTGGTTTAGTGGCTGTAGCTTTAGTAACTTTTATAAGTTCAAAACTTATGAATCAGAAAACTTTAGCCCTAATTCTTGGCGGTATAATGATAAGTTCATTATTTAGTTCAGCAACCTCTTTTGTTAAATTGGTTGCAGATACCGAAGAGGTACTTCCATCAATAACCTATTGGTTGATGGGCTCTCTTTCCTCTGTTAGGAAAACAGATGTATATTTCTTATTAGTAACAACAATAATTGGCTTAATTCCATTAGTATTACTTAGATGGAAATTAAATTTACTAACATTAGATGAAGATGAAGCTAAAAGTTTAGGAATTAATACAGTTCTATTAAGAAAAATTGTTATATTTTGTGCAACTCTTATTACTAGTGCCGCAATTTGTGTTGGCGGGCAAATAGGCTGGATAGGACTTGTAATACCACATTTTACTAGAATGTTAGTAGGGTGTGATTATAGAATATCCCTTCCAATATCAATTCTAATGGGATCATCTTTCTTAATGGTTGTGGACACCATTAGCAGAAGTATTTCAACAGGTGAAATACCAATTGGCATATTAACATCATTTATAGGTGCTCCATTTTTCCTATATCTTATGATAAGGGAGTCTAAAAAAGTATGAGTTTAGTAGTTAATAATTTGAGTTTTAGTTATTCAGATAAAAAAATTTTAGACAATATTTCTTTTAATATTGAAGCGGGTGATTTTGTTTGTGTATTAGGTAAAAACGGTGTAGGTAAAAGTACCTTATTTAAATTACTCTTAGGCTTTTTAAAAAAACAATCAGGTCGAATATTAATTGATGAAAAAGAAGTTGAGCATTTTAATAGAAAAGAATTAGCTAGAGAAGTTGCATATATACCTCAATATACAACAAGTGCATTCAATTATAGTGTATTTGATACAGTATTAATGGGAACAACTTGTAGATTAGATACCTTAGGATCTCCTAAAGCAAAAGAGAAGAAAATAGCCCTTGATGCTTTAAAACAATTTAAAATAGATCATTTAGCTCATAAGTATAGTGATTCAATAAGTGGAGGAGAAAGACAGCTTGTTGTTTTAGCTAGAGCTATAGCTCAAGGATCTAAAATACTAATTTTAGATGAACCAACAGCTAATTTAGATTATGGAAATCAAGTTAGAGTTATGCAAACAATATCTACTCTAAAAAAGCAAGGTTATTCCATTATTCTTTCAACGCATAACCCAGAACAAGCTCTTTGGTTTAGTGATAAAGTAATGTTTTTAGATGATAAAAAGATTTTATCTTTTGGAAAAACAAATGAAGTAATTTCCTCAACTCTTTTAAAACAGATTTATGGAATTGATATTGATTTGATAGAGAAGGATGGAAGAAAACTTTGTTTTCCAAGGATTAGCAATAATGTTTAGTTGGGATAAAAAGAGTATTCAATGGTTTGAATTAAGTGCAAAAAGTACAACTTTTCATAAAGAGATAGCAAAGAAAATAATTCCATATTTAGATAAAAGTTCAACTCTTTTATCTCTTGGTAGTGGTATGGGCTTTTTAGAGAGAGAATTATCTAATTTTGTTAAACAAATGATTTTAGTTGATAACAGTAGCTATGCAGTTGAATACTTAGAAAAAAATAAAGAAAATAACCAGTTTATTTTAAACACTGATTGGAAAAATATTAATATTAAATCTGATTATCTTTTGCTCTCCTTTTTTTCTAGAATGTATGTAGAAGATACATTTGAATCTTTTTTAGAGCTAACAAATAAAAAAATATTCTATCTAATAAATGAGAGAAGATGTGATATCGAGGAAGTTATAAATTATCTAGATTCAAAAAACGCATCATATTCATATGAAAAAATGAATTTAGATTTCGATCAAATATTATATAAGACGGAAATAAATGCCTATCTTGAAAAGTATTATAAAGATTTTTTGAAAATAAAAAAAGAAAAACTATTAACTAATTTTAAAAAAATAGATGATAAAAGAGTAGTTTTTAAAAATAAGAAAAAAATTGTTTTATTTATTATAAATAAGGAGTAATTAGACAATGAAAAAAAGAATATTACTAATTCTTATAGCAGTATGTTTTGTTTCAAGTATTTTTGCACAAGGTCAAAAAGAAAGTTCTAACATTGAAGAGAGTGTTGAAACGAGAGTTTTTGTTGATGATTTAGGAAGAGAAGTCACAGTTGCTAAGACAATTGATAGAGTGGCTCCTTCAGGAAATTTATCTCAACAGATTATATATTCAATAGTACCAGATAAAATGGTAGGGTGGGGAACTCGTCCAACTCAAGAAATGCAAAAATATTATAAACAAGAAGTAGTTGATAGACCTGTATATGGTGCTTTTTATGGTAAAAAAGCAAACTTAAATATGGAAGCATTATTAGTCACTGATCCTCAAGTTGTTATTGACATTGGAGAAATCAAAGGCTCTAAAGAAGAAATGATTAAAGATTTGGATGATTTACAACAAAAATTAAATATACCTGTTGTGTTTATTGAATCATATTTAGAAGGATCAGCAAACACTTATAGGGCTTTAGGCGACTTATTAGGGGAAGAGCAAAAAGGAGAAGAAAGAGCTCTGTATTGCGAAACTGCTCTAAATAAGATTAGTGAAATGTCTCAAAACATAAGTGATGATGAAGTTGTAAGTATATATTATGGAACAGAAGCTGACGGATTAACATCTTTTGCAAAAGGAAGTTTCCACACTCAAGTATTCCCTTTAATTAAAGTTAATAATATTGTTGAAGGTAAAGGAAACTCAATAAAAGTAAGTCCTGAGCAATTGTTAATTTGGAATCCTGATTACATGATATTTTCCAATCAAGGTGGTTTTGAAGCTTTTAATAGTGATGAAAGTCCTTTCTTTGACTTAACAGCTATGCAGAATAATCACACCTATTTAGTTCCAGAGGGGCCTTTTAACTGGATTGATAGACCAGCGGCAATTAATAGGATTTTAGGTATCCAATGGTTAGCTAATTTAATTTATCCAAATATATACGATATAGATGTTAGAGCTGAAGCAAAAACATTTTATAAACTTTTTTATAATTATGAACTAAGTGATAGTGAATTAGATCAACTATTAGAATATTCGACTAAATAATTATACACTAAGCTATTGAGGTATCCTTTATCTCAATAGCTATTTTTTTCTCTTTATAGTTTAATCTTTTCAATTTCTTATATTGCAATCATATTTAAATCATAGTATTTTTTTAGATAACCTAGGAGATATGAAGATTTATGAATACAAAAGCTATTTTAGAAAATAAAATTAAAGATTTAAGAAAAAATATAGTAAAACTTTCAAGTAGTTCAAATGAAACAAGAAATGAAGCTTTAAATTTAATTAAAGAAGGTTTAATTCGTGATAAAGAGTTAATCTTTAAAGCAAATAAATTAGATTTAATAGCTGCCAAAGAAGCTAATCTTTCATCTCCCATAATATCACGTCTTAAGTTTGATGAAAAAAAATTAAATTCTTCAGTAAGTGGATTAGAACAAGTTATGAACCAAAAAGATCCAGTTGGGGATGTTCTAGAGAAAAGAAAGCTTGATGATGATTTAATTCTTGAAAAGGTAAGTTTCCCTTTAGGTGTTATAGGTATGATATTTGAATCTAGACCTGATGCTTTAGTTCAGATAGTCTCTCTATGTTTAAAAAGTGGAAATGGTATTGTCCTTAAAGGTGGAAAAGAATCCATAAACACAAATAGAGCTTTAATAGAGAGCATTAAAAAATCATTAGAGAAATCCCCTCTAAAATCTTTCTGGGTTATATTAATTGAAAGTCATCAAGATGTTGATACTTTATTAACTATGGAAGGATATATTGATTTACTTATTCCTAGAGGATCAAACTCCTTTGTCTCATATGTAATGAATAACTCTAAAATACCTGTTATGGGACACTCTGATGGATTGTGTTCAATCTATGTTGATGAAAGTGTTGATATAGATAAAGCTGCACTTGTCTGTTATGATTCAAAGACACAATATCCTTCTGCATGTAATGCTGTTGAAACAATTTTAATAAATAAAAATATAGCTAAGACATTTTTACCCAAATTAAAAAAAGAACTAGACAAGAAAAATGTTATTATCCATGGTGATGAAACAGTTTGTTCTTTAATTGATTGTATTAAGGCAACTGAGGAAGATTGGGATAGTGAATATTTAGATTATGAGGTTGCTATAAAAGTTGTAGAGAACGTTGATCAAGCCATTGATCATATAGCTAAGCATGGTTCTAGTCATACAGATGCGATTCTTTCTAAAAATGAAAAAAATATTGAGAAGTTTTTTAATTCAGTAGATAGTGCAGATGTATTTTGTAATTGCAGTACCAGATTTGCAGATGGTTACCGTTTTGGCTTAGGAGCAGAGGTTGGAATATCAACTTCAAAACTACATGCTAGAGGTCCTGTTGGAGTTAAGGGATTAATGAGTACAAAGTATTTACTCAGAGGTAATAATCAAATAGTTGAAGATTACAGTACTAATAAAAAAAGTTTTAAACATGTTGAACTTTAATAGTTCAGAGTTGGTGGTATAAAATGTCTAGAGATTTTTCTAATACAAAAAGAATAGTTGTAAAAGTTGGAACTAATTTATTATCCAGTGAAACAAAAATTGATGAAAACAGAATAGAAGATATAGTAAAGCAAATAGCTAAATTAAGAAATATGGGATATCAGGTGGTTTTAGTTACTTCTGGAGCTATTGGTATGGGAGCTAAAGAGTTAAAGATTAAACATAGTGTAAAAGATATTGCTATGAGACAGGCTTTAGCATCTATTGGCCAACCAGTGTTAATGAGTTCATATAGAAAGTTTTTCAAAAAACATAATATAGTTTGTTCTCAAGTATTAATTACTAGAAAAGAATTAGATAATAGAAAAACATATGTTAATTTAAGAAATAGTATTTTCACTTTATTAGATTTAGGAATTGTTCCAATCTTAAATGAAAATGATTCAATTAGCACTGCAGAAATTGGTTCGGCTTTTGGGGATAATGATAGAATGAGTGCCTTAGTAGCTTCTAAAATTGACGCACAATTACTAATAATACTAACAGATATTGACGGACTATATAATGATAATCCAAATAAAAATCCTAGTGCTAAGTTAATTAAAGAAATTTCACAAATTAATGATAAAATTATGAATTATGCTAAAGGGGCAGGATCTACTTTTTCAACAGGTGGAATGAAAACCAAGTTATTAGCTGCAAAAATTGCATCGATAGCTGGATGTAATTGTGTGATTGCTAGCGGAATGGAAGATAATCCATTAATTAGAATAGTTGATAATGAAGATATTGGAACATTTATTCATTCTAAAGAAAAGAAAAGCCAAAGAGCTAGATGGATTATAAACAGTACAACAAATGGGTCAATTAGGATTGATGCTGGTGCTAAAAATGCCTTAGAAAATCATAAAAGTCTTTTGCCTTCTGGTATTATTGAAATTGAAGGAGTTTTTGAAGCTGGAGATGTAATTGAAATCTGTGATGAAAAAGGTCTTGCCTTTGCAAAAGCCGTCCCTTATTATGATAGTACTGATATTTTAGCAATAAGTGGTCATAACAGTTGTGACATTGAAAATTTATTGGGACCTGGAAAAAAAGCTGTTATTTTCCGTCCAGAGGATTTAGTATTTATTTATGAGTCAAATTAATAAATATAGAATATATCATAGAAAACAAGATGTAGGTAAAAAGATAGAACAATTGCATAGAAGTGAACAACTTGCCATTGGTATTATTGATGTTGGTACCTTAGAGCAACTTGAATCATCTTTAAGTTGGTATATTGAAAACATGAATTTTTGTCTTCATGCTGTAGTAAGTGGAGAGAGAGGTGATATTGCTTTTCTAAAGGAAAAATATCCCGATGTAACATTTATTGTTTTTCCCTCTATGCCATCCTTTGGAGAGAGTGTTAACACAATTGCTGATGAATGCTTTACTACTTTCTTTATGATTGTTAGAAGTAATGTTGAAATAATTAGATTTGAAGGTGCATATTTATTTGATGTTTTAAATGGAAAAGAAGCCCCTGTAGGATTAGTTCCAGTTATTGCGAATAGCAATAAAGAAATAATTCCTTCAATGCGCTCTCCAAGATTAACTGGGACATTAATTGACCCCGATTCATATTTCCCATATATGGCTTCAACTGAAGTATATCAAACTTTGTATCCATTTAGAGCAATGGGATTATTTGATAGAGCACTTTTTCAAAGACTAAGAGGTTATGATATTGAAATTAAAAGTGAATATTACCAATGTTTAGATTTTGGAATAAGATGTAACGAATATGGGTATACAATAGGCTCTACAAGTGCTTTTATTGTTAGTTTTCCAGATAGATTGAGTATAATAGAAGATAGATCTCCGACAGAAGGATTGAGTAAAGTTCACACAAGAGCTCTTGGGGTTGAGACTATAAATGGTAAAAATTTTGCTCATAAATTTAGAGGTTATTTCGATAGAAAGACTTTTAATGATGAGGTAAAAAATAAATCTGTCATGTTAGTTAAAAAAGATTTCAATACTATAATAAAGAATTGGAAATATACTCCAGATGAAGAAACTCTAAGAAGTGATAACTAGATGATAAGTAATAAAGCTAACATATTTAAAAAACATAACTCTAAATTAAAAGTAGGGTTTGTTTTTATATTCATGTTACTTTTCTTTTCTACAAATATTTTTTCTACATCTATGTTTGACTATCCAATTTCAACAGTATTCATTGATCCAGGTCATGGTGGTAAGGATAGTGGAGCAATAGCTTCTTATGATTTTAATGCCTTAATTGAAGAAAAAGATATAGTTTTAGATATTGCTTTATCCCTAAAGGAATATTTAGAAAACGAATTGTCAAATACAAATATTATCTTAACTAGAAAGGATGATACTTATATATCCTTGCAGAACAGAAGTGAAATTGCCTATAAAACACCTTTACCTGATAAAACTTCATCACTTTATATATCAATACATGCTAATTCAGCAACTACTTCTGCAAAAGGTTTTGAAATTTTTACGAAGATGAAAAATAAAATAATATACCTTTTTGACAGTGAAACTCCAGTACAAAACATATCATTATTTGCAAACGATGATTTATATACCTTAAATAATAAACAATATAATACTAGTTTTGAACTTGCTACTAATATACTAAATAAAGTAACAAAGTCTTTCCCCAATATAAAAAATAGGGGAATAAAGAGTGAAGATTTGTATGTATTAAATGTAAGTAGAACTACATCTTGCCTAGTTGAAGTCGGTTTTTTATCTAATGAAGAAGAAGCAAAACAATTACTTGATTCAACATATAGAGATACAATGGCTAAAGCTATAGGAGATGGTATCATTGAGACAATAAAAAATCGGAGGTAAAACCCCCGATTAAATTTATTATTCTTTTTCCATTTTTAATCTTTCTTTAGATACTAATTCTCTTTTCAACATTCTAAGTTCTCTTGAAAGACTTACCTTATAAATATGAGGATTAATCTGTCTCTTATAAGATTTATGGAATTTCTCTAGATTCTCACTAGCTATTTTTTGAAGTTGTTTTAAATCCTTTTTATCATCAACTCTAACACCATCCTTCATTTTTAAACTCAATAAAGGTTTGATTGAAGTGTATTTATTTTGTTTTAGCTTAAAGAAATCTGTTTCGCTAAAAGGATGATAGAAAGTATAATCTTTTCCTTCCACAATTTTTTCAGAATCTAAAGTTATTAGATCAGCAAGAGCTCCTAATTTTTCATCATAAAAACGCCAAACTTGCTTTATAGCAGGGTTAGTAGTTTTACCAAAAGAATTTGAAATCTTCATAGTTGGGATAAAATTACCATCTTTTCCTTCTTTTGCACAAAGTTTATATACACCATTTAGAGAAGATTGAAAACCACCTGTTACAAGGTGAGTTCCAATTCCCCAAAGATCAATTGGAACTTCTTCAGAAACAAGAGCTTGTATAATTTCTTCTGTGATATCATTTGAAACAACTATAATGGCGTCTGTTAAGCCCGCCTCGTCAAGTCTATCTCTAATAACCCTTGGTAGATAACTCATATCACCAGAATCGATTCTAACGCCTATTTTTTTGCCGATAGCTTTTTGTTCTAACCCAATTTTAATTGCATTTTCAATACCAGAACCTAAAGTATCATATGTATCAATCAATAAAATACAGTTGTCTGGATAGATTTTAGCAAATTTTCTAAAAGCTTCTTCTTCACTGTCAAAACTCATAATCCAAGAGTGGGCCATAGTCCCACTAACTGGTATATCAAAAAGTCTACCAGCTAAAGTATTACTAGTAACTTTTGTTCCGCCTATAAAAGAAGCCCTAGAAGCACTTAAAGCTCCATCATCACCTTGAGCACGACGAAGCCCAAATTCCATAATACTTGAGCCTTTACTTGCAATAACCATTCTTGATGCTTTTGTTGCAATTAAAGTTTGAAAATTAATAGTGTTTAGCAACATACCTTCGATTAGTTGAGCATCAATTAAGTTAGTGTGTATACGTATTAAAGGCTCTCCTGCAAATACAACTTCAGCTTCATCCATAGAATATAGGGTGCCTTTAAACTTAAAGTTACTAAGATATTCTAAAAAGTCATCATCAAACATATTTAGTGTTCTTAAATAATCAATGTCTTCTTCACTAAATCTGAAATTTTCTAATTTCTCTAATAATTGGTCTAGTCCCGCAAATAGAGCATAGCCACCATTAAAGGGATTTGTTCTATAGAACATATCAAAAACAACTTTAGGATTATAGTTATTTTTAAAAAATCCTTGCATCATAGTTAATTCATAAAAATCTGTTGTTAAAGCACTAATATTCATAATATACCTACTTTTTAGCTTTAATAACATCAAAATTTGTATAAGGTACTAAGGCTTTAGGAATAGAAATAGAACCATCCGCATTTTGGAAGTTTTCTAAAATAGCAACTATTGCTCGAGATAGTGCAATTGCAGTTCCATTTAACATATGAACATATTGAGTGTTATTATTCTCATCTTTATATCTTATTTGAAGTGATCTTGATTGATAATCAGTACAGTTACTTGTTGAAGTTACCTCTCCATACTCACCATTTTCACCTCTACCTGGCATCCAAGCTTCAATGTCAAATTTTCTATATGCTGGAGCTCCTAAATCACCTGTACAAGTGTCAACAACTCTGTAAGGAATTTCAAGAGAAGAGAAAATTTCTTCTTCGATATCTAATAGTTGTTGGTGTATTTTATCACTATCTTCTGGAAGACAAAGGACAAACATTTCTAATTTTGAAAATTGGTGTACTCTATATAGTCCTTTTGAATATTGGCCGGCACCACCTGCTTCACGTCTAAAACAATGTGATAAACCTGTCATTTTTATAGGTAAATCTTCTTTATTTAGGATTTCATTGCTATAATAACCACCTAAAGTTATTTCAGCAGTTCCAACTAAACAAGTATCAGTGTTTTCAATAGTATATATATTGCTTTCAGCCCCTCTTGGGTTGAAACCAATACCATTTAGAATTTCTTCTTTTGCAACATCTGGTGTTATAAAAGGTGTAAAACCTTTTTTGATTAAGATATCAGTTGCAAATCTTTCTAGAGCCATTTGAAGAATAACTGCTTCATTTTTAACATAATAGAATTTAGGTCCAGAAACTTTAGTTCCTTTTTCAAAATCTAAAATATCTAATTTTTCGCCTAATTGAACATGATCTAAAGCTTTGAAATCAAATTTTTTTGGTTCTCCAAAGAACTTGATTGCTGTATTATCTTTATCTTCTTTTCCAATGGGAGCACTTGGGTGTGCATAGTTAGGAATAGTTCTTGTTAAAGCATTATATTTTTCTAAAGTTACCTTAAGTTTTTCTTCAACTTCGGCAATTTCAGCTTTTAATGCTTTCCCTTGTGCAATAAGTTCACTTCTCACACTAGGATCTAGTTTGCCTTTCATTTTAGAAGCGTTTGCATTTCTTTGACTTCTAAGGTCTTCACTTTTATGTAGTAATGTAGCTCTTTCTTCTTGTAAAGCAATAATACTATCTAAATCGACATTCATAAAACGATTTTTAATGTTTAATGAAATTTCTTCCTTTCGGCTTTGTAGCTCTTTTAAATCAATCATGGTCTTTATCCTTGAGAGTTTTGTAGTTTATATATAATAATAATGTGTTTAAAAAAAATGTACTAGATAATTAATTATCTTTTCTCTAATTCTTTAGATTTTTTTGAGGTGTTTACAACACTGTTGATTACAGCACTACTAAAATTGTTATCACTCAATGTTTTAATTCCTTCAATAGTTGTTCCACCAGCAGAGCAGACTTTACTCATTAAACTAATAGGGTTTTCTTTTTCTTCATCATAAAGTGATTTAGCACTTTCCATAGTTTCAAAAGCAATGTCTAAAGCTGTGTTATAGGCAATGCCCTCATGAGTCCCTCCTAAGGCAAGAGCGTGGGCAAATTCAAATACAAAAGCGATTGCAGATCCACTAATGCCTATAAAAGCACTAAATTTATCTTCATCTAAAAAGAAAGCACTACCAAAGGTTTTAGCTATTTCAAAAGCTTGTTGTCTATCTGTTTCATTAGTTTCTTCACAAGAGCAAATAGCTGTTACGCTTTTTTTGCACTTTGCTGCTAAATTTGGCATGAATCTTACAATTCTTGTTGTATTAAGTTCTTTTGATAAAGTAGAAGTTTTAACTCCAGCTGCAATTGATATAAATAAGTTATTAGGGCTACTTGAGTCTTTTATTTTACAATAAATTTTAGAGAGGATTTGCGGTTTTACACAAATCATAACAATATAAGATTCCTTAATAAGATCTTCAAAGCTATTATAAGAATTAATAGTAATTAAAGTAGAAGATAACTCTACTTTAAGAGAATTCATTTTATCTTGATCAGTATCAAAAATACCGATTGATATCTTTTCATCAGTTTTAGTAATAGCTCTTAATATTGAAGATCCCATATTACCAAGACCAATAAAGCCAATTTTATTCATATCTTAAAACTCCTTTCATCTAGATTATTTGAATTTTGGATTAATGTATATATTAATCATCCCAATTTAATCTGTGAAGATTACCTTTTTCTTCTAAGCCTTCAAAATCAATTTGTCTTAAATATTCATAAGCTGCAATTGCAACTGAATTAGATAAATTTAAACTTCTAAGTTCTTTTTTCATAGGAATCCTAACGCATTCATCTTTATGATTTACTAAAATATCTTCATCAATACCTTTATCTTCACGGCCAAAAATTAAATAAGTATCTCCCTTCACTTCATATTTAGCTTCATGGTATGATAATCTAGCTTTTGTTGTAAAAAAATATAGTTTTTCATTTATTTTAGCATCTAAAAATTCTTGGGTATTTTTCCATTCAGTAACATCAACTTTATCAAAGTAATCTAACCCGGCTCTTTTAACATGCTTTTCATCGATGCTAAAGCCTAAAGGGTGAACTAAATCAAGTTTTGCACCTATAACAGCACAGGTTCTTATTATATTTCCAGTATTTTGTGGAATTCTTGGTTCAAAAAGAACTAAATGTAATGACATAATAAATTTCTCCTAAAATATATAATGAAAAATATCACTAATAGAGGGAGTTATCAAGCAATGTAAAAAAATTATAGGAAAATGGGCTTTAATTTTATAAAGATAGATTTAATTTTATATTAACTTGCTTTCTCTTATGAGTTTAATTATCTTTTAATTTAAAAAGATTATAAGGATTAAAATTAATGAAAAAACAAATAAATGTATTTGATTTTGCTAATGAAATAATGAAAAGTGTTCAAACAGGCGTTTTATTAACAACTAAAGGTAATGATAAAGTAAATTCCATGACAATTTCATGGGGTACTTTAGGAATAGAGTGGGGTAAACCTATTTTTACTGTATTTGTAAGAGAAAATAGATTTACCAAAAAACAATTAGATGAGAACCCAGAATTTACAGTAAATATTCCTCTTGCATCTTTTGATAAAAAAATTCTCGGTTACTGTGGAACAAAATCTGGTAAAGATGTTGATAAGATTAATGATTTAAATTTAACCTTAGTAGAGTGTGAAAAAGTTAATGTTCCTTGTATTAAAGAATTACCTTTAACCCTAGAGTGTAAAGTTATATATAAGCAACACCAAAACCTCGATGGTATTGATGAAAAAGATAGAGAAAAATTCTATCCTCAAAATGTTGATAGTCGTTTCCATGGTGCCAATAAAGATCCGCACACAGCCTACATTGGTGAGATAGTAAATGCTTATATAGTTGAATAGAACAAAATTTTTAAAGTCCCAATCTATTTAAAATAAGATTATTGGGACATTATTATTCATATTTCTTGATGTCAAAAGAGGAACAATAATCGTAAAAATCTTCTGCAAGAAGTGGCTTACTAAAATAATAACCTTGAATTTTGTCACATTTTAAATCTCTTAATATTTGATACTGTTCTTTTGTCTCAACACCTTCAGCTATTACTTGTCCGCCAATTTCATGAATAGCATTAATAATATGTTCTATAATTGTTTTAATACCATTATCAAAAATCCTATCAATAAAATATTTATCAATTTTGATTATATTAAAAGGAATCTCTCCAATTGTCATTAGAGAATTGTAGCCAGTTCCAAAATCATCAATCTCAATATCAAATCCTTGATTTTTTAAGTATTTTAAAACATTGTTTAATTTTGTATTATCTTTTGATAAAACTCTCTCGGTTATTTCAATACCAAAATCATTTAAATTAAGATTTTTAATATTAAAATATTTAAGGGCCCATTGAATAAAGTCCTCATCTAACAGTTCATTAGCTGAAACATTAATTGAATAAGTTAAATTCAAACCTTTCTCTTTAAAGATTAAATAGTGTTTAATTGTAGATATAATTATCCATTTTGTTAAAACTTTAATAGAACCAGTTTCTTCGGCAATTGGTATGAAAATATTGGGGCCTATAGGCTTTTTATCACTACGATTCCATCTAATTAATATTTCAGCATTTGTAATTTTATTTTCGTTAATATCGATAATTGGTTGAAATACAGTATACATTTCTTTATTAGCTATAGCAGAGTTTAATGAGCCAGAAATATCATTATAAAGTTTTTGTTCTTCTTCAAAATCATTATCATAATTGTAGCTACCTGATTTTGTTGGTTCTCCTTGATCTGCAGCTATTCTAGCTTTGTTAAATAATTCGATGGCATTAGTTTTCACACCATTGTATTTAACGAATCCTATTTTTATAATTAATTTAAATAGATATTCATCAATCTTAACTGAATTATTAAAACTCTGAACGTAGTTAAAAAGTTTAAGGTCTATAAGTTCAGGAGCTTCATTTTTAATAATAAAAATATATTCAGCTGTAGTTATTGAATATTTTTGTACATTTGAAAAATAACTTTCTAATTTGTTTAGACAATCTTTTGCAATATCAGTTGTAATGCTATATTTCACATATTTGCTAATGTCTTCTAAATTTGAAATATTTATGAAAATAATATCAAAACTATCATTTTCATCCATTAATTTGTTTAAATCAATTATTAGTTTGTTTGTGTTATAAAATCCATCAAATTGTCCTTTTGAAAAGTTATCTTTAATAATTTTTTGATATTTGTTATTTTTGCTAAAAATATATCCCACAACCCAAGCAATACCTAAATAGAGTATCATTCTAATAAGCCAATTTTCTGGAGTTTGAGAAATATTGTGAAACCTATCTAAAGGCATAAAAGGACCAACCATTAAACCTAGTAAAAAAGAAATTATAAGACTTCCTTTTTGTCCCCAGAGATAAGCGGCTGCAAATATAGGAATATAGTTTAATTGCGCCCAAGCAGTGGAGGTTCCACCCGTATAGTAAACAAAAAAAGTAATACCAATACAAGCTACTACAAAAATTAAACCTAATGCAAAATCAGTAAAAATAGTTTTTTTTAGAGTTTTCATAAGCTATAAGCATTTCACCCCTTAATTAATAAAAAGAAATATAAAGGAGAATAAAATTAAATCATCAAAAAAATATATAAGAATCTAAGTAAAACATTATTTAAAAATAATATTTTTACTCAAAAATGTTTATGCAAGGTAATTCTTTAATATTATTTTAAACTATAACTCCCCTAAATATAACTTTGTTGTTATAATGTTTTCCTATTAAAAAAATATCATAGCTAATATTAAAAGTAAACAACAACAATTTTGACATCAAAATTATTGTATTATTTTTTTAGTAAGTTTATAAAATAATTGATGCACATGTTTGTAGATAAATGTGATAGGCATATCAATTGGGTATTATATAAAATCAAAATTAATAGAATTGATTAATTTTTTTAGAACTATTATATTAAATTTTATTATGGTAGAGATAATTAAATCAATAGTATTTGGAATTATTCAAGGAATAACCGAATGGCTTCCAATAAGTAGTACAGGGCATTTGTTGCTATTTGACAAGTTTATAACTTTGAATTTAAGTGATGACTTTAAAGAATTATTTATGGTAGTTATACAACTTGGATCAATTCTAGCTGTATTAGTAATATATTTTAATACGTTAAATCCTTTTTCTTTAAAAAAAAGTAAAGAAGAGAATAGTAAAAGTTTTACTATATGGCTAAAAGTTATAGTTGCAACCTTACCCGCTGTCGTTTTTGGTTTATTATTTGACGATTTGATTGATTCTGTTCTTTCTACCTGGCAAGTTATAGCAGCTATGTTATTTATATATGGTGTTATATATGTAATTTTTGAGAAGAAAAACTCAGTAATGAAAGTTAGAGTAACTTCTTTAGATGATTTAACTTATTTAGACGCATTTAAGATGGGGTGCTTTCAAACACTTGCCCTAATTCCTGGAACTAGTAGAAGTGGTTCAACAATTTTAGGTGGATTAGTTATTGGGATTGAAAGAACGATTGCAGCTAAATTTTCTTTCTTTATGGCAATTCCTGTTATGTTTGGTGCATCTCTGTTGAAATTGGTAAAGCTAGGTTATTCATATACAACTTTAGAATATTGGGTTTTGTTTGTTGGCACAGCTGTTTCTTTTGTTGTTTCTATGCTTGTTATTAAAGGGTTAATTAATTATGTGAGAAATCATGATTTCTCAATCTTTGGTTGGTATAGAATAGTTATTTCAATTTTAGTCACAATTGTATTTCTTTTCTAATCTTGTTTATTAATTGAAGAAGCCTTTTCATTTTTTAATAGTGTAGCCTTAGTTAAATGAGAGCCTTTTTTTTGAAGTTCGAGAGCAACTTTTTCTAAGGTTCTTCTTTTTTTGTTATCTTCATTAAATAAATCGTCTTGAATTGGAACTTCTCCGCTATATGTTTGATAAAGACCAACTCCGAGCAATCTTATTGGTAATTTCTTCCATTTTTTATCAAATAAAGTTTTTGCCCATTCAAAGACTTGCTCAGCACAATATATAGCTTCGCTAGGTGTTATTTGTGCACTAACTGTAGTAAAATCGCTATATCTTATTTTAATACCTATGGTTCTTGCCATTTGTTTTTCTTTAATGGATCTAAATAAGATTTCATGACTCATTTCTAGTAGATAAGTTTCTATTATATTCAAATCAGCAATATCTGAAGTAAAAGTTCTCTCTGTAGATATTGAATGTGACTTTGTTTCTCCTGAATAAATTCCAGGATCTTCGCCTCTAGAAACCTTATATAAATATTCCCCCATAGATTCAGAGAAGGCTTTCTTTAAATAAGATAGGCTTAGGGACCTTAATTGTTGAGTTGTTTTGATTTGTTTTTTTGCTAATTGGGTTTGTGTAACTTTTCCAACCCCCCAAAGTTTTTTAAGACCAACAGCATCAATAAATTCAATGACTCTTTCTTTATCAACAATACAAAGACCATCGGGTTTATTATAATCACTAGCTAATTTTGCAATTAGTTTAGAGGGTCCAATTCCAACACTTATTGTCAGGCCCGTTGTTTCATTTATTTCTTGTTTTAGTTTTAATGCAACTTTGTATGGGTGTCCAAATAGTTTTTGTGTTCCACTCATATCCAAAAAGGCCTCATCAATAGAAACTTGTTGAACAATTGGAGAATACTTTTTGAAAATTTGCATAACTTCTTTACTCTTTTGAGAGTATCTTGAATGTCTACCATTTATAACTACTGCATTAGGGCAGAGTTGTAAGGCTCTCTGCATTGGCATTGCAGAATGAACACCATAGCTTCTAGCTATATAATTACAAGTAGAAGCAACACCTCTTTTGCCTCTTCCTCCAATTATAACAGGTTTATCTTTAAGAGTTGGATTATCTAAGATTTCAACAGCTGCAAAAAATGCATCTAAATCTACGTGAAAATACACCTTATCTGCCATATGCTCTCCTGCATATTTCATAAATAGCTTCTTCAAGGGTTATATCTAAACTATTAATTAATACAGGGTAGTGTGATTTACTTGTTAAGCCTGGTATTGTATTTACTTCATTAAAATATATTTGCTTATCCTTATAGAAGAAATCAATTCTACTAAATCCCGAAAGATTTAGTGTTTTAAATATTAGTTTAGCCATTTCTTGTAGTTTTAATTTTAATTTTTCATCTTTAATAATAAATGGATCTATATATGCACTATCAACTTGTCCATATTTTTTATCATAAGATAATATTTCCATCATATTAGATTTTACTACTAAGCCAGGGCCACCAGCAATTAATTTGTTATTCTCTAGTTCTAAAATTGCAACTTCCATCTCTTGTATATCTTCCATTAATGGCTGAATTAATACTCTCTCACTATATTTAAAAGCTTTCTCTATAGCCTTATCCAATAATTCTTGAGTTGCAAATTTTAGCGAAGTTACACCAATTGAGCTACCAGTTGTTTCACTTTTTATAAAAAGATGATTTCCAAGTTTTTCTATGTAATAAGATAGGGGATATATAGTATCTCCTTTTCTTAATACAATTGATTTTACTGTTTTTATACCCTTAGACTCTAAAATACTAGAAGCAAGTTCTTTATACATACACAGTCCACTACTAGTTGCATTTACCCCGCAATATTTAATATTCATGATATCAAGAAGGCCTTGAAGCTTTCCATCTTCTCCTTCATTTCCATGTATTAGAATAAAGGCTAAATCAATATCAATTTTATCTTCATGTAAAAAAATGCCTTTTGAAGGGTAGAATGATATTTCATCTTTCTCTAAGATAGTATCTTTTATTTGGTAGTTATGACTAATATGAGTTGAGTGTAATAAGTTTTGGATATAAAACACACCATTTTTTGATACCCCAATTACATAAACTTTATTAAATAGTTTTTGTAATATAGGATATACAGTTTTTGCACTTTCTATTGAAACTTCATGTTCAGGAGATCTTCCTCCAATAAATAAAGCTATTGATTTATTTTTAAAGAATTTATCCATATAATGTTTTTATTACCTCTTTAATAGTTTTTTCTTCATCATAAGAAATTTTTATATTTTTTCTTTCTATAGTTTGTTCATGGCCTTTTCCTAAGAATATTAAGATATCATTAGGATAACTCAATTCAAAGGCTTTTATAATAGCTTCTTTTCTGTTGTTAATCTTAACAAGATGAACATTATTATTGGTTGAATTTATACCTTTTTCAATATCTCTCATTATTTTATCATTATCTTCATAGCGAGGATCTTCTTCACATAGAACAATAGTAGAACAGTATTTAGCTGCAACTAATCCCATTTTAGCTCTTTTTTCAATATCCCTTTCTCCTCCTGATCCAAAAAGGGCAATAATATTTTTGTTAAAGGAGGTTAAAAAAGAAAAAACTTTATCAAAAGCATCGCTTGTATGAGCGAAATCTATAATTACGGTTCTATTTATGTTGTTTTCAATTATATTAAATCTTCCTTTTATGCTATCTATATTCTTTAACTTATTAAAGATTTTTTTAAATTTAATATTAGTTAATTTTTTTATTGCTAAACAAGATAGCATAGCGTTTGAAATTAGTATTGGAAGATAAAAATTTGTTTCATAAGATCTCTTTTTTATATTTACAGAGAGAGGGGATAGTGTATCTAGATTATTAATTTGATAATTAATGGAATCTTCTACAATAAAATATTGTTTATTTAACTTATTTGCTTTATCTAAACATCTATCTAGATAAGGATTTTTATATGTTGAAATTAAAATACCATCATCTTTTAATTTATCAATAATTTTTAATTTTGATTTAATGTAGGAGGCTTTATCTTTGTGAAAATCTAAATGTTCCTCTGTTATTGTAGTTATTATAGAGCAATCAAATTTTATTTTACTAAGTCTTGAGAAATAGGAAGAGAGGGCATGGGAAGTGGCTTCTAATACTACATATTCGATTTTATTGTTGGCACATTCTCTCAGTAGTTTAAAAAGTATTGGAGCCTCTGGGGTGCTTTGTCTGTAGGGAGATGGAATAATTGACTCATTAACTGAGATATTGCTCGTGCTAATAAGTCCAACTTTATAGCCTAAGTCTTTTAGTAGGTGATATGTGATAAAACAAGTAGATGTTTTCCCATCAGTTCCTGTAACACCAATAATTTTTAATTTTTTATCTGGATAATCAAATAAAATTCTAGATAAGATAGCAAGAGCTTTTCTTGCATTTTTGACTATTAGAAATCCAACATCTTTATATTCTTTAGTTGGGAGGGTCTCTGTTACTATAAGAGTTGTCCCTTTTTCGATAGCTTCTTCTATATAATTGTTTCCATCACTTTTAAATCCTTTTATTGCAACGAATATACTATTGGGTATAACTTCTTTAGAATTAAAAGTTATCGATGTTACTTCAATATCTATTGGATATTGAAAATAGTAACTTTCATATAAATATTCATCTAGATTTAAACTATTCATAAATGTAGAATATCACATGTGAATTGTAATCTGCAATAAATAAAAAAACATTGTTAACTTATATTGTTAGATTTGTTTTATTTTTTTGTCATTAATTGATATAATAAAATAACTTTGTACTTACATGGAGCTAATAAATGAAAAATCTTGTATATAAAACTAAAGGTACTTGTTCAAAAGAAATTCATATTGCTGTTGATAGTGATAATATTATAAGAGAAATGAAGTTTATAAATGGCTGTGATGGTAATTCAAAAGGAGTTGCTTCTCTTTGTATCGGTAGAAAGATTGATGACGTTATTAATAGATTAGAGGGGATTACTTGTTTAAATAAAAGTACAAGTTGTCCCGATCAAGTAGCAAAGGCATTAAGGACATTCAAGTGAAAAGGGTAATTTTAGTATTAATGTTTTTATCATTTATGAGTGGGGCGTTTGCATCAAGTGAGGAGATACTTTCTTTAAGCATTTTAGGAATGGGTAAGGCTGGTCTAGCTGATGTAAGTAGTAATTCAAATCCTGCTAATATTGCAAGTAGGAGTGAAGACGATCCCTCATTGAGAACTTATTTTTCAATTCAAGAAGATTTAGAGATTGATGAATTATCGTCATCTCTGGGTTTTTTCCAATACCCAACTATGAGGTTGGGAGCTCAAGTATATGGTTCTAATTTAAGTTTAACTTTAAATAATGATAGTTACTTAGAAGATAGGGAATATACTAGTGATGGGCTTGAGTATACAGGATACAATAAATTTATCCTTCAATTGGATTGGGGATATAAAATTAATAATTTTGATTTTGGTATGAGATTAAAAGGTGGATCGGTTACTAGAAGAAGTAATTTTGAATTAAGGAGTAACTTTTTCTTTTTAACTGACTATATTGTAAATACATTTTTCTCAAATTACACGTCTCTATCGAATTCTGACTTTTTTTCTTTAGGGTTTGCACTAAGGTTCAATGCTAATGATAATCTAAGTTTGGCGATCATGAGCGATTCAGATCTTGATTTATCTTCATCAGATGATACTATATATTCCTATCTACAAGGAATTAGTTTAGGGGCTACTTACACAAGTAATCTATATACTTCTACCAATCAGCTAAATCCTTTTGTTTATAAATTTTCAATTGATATATTGGATATAGGGGATGAAGATAACCGAGAGTTAAGATTTGGTAATGAGATTAGAATGCAATTAAGTAATAATAATAGTATTGCTTTTAGAGCGGGCTATTATGAAGATAAAGAAACTATAGCAGATTTGTTTACCTTTTCAGATCAAGGAGTAACAACTTATGCTATAGCCTATGATAGTAATGATTATGCTGCTTCTTTATTACTTTATGTTCCAATAGACTCTTATTCTGATTTTAATGATTTTACTATTGGTCTTAGTTTTGAGTTTCGGTTTTAGTTAAATAATATGGTTTTCTCTTACTCACTAGAAATATGATTCCATAAACTAAAACTGAGAATATTACAATTGAAGCTCCAGATGCTATATCAAGTTTATAAGAAATAAATAAACCCATAAATGAATTAAATAAACCAATTATTATAGAAAGAATCATTCTAAATTTTAACTTTTCACTCAAAAGTGATGCTGTAGCACTTGGTGCACATAACAGTGTTATTAACATTATAATTCCAGAAACTCTAATTAAAATTACTACAGAGAAAGCAATTAGTAATAGTAATGAATATTCCAAGAAATTAGTATTTAAGCCATTAATCTTAGCCATTTCTTCATCAAATAAGTAAATTTTCCAATCTTGAAAGAAAACGGTAAGAATTAAAATTACTAAGAAAGTTAATACTGCCATGTTTATTAAGTCCGTATCACTTACACTTAAGATATTTCCAAATAGGTAAGAGTTCATATCTGGTGGATAGCCTTTCATAAATGATATAAATAAAATACCTAGAGCCATACCTAAAGACCAAAACAGTGCAATAATTATATCACTGTGTTTTGAATTTGATTTTCTTACCTTTCCAATTCCTAAAGCAGCAATTAGAGAAAAAGATAATGCTCCTATTAGGGGATTGAAATTTAATAGGTAGCCAAGTCCTACACCACCATATGCTGTATGAGCTATACCACCACCCATTAATATAAGTTTTTTTTCAATAATTATAGTACCGATGATACCACATACAATACTAGATAGAATTGATGCCATAATAGCATTTTGGATAAAATGATAATTTAAAATTGTTTTTAACATAGCTTTTTCCCTTTAATGTTTGTGTTCTGCGAGTACTCTGTGAGGAACTCCGTGTGCTAATAAATCAATGGGGCAACCATACATTTTATCAATAACTTGTTGAGATAAATGAGGACCGCCGTGGTAGATTAGATTTTCACTAATACACGCTATGTTTTTTACTTTTGAAGATATTGCCATTGTATCATGACTTACCATAATAATAGTAGTTCCTTCATTATTTAGCTTATCTAGTAAATTGTAAATTATATTTCTAGAAGCAGGATCAACATTTGCTGTAGGTTCATCTAATAGTAGAAGTTTTGGAGAGGAGGCAAGGGCTCTTGCAATCAATAAACGTTGAAATTCACCACCAGATAGTTTTTCAATTTGTCTATCTGCTAGGTTTTCAATATTTACCATCTTTAGAGCATCCCTTGCACTCTCCTTATCCTCTTTTGAAAATTTATAAAAAGGATTTAATGATTTCTTAAGTTTTGAACCAATAACTACTTCTAATACACTTATTGGGTAAGACCTGTCTACTTTTGAAATCTGAGGAACATAACTTATTAACTTTTGCACTTGTTTAAAAGGTTTATCAAAGAATAATATCTTTGAACAATCGTGATCAATTAAATTTAAAATGGCTCTCAGCAAAGAAGTTTTACCTCCACCATTAGGGCCGATTATCCCAAGATAATCGCCCTCTTCAACGCTCATAGTAATATTTTTAAGAGCATAATTATTGTTGTATTTTACTGATAAATTTTGAACCTCAAGTGCGTTTGACATTACATATTTTCCTTTAAAGTATTAGCCATAATTTCTAGATTATCTATATAATTAGCACTTAGTGGATCTAATAAAATAGCTTCTCCACCGAGTTCTTTACCATATGCTATACTCTGTTCAGCTGCTATTTCAGCTTGATAGTATATGTTTTTTATACCTAGAGACTTAGCTCTGTCAATAACCTCAACAAGGGATTTTGGAGTAACTTCTTTTCCTTCTTCTTCTAATGATAACATATTTAAATCAAAATCTTGTGCAAAATAACTAAATGCTGGATGGAATACTAAGAAGTTTCTATTTTTTAGGGTTGAAAGATTATCTTCAATTTTTGTAATAACTTGGTTTAATTCATCTTTAAAAGATTGAGCATTTGCTTTGTAGAAATCAGAATTTTCACTATCTAATGAAGATAATTCTCTTTCAATAACATCAACCATTAACAATACTCTTTTTGGACTTAGCCAAATATGAGGGTCACGTGAGTCTCCAATCATTATAGCGGGGTAGTCTTTTTCTACTTCTTTAGATAAGTCTACAACTTTTGTTTTATTTGCAACCATATCTAAAATAGAATGTTCTACACTAGGAACTCCAATAGCAAAGTAAATATCAGCCTTTTCAAATTCAATTCTTTGTTGTGGAGTTGGTTCATAGTTTTCTGGGGATGAACCTTTTGGAATCATTGTTACGATATCGACTTTGTCTTGAGCAATCTTTTCAACAAAAGTTGCTTGTGGAACAATTGATACTGCGATAACTGGCTTTTCATTTTGTTCTACTTGACCATTTGCATAAATAGGACTTATTAGTAGAAATAAAATGAGTAAATTAATAAATTTTTTCATATAAATACCTCTGAATTTGCAATTGATTTGCAAATTAAAGATAGTAAATATTTATAAAGGTGTCAATTGTAAAAATGTTATTAATTAATATTTGTGTAAAAAAGCTTATTTTTTATTAATATTTTTTTTCTTACACTTATCGCATAGTCCAAATAAGATAGAATTACAACAGGTTAAATCAAATTGGTGATCATCTTTTACATGATCAACAAAACTTTGCATAAAATCACAATCTAAATGGATTACCTTGCCACAATTTGTACATTGGAGGTGAAGATGGTCTTCGTGTGTAAAATCATGACCTTTTAATTGGTAAAAAGTTTTATTACCATCTGCAGAGGGAAATTTTAAGACTAAATTTTCGTTAGCTAATTTTTCTAAATTTCTATAGATTGTTGTTATATTTATTTCTTTATTATTTGATTTTAGATAATCTAGAATATTATCTGCACTAAGTGTTGTGTTTAAGTTGTTACTTAAGGCATCTAAAATATATTCTCTATTTTTTGTTTTATATCGACTAACTCTCAAAATATTCCTCATTTAACTTGATATATATAGAATATACTAACGAATCAATACAAATCAATAGATTCACTTAGAATTTAAATAAATATGGATTTTTACTTTTTACTAAAGTCTTGATTGCAATAAAATTAATATAAATGTGAAAAAACCTCTATTCTAAAGTATTTAGTGAGATACTATATCTTGACAGAGTAGGTTGCAAAGTACTATTATCGGGATTAGTTATTGATTATTCAAGGAGTTTATTATGTCCAAAGCACATAGAGGAACAGGCATCCGTCATGAGCATAACAGTGGTAGAGGTACTTGCCCAATTTGTGGAAGAACAAATATTAAAGTATTATATGAAACCACAATTGACGAAAAAAAAGCAATGATTTGTAAAGCTTGTAATGCACATAAAAAGAATTCAAAATAGTTCTTTTTTGTTGTAGAGAGAGACTGTCTGTAGGCAGTCTTTTTCTGTTTTTAGAGGTTGAAGTGAGTAATATTTTATTAATTGGTATTAAAGGTAGTGGTATGAGTAACCTCGCTTTAATATTAAAGAAAAAAGGGAATTTTGTTTTTGGAATTGATAAAAGTGATTATTATCAATCCCAGGATAAACTGATTCAATCAAATATTGAAATTTTTAATAAATTTTCACTTTCTAATATTTCTTACAAAATAGATGAAATTATTTATTCAACTGCTTATGAAAATCATGAATTAGTTATTTTTGCAAAGAAAAATTATAAGACTTTATCTTATGTAGAATATCTTTCACAATTGACAGATAATGTTGCCAGTTATGCTGTAGCTGGAACTCATGGTAAAACTACAACAACAGCTGCCACGGCTTTTGCTCTTACTTATAAAGAGAGAGTTAAGTTTCCTGTCTTTTCAATTTTTGGATCTTCATTAATTGGGAAAGCTTCTTGTATTTATCAAGGGGAAGAGGCTTTTCTCTTAGAAGCTTGTGAATATCAAAATCATTTTCTAACTTATAAATTACAGGGTGCTTTAATTACATCGATTGATTATGATCACCCAGATTTTTTTAAATCCTTAACCCAGGTTAAAGAATGCTTTTATAAATTCGCTACTAATCTAAAAAATAATGGTTTTTTAATATTAAATGTCGATGATCAAAATGTAAAATCTTTAAAATATCAAATATCCAACGCTAGAAAGGATTTAAATATTATCACTTATGGCTTTAATGATAATTCTCTTTTTAGAATTGAAAAAGATGCTTATTCAAATAAGTATAAAGTTAAAATATTAAGGGATGAGTATTTTCAATTTAAATATCAAGATAGAACTTTAATAAATGATATTGTTGGTGCTGCAATTTTATCTACTTGTATTTTATTAGATAGAAAAGATGTTCAATTATATTTAAATAATGATGATATAATTTGTGATGAAGTTTTTACAACTTTATTTAGAATTTCATTAAAAGCCTTAGAAAATTTTAACAATGTTAAGGGTAGAATTGAATTAAAAGCTGTTTCTGATAATGTGATTTATATAGATGATTATGCTCACCATCCAAAAGAGATTTATACTTTAGTTAATGAATTAAGGACTAGATATCCAAATAATAAATTATTTGCAATATTTTCACCTCATACTGCTAGTCGAACTAAGGCCTTGTATAAAGAATTTATAAGTGTTTTATTACTTTTTGATAAACTAATAATTACAAAAACCTTTGCAAGTGCTAGAATGGATGAAGATAAAAATAATTTAGCTAAAAATTTAGTTAGAGATTTAAATAAAAAGCTACTAACAAGTTTTAAAGTTAAATTAAATGCAGCTTTATATGTGAAAGATATCAAGGATGTAGCAAGTATAGCGTCTTCTATGGTAGAAGAAGGAGATGTTGTAATTTCCTTAGGTGCTTCTAATAATGATAATTTGTATAAAGAAATAATTAAAGAAAAGAGATAAGGTGATAATTATATGAAAAGTATGACGGGATATGGATGTGCAGAAACTTTAACTAGCGATATGCAAATGCAAGTTGAAATAAAAAGCGTTAATAATAGATACTTAGATATTGTTCACAATATGCCATATTATTTATCTGCATATGAAATTGATGTTGATAATAAAATTAAAGAAGTTGCTAGTAGGGGAAGAGTTGAAGTAGCTGTTAGAGTTAGAATGTTGAAAAATGATGTTAAGGTTGTTGTAGATGATAACGTTATAAATCAATACATGATTGCTTTTAATAAGATAAATGAAATATCAAAATTAAATATAACTCCTCAATTAAATGATTTTTTGAATATTGAAGGAGCTCTAATCAGTGTTAAAGATAATGACACTAAGAAATTTGAAAAGCCTTTATTTGATCTTTTAGATAAAGCTTTAATTCAATTTAAAGAAAGTAAAGAAAGAGAAGGATCTTCTACTCAATTAGACTTAAAATCATCAAAGAAAAAAATGCAAGAAAGTTTAGATATTATTAACTCTAGGGCTGATGAGATTGAAACTATTGTAAAAACTAATTTGACAAATAGGTTAAACGATATGTTAGAAGACCAAAATTATGATGAAAATAGGATTTTACAAGAAGTGGCTATTATGTTAGTTAAGCTTTCCATTAACGAAGAGGTACAAAGACTTGCTGTTCATTTTGATGAATTTGATAGACTATTAGAGTCTGATGCACCAATTGGAAAAAGAATTGACTTCCTATGCCAAGAAATTAATCGTGAGATAAATACAATTGGATCTAAAAGTCAAATTGCAGATATTAATTTGCAAGTAGTAAAGATGAAAGATAATTTAGAAAACATAAGAGAACAAGTTAGAAATATAGAATAGGAAAAGAGGTAGAATGAGAATTGCAATTAGTGGTAAAAGTGGTTGTGGTAACACAACTGTTTCAACTTTAGTAGCTGAAAAATTGAATTATAAATTAATTAATTTTACATTTAGACAGTTAGCAAAGGAAAAAGGAATAGATTTCTGGGAATTTTGCAAAATGGCTGAGAGTGATGATTCTTTTGATAAAGAATTAGATAGAAGACAAGTTGAAATGGCCTTAAATGAAGAAAACTGTGTTTTAGGTTCAAGATTAGCTATTTGGATGTTAAAGAGTGCAGATTTAAAGGTTTATTTATATGCTAGTGCTGATGAAAGAGCTAGAAGAGTATTTAAAAGAGAAGGCGGAGATTTCTCTCAAAGGTTGAAACAAACTCAAATGAGAGACAAAAATGATACTAATCGTTATAAAAGAATTTATTCTATAAACAATGATGATTATGAATTTGCCTCTTTGATAGTTGATACTGAAAATAAAACTCCAGATCAAATTTCTCAAATAATTGTTGATAAGGTAAATGAATTAATTTCAAATTAATGTTAAATACACTATTATAAAATAATATAATAAAGACTATACATTTTAGCATTTTTTCTTTATTATAATATAGATTGATATAGAGATATTGAGATATATTTCTAAAAATATAAAAGTTAAGGAGCCATATGGTGAATAAAGTTCCATTAGATGCTTTAATTGATTTTAAAGATAATATTTATGAAATTACTTGTGTTGCTATTAAAGAAGCAGATATCTTAAGTAATCCAGGTTGTGGTGGAAGAGAAATCGAAGAAAATAATGGCAAAATTGTTAGCGAGGTTCTATCAAGAGCGCTAAATGGTGAAATCAAATATACAAAACCAGAAGAAGATAAAGAATAATCCCTTTAAGAAAATAATTTTCTTATTTGGTCCAACTAGTGTTGGGAAAACAAATCTATTATCTAAATTAGACAGTAATAAATATTCAGTTATTAATGCCGATTCTATCCAAGTTTATAAAGGGCTTGATATAGGGTCGGCTAAAGTCAGTAAAGACATTACAGCTAAAATTGAACATTACTTGATTGATATATTAGATCCTAGAGAACAATTTAGTGTTGCAAAATTTATAGAAGAGGCTGACAAGGCTGTTGTTGAAATTGTAAGTAAGGGGAAAATCCCAATTATCAGTGGAGGGACAGCATTCTATTATAAGCATTTTCTATATGGATTGTCCCAAGCTCCACCATCTGATCCTATTGTTCGAAAGAGGGTTGAGACTCTTATAAATGAGAATTCTCTATCCTATGCTTACAACCTTTTAAAAGAGGTTGATTTAATTACTTATAATAGGATTAATGAAAATGATAAATATAGAATTAGTAGAGCCTTAGAGGTTAAATATACCTCTGGTAAGCCACTTTCATCTTTTGATCTTCCAGATACTTATAGATATGATATGGACCCATTGGTAATTGGTCTCTATAGAGATAAAGAAGAAATGGATAGGCGTCTAAAGTTGAGATTTGACATTATGATGGAGCAAGGTCTATTAGATGAAATTAGAGATTTAAAAAAGAATGGTGCTTCTTTAGATTGGCCTGGTATTCAAGGAATCGGGTATAAAGAATTTTTCTTAGCAATGAGAACTGGTGAATTACCAATTTCACAAATTGGCAATTTAATAGTTCATAATTCGAAAAAATACGCAAAAAGGCAATATACTTTCTTTAAATCGTTTGATAAAGTAAATTGGATTTGTGCAAAAGAAGAGAATAAAATAATAGATTTAATTGAAACTTATATCAAATAAGGGTTTTTATAACAATTTATGTAATATGTTCCAAATGTTTTATTATTAATAATTGCTTATACAATAAAGAGTTATTTTAAAATATCAAAATAATTGTACAATATTATTAATTTTATGTTTTCATCTATTGACATAAGTTACTCTTTCTATTATATTAAAAGAGTAATTAGGAAGAACGTTAATAATTTAATCCCCCTAAATTTCTCCTAAAAACAAAATATATATATAAACCTCCTTTTAAATTTCCACTCAGATTCTCCTCTGAGTGGTTTTTTTGCAAAAAAAAGCACGAATAATAATGTATTAAAAATTATTCGTGCTGATATTTTGTTTGATTAATTATTCTAGAAAAGATTTATTTTTATACTGTTCTTCAACTAGAGATGTTGTAACTCTTTTATCACTTTCAAAATCATAAGTTGGATCAGAAGAGTTATATACAGGTACATCTAAAGTATCTATATATTTAAAATCTGTGGTTTGAATATCACTTATTTCATACCAACCTCTATCATTATAAGAGAATGAAAAAACCTGTTTTTGCTCGTATCTATAGCATTTTGTTGATGTAGGTTCATTAATGTCTAGGTTTTCTTCACTAGTTTCATTGTTACCCAAATCATAAGGAGAGTAATAAATACTAGTTGCTAAATATTGATTATCATTTAGTTTTGTGATTTGAATATCATTAACTCCATAAATAATTTTTTTCGAATCGATAGGCGGCATACCTTTATCTACCCAAGATTTGGGATTAATTACCGAGTCAACTCTTTCATAGGCCATTCTAGTCTGTCTTGTAACATACAAGGTCGTAATTTCATTTGATATTGGTGATTTTACTCCTCTCATTAAACTAGCTTCTAAATTTTGAACATCTAAATCATTTTGAGCTTGGTAATAAGCTGAAATAATTTCACTTTGATTAAATCCGGCTGTGTAGGGTGGCTGAAGGGCCTCACTTATTCTAGATCCTACAAACCCAATAATAAAGGCAGCAACTATAGTACTTATTATAATTACAGTTCCTCTTTTTCTCCAAAAAATAATTCTTTTTTCATTTTTTTGAAGTTTAAGAATTAGTTGTTCTGTTACTTTATTATTTTTTAAATCATCAATAGTTATTGTTCTATCTTCAATATTTTCTAAATCCCATGTTATATTGTCAAATCTCTCAATAAACCACTTTAAAGCAATTTCAGGCTTATAGTTTGCTGAAATATCTCTCGTTTTACTTAAGCTTAGATGTAATATTTTATTGATTTTATCAACTAAGTCGAAATCAACATTTACTTCTAATGCTTGAACAAGTAATTTTAAATCAATAGACTTGTATCGGTTACTTCTAATAGTTTCATATTCGAAAGGTTTAATTGAAGTCATAGCAAAATAGTATAATTGAGCCATTTGATCAATTAAAGTAAAAGATGGTAATATATTTGCGTGAATAAAGCTATTTGAATTGTTGAAACGTACTTTCTCACTAGAAGTTGAAGAAAAAATATCACTTAAAGTTCTAGGTAATATTAATACTTCGTCATCTTTTGTAAAGAATATTCTCCAAGCACTTATAATTCCATTTTGCAAATCAAGGAATTTTGAATCACATAAATTTAAAGCTTTTGCTAAATTTAAAATTAATTTAGGTGCTTTATTTCTTAAGGATGAGGCCAATTGAGATAATGGATATAATTCGATAGGATCAAAATATAAGCATTTTTTATCATTATAATTTGAGAAACCTTCCCAATACCAGGGTTCTAACTTTCCATTAGTGTATATATAACCTGGTTTTTTTTCACCTTGTAATAAAAAGGAAGGTAATTCACAGTTTTTATCACTAAACGCTATAGCACTATATTCTTTATTCTCAATCTTTATTTTAATGATATTTTCGTTGCTAAACATTAATTATCCTTTATAGTAGCCGATAAATGATATACACATTTTTTTACATTATTAACCTTAGTTATTGATGTTGAGATTTTGCTCTCAACTTCAATAAGGTTAACAATCCAGCTTTTATTTTTATATTTTTTTGTTTTGATAATCGAGTCAATTATACCACAACCACAACTATCAATTATGTTTTTTCTTTGTAATTGTAATAATCTTTCATCATTTTCTAATGCTTTAATAAAATTATTGGTTTTTGTATAAGATAGGCTACTGTTTTGGTAAGAAGAAGCATTTGCACTAAGAAGAACAAGAGTTCTATCATCAACAAAGGTATTTAATATAGAAGCGAAATCTTTGCTTTGTTTTGCATTTTCAATAATTGCACAAATTGGAACAATAGTTTTGTTACCAAAATAATGTTTTATCAATAAATACAGTTGTTCAAAGGAAGATTCCTCTTCAAAATAAGTATCATTTTTCATATCTTCTTTAAAATGATCTTCTATGACATTTTTGTCTAAGTCTAAAATACCAAGAGGAGTATTTATTGCATCATAAGAGGGAATAAATAAATTGTAAGGGGAAGATTGATCAATTTTACCAAGATGACTTGGAGCTATAATAACAACTTTATCAAAATCATTTTTTATGGAAGTAAAGGTATTAACTAATAGTGGTAAAATAAATTCATAACTAGCATGAGGTAGTATAAATAATTTTGAATCAGTCTTAGAATTTGCTTTATATTTTTTCTCACAATTTTCAATCATATTTTTAATTTCATTTTCATTTGAAGGATAAAAAATATCTTGATGTATTGTCTTTTCAATTTTTTTCATTTTTCTCATGTGTACAAAACTCCAATCAATGACAATTCTATATAGAATCGTTGCCTTTTAATAGTCTATTTAATCTTTTTTCATCAACTTTGATATGTAAGTTTTTTTCTTGAGTTGGAAGGACTAAACCCAAGGGGCCGTTTTTTGCTCTTCTTAAATGTTTTACTTGTGTATAGTATAAATCACAACTTTGATGTCCTTTAGCTTTAGAAAAAAAGATTGCTAGGTGAGCCGCATCTAGAATTACACCAAGTGGTACTGTCTTATTTCTAATAAATTTAATAAAGACATATCCTCCACTGTAATCTCTAGTATGTAGCCAATAATCATTACCTTTTACTTTTTTTCGAAGAAGTTGGTCATTTTCTTTAGCATTTCTGCCAACTAATATTAAGAAAGAACCACTTGTAAAACTTAAACCAATCTCATTAACACTCTTTTGCTGAGTGGAAATATTACTTTCAATTGCTTTTTTAAGTTTTTTAATATCCTTCTGCTCATTTTCTGAAAGAGTTAGAAGTTTAGCATAATATTCTTTGGTTTTATTATATTCTTCAATTGCTATCTCATATTGTTCCACAGCATTGGCATGAGAACCTTTTGCCTTATGATATTTATCATAATAATTATTTAAGTTGTCTTCTTTACTTAATTTAGGATCAAGCTTAATTGTTACTTCACTATTATCTTCCCAAGAAGTTAATTTAACACTATCTTGGTGAGGCTTCACTTGATATAAATAAGCAGAAAGTAAATCAGCTTGTTTTTTTATTTGTTCAAAATCTTTAGTTTTCTCAACTCTTTTTAATAGAGATGTAACACTTCCTTCTATTTTTTTTAGTTTATTATCTCTAATTGTTTCAACTTTTTTTATTAATTGTTCTAAGGTTGTATCAGTGCTAATTTGACCATACTCATTTTCAATTTGTTGATTAAAAGATATTGATAAATCTCTTTCCCGAATCTTAAATTTATGGTTGTCATCTTTCTCTTTTATTTCTGGTAAAATAGCATTTGTTACTTCACCTCTATTAGGTCTTCTATATAGTAAATCTAGTATTTTATTATTTTCATCAACCACAATGATATTAGCAGCAGGACCACTATATAATCTAAAATAAATATATAAAATAGTATCTTTCTTTTTTAATTTTAGTTTGAGAACTCTATCTCCTTTTATACAATTGCTTTCTATTATTTTAGCACCTTCAATGTTTGCTCGACAAAATTGAACAAATCTTTGTAATTTTTTTGTTTTTTCTAATTGGGGAGGGGTGCTAATTTTATTTGTTCTCTGTATTCTCGCATAAGGTGTATTTATTTCAGTATAGAGCGTCCATTGTTTTTCACTGCTGCTGTGCATAATCCAAGAGAGAGAATGAAAATCATGTTGAATTACCTTTTGAATTCTAGAATTAACAAGTGGAAGTTCACTTACTATCAAGTCGAGTTCTTTCCAGTTTAATGACATTAATTATCTCTCCTTTTGGTTATCTTATATAAAGATAATAAAAAATTGTTATTTTCGCAAACAAGAATAATAAAATAATATTTAAATTTATTTTTCTCCGACTTATATTCATATCTAAAATATATAATAATACTAAAATAATAAAAAATTATTATATTATACTGATATGATTTTTATAGAAAATTTATATCGAATCTAAAATTCAAATCTCAGCATTTAAAAATAGAACAAAGTCTATTTATTTAATTGTTTAAAAGCTAAAGCTATTTCACTAGCTAGATAAAAAGATCCACAAACTAAAATACATCCATCTTTTGGTGTTAATTCAAATGCTCTTTGTAGTGCATCATTTCCATCTAATAGCATTTCTATATTGCTATTTGTACTTAAATCTTTGAATAAATTATAAAGAGATGGCATATCACTTTTTTTAAAAGTCCCTGGTCTACTTAATATAATATTATTAAAATTATTTAATAAAATTGGGGCAATACCTTTATGATCTTTATCAATTAAAGATCCAAAAATAACTGTACATTTTTCTTTATCTTCAATTTGTTTAATAGAGGAAATAAGAGCTTGAATGGATATTTTTGTATGTGCAGCATCAATTATTAAATCAGGTTTTTCACTTAGTAATTGAAATCTTCCTAAAAGTGTGGTTTCGTTTATGGCTGAAATCATTTTTGGACTGTTAAAATTAAGGGTATTCAAAGCTAAAATAGCAAGGGCAGCATTTTGTGCCATAACAGAACCTTTTAATTTTAGTTTTAGATTAATTTTTGTACCATCATTATATGTGATTTCAGTTTCTTCAAATTCTCGTTTGGTATGTGATTTGATACTCATTGTTTCGTTTTCAAGCAATCTTAATGAACTGTTTTGAGCTTTTGCTTCATTAATTATTACTTTTCTAGCTTCTTCTTTTAAAGAAGCTGCAACTACTGGAATATTTTTTTTAATAATTTTTGATTTTTCAGTAGCTATCTTTTCAATTGTATCACCTAAGATTGAAGTGTGTTCTAACTCTATTGGGCAAATTACGCTTAATATGGGTGTAATTGTATTTGTAGCGTCTAATCTACCTCCAAGACCTGTTTCAATTACAGCATAATCGCAATTGCTTTTTGAAAATAGCATAAATCCGTATAGGGTAAATAGTTCAAATGTTGTAGGTTCTGTTTCTCCCCATTGGTCGCTGAAGGTAAACCCTTTTATCTTATCTAATATATAATTACCAACTTCAATTAAAAAATCATCACTAAAAAAATCTCCACAAACAGTAAATCTTTCTTTATAATCTAATAGGTGAGGGGATGCATAAATTCCAACTTTATAGCCAAAGGATTTTAAACCTGTTGCTATAAATTTACTTGTTGAACCTTTTCCTTTGCTACCTGCTACATGGATTTTTTGATAATCTTTTTCAGGATTGTCAAAAAAAGAGAGAAGTTTATGCATTCTATCAAGTCGGTAATATCTAGTTGTATAATGTTCTATATTTTTTTCTAAATTAGTATAATTTTCCATTGCATGGATAATATCAATAAAAGTAGTTTCCATTCGATTTCCTTAAATCTCACTTTATAATTAAAAGTTTGCTTTGAAAAGTATAATTGCAAATATTTAAACAAAGATAAAGAGTTTTTAGCCAAATGTATATTATTTATTAATATTTAAGAGGATATTGATATATAGAGATAGAGCTATAATTAAACATATTTTAGAAGAGTCTTAAATAATTCATTTTGATTGATAGGTTTTTTAAGATGTTCATTCATTCCAGATTGTAATGCTTTATTTATATCTTCTTTGTAAGAATTAGCTGAAATAGCAATAATTGGTGTTGATTTATCAAACTGTCTAATTTTTCTAGTTGCTTCAAACCCATTTAGAATGGGCATTTGTAAATCCATAAGGATTGCAAAATATTTATCCTCTCTTGCTTTTTGTAATCCAATTTTACCATTTTTAGCAATTTCTGTTTCAACTTTATATGATGATAAAATTTTATTTACTATCTTAATATTTATTTCATTATCTTCACAGATTAAAATCTTTTTATATCTTATTTTATCAATACTAATTTCTTTGTTAACAAAATCCAAATAAACTTCTTTAGGAATTTCATTAGCGGGTATTTCGAATGTAATCTTAGTTCCAACTTTGAGTTTACTTTCACACCAAATTTTACCATTAAGTAATACAATTAGATTTTTTGCTATAGCAAGACCTAGTCCACTACCTTTGTTTAAATCATCATCAACTTTAGTATATGGTTCGAACATGTGTTTTATAAAATATTTTGGTATTCCAATGCCTTCGTCAATAATTTCATTTTTAAAATAAGGATGCCCATCTTTATCTTTTAGATAATATTTATTCCATATGACTTTTGAATGATTATTAGAATATTTTATTGCATTATGTAGTATATTTATGTAGATTTGTTCAAATCTTACAATATCGAACTTATGGTAATCCCACATGTTTTTATCAAAATTTGTTATAATTTCTATGTCTTTTTCTTTAGCATAAATGTTAATAGTCTTTAATACATTTGTAAGTAAATCTTTTTTAGACATAGGAGTTGGTTTTAGTTTAATTTTTCCTGATTCAATTTTGTTTAAATTTAATACATCTTCAACAAGTTCTAGTAAAAATTTAGAACTTTGGTTTATTTGGTTAAAATAATCAAAAAGTAGGTGAGGGTCTTTTTCATTTTTACCAAATTCACTGAATGCCAAAATGGCATTTAAAGGCGTTTTCATATTATGACTCATTCGTGAGAATAAATCTTGTTTTTGTTGCTGATATTGTTTAGCTTTCTTTAAAGCCTCTTTATATTTTTTGGTTTTCTTTTGCTCCAGTGCTACTTGATTTGTTCTATTTACAAATAATAAGACTGCGCCATAAAATATATCTTTATAAATAGTTGGAATTCCTTCAACTGAGTAATATTTTATAGGAGAGCCAGGATTTTTTATCAATGTATCTAATAATGAGACTTGTCCTTTTATTAATTTATTATAAAATTCATTAATTCGTTTTTTTTCTTCTGAAACAAAAATGTTTGATATTTTCTTACCAATAATTTCATTAGAATTTAAGTTAAACATTTTTGAAAAACTTTTGTTGAAATTCTTAATTTCCATTTTATTGTTAATTATTAAGATTGAATTAGTTGAAGATATAAAATACTTTGCAAATAATTTATCTAAATAATTCATTTTTTTGCTTGGTTGAATTAAAGAATATAATAAAATTTTACCATCAATAGTAGTTGGATAACTTTCAACTTCCATTTCAATAATTTCACCTGTAGCAGTTTTATGAGGAAAGTAAAAAAATGCTCTATTTTCATTTTTAGCATTAGTCATCTCTTTTTCTATTTCTTTTTGACTTAGCATGTTAATATCATTGATATTCATCTTAGATAATTCTTCTTTAGTGTAACCATAAACCTCTAAGGCCTTATTATTGGCATCTATTATTTTCCCATCTTTAGGATCTATTAATAAGGTTATTATTGGAAGGTTAATACAAGCTTGTTCAAAATTCATAGACTTCCCCTAAATCTTAATATTAAATATTATATCATATTTGTTAAAATAATTTATAAAATTTTTGAAGAATTGAAAATTACATAATTTGAGACTATTATTGATAAACTTTTAAGATATTTTTAAACTAAGCTTTTACGTAAAATTAAAGTGATTTGTTTAAAAAATATTAATGTAATTTGACACTATTACAAAATGTGACAAATTGTAAAGAAAAATGCTTGAAATAATGTTGTTGCTATTTTACAATATAATATATAAGCATTTGTTTTTGGAGGATGATATGCCTAGTAAAGAAAAACATGATCCGTTAAAATTTTTAGAAGATTTTAGGGGAAAAGATTTTAATGGGAAATGGCCAACACTTGTTGAAATGTTTGAAATAACAGTTAAAAGATATGGTAATAATGCTTGTTTTAAACAGTTTGTACCTGAGGAATTAGCACTAAATTACACACAAGTTAGAGAAAAGATTATTGGTGCTGCTAATTATATTTTAACTTTTGCTAATCCAAAAGATAAAATTGCATTATGTGGTAAAAATAGTGTTGAATGGGCTATCTCTTATTTGGCAATTGTTTATGCGGGTTGTATTGTTGTTCCTCTAGATGCAAATTTAAAGGATCATGAAATTGATAAGTTAATGAACTTTGCAGGGGTAAAAGCTTTATATGCCGATAGTGGTAAATTAGAATCTTTAGCCAAGGATAAAGAAATTATTCTAGAAAAAAAGATTTCATTAGAAAAAAATGGCAGTGACAACTATTTATTTGATAATCTTATTGAAGGTGAGTTAAACAAAAAAGCTTATAAAGCAACTTCTCAAGATTTAGCTGCTATATTATTTACAAGTGGAACTACTGGCACTCCAAAAGGTGTTATGTTAACTCATGAAAACTTAGTAAGTGACTGTTATTTAGCTCAATGTAATATGCCAATATATTCAACAGATGTTTTTTATGCTATTTTACCAATCCATCATGCATATACTATGCTTGCTGTATTTATTGAATCTATAAGTGTAGGAGCAGAAGTTATTTTTGGTAAAAGATTAATTATTAGCCAAGTTTTGAAAGAATTAAAAGTTGGTAAAGTTACAATGTTCCTCGGTGTTCCAATGTTATTTAATAAACTTTTAGCTGGTTTGCTAAATGGTGTTAAAAAGAAAAGCATAATTTTATATGGTTTTATAAGATTCTTGATGGGTATATCTGGTTTAATCAAAAAGATTACTAAAAAGAATGTTGGCCACAAAATGTTTAAATTCTTATTAAAACAAATATCACTTGATACAAATAGAATTTGTATTTGTGGGGGAGGACCTCTTCCATCATCAACATTTAAGATGTTTAATGAATTAGGTATTGATTTTGTTCAAGGGTATGGTTTAACAGAAACTAGTCCTATTACTCACTTAAATCCGAAAGATGCTTATATTGAATCTAGCGTTGGTAAAATAATCCCCACTTTAGAACAAAAAATTGTTGACCCAGATAACGATGGAAATGGAGTACTATATATTAAAGGTTCTGTTGTTATGAAAGGCTATTATAATAATGAAGAAGCTACAAAGGAAATCCTTGATTCTGATGGTTGGTTAAATACTGGAGATATGGGTCATATTGATAACAATGGTTATTTGTATCTTACAGGTAGAGCGAAAAATATTATTGTTACTGAAGGGGGAAAGAATGTCTTCCCTGAAGAGATTGAAGATCATTTCCAACTTTATAATGAAATAGACCAAATTTGTGTAGTTCCTTTTATTAAAAATGAAGCTACTAAGAGTGAAGGTATTAAAGCTTTAATATATCCAAATCAAGATTGGGTCAAAGAAGTTAGCGAAAAACAAGTTGAAAAGAGAATTAACGAAATTATTGCTGAAGTTAATAAAGATTCTATTCAATATAAGAGAATTGAAAAGATATTTATAACTAAAGAACCTCTTCCAACTACTAGTACTAAAAAAATAAAGAGATTTGAGGTTGCTAAACTTTATAAGTAAGTAATTCTTTAGCTAAAAAAGTTTTTTAGTATTGCTAAATTTAGAAAAGGTTGGTAAAGTCATTTTTATGAAAAGTAATTTAAGAAACTATTTGCGATCCAAAGCGCATAATACAGAACCTACGGTTATGGTAGGAAAAGAAGGTGCTAGCGATGCTGTTGTATTTGCATTAGATCAATCATTGCTACATCACGAATTAGTAAAAGTGAAATTTCAGTCTCAAAAAGATAAGCTGAAAGAACTTAGCAATGAACTAGCTAAAAAAACAAATAGTGAGTTAATTTCAACTATTGGCTTTATTTCTATTTATTATAGAGCTAGCGAAAAGAAATTAATTGAAATACCCAAATCTTTATTAAGATAAGTTAAAAAAGGAAGATATTAAAAAATATCTTCTTTTTTTATATTTTTTCATGTTTCTATTAAAAAGTACATTGACAATATTTTTGTTTCTATATATAGTAACAATCAATAAATGGAGAATCAATATGAAAAAAATTACAAGTGTTTTATTAATTAGTGTTTTAGCTGCTTCAGCTCTTTTTGCTAATGGTGTAAAGGAAGAATCTGTTAGTGGTGAAAAAGTGTATAAGATTGGTATTTCTAAGTTTGTAGCTCATCCTGCATTAGATGCAATTGAACAAGGTATTATGGATGAATTAAATGAAATGGGTTTATCATATGAATTTGATTTACAAAATTGTAATGCTGAGATTTCCACTGGTGTTTCAATTGCTAATATATTTAAAGATGGAAACAAAGATTTAGTTATTGGAATTGCAACTCCACCTGCACAAGCTTTAGCTGTTGCATTTAATAACACTGATACTCCAGTTGAATTTGCAGCAATTACTGATCCCCTTAGTGCTGGATTCATGGATGAAGGTTTATCTAATATTTTTGGAATTAGTGATCGAAATCCAATCGAATTACAATTAGATACTTTTATTGATTTAGCATCTATTGAAACACTTGGTATGATTTATAGTGGTAATGAGTCAAACGGCGTAGCTATTTTTGAAAGAGCACAACAATATTGTATTGATAACGGTATTGAATTAGTTGCTGTAAGTGTTTCAAACTCTGCTGAAGTAAAAACTGCTATGTTATCAATTGCTTCTAGAGTTGACGGTATTTATATTGGAAATGATAATACCGTAGTATCTGCTATTGCAAGTGTTGATCAAGTTTGTACTGATTATGATTTACCATTATTCAACAGCGATACTACAAGTAGTGAAAATACTAACTTCTTAATGAGCTTTGGCTTAGATTACTATAAAGTTGGAAGAATAAGCGGAAATGCTGCTTATAAAGTTTTAACAGGAACTAGTCCTAATGAAATTGGAACAGTATTCTTAGATGATATTACTCAATTTAACTTTATCTTAAATTTAGATAGAGCTGAAGAATTAAATATTGAAATTTCTCCTGAACTATTAGCAAAAGCAAGTTTCATAGTTCAAGATGGAAGCATGATTGAAAATTAATTAAATACAAAAATATATAGATAAGCATCCGTTTTTATAACGGATGCTTCTTTTATTTAAATACAGTGTTTATATAATCTGTAATAGTTTCTTCTTTATACATTAGTCTGTATAAGGCTGTAACAATAGGGTATTCATCAATTAAATCTTTTTCTTTTGTTTTTTCATGCATTACTTTAATTGTTCTATAACCTTCAATTACAGTTGTGCTTTTATTATCTTGTAAGAAACCTTTACCAACTAACAGTCCTAAAGTCCTATTTCTAGATAAATCATTTAAAGAGGTTAATCCCAAATCTCCCAAACCACAATATTTGAAAATTGTAGAGCTTTCACAATTAAAGAGTGTTAAAAACCTTCTCATTTCATCAACACTCTTAGTATAAATCAAAAAATCTACGTTAGGGGAGTTATATCTGCCTGAAACAACTCCAATAGCTATTGCATACATATTCTTTAATATGCTTAAAAGCTCAACAGCACGTATGTCTTTTGTGTAATCCAGTGTTAATGCTGTATGTTCTAATACTTTGTTTTTTATATATAAATAATCTTCTTTGTCTCCACCAAAAGTAAAAGCTGATGGAAATCCGTTTAATAACTCAATTGCAAAAGTAGGACCTTTCATGCTTGCCTTTCTATTAAAAGGTAATTTTTCAGTTATAAAAGCACCTTGTTCACTCATACCTTTTGCAAGGTTAACTATAAGAGTATTTTCTTTAACATATGGTTTAATTTTATCACAAAAACTTAAAATAGTTTTTGAAGGAATTGCTAAGAAAATACATGAAGCTTTATTAAAGGTGTCAAAATCATTAAAAGCTTTTATATTTTTATTTATATACCTTGTTGAAAAACTTTTAGTATTTTTATGATCTGTGTTTATTTCATTTACAACATCTAAACTTCTAGCATATATTAAAACTTGATTTTGTGTATTCCATGCTAATCTTTCTGCAATAGCAGTTCCAAAAACCCCGCTTCCAGCAATAATAATTGTTCGCTTTGACATAATTTATTTAGCATTTTGTTGTTCGAAGGCACTAATATCATGGTTGTTCCCACTAATAACTAATATATCTTTTTCTTTAAGTATAGTATCTGGCATGATATAACCATTAGCTTTATTTTCTCTAACAATCGCTACAATATTAATCCCAAATTTTGCTCTAAAGTTTAAATCTTGGATTCTCTTATTTGCAAACTTATCATTTAATTCGATTTCAATTATGGAAAAATCTTCACCAATTGGTAAGACATCTAAAGTTAAGCGAGCTGAAAGAGTTTTTGCTAATTTTGCTCCCATATCTACCTCAGGGTTTACTACATGGGCTCCAATCTTTTCAAGAACTCTGCCATGATCATCACTTATTGCTTTTGCATAAACTCTTGGAACTCCTAATTCGATTGCATTAAGAGTAGCTAGAATATTAGCTTCAACATCTTTACCTATACATACAACTACAGTACCACAATCTCCAATACCAACCTCTTTTAAAGAATCTTTAGATATTTCTCCTAAATGAATTAGTTGATTAACTGTTGTTTTTAATGGATAAAGTTTACTTTGATCCTTATCTATTGCGATTATTGTTTTCCCACTTTCCAATAAATTTTCTGCTAAAGCAAGGCCGAAACGCCCAATACCGATAATGCCATATAAATTATTATCTGCCATAATAAACCCCTTATCCGATTAAAATCTCTTCTTCAATGTAATGGAACCTCTTAGCTGATCCTCTCCAACTAAATGCGATTGTTAAAGGTCCTATTCTTCCAATAAACATTAAGAAAATTAAAAATATCTTACTGAGTGAAGATAACTCTGTTGTAATTCCCATTGAAAGTCCTACAGTTGCAAAAGCACTAACACATTCAAATATAACCTCTTCAAAACTAAAAGCAGTACCTTCAATTGAAAATATTATTCCACCTGTGATAATTATTGCAAACATTGCTAAAGTTGCAACTAAAAATGCCTTAATTATAGAAGAATCAGATATTTTTCTATAAAAAGCTTTAACATTAGAGTGGGTTGGAATTCTAATTATTGATAAAACAATTGTAAACATTGTTGTAGTTTTAATACCACCACCTGTTGAACCAGGAGATGCACCCACAAACATTAAAAAGAGCATAATTACAACACCAGTGTTACTTAATTTTCCAATATTAATTGTATTAAAACCTGCAGTTCTAGCTGTTACACTTTGGAAAAATGCTTGTAAAAATGTTATATTTCTTTCACTAAAGTAAAAAGTGAACGTTCCAATAATTAAAAGAGAAATAGACATGGTTAGAACTATTTTTGTATGAGTTCTAAGTCTCTTATTTTTTTTAAAAGAGAAAATATCATATATTACAAAAAAGCCTAATCCACCAATAATTATTAGAAAAGCTGTTGTGATATTTAATAGTATATCATTGCTATAATTTGTAATACTTTGAAAGTTTCCAAGTAAATCGAATCCTGCATTGTTAAAAGATGAAATTGAATGAAAAACAGAAAGTCCAAGAGCTTTAAGAGGTTCATAATCAACTCTAAAACTTAAGTAAAATAGGGCAGAGCCAACAATTTCACAAACCAGAGATGTTATAATTACTGTCTTAACTAAGGATCTTATATCAAATCCTGGTATAGTATTAAGTGATTCCCTAGCTAGGGTTAAATTTGAGTACGATAAATTATTACCTAGTATCATAAGAAAGAAGACAGCAATAGTTGCAAAACCTAATCCACCTAATTGAATTAAAGTTGCTAAAACAACTGAACCAAAGACACTTAGTGTATTGCCAACATCAATAGTAGAGAGGCCTGTTACACAAACAGCACTAGCTGATATAAAAAAAGAATTAACAGCGCTAATTGATTTTCCAGTTTGATGACTTATTGGTAGCCATAATAAAATCCCACCAATTATAATTATTGAAGCAAATCCAATAATTAGCCTTATCCCTGGCATCAGCTTTATTTTATGTTTCAATTTCATAAAGTCGATTATAATTGTTTACCATAATAAAAACAAGATATTAATTGTTTTAAAGTTGTTAGTACTAAAGTAACTCTCATATAAACAAAAAATGGTTTGATTTATAAAAACCAAACCATCAATATAAATTAATAAAATTTTATTTGCTTTGTTCTAGAGCTAAAGTTCTAGTTGTTAAATCACAAACACTTTCAGGACCATAGTATTGAATTGCTCCAGGGAAGGTGAAACAAGTATCAATTGCCCATTGATCTCTATGAGCTTTGAAATAATTAAATGGAGCACCATCTAATTCAACTAAAGCTTTTTTAATAACAGGTTTTAGCTCTCCATGTCTTTGTTCCATGTTCATCATCATAGTAATTGGAATACCACCTGCAACCCAATCTCTAGCAGGAGCACTCAAATTTTTAACACTAGATAAATAACCAGATAAGCCACTAGCTATTAGCATAAAAGCATTAAATCCTAAACTATAACAGTAATCAGCATCAAAGTTAGATGGGAATGCACATCTTCCTTCATAACCAAAGAAGTGGTTTTGAGCACTGAATTTACCTGTATAGGTTCCATCTTTTTTCATTTTATCTAATTGTTTTGCAACCATCTCAATTAATAATTTATCAGTTTCAATTCTTGAAACTTGTACATTACCATGAGGGTCTCTATCCATTAGAAGTTGCATTTGAATGCTAGATGGTAAAATACTAAATACAGCTGCGGATTCACTAGATACATTTGAAATAATAAAATCAACTTGTTCTTCAGTTGAAGTTAATTTAGAGTAAAGGTCAGCTTTCTTAGCTAATAAGTCATTTAATTCATCAATTAATGCTTTAACTTCTGGAATAAATTCAACTAAACCTTCAGGTATAATAATTACACCAAAGTTTAATCCTTTATTTCCTCTCTTAGCAATAACATCACTAATATATTCTACAACACCGGCTAGAGATGTTTTATTTGCTTCAATTTCTTCACTTACTAAACAAATATTAGGTTGTGTTTCTAGAGCACATTCTAAAGCGATATGAGAAGCACTTCTTCCCATAACTTTAATAAAGTGCCAATATTTTTTTGCAGAGTTAGCATCTCTTTCAATGTTTCCGATTAATTCACTATATGTTTTAGTTGCAGTATCGAAACCAAAAGAAACTTCGATTTCATCATTCTTTAAGTCACCATCAATTGTTTTTGGACAACCGATAACTTGTATATTAGCTTTTTGTTGTAAGAAGTATTCAGCTAATACAGCAGCATTAGTATTAGAATCATCACCGCCAATAATTACAACAGCGCTAATGTTGTGTTTTTGACAAGTTTGTTTTGCTAATTCAAATTGTTCTTTAGTTTCTAATTTAGTTCTTCCAGATCCAATGATATCAAAACCACCAGTATTTCTAAATTTATCTAAATATTCACTTGTGATTTCCATAGTATCATCTTCAATAATTCCACTTGGACCACCTTTGAATCCATAAAGTTTACTTTCAGGATTTGCTTTTTTTATAGCATCAAAGAGACCACTTATAACATTGTGTCCACCAGGTGCTTGTCCACCAGAAAGAATAACTCCAACATTAATTTGTTTTTTAATTTCTTCATTATTACCTTTTGCAAAAGTTACTTTATTTAATCCGTAGGTGTTTGGAAATAAAGCTTTAATTTGATCTTGGTCAGAAGAAGGGCTTGTTGATTCTCCTTTTACAGGAATAACTGTGTCGATAGCTTCAGTTAAAATTGAAGGAAGCTTTGGTTGATACTCATAACGTGCTCTCTGTAGAGGTGATAGATCCATAATTAATAATCTCCGATTTTTTTTGGTTTTGTTTTTTTATGCAAGTTACCTTGCACTAAAAAGATATTAAAATAACCTAGTTATTTCAAGTCTATTCATTGAAAATAGCTACTAGTACTAAAGTAAATATTATATTATTCTACTTATAATAAAAATATGGAGATGCCTTTAAATAATTATGAAAGTTTATGTTGATTCTGATTCCTTTTTTAAACAAATGAGAGATATAGTACTTAGAGCTTCTATTAAAAGAAATTTAGATATAACCTTTGTTGCTGATAGAGAACTTAAAGATGTATTAAAAGCTAGAGAAACCCATACTGCAGCTTTAAGAAAAAAAGCTAAAGAAAAAAATAAAAATATTGATAGCGAGAGTTTAAAAAAAATAAAAAGTTCTATTAAAATGATAGTTGTTGAAACAAATAGTGATAGTGCAGATGATAAGGTTGTTGAATTAGCTAGGGAAGGTGATTTAGCAATTACTCATGATATCCCCTTAATAGATAGATTAACCGAAAAAGGTGTTTTAGTTTTAGATGATAGAGGGAATATATTTACTAAAGATAATATTAAAGAGAGACTTTCTCTTAGAAATGCCATGACAGAGCTTAGAAGTTATGGAATAAACATTGAAAAAAATAAGAGAATGGGCGCTAAAGAAGTAAAATTATTTGCAGACGCATTTTCAAAAACAATTGATAAATATAGAGCTGAATTAAAGCAAATGTAATTGAATTTATATATTATTATATATGAACAATTCTTATCTAATAGTATATGATGATCAAAAAGATTTAAGGGCATTGAGGAAACTTGCATTATATTCTTCAATTTATAATAATTGTGTCTTCACCTCTAAGCTAAAAGAATATGATCCAAAAGATTTTATTGCTATAATTACAATGACACATGATTTATTATCTCTTGTCAAACTTAAATGTTTTTTTAAAACAATAGAAACAATTTCAATAATAGTTTTAGCTGACGGGGAAAACTTAAGCATTTTACAAGCTCTAGAGGAAGAAAATTTTATTATCTTAAGTAGAGAGTGTAAAGTAAATGAATTTAGAGAAAATTTAAAACTATTAAATCCAAAAGATAATAAAATAATAAAAATTACAAAAAGGGAAAAACAAGTACTCTCTTTAATTTTAAAAGGTCAAAACAATAGCAATATTGCTAGACAACTTGGAATTAGTGAGAGAACAATAGAAGCTCATAGAAGAAATATCTATTTAAAAATTGGAGTACATTCTTTTTCTCAATTAACAATTTGGGCAATAGATAATAAATTGCTTAAGGCAAATTAATTATTTATTAAATCAATTGCCTTTTGCATATTTTTATCTGTAAATTGTGCACCAACTTGAGAGATAATTTCTCCAGCAAGAATAGATGCAATTCTTCCACACTCTTCAATACTTAAATTGTTGCAAAGACCATATATAAATCCTGCAGCGTACACATCACCAGCTCCTGTTGTATCAACAGGATTTACTGAACCGTGTACTGGAATGTTATAAATTTTACCCTTGTAGGAAATAATAGAGCCTTTAATTCCGTTTTTTACAATCGCAGTTTCACAGATTTTACCTAACTTAATGCAATTTTCTACAGGATCATCGGTTTCAAACATAATTCTAGCTTCTTCTTTATTTGCAAAAACAACATCAATTTCATTTTCAATCAAATCTAAGAAAATATTTTTATACCTTGCAACAGCAAAAGGGTCAGCTATATCAAAAACAACCTTAGTATTATTTTCCTTAGAAATCTTTAAAGCTTTTTTAATTGCATTTTTTTGGTTTTCAGTATCCCACATATAGCCTGTGAAATAAAAGTAAGATGCTTTTTTAATACTTTCTTCATTGATATCATTTTCATTAAACAATCTATTGGCACAAAGGTAAGTATTCATAGTTCTTTCACTATCAGGGGTATCAAAGATAATTGAAGAGCCAGTAGCTTGATCACAATCGATTAGTTCATCTTTAGTATTAAATTTAATTAGGTTTTTATGATAGTTTTTGCCGAATTCATCATTTCCAACTTTACCTGCTAAAATAGTATCAACACCTAACATAGATAAAGCTAGCATAGTGTTGGGGCATGAGCCTCCACAAGAATAAACTTTTGTTTTATCTTTCATAAATTCAACTAATTGTTCTCTAAAATTAGAATCGATTAGTTGCATAATACCTTTAGAAAGATTTAATTTCTCTAAATCTTCATACTCAACACTGGTGATAATATCTATAAGAGTATTACCAATTCCATAAACTAATGCTTTATCATTTCCCATAAAAGTTAAGCTATTACAAATAGAAGTAATTTTCAAGATAAAATTGGCAATTAATCACTTTAATTGGCTTAAACAGCTAAAAAAAGAGATTTGATGTGACTCAAATCTCTGTTAAATTATTTCTCATTTATACTATTTAAATAAATAGTTTGATATTATAAATTTAGAATTCAGCATTTCCAACAGTTCTTGGATAAGGAATAACGTCTCTAATATTTTGAACACCAGTAACATATTGTACAATTCTTTCAAAGCCGAGACCAAATCCTGCATGTGCAACAGTTCCAAATCTACGTAAATCTAAATACCACCAATAATCTTCTTCGTTTAAATCAAGTTCTTTCATTCTAGCTTTAAGAGTTTCTAAATCAGATTCTCTTTCACTACCACCAATGATTTCACCAAGTCTTGGAACTAAAACATCCATACCTCTTACAGTTTTCTTATCTTCGTTGAGTTTCATATAGAAAGCTTTAATTTCTTTAGGGTAGTCTGTAACTATAACAGGAGATTTACAATAAACTTCAGTTAAGTATCTCTCATGTTCAGTTTGTAAATCTGAACCCCATTCTACAGGGTATTCAAAATTATCATTATTTTTTGTTAATACATCAATAGCTTCAGTATAAGTCATATGAGCAAATGGAGTATTTACAACAAGTTCTAAGGTTTCTTTAACACCTTTTTCAACGAATTTTGAGAAGAATTCCATATCTTCTTTACATTCATTTAGAACTTTTTTAAACAAGAATTTTAAGAAATCTTCAGCAATTTCCATATCTAATTGTAAATCGCAAAAAGCCATTTCAGGTTCAATCATCCAGAATTCTGCTAAGTGACGTTTAGTATTAGAATTTTCAGCTCTAAAAGTTGGTCCAAATGTATAAATGTTTTTCAAAGCCATTGCATAAGTTTCACCTTCAAGCTGTCCACTAACTGTTAAGTTTGCCATTTTCCCAAAGAAGTCTTTTGAGTAATCAACCCCACCATCTTCAGTTTTGGGAACATTATTTAAATCTAAAGTAGTAACTTGGAACATTTCCCCAGCACCTTCACAGTCGCTAGTACTGATTAAAGGAGTGTTAACATAAACAAAACCATTTTGTTGGAAGAATTCATGAACACCAAAGGCTAGTGTATTTCGAACTCTCATTACAGCACCAATTAGATTTGTTCTAGCTCTTAGGTGACCAATTTCTCTCAAGTATTCAATGCTGTGTCTTTTCTTTTGAAGAGGATATTCATTTCCAGCTTCTCCTAATATTGTTAAATCTGAGCTTTGCATTTCTACAGCTTGATTTCCACCAGCACTTTTTACAATAGGGCCATGAGCTACAATTGAAGAACCTGTTGTAATTTTTGAAAGTAAATTATTATTATTTAGGGCTGCCTTATCTATAACTATTTGCAAACCCTTGAGACATGAACCATCGTTAAGCTCAAGGAAGCAAACGTTTTTGCTATCACGCTTAGTGCGCACCCAACCCTCTGCTGTGACAATCTCATCACTTGGGTTTTTTTGTAATAAATCTTTTATTCTATCATTCATTATAGTTGCTCCTTGAAATTTCATTTATTATCAAACGTATCAAGCCTTTCAGTCAAGGTGTTTTAATAAATTATTACTATTTCAACATAAAAAAAGAAATAATATAAAGTTAATATTATCAATACTTTATTTTTATAAAAGATATGCCCAATAATTTCCTTTAACAAAAGAATAATATTTAATATAAAACTATAATCAATTTAAAATACCGAACAACACAAAAAATACATAAAGGGATTTTTTTGTATAAAAACAGTGGTTTAAAGCTTAAATATTAATAATTGCGATTTATTTTGACAAATTATAGAAATATGTTAATATTGACATATTGACATTACTTTGTAAAGTTATTAATTTCAAATATACAGGAGTCGCACATGGTAAAAACAATAGCACAAATGTTTCATAAAAGTGTACTTGAGAATCCAGAGTTGACACTAATTGGATCAAAAAATAATTCAGGCAAATTCATTGAAGAAACATATAAAGAAGTAGAAGATATAGTAATAAATCTAGCTTTAGGGTTGAAAGATACTTTTAATTTAAAAAAACAAGATTTAGTCGCAATTATCAGTGATAATAGAAAAGAATGGTTATATAGCGATTTAGCTTTGCAATATTTAAATTGCGCTGATGTTCCAAGAGGGCTAGATGCTACAGATGTAGAACTAATTCAAATTTTAAATGATACTAAAGTTACAACATGTTTTGTTGAAAATGTTAGTACTATAAAAAGATTTGATGGTTTAAAAGAAAAGCTTCCTCATTTAGAAACATTAATACTGATGGATAATGATGTAGTTGATTTTAACTCAAATTATAAAATTAAGAGACTTTATGACTTAATTGAAAAAGGTGAAAATCTTTTAGAAAAAGATCCTTCTCATAAGAACCTTTTAATTAAAAATTTAGATAAAGCAAGCAAAAATGATTTAGCTACTATCATCTTTACAAGTGGAACAACAGGAGCTTGTAAAGGGGTTATGCTTACAAATGATAATTTTATCTATGAAATTACTAATCTGCAATCTCTAGTTGATTATAAATTTGAACCTGGTCAAAGATGGATGACTGTTCTTCCAATTTGGCACTCTCTTGAGAGAGCTGTAACCTATGTGGCTTTAAATTATTCTCAATCTATTTTTTATAGTAAACCAATTAGTAAAATAATGCTAAGTGATTTTAAAAAAGTTAACCCACATTGGTTCTCCTCAGTTCCTAGAATTTGGCAATCAGTAAATAAAACTATTGAATCAAAAATTCGAAAAACTAAAGGGGCTAAAAAAACAATTAGTTTAATTTTGATAAAAAATGCTAAAGAATGGAAACTTGGTTATAATAAAGTTCATAATTTATTACCACAATATAAAGAGAATAAAATTAGATTGTTCGAATATTTACATGGTTTAATTAAAATGGCTTTACATTATCCGATATATAAATTAGGCCAAAAAATGATGTTTAAAAAAATCAAAGGTATTTTTGGAACTAATTTAATTGCTGGAGTTTGTGGTGGTGGGTCAATGCCTAAAGGTGTAGATGACTTTTTTAACGCTATTGGAATAACTCTTTTAGATGGGTATGGTATGACTGAGACAGCACCAATTATTTCAGTTAGGAATTTAAGAAAACCAATTCTTGGTACTATGCAAGTAATTGATGGATGTGAATTTAAAGTTGTTGATGAAAATAATAAAGAAGTTAGTTTTAATGAAAAAGGTGTTTTAAAAGTTAAAGGCCGTCAAGTTATGAAAGGATACTTTAACAATGAAGAAGAAACTAAAAAAATTATTGATAAAGATGGCTATTTAAATACTGGAGATTTAGTATTAAAGACGGTAAATAATGATATATCTATTGTTGGAAGAGCTAAAGATACTATTGTTCTAGCTGGTGGAGAAAACTTAGAGCCTGTTCCAATCGAAGGAAAATTAAGTGAGCTTGATTTTATAGATAATGTTATTGTAATTGGACAAGATAGAAAATATTTGTCAGCTCTCATTGTTCCTAATTTTACTGCAATAAAAGAATATATTGATCAATTAGGTGATAAATATAAGGATGATAAAGAGGCAATTCATAATTTTATTAAAGAAAAAATTGATGAAAAAATTAATTGTAAATTAGGCTTTAAGACTTATGAGTTAATAAATAAATTCGCCATATTGGAAAAACCTTTCGAAGTTGGTAAGGAATTAAGTGCTAAACAGGAATTAAAACGCAATATAATTGAAGAATGTTACAAAAAAGAAATTGACACGCTTTATGCATAAGGTATAAAACTCAAAACTTCGGTTTTGAGTTTTTTGCAATTACACTAAAGAGTAATTAAAAATTGTTTTATAGCTTGAAAATAAATAGTTCCTTTATTAATATAGTAAAGACTTTAGAGGGACATATGATTCAAATAATTGGTTTTAAAAAATGCAAAGAAACACAAAAAGCTATTAGAGCTTTGAAAGAAAGAAATATTAAATTTCAGTTTGTAGATTTAAATGAAAGAGATTTATCCTTGAGAGAATGGGATAATATTTTTTCTCATTATGAAGGTGAAGAACTAATTAATCCAAATTCAAAATATTATAAGAAGAAAGGTTTTTCTTATATGGTTTTTGATGCAAAAGAAGAATTGATGGAAAATAGTGAGCTTTTAATCACTCCCATACTAAGATGTAAAAACAAGGTAAAAAAAGGCTATGATCTTGAAACCTTAATTAAATGGAGCGAATAATGAAATTATATCATGCGGTTTTGGGCTCTGGTTCTTGTGGTAATAGCTATGTATTTTATGATGGAACAACTTCAATTTTAATTGATCAAGGATATTCTTATGTTCAATTTAAGAAAAAACTAAGTGATGTTAATGTTCCCTTAAAAAGTATTCAAGCAATTTTTTTAACCCATTTTCATCCAGATCATTGCCATGGATTGAAAGTAACTTACAACAAAGCTAAAATTCCTTCATTTATTCACTCTAAAGCAATAGAAAAAGAACCAGTTGTATTTGATAGATTAAAACTTCCTCCAAATAGCTTCACTCAAATTGAAGTTGATGAGGTTTATGAAGTTGGGGATTTTAAGATTAGAGCTTTTAATACTCTTCATGATAGTGGTGGATCTGTTGGATATTATATAGAAAATAAGGGTGAAAAGATAACATTAATAACAGATACAGGCGATACTAATGAACAAATGCAAAGTTTTGCAAAGAAAAGTGATGCGTTATTCTTAGAATCAAATTATGATGATGATATGTTATTGAATGGCCCATATTCGTATAAACTTAAAAGAAGAGTTAGAGGTAGCTGGGGACATTTATCAAATGAACAAGCTTTAAATTTTGTTAAAGAAAGTGGTTTTAATGGAGAATATTTATATTTAATTCATCTATCTACTAAGAACAATGATGAAGAAATTGTTGATAAATTATTTACCTCTAATATAAATGGAACAAAGGTAGTGGTATGTCCACGAGGAAAAGTCGTTAATAAAATGGGGACTGATATAGATGAAGAATAAACAACCTAAACATATGGAAATTATGAGTTATAAAAAGTGTCTATCTATTAAGAGAAAAGATGGACTTAGAATGCGATGTGTAGATGAGTTTACAATGAATTCACTACTAAGATGTACTGTAAGTAGAAACTTTAAAAGACCCTTTATGAGTGTATATGGAGAAGATGAAGTTATAACTTATGGAAAATTTAATTACATAATTCAAAATATCAGAGCTTTTTTAGTTTCAAAAGGGATTGAAAAAGGAGATAGGGTTGCCATTCTTGGAGAATCCTCTCCAAACTGGATGATAGCTTATTTTTCCATTACAACAATCGGGGCTATTGCTGTTCCTATTTTACCTGAATTTTCCAAGTCAGAAGTAAATAAAATTTTAACTCATAGTCAAGCTAAATCCATAATTGTTAATTCAAAGCAATATGAAAAAGTAAAAGACTATTGTCTAGAAAACCCCTCTTTAATTGTTAGATTAGACGATTTATTTCATATCCCTGAAAAAATTTTGAAAGATATAAATAATAAAAAGAATTTTGTTGATGCAGCTGGAATTGATATAAAGGTTTATAAGAGAAGAGCTAAAGAAAATGTGGCGTTAAATGAAATAAAGGTTGAAGAAGAAGATATAGCTTCAATTATTTACACTAGTGGAACTACTGGAACTAGCAAAGGTGTAATGCTAACTCACAAAAATTTAGTTTGGAATGCTGATATTTCATCTGATGCTTATGTAAAAATTAGACCTCGAGATAAATTCTTATCAATCCTCCCTGTTGCCCACGTTTATGAGTTTACAGAAGGGCAGTTATTAATGATGATGAATGGAGCACAGATTATTTTCTTAGGTAGACCGCCAGCTCCTAGTATCCTTTTGCCAGCTTTAAATAAAATTAAACCTCAAATTCTTTTATCTGTTCCGCTATTGATGGAAAAAGTTTATAGAAGTGCGGTTGTTCCAACTATTAATAAAAATAAAACTCTTCAAAAGTTTATGAAAAACCCATTAACAAGAAATGCGGTATGTAGACTTGTTGGTTCACGTTTAAAAGTTAAATTTGGTGGAAGAGTAAAATTCTTTGGACTTGGAGGAGCTCCTTTAGATAAAGAAGTTGAAGACTTTTTATATAGGGCAAAATTTCCATATGCTATTGGCTATGGTTTAACTGAAACTTCTCCTTTAGTTGCAGCTTGTGGAGCTAAAAAGAGCGATCATAAAAAAGGATATATTGGAAAATTTGTTAAGCATGTTGATTGGAAACTCTTAAATAAAGATCCAAAAACAGGTGTTGGTGAAATAGCTGTAAAAGGACCTGGAGTTATGAAAGGATATTATAAAAATGATGACCTCAATAAAGAGGTATTTACCAAAGATGGTTATTTTATCACTGGAGATTTAGGTTCTGTTGAAAAGAAAAGGTTAGCACTAAAGGGTAGATCAAAAACTATGATTTTAGGCTCTGGAGGAGAAAATATTTATCCAGAAGCTATTGAAAGCATATTTAATAACCAAGAATTTGTTGAAGAAACTTTAGTTGTACCGGAAGGTACAAGCTTAGTTGCCTTAATTAAAATTGATTATGACTCTTTTGCAAAGATTACCAAACTTTCATTTGAAGATAGTAAAGATGCTGCAATTGAATATATTAATAAATTAAAGAGAGATATAAATAAAGAATTAAATTCATTTAGTAAGATTCATGAAGTTACTCTTCAAGAAGAACCTTTCCAAAGAACTCCAACTCAAAAGATAAAGAGATTCTTATACCTAGATAGGAAAAAGAAAGACAAAAAAACTTCAGAAAATGAAAATAATGATAGCAATGATTAAAATAAATAACAGAGGAAATGATGCAAAATACAGATATTAGAATTGAAAGTTATGAACCTTTAGTAACTAGTAAAGAATTACAAGAAAAAATCCCAACAACTGCTGAAGTAAATAAAAGAATAAAAGAGAGCAGACAAATTGTTAATAACATAATTCAAAATAAAGATGATAGAATTTTAGCAATTGTTGGCCCTTGTTCAATCCATGATCCTAAAGCTGCAATGGAATATGCTCACAAGCTAAAAAAAATAAGTGATAAAGTTAGTGATAAAATATATATTGTTATGAGGACTTATTTTGAAAAACCAAGAACAGTTGGTGGTTGGAAAGGTTTGATAATTGATCCAGATTTAGATGGCTCTTATAATATTGAAAAAGGCCTTATTATGGCTAGAAGTTTATTAATTGATATAATTGAATTAGGTCTTCCTGTAGGTTGTGAAGTATTAGATCCAATTGTTCCTCAATATATTGATGAATTAATGAGTTGGTCTGCAATTGGTGCTCGTACTACAGAAAGTCAAACGCATAGAAATTTATCTAGTGGTTTATCTGTTGCTGTAGGTTTTAAAAACAGTACAAATGGAAATATTGAAAATGCAATAAATGCTATAAAAAGCGCTGCACTACCAGCAGCTTTTATAGGTGTTGATAGACTTGGTAATATGAGTGTTATTAGAACTAAAGGTAATTCATTAGGCCATTTAATATTAAGAGGTGGAAATACCGGTCCTAATTATTATGATGAAAAAGTTGAAGAAGCTAGGGAAGAATTAATTAAGAATAACTTAGAACCTTCAATTATTGTTGATTGTTCCCACGCCAATAGCGGTAAAAAAGCTCGTAGACAAAGAAGAGTTTTAAAAAATGTAATAGAACAAATTAGCTATGGTGAAAAGAGTATTAGAGGCTTTATGCTAGAAAGTAATATTAAAGCTGGCTGCCAGAAAATTGTCAATGATATTACTTGCCTTGAATATGGAGTTAGTGTTACTGATGAGTGTATTTCAATTGATGATACGAAAGAAATGTTATATTCTGCCTATGAAAAGTTAAATGGAGGTATTATAAATGATTAAAGCCTTAGTTTGTTTAGCACAAGGATTTGAAGAAACAGAAGCAATTGTTCCAATAGATATTTTAAGAAGAAGTAAAATGGATGTTGTAGTTGCCGGAGTAGATAGTAAGAAAATAACAAGCTCTCATGGAGTAATAGTTAGCTGTGATATTGAGATTTCTGACGCTGATGAAGTATATGATGTTATAGTATTGCCGGGAGGAATGCCTGGAAGTACAAATCTATCTAATAGCTTTGAAGTAATTAGAAGAGTTATTAATACAAACCAAAAAGGTTATGTTTGTGCCTTATGTGCAGCACCAGCTGTAGTTTTAGCTAATACTGGAATTCTAGATGGTAAAAAAGCAACCTGTTATCCTTCTATGGAAAAAGTTGCACCTTCTATTAATTTCACACATGAAACAAGGTGTGTCGTTGATGGTAATATTATTACTGGACAAGGTCCTGGTGTTGCAGAAGAATTTGCTCTAACAATTGTTGAACAAGTTTTAGGACAAGATGCTATGAAAGAGATTAAAAAGAGCTTTATTGCTCGTTAACAAGCTTTACACTTTAAAAGTAGATTAACTAACATTCTACCACGTTTGTTATCTCCATAGTTTAGACAAAAATCATGAGCAACTGTTTCTATATTTAGAGATGGTTGTTCTTTTCTTTTTAAATAAAGATGTTCTAAAAAAGAAAAATATAAACATTCTCTTTGTTCTTTTTTGAATGCAATATCAAATTCCCAATTCTTTATAAGATGGCAAACTGGCAAGAATACCTCACTTTTATATGATTCTACGGTTTCTGAAAGACTAGGATTTCTTCCAAGTTTTTGTCCTAAAAAATATTTATGAGTGTTAAGTTGAGCTATTATATTATCAAAGCAAACATTGCCAAGTTCTTTTCTAACAATTTTGCAAAATTCTACTATTTCTTTTGATTTTTTATCAAATTCCATTTTTTACCTCTAATTTAATTAGATTATTTAAAAATTCAAATACGATTTATAATAAACTTATATATCTTTTTTGAAAAGGGGTATAAAATTAGTTAAACTAAAATAAATAAATTTATAATCAATTTATCATAAAATTACACTTTTTTGTAACTTAAGGAGTATATATGTTATATGACGATATTTCACAAGCTATTGGCAACACCCCTTTAGTAAAAATTAATAAGATTAACAAGTCTAAAAATAGAATATATGCAAAGGTTGAATCAATGAATCCTCTCTCTAGCATTAAAGATAGAGCTGCTTTATTTATGTTAGATGAAGCTAAAAAGAAAGGATTAATAAATAAGAATAGTACAATAATTGAACCAACTAGTGGAAATACTGGTATAGGCTTAGCTTATCTTTCTGTTATTAGAGGTTATAATTGTATATTGGTAATGCCTGAATCAATGAGTGTTGAAAGACGTATGTTATTAAGTGCCTTAGGTGCTGATATTGTACTTACAGACAAAGCTAAAGGTATGGTTGGAGCAATTGAAAAAGCTAATGAATTGCTTAAAACTACACCAAATAGTTTTATGCCATCTCAGTTTGAAAATAGTGATAATGCTTTAGCACATTATCAAACAACAGCAAGAGAAATATATAGTGACTTAGATTCCAAAATAGATTTGTTTGTAGCTTGTGTTGGCTCTAGTGGAACAATAATTGGTTGCTCTAAGTATTTAAAGCAACAAAATTCTAATATTAAGGTAGTTGCAGTTGAACCATTAAATAGTGCTGTTTTATCTGGAGAAACCCCACATTCTCATAAAATACAAGGAATGGGGGCTGGGTTTGTCCCACGTCTTTTTCAAAAAGAATTAGTTGATGAGATTGTTAAAGTAAGTGATGAAGATGCTCTAGAGATGACAAAACGTTTAGCTAGAGAAGAAGGTTTGTTAGTTGGAATTTCTTCAGGTGCTGCATTGTCTGCTGCCCTTGAATTGTCAAAAAAAGTACAAAATAAAAATATAGTAGTAATTTTCCCAGATAGCGGGGAGAGATATTTATCAACAGGATTATTTAAGGATTAAAAATGATTAATTTTGATTTAGAAAACACTCTTTTTTGTGGCCAAAGTTTTTGCTGGAGAAAAGAAGGGGAATTTTATGTTGCAGTTTTAAATAATAAAGTATATAGAATTAATGAGAAAAGTGAGATTGAAGATCCATTTCTAATTCATTATTTAGACATGGATTTTGATTATCAATTAGCACTTTCAAAAATAAGAAAAATGGATCCTTTTCTTGATGAGGCAGTTACAAAATGTAATGAGATTCATATTTTAAACCAAGACTTATGGGAAACTATAATAGGATTTATTTTAAGTCAAAATAATAATATAAAGCGAATAGAAGGATTATACGATACCCTTTGCAGGACTTACGGAAATGAAGTTGAAGAAGGTTATTTTAGCTTTCCAAGACCTCATATGTTAAAAGATGTAACAGAAGAAGATTTAAGAAATCTCAAAGTAGGCTTTAGAGCTCCATATATATTAGATGCAATAAAAAATGCACAGGTATTATTGTCCATTGAAGATAAAGATGATAGAGAAGCAGATGAAATTTTACAAAGTGTAAAAGGAATTGGTCCTAAGGTTAGCTCTTGTATAAGATTATTTTCTTTGCATCGATTAAATGCTTTTCCAAAAGATGTTTGGATAAAAAAAATAATGAAATTAATGTTTGAAGGTAAAGATGAATCTATATTTTATCCTTATGCTGGATTGGCACAGCAATATTTGTTTCATTATGCAAGATTAGGCTATCTTCCTGAGGTGTAAAAATAAAGATTTTAAAATAAAATTGTATGATATTTATGAATATGGTATAATATTAATATGAATTTAGGAGGTTTTATGGATACTGGAACAATTTTCACAATTGGAAGACAATTTGGAAGTGCTGGAAGAAGAGTTGGTAGTGAAATAGCTAAAAAGTTAAATATTCCCTTTTATGATAAAGAGCTTATTTCTTTAGTTTCTAAAGATAGTGGATTAAATGAAGCTCTAATAGAAAACGTTGATGAAAAAGCTGCTAGTTCATTTTTCCAATCTTTAATGGCTGGTTCAAATCCCTTTGGAGCTTTTCCAATGGCAACAAGTAATTTAGGACTTCCAGATTTACCAATAAATGATAGAATATTTTTAATTCAATGTGATGCTATTAGAGAAATAGCTAAAAAAGGACCTTGCGTTATTGTAGGCAGATGTGCAGATTATGTTCTAAGAGAAGAAAAAAACAGATTGTTGTCTGTTTTTATTCACTCTCCTCTAGATGTTAGATGTGAAAGAGCTGTTAATCTTTATAAGATACCTGAAAAGAAAGCCTCAAGTGAATGTCAAAAGAACGATAGAACTAGAGCTCATTATTATAACTACTTTACAGATAGAAAATGGGGTAAAGCAAGCAATTATGATCTAAGTGTTGACTCTTCAATTTTAGGAGTAACAAAAACTGCAGATTTTATTATAGAGTTTGATAAATTGAGACGAGGGTTATAACTTTTAATTTCTCATTATATTTAGCTTTAAAGGACAATTAAATATGAGCTTCTTTAGCAAAAATCCTAATCCAAGGGTCCAAGATGAAATAAATAAAAGTAATATTTCTCGAATTCATGAAATGTCATATATTGTAATCGTGATGGAAGTTTTTATGATAATTTTTTCATTTATCATAGAGCTTCCTCCATATTATCAATATTCATATTATTCGCTATTAGTATTAAGCGTGTTATTCAATATTTTTACGAGAGAAAAATATCATAATAAAATTAAACTTGAACGAATTGTTATAAATGTTGCAATTTATTTATTTTCTAGTTGGGGGATCATTATTTCTTTTCTAGATAATTCGAGAAATATAGCGGCCTATGTATATTTAATAAATATAAGTGCAATAGTATGTTTTTTAGTTAGTACACCAAAAGAAATGTTAGTATTTAATTTAATAAACATGACTGTGTTTTTAAGTTTGTTTTATTTTTGCCAAGTATTAACTTATCCTTTATTCATAAACATTGTCTGTTTTCACATTGTTTTAATAGCAATAGCAATAGACAGGTATCATTCAATTGCCAAAGGGATTGAAGCTCGCTTAGAACTAAATCAATCTAATCATGAATTAAAAGTACTTTCAACAATTGATCAATTAAGTGGATGCAAAAATAGAAGAGGTTTAACTTATGAGCTTGAAAAATATAGTGGACAAGTAATCTTTGCTCTTTTAACCGATATCGACAATTTTAAAGAAATAAATGATAAATATGGGCATGATATTGGAGATTTATTTATCGTTAACTTTGCTAAAATTCTTCAATCAAATTTTGGGGTAAATAACGTATTTAGAATTGGGGGAGATGAATTTTTTATTATTAGTAACTGTGCACCTCTTGCAGATTGCTTAAAAAAATTTGAAATATCTTGCAATGAAATAGCGGATATCACATTTGTCGCAAATGCAAATTTAAAGATGACAACTAGTGCAGGATACACAAATGGAGTTATAAATAATGAAGAAGATTTTATTCAATTATATAAGAGATTAGATATTGCATTATATGCATCTAAAAATGCAGGTAAAAATACCGTTTTAAAAGCGGATAATTTTTAATGTGTTTTATTAAATTGTAATAATAAACTAAAATATAAATAAAAAACTTGGAAGAATAAACTTCCAAGTTATTTATTTTTAAATCTACAATTTGTTATTTATTAATTGAAATTAATTCAATTCTAAAAATTAATAAAGAATTAGGTTCAATATTTTGGTTACCATCTTCACCATATCCAAGTTCTGGTGGAATCCAAGCAATAATTGATTCTCCAGGAGTCATTTGCATAACAGCTTGTCTAAACCCTTCAATAACCTGAGTTAATTTAAATGTAGCAGGAGTACCTCTTTGAATGGAGCTATCGATGATACTACCATCTAATAGTGATAATTCGTAATCAATAGTTACTTCATCTTCAGCTAATGGAGTATCTCCAGCCCCTTCAGTTAAAATTCTATATTGAACACCAGATTCTAATGTAGTAATTCCATCTTGATCTTTGTTTGCATCTAAGAAAGCTTTAGCTTCATTTAGATTGTCTTCTTTGATTTGATTTAATAGTTCTTCTTGCTGAGCAGTATATTGAGCTTCAAAATCTCTCATTGCACTCTGCATTTGATATTCAGACATTTGAGATTCTTTTGAATAAGCTGAATCTAAAATACCTTGAGTAAAATAATAATCATCTACAGGAATACCAGAAGTTACGAATTGAGCTGCAATTAAATAACCATATGCATAAGCAAATTGATCATCTAAAATTGTAGGTTGTTCAAGAGCCTTGATTTCTTCTAAAGAATTTTCATTACCATTTTCAGTTTTTTTAGGAATTTCAGTGTTTTGGAATTGTTCTTGGTAGCTTTGTACAAAAGATTGTAATTCAGCAATTGTGTAGAAATCTTCAGTCTCAACTGAAATAACATCTAAAATACCTCGAACAAAATAGTTTGCATTAACAAAAAGACCTTGAGAGTTGAAACTTTCCATCAATGAATAACCGTAGGCATAATTAAAGCCATGTTCTAATACGTTATCAAATCCGTAATCATCATCAGGAATTGCAATTTCAGGTTCTGTAGGAATAAAGAAAATTGCACCTGAAGTAACATATGGTGTAACATATCTAATGTTATCGCTTGTTGCCATATCCATTGATAGGTCTAAGTTGTTAAAGCTAACATAATCACCAATTTGGTAAGAATCTATATTATAGATGGTATCAACATTGTTTTTATTGATTAAAACTGATATTTCATCAGTGTCAGTTAAAACTTCAAATGTGTAAACATTATCACTTACATCAATATTTTGAATCATTGCTAAGGTTTCAGTTGTTTTAACTTCTTTTGTACCTGCAGCAAATAAATTTGGAGTAACGATCACGCTTAACGCACAAAGAACAGTAATTAAAGATAATTTTTTAATTTTCATAAATTTGTAATCTTCCTTATTTTGTTTTTAAACATTTTGAATTTATTTAACTTTAGGCTATGAAGGCAAAATAGTCAAATATAAAGTTGAAAGATTTAAAATATTTTAAAGTGTTAACCTTTTGTATTTACTTACATTGAAAGATTTTATTGATTTTTTATTAATTTGTGAAGAATTGTGGTTATTTATTATAAAACTTCCAATTTTGATTTTTTATTAAAAAAAGAGGATATCATTAACATAGTATGTATGGTAAAATAAACTAAGGAGTGTTTAACAAATGAATACAAGATTACCATACCTATTACAACCTTATAATATATGTCATTTCAAAGATTCTACGTTTTACATTGGTAATAGAAAAACTTATCCTAATGAAAAAAGCTTTGTTGAATGTACATCTTGCAAGCAAATAGGTGATGCTCTAAGAATGATGATTACTCAAGGTGGTGGGCCATTACAAGTTGCTTTAACGGCTTTTAGATACATAGCAAGTGAGATGGATAGAAAGATATTACCTTTTTCTTATAATAGTTTAGAAAAAGAAATATTGTATATAGTTAACGCTAGGGTTACTAACACTACGATGAAGCGATGTGTATATAGTGTATTAGATATTTTAAGAAATAGATTTATCGATCCTACATTTAATACTACTGATTTAATAATTGAAATTAATAAAATTATAGATGATAAAGAGAGTGAATTTAATGAAATATATTTTAATATGGGTAAGTTAGGATCTTCATTAATAAAAGATAATGATACTATATTAACAACGTGTTTTGCAGAACACTCTTTTATATTATCTGTATATTTTGCAAAAGAATCTGGAAAAAAAGTAAGTGTTCTAGTTAACGAGACCCGTCCTTACTTTCAAGGAACTAGATTAACTGCCCCAAGTCTACATGAGCTAAAGATTGATGTAAAGATAATTAGTGATGCTATGGGTTCGTTTTTTATGCAAAAAAATATGATTAGTCATTATATGAGTGCAGCTGATCTTGTTTGCATGGATGGAACTGTTGTAAATAAGATAGGGACAAATCAAAATGCTATTTGTGCAAAATATTATAATATACCATATACAGCATTTGCAATGTCTCCAGATCCAAGTAAAAATACTAGTGAAGATATTCAGATGGAATATAGAGATGGTAGTGAAATTTTAAAATATAATGATGAGTATATTGGAGATAAAACAATAACTGCATTGTATCCAGCTTTTGATGTTGTAGATAATAGTTTAGTAACTAATATAGTTACTAATAAGGGAATCTTTAAGACAAATGAAATTCGAGGAGTATTTAAATGAAAGCTATAATTGGTGGAACAGGTATAGATGAATTGTATCCGAATGCTAAAGTATATGAAATTGAAACAAAATATGGAAAAGCAAATTATATTAAAGAAGAAAATCTAATAATTATATTAAGGCATGGTGTAAACCATGCTATTCCTCCCCATTTAATTAATTATTTAGCTAATGTCGAAGCGTTGAGATTATTAAAAGTAGATCAATGTGTTGGTATATATGCTGTTGGTTCTATTAGTAATATATTATTGCCAGGTGCTGTTACAATAATTAATGATTTTATAGATTTTACAAAAGGGAATAGATTATCTACATTTTCCTCATTAAATAATGTCTTTCATATTGAAATGAGTGACCCATTTGATTTAGATTTAAAGGTTAAATTAAAAAAAGAGGCATCAATCTGTAATTTTCCACTTGGGGATGGGGGAGTATATATATGCACTGATGGTCCTAGATTAGAAACCCCAGCTGAAATTAGAATGTTTGATCATTTTGGTGCAGATTTTGTTGGAATGACAGGATGTCCAGAATTTACACTCATGAAAGAAGCTAATATAAAATATGTGGGTCTCGCTTATAGTATTAACTGGGCAAGTGGTGTAAATCATAAACAAATTACTTTTTTAGATACTCAAGCAAGAAATAAGATTTCACAAGCTATAATTTCCTTCTGTATTCAAGCTATGTCAAAAATATAAGAGGCCTAACTAAATCTACATAATTCTTCATTAAATACTTATGGTTTAAATTCAATTTTATTGTATCATTATAGCAAGACTATTTTATAGAAGGTGAAATAATATGAAAAAAGGATCGATTGTAAGTTTAGTTTTTAGCTGTATATTCTTTGTTATTGGCCTAGCTTTTGTAATTGCAAGTTTTAGACAAGCATTAACTCCAGTAAATATACAACATTTTGCTGAAGGTTTTACGATGAGATTGAGTATCAATAATTTAAGTTTAGCAATTTCATCGCTTTCGTTAATGTTTTTAGTATTAGGTTGTAATTTAGTAATTAGCTCAATTTTATTATTAATGCTTTCTAGTTATTTGCATGTATCAAGCATGAAAAAAACGGATTATCAAGTAAATAACAAAGATAAAATTACACCAACCAAAAAAGAGAAGACCAAACTAGACAATAGCCAAAATGAGCAAGCAAACCAACCTAATGAGCCTCAAGAAGAGAGTGTAAAGGTTGAGGAAGCTTTGGTAGAGCCAATTGTTGAAGATAAATAAAAAAACTTAATTAAATTAATAGAAATAAAAAACCGCTTGAGAATAATCTTAAGCGGTTTTTATTATCAATTAAGAGATACCTTTTTTTATAAAAAGGAGAAAAAAAAATGAAAAAGATCCTAAAAAAAAGATCCCTTTAAAAGGAACCTTAAATTAAGAATACGCCAGATAGGAGTCGAACCTATGACCTACTGCTTAGAAGGCAGTTGCTCTATCCAGCTGAGCTACTGGCGCAAACATCATCTCTCAAAAGCAACTTAATTGCTCTTTCTTAACGACAAGAGAGAAATTAACATATTTAAAAATAAGTGTCAATAACTTTTTTTAATAAATTTTCATTGATTATAATAAGTTGTTTACTGGGTAGTGTTAATTCATTTTATAGAAAATAAATACATTAAAAGATAAATTTTTAATTATAATTTTTGAGTAAAAATTAAAAAAAATCATATCTAAAGATATTATATTCTTAATTTATATCGAAAATATATCAGCTAGTATGGTGCTCAAGATAAATAGAATTTTCTTTTGAGTGTGGAGAATTAATAATTAAAAAATTTCCGTTATCTTGGAAATGCCCCAAAGCCATTTCTTCACCAAAATTATAAACCTTACCATATAAGATGTTGTCTTTAATTTCATAATCCATTACAAAGGTTTCACCCCCTGAAATATCATGAATTATAAGTTTTTTATCATTGATTGTATAAACTAACTCTCCAAAAAGATCTTCTTGTAAAAAATCGTTTTTTAAAATAGAACTTTTAATCAAACTAAATTCTTTATTATAATCATCATTATTTGATTTAATATCGTTTGAATTTAATAGATTGCTAATATATTTGTTAATTGTTTTATCCCCAATAACATAATTACCATAATATTTAGTGTTTTGATTTAAATTGGAAATGTTGAGTAAGTTGTTCTCATTTTGAGTAGCTTGTGCAGTAGCAAAATTTATGGTTGTTGCTGCCATAATTGATGTAGTTATTACAAAAGTTGTTAAACTTCTGATAATTTTTGTCTTCATGTCATTGTCTCCTAAAATACACAAATAAATATATTTTTATTGATAAAACTAGTCAATAGAAATTTGTATACTATTATAAATTAATGTATAATAACTTAAAATAAATTCTTGAGGACTAAAATGGGTAAAGTGTTTACAGAAAAACTTGAATCAAAAAGATTAATGTTTAGAGGTTTTAAAGAATCAGATGCACAAGATGTTTTTGAGTATTCTAAAGATAAGGATGTTGTAAAGTACCTAACCTGGAAAGCACATAAGAATATTAATGATACAATAGAGTCAATTAATTCTTATTTAATAAATCCTGGAATATATGCAATTGTTTTAAAAGAAAGTGAAAAAGTTATTGGATGTATTGATATTAGCTTAATTGAGGCAAAAAAAGCTACATTTGGATATGTTTTGAATAAGAGTTATTGGAACAAAGGTTATATGAGCGAAACATTATCAGCTTTTATTAGATATCTTTTTGATGAGTGTGGAGTAGAAGAGATAATTGGAAAATGTGAAAAAGAAAATATAGCATCGGCTAATGTAATGAAGAAATGTAATATGAGATGGATAAGAAGAGTTGATGGAGAAAAAATAAATAATAAAATTGCAACATATGATCATTATTCAATAAAAAAAGCTACCAATTAGGTAGCTTTGAATATCGGGATGAAAGGACTCGAACCTTCGATATCTTGCTCCCAAAGCAAGCGCCATAGCCGCTAGGCGACATCCCGAATAGTTTGTTTCTTTGATAAAAATAGCACTCGAAACAAAAGAGTGCTTATCGGGATGAAAGGACTCGAACCTTCGATATCTTGCTCCCAAAGCAAGCGCCATAGCCGCTAGGCGACATCCCGTAACGAATGAGAGATTACCATTTGTATTGATAAAGGTCAATATCTAATTTAAAAAAAATCTAAAAAGTTAAAATTAAGCTTTTGAGTAATAAAATTTAGTCTTTTATAAATTATTGAACATTTAATTTGACTCCACATTATTAAAACAAAAAGGAATATATTTTTATGTAAAAATTAACTAATTTGACTTAATCCTCTAATATTTTGTTTAAAACCTTGTTTTAAAAAGCGAATTAGTTAAATAGCCACTAGAAACTTACTCTTAATTTTTAAACTACTATTTATTTTTGTATATAATTATAGTAAATTTAAATTATGAATGAAAAAGAATACATATTAAAAATATATGAAATTTTAGATAAGAACTCGAGAGAAAAAATTGTTTTTTTAGATAAGAGTGATCCTTTTCAATTCCTTATTTCAGTGATTCTTTCTGCTCAGACAACAGATAAAATGGTGAATATAGTAACAATAGATTTATTCGATAAATATCCTGATGCTAAATCACTGTCAAATGCCAATTATTTAGAAGTGTGTCAAATTATAAAACCTACTGGTTTTTATAAAGTTAAGGCAAAAAACATAATAAATTGTGCAAAAGCTTTAGTTGACAAAACCGTTCCAGATAATATAGATGAATTGGTAAAACTGCCAGGTGTAGGAAGAAAAACTGCTAATTGTGTAATTGGAGATATCTATCATAAAGGTGCGGTTATTGTTGATACACATGTAAAAAGAGTTTTAAATAGGTTAGAAGTTGTAAAAGAAAAAGATCCCACTAAAATTGAAATGATTGTAAGATCCTTATTAGAAGATAAATATTTGTACAGATTTTCAATGACAGTTAATTTACATGGTAGGCAAGTATGCCATGCAAGAAAGCCTAATTGTTCTGTTTGTGTGCTTAAAGAACTTTGTCCATCGAGAGATGCTTAGAATCTAATGTTTTATAGATTATTTGATTTCCTTTAGAAATAACTTCAATTAATTCTAATCTATAATCTTTTATTATTACCTGAGGAACTTTAATATTTCTATTATAATTATTGCCTAAATTTATAATTGGATATTCGTTTGGATTTTGTAATAAATTAAAATATGGGGTTTTGAAATTAATGTCTTCGGCTGAACAAAGTTTATCTCTAAGATTATTAATTATTTTCTTGTTTGTACATTTAATTAAACAAATGTTATCTACCTTTGATGACTTAGAATCAAAGATTAGGGAATCTTTTATAGCTTCGATATATATTGAAGCTAAAGAGTTATATTGAGTTTTTCCTATTATTAGCATAGGTTCGATGACGTTAAAACTAGGTTCGTTTGTCTCTTTAAAAATATCTGAACATATATTTTTTAGGCTTTTAAAATTATCATCTTTTATTTTAAGAGTTAAAAGGTTAATTTTCATAAAAGTTATATTAAGATAAAATATATTTTAAAACTAGTATTTAATTTCAAAAAAACAGGAAATTAAAAAAAATATAGTGTATAAAGGTATGGAATATTATTTTTAGATTTAATACAATAAAAGCACGTTGATTTGATTTTAAGTAAAATAATGAGTAAATATAGTAAATTCTTTGCAGTAAGCAATGAAAAAGGTATTTACACAATCCGTTTTATTTGTTAATTTGCATAGAGTTGAACTGCGCTTTTCAAAATACCTTGCGTAATGCTCACGAGTTTATTTCTCGTGCAAGGCTCTCTGGACAGCAACAACGTTTTAATAATCAATATTTTTTATAAGGTGGATATAGTATGGCTCGTAGATGTGAAATTTGCGGAAAGGGAACAATTGCAGGCAACAATGTTACCAGAAAAGGTCAAGCAAAGAAGAAGGGTGGTGTAGGTCAGCATATTGGTGTTAAATCCAAACGCGTTTTCCGCCCAAATCTAGTTACTGTTAAAACAACAGTAAACGGTACTCCACGTACTGTCAAAGTTTGTACACGTTGCCTACGTAGTGGTGCAGTAGATAAACTATAAGATGTTTTCTTATGCAACCTGTATGTAAAAGAGCCCCTATGGGCTCTTTTTCGCATATTAGGTTGTTTGTTCACTAAAAAGTTTATTATCTTAAACAGGAGTATTTTTTTGAAAGAGATTAACATACACGCTTTAGAAGCATCCATGCTACTAAATAAAGAAGGCCGCAACAAGTTATTAAAACTTAGAGAATCAAATAAACTAAATAAATTAGTTTTAGTAATAACGAGTGATAAAGAGTTAATAATCGAAGCTAAAGGGCTAATTTCTCTTGCCAAAGCAAAAGATGAAAAAGTATGGGTGAAATTAGAAGAAAAAGAAGCCTATCTCAATTCCGTAATATTTGATTTAGTTGCTAATGATTATAGAACTGAATTATCTGATTTAATTAAAAGTGATTTTACCAACATTGAAGACATTTTAAAAAGTGTTTGGTTAGTTGGCGATGTTTCCTATGGAACGCTTGGCTATTTTGATTATATTGTTGGTAATTGGATTGCTAATATAGCAAAGGCATTTGTAAATGCTGAAGGCGATAGTATATTTTGCTATGATGCAAATCAAATATTAAGTTTAACCTCTGATCAATTATTAGACTTTTCAATAGTAAGCCCGCCTATTCATAAAATAAGAGAAAGTTTTAATGCAGAAATTTTTGCATCTAAATTAGCTGTTAAGTTTAATACTAATAATTTAGTATTTTGGAATTCTTCTTCTCTTTTAACAACTGCAAATGTTAGTGAAGTTCCAAGCGCAACAGTTATAAAAAATCTTTGCTATAATGAAGCAACAGAATTATCATTTTTTGGATCTACTCTTATTAATTCTAAAGCAATCCTATTTGCAATTTCTAAAGGAATTCATGTTCGATTAAGATGCTGGAAATACTTTGATGATGAAGGCACATTAATTAATAATTGTGAAAACCAAAAAAAAGGTCCCTCTGTAAAAGGTTTTTCTGTTGTCCACAATGTTGCTCTTATCAGTATCGAAGGTGCAGGCTTAAATGGAAGAGTTGGTTTTTCTTCAAAAGTATTTGATGCATTAAAAAGTGCAAATGTAAATGTAATTCTTTTTTCACAAGCTTCATCAGAATATTCAATTTCTATTGCAGTTCCTATTTCTCATGCTGATAGAGCAATTGAGGCCATAACTATTAATTTTAATGAAGAATTAAGTGAAGAAATTGTTAATTCTATTGACTGTATTAGAGATCTTGCAGTTATAGCTGCTGTTGGCAATAATATGGCCGGTAAAAAAGGTGTTGCTGGAAAATTCTTTAGCTCATTAGGAAAAGCTGGTGTAAATGTTAAAGCAATCGCACAAGGTGCGAGTGAAAGAAATATAAGTGCAGTAATAGAATCTAGCGAAAGTACTAGAGCTTTAAGAGCCTTACATGCATCGTTCTTTCTTTCCAAACAAGCACTTTCAATAGGGGTAATTGGTCCTGGTAATATTGGTGGCACTCTTTTAGACCAAATTTCTAATGAATCAACATTTTTATATGAAAAATTTGGAATTGATTTAAGAATAAGAGCTATAGTTAGCAGTAAATTGATGCTTTTAGATGAAGATGGAGTTGACCTATCAAATTGGAGAGAAGCGTTTAAGAAAAATAGTGTTCCTTTAGATATGGGAAAATTCACAAGGCATGTGGGGGCAACATATTTTCCACATAGGGCAATAGTTGATTGCTCATCAAGTAGTGAATTAGCAAGCCAATATATTAGTTGGATGAACAATGGAATGCACATTGTTACCCCAAACAAGAAAGCAGGAACTGCTAATTTACAGTATTATAAAGAAATATTTGAAACTTGTTTATCTACTGGTAGAAGATTTTATTATGAGACTACTGTTGGCGCTGGGTTACCAGTAATAAATACATTAAAAGATTTAGTCCAAACTGGTGATAACGTTAGAAGAATTGAAGGGATCGTATCTGGAACCTTGGCTTGGTTATTTAATAATTATGATGGAAGCGTAAAATTTAGCCAATTAGTTAAGAATGCTAAAGAGATGGGTTATACAGAGCCAGATCCAAGAGATGACTTATCAGGAATGGATGTAGGAAGAAAAACAGTCATTCTAGCTAGAGAACTAGGTTATGATGTTGAAGTAAGTGATGTTCCAATAGAAAGTTTAGTACCTAGTTCGTTAGCAAAATTACCTGTCGAAGAATTTATGAATCAACTAGAACAATTAGATGAACCAATTTTTGAAAAATATAAACAAGCTAAAGCAGAAAATAAAAGATTATGTTATGTAGGTCGTGTAGATGAAAATGGTAAGTGTAGTGTAGCTCTAAAAGGATATCCAATGGATCATCCATTTTCACAAGCAAGTGGAACTGATAATGTAATTTGCTTTACAACAGATCGATATTTAACACAGCCTTTAGTAATTAAAGGACCTGGGGCAGGAAGAGAAGTAACTGCAGGGGGAGTGTTCGCTGATATTTTAAGATTATCAGCTTATTTAGGTGCAAGGGTATAAGGAGAAATACGAAATGGATTTTGTTTCAACAAGAGGACTTTCAAAAAAAATAACAGCAGGGGAAGCTATATTAAAAGGTTTAGCAGAGGATGGTGGATTATATGTTCCGGTTAAGTTCCCATCATTGGTTCATATGAATATTAGTCAAATATCTTCATATCCTGAGATGGCATTTGAAGTCTTAGCCCCATATTTTGAAAATGATAAATATATAACTGTAAATGATCTTGCAGAAATTTGTATGGATGCTTTTAATTTTAATGTTCCATTAATACAATTAGGTGATAAAGAAAGTGTCCTTGAATTATATCATGGACCAACTGCAGCTTTTAAAGACTTTGGTGCTCGTTTTTTAGCTTCAACATTAGAAAAAATAATCGAAAAAACTCAAAAAGAATTAACTATATTAGTTGCTACCAGTGGGGATACTGGTGGTGCTGTAGCTTCTGCCTTTCATGATAAGGCGGGAATAAATGTTAAAGTTCTTTATCCAAAAGACAGGGTTAGTGAAAGACAAAAAAAACAATTGACAGTTTTAGGTGGGAATATTCAAGCTTATGAAGTAGATGGATCTTTTGACGATTGCCAAAAAATGGTTAAAGATGCATTTATGGATAAAGAATTGAGTCAAAAATGGGGCCTTACAAGCGCAAATTCTATTAACTTAGGAAGACTCTTACCTCAAAGTGTTTATTATGTATATGCTAGTCATTTATTTAGATCTATGTATGGTGTTAATCCAAATATTATTATTCCCAGTGGAAATGTAGGTAATAGTTGTGCAGCATATTGGGCTTTTACAACAGGAGTTCCAATAGAATCTATCGTTTTAGCGGTAAATGCAAATAAAACTATACCTAATTATTTAGAGACTGGAGAATACAAACCAAGTGCTAGTATTCATACTTTAGCCAATGCTATGGATGTTGGTGCCCCAAGTAATATGGAAAGATTATTTAATCTATATGGTGATATAGATGTCTTTAGACAATTTGTTACTTCTTATAGTGTAAGTGATGAAGATATTAAAGAGACTATCAAAAAGACCTATAAGGAAACTTCATATATAATTTGTCCACATACCGCATGTGCAAAAAAAGTATATGAAACACATTATAAAAATAAACCTTCAATAATTGTTTCAACAGCTCATCCTGCCAAATTTGAAACTATTGTGGAACCTTTAATTGGTAAAACAATTCCAGTTCCTGAAAGTATTAATGATATCCTTTCAAAGAAAGGGCGTTTTATTAGTGTTTCAACAAACTATAAAGATATCTTTTAATTAAAAGACTTTTTAAACTTTAAAATCAAAACTTAAGTTAAATATCCTAATAAAAATAGGTGTTATTGCTTAAGTTTTTTTTATATAGTTTTAAAATTTGTTATATTAAATAATTGTTAATTAAAAAAGGCTTTAAGGGACTATAGAATTTCATATATAAAATATGTTATAATAGACAAACAAAATAATATGAAACTCAATTTGATATAGTAATATTTTTTGTATTGAATTCTAACAATAAAGAGTTTATTATAAAATTATATTAATTCTAGTTTATAAATACATAAATAATGTATCACAGATGGAGGACAAAATTAAATCTAATAAAATTAAAGTTAATAAAAGTGATTATAAAGCAATATTAAAGATATCTTTATTAATAATAATTCCTACCATCATAATTTATGTTGCTGTGATTAGTTTTATTACTAAAACTCAAATTGAAACAAATATAAAGCTTATTGTTGCAGAGCAAGAACAAAGAGCGAATACTATTAATTTTATAATTAAAGATATCTACAATGAAAGTGTTAAAGATCTTTTAATTATTAAAAATTCGGACGAAATGTCTTCTTTTCTAAATAATCCGAATGAGTTTACCAAAACAGAAGTAGAACAAATGTTTTATCGCTTTGCATCTACAAAGAAAAATTTTGATCAAATTAGAATTTTAAATTTGTCAGGAAAAGAAATTGTTAGAATAAATAATTCAAGTAGTTCTCCTGTTATTGTTGATAGTGAAGAATTACAGGATAAGAGTGATAATGATTATTTTATAAAAGCAGTTAATTTACCAATTAATAATTATTATATATCAGATATGGATTTAAATAGTGAAAATGGAGTAATTGAAATTCCTCATAAACCTATTGTAAGATTTGCTACACCTTTATTTAATGATGATGGTAAATTGCAAGGTGTTTTAATTATTAACTATCTTGGATTAGATTTTATACATATTTTAGATGAACAATTTAAGGATATTGAATATGATTTTATTTATCATTGTTTAGTTAATCGAGATGGTTATTATCTAAATAATGAGGATGAAAGTAAAACCTTTTCTTTTATGTATGAGGACAAAGAACAATTTTCATTTTTTGAAACACATCCTGATTTAGAAGAAGAATTTACAACAAACGATCATGGTAGTGTTCAAAAAAATGATATAGTATATTTTTACAAAAAAATAATTCCAACTATTGATATTTTAAGTGAAAATAATGAACAGCATTTTTGGATTTTTATTTCCAAATTCAATGTTTCTTCTCTTCCAATATTAAATGAGCAGTTGCTTTTCTATTTATCCGCTGTTGATATAGCTGTTTTATTAATTTTATGTGTTTTAATTGGTTATATTGTTAGTGTTGTATATTTTAGAAATAAAGATAGAGAACAACTAACTTTAACGACAAAAATTGCTGAAAATACAAATGATGCCATTTTAATTACAGAAAGTGACACCAAAATAATTTTTGTAAATAAATCCTTTGAAGAAATTACTGGATATACTGCTGATGAGGTTATTGGATTAAAAACTAATTACTTCAAATCTGGTTTACATTCTCCATCTTTTTATTCACAAATGTGGGATGATATTCAAAATAAAGGCCATTGGAGTGGTGAAGTTTGGGATAGGAAGAAAGATGGATTGTTCTATCCAAAATTATTAAATATTTATTCAATTAAAACAAAATACAGTGATAAAGTAGATAAATATATTGGTATTTATTCTGATTTGAATAGAATCAAAGAAACCGAAGCTAACTTAAATAAATTAAAAAATTATAATATTGAAACAGATTTACCAAATGAAACTCTGTTGAAAAAATTAGTTGATTTAAGTGTAATGAATAATCACAATAAACCCTTTGGCTTATTCTCCTTTTCAGTTATGAACTTCAATGAAGTTACATTTAGTAGTTTTGGGGTTGAACCAAATATAATTTTAAATGATTTTATTAATGATATACATACATTAATCAGTAAGGAAGACTTTGTAGCTCAGATTTCTAAAAATACTTTTGCTATAGGTTTAATATCTTATAACAGTAAAAAAGAAGTTAAATCTTTCTGTGATAAATTCTTTGAGTTAAATCGTAAATTTTCACAAAAAATGAATAATAATTTCTTTTTCGAAATTAAAGCTGGTGTATCAATATATCCTGATGATGATATTACTTCAGAGGGATTATTAAAAAGTGCAAACATTGCTTTAGAAGCTGTGAAAGAGTCCAAAACACTTAAAGTCTTATTTTCTTCCCCAAAGATTAAAGAGAAAGTCAGTAAAGAATTAAAAATGAATTTGTTATTACGTAAAGCTATAGAAAATAATGAATTAGATGTTAATTACCAACCTCAAGTCGATTCAATTAATGGGAAGATAAAAGGAGCTGAGGCTCTCATGAGATGGAACAGTAAAGAGCTAGGAAGTGTTTCTCCATTCTTCTTTATACCAGTGGCTGAAAAAAATGGGTATATTATTGAAATAGGTTATTGGTTAATTGAAAGAGTATTTGATGATTATAATAAAATTAAAGATAAACTGCCATCTAATTTTAAAATTTCAATAAATGTATCTACAATACAATTCCAAGATCCAGACTTAGTAGATAAATTTGTATCATTATCAGAAAAATATAATGTTAATTTGGAAAATTTCGAAATTGAAATAACAGAAAGTGTATTAGTATCTAATGTTGAGATAGTTAATGAACAATTCCAGAAATTTAAAAAATTAGGTTTATCTATTGCCTTAGATGATTTTGGTACAGGTTTTTCATCTTTGAGTTACCTTAAGAATTTGGATATTGATAAGCTTAAAATTGATAGAACTTTCATTAAAGATTATCCAACCCTTGATAATGGGGGAATTGCTAAACTTATTGTAAACATTGCCAATGAATTTAATTTAACCGTAATTACTGAAGGTGCAGAAAATAAAGAACAAGTTGATTACTTAAAATCTGTTGGATGTACATTTATTCAAGGTTATTATTTTAGTAAACCGTTATGTTTTGTCGATTTTGATAACTATATTGATAAGAATAAATAATTTAAATCTAAATAAAAAAAACTATTAGCAAAAAATAAGTGCTAATAGTTTTTTGTTTAAATTATTTATTATTCTTTTTCATATAACTTATCCGATAATCCACTCATGGAAAGTCCAAAACTTGCAGCATATTTTTCTAATGTTGAACATAGAATCTGAGTTTTAATTTTCCCATGTTCTCTATTACAAATATTTGTTTTATTTATTCCAGATGATTTTGCTAATTGTGCTTCAGTAATTTTTAAAGATAGTCTTACATCTTTTAGTTTTTTACAAAGTTCATCAGGAGAAAGTGTGTCATTTCTATTTACATAATTTAGGGTAATTGATTCTTTTATTCCTGCAAGATTTTCTGCAATGTTGAAAAAACTTGTCACCGATATATTTACAACACTACATATTTTTTCAACCGTTGAATATTTAGGATTCCAACTATCATCTGCATGACTAATTAAACTTAAAGAAATATCTGCCTTTTTTGCAAAATTTTCAAAAGAAAGGCCTGATAAATTGATAATAAAAATTAATGTCTTGTAATAATTAATAGAATAATTTTCTGACACACCAATCTCCTCATATTTAAAAATATTAGTATTTTAAAATTTAATTTTGTTTAGTTTTTTTTAATTGTCTTATTGAAAATATTAACAAATCAAAAGTTAAATGTCAAAAAATTTGTATTAACTATTTTATATCTGACTTTCTTTATATATTTATAATTGATATCGTTGTGCTCTAAGGAATAAAGATTTAAAATTTATACAAATAGTATGAAATATTCACTTTTAGCGAATTTTAGGTAATGTTATAATGTAACAGTAATTTTTTAATTTGTTTCCTTAAATTTTAACAATTATTGTTAAAAATTTATTTTAAATTATAAAGTAATGCATTAAAAACCACTTGATAGTCAAAGGGAAAATTTTTATAAAAAATTCTTTTTATTATAGTATATGAAAACATTTTTAAAACTATCAATATAAAACGAGGTAATAAACAAATTTAAATAAAACAAAAAATTTGTCATTCATAAAATTGATAAGTTTATATTTGTGGATAGATGAAAGATTCTTTACAATCAATATATAATAAGCGGGTGTGAAAATTACAAAACATATGAAATTACAAATTAATTGAAATTATATAAGGATATTTAATGGACGATTAGCTGCATATAATAGACTCAAATGTAAACCACCCTTTTGAAGGGTGGTTATGATTTATTATGCAAAACACAAAGTTTTATTTTCTCTAATACTCAGAATTGTAACACAATTCTTTCCAAATATTGATTCCATAATTTTGATTGTTCTACCAGTATCTTCAATTGGGATATATGCTTGTACGGTTCCTGCAAACCCTCCTCCATGAACTCTTACTGCACCTTTACCTTGAAGAATTGATTCTAAGGTGGCTAAAGCTAATCCTAATCCTTGTTCTGTGGGATGAGCGTATAAATTTTGAAGATAGTTATAAGAACTCTGTCCTGATTGATTAACGAGCTTAAGGTATTGTTTAATATCTTTTTCTTGAAGTGCTTTGACCATTTTATCTACTCTTATATTTTCGTTAAAGTAATGAATAGCTCTTAAAATTGCTCTATCATTATTGATAGTTTTTCTAACTTTATAAATGTTATCAAAGAATAATTCGTAGGGAACTTCTCTTAGAACTTCTTTATCAAAATAGTTTGCAATTGATTTCATTTCTTCTGGGATAGCACTATAACAATGTGTTAAGTCATCATGAGATCCTTTTGTATCAACAATAATAAGATTATATCCAAATTCGTTAAAATTGAAAGGAATTTGGGTTACTAAGGGATTTGAATTATCTTTAAAATCAATTGAAATTATACCTCCACTCGCACAAGCACTCTGATCCATTAACCCACTAGGTTTACCGTAATATACATTTTCTGCAAATTGCCCAATTTTTGCGAGTTCTACTGGTTGTAAAATATCGTTGTTATAAAGGTTATTAAAAATTGTTGCACATAACACTTCGATAGCAGCAGATGAAGATAGACCGCTTCCTTTTAATACATTTGTACTTGTGTTTGCAACAAACCCACCAATTTTTAATCCTCGCTTTTTAAAATCATATGCTATTCCTCTAAGTAGTCCAGATGTTGTGTTTTCTTCATCTTTTCTAAAAGATAAATCATTTAAATCAACTGTTACTGCAGGGAAGCCTTCGCTGATTAAAACAGCTGTATTATCATCACTTTTATTTACAGCAGCTATGGTATCAAGATTAATAGTTGCAGCTAAAACTTTTCCTAAATTATGATCTGTGTGATTCCCTCCAAGTTCGCTTCTGCCTGCTGTAGAAAAAAGATTTGCCTCAGATTTGTTAAATAATGTAGAATGAGCTTCTAATAATTTTATAAATCGATTATCTTTCTTTTTACTTTCAAAATTGTTTCCATACAATTTGGGATATATTGTATGGAGTTTTTGATTTTTGATATCTTCAATACTTATCATAGACCACTCCTTTTATAATGATTTTAGATAATGTGTATTATCAAGTTCTCTTAATTGCTTTGCAGCCATTTCAGCAGTAATATCTCTTTGAGCCATTGCTAATAATTCATATCCTACCATAAATTTCTTGACACTTGCAGATCTAAGTAGTGGGGGATAGTAGTGAAAATGCATGATATTTCCTAAGTAATTTTCATTGTTAGTAGGTTTTTGGTGCAAACCCATAGAATAAGGAAAGTTTGTTTTAAATAGATTGTCATATTTAATAGTTAAAATATTAATAGCTTTTGCTAAATTTAAATCATTTTCACTAGTTAAGTCATTTAGATTAGTAAAAGATTTATTCAAAGGTAAGATCATAGTTTCATATGGCCAAGTAGCCCAATATGGAACTACAACTATAAAATCATCATTGCTATAAACAACTCTAGATTGCTCTTTTAATTCATATTGAGCATAATCCAATAGCATTGAACTATTATTTTCTTCATAATATTCTTTTTGTTTTTTTAATTCTACTTTAGGTAGGTTAGGAATAATCTCTTCTGCCCAAATTTGACCATGTGGATGTGGATTGGAACATCCCATTATAGATCCTTTGTTTTCAAAAATTTGTACATGGTTTATATAAGATAATTTGCCTAATTCATTATATTGCTCTCTCCAAACTTTAATAATCTTTACAATATCTTCTACTTCCATTCTTGCAACAGTTAAATCATGACGAGGGGAGAAACAAATAACTTTACAAACTCCTTTTTCTCCTTTAGATTTTAGAAGATTATTTGGACCAAATTGAGTTGAAACACTATCTGTATCACTTAAAAGTGCTGAAAAATCATTTGTAAATACAAAAGTATCTTTATAATCTGGATTTTGTTCATTATTACTTCTTGTATTTGTAGGACAAAGATAGCATGAGCTATCATACTTAATTTCACTAGGGCGTTGAACATCTTCAACTTGACCTTGCCATGGTCTTTTAGTTCTATGTGGTGAAACTTTAATCCATTCACCTGTTAAAGGATTCAAACGGTTATGTGTTGACTCTTGTAATTTTTCCATAAATGCTCCTAAATGTATTGATATGTACACGTGTACATTATAATATAATATTTACTCTGTCAAGTTAAAAAAGGGGTTGTATGCCAATAACAAGAGACCAAGTAGCAAAGCAAGCAAATGTTAGTAGTGCAACAGTTAGTAGAGTCTTTAATAATCCAGAATCAGTTTCAGAACAATTAAGGAATAAAGTTTTGAAGGTTGCACGAGAATTGAACTATATCCCAAATAAAGCAGCTTCCCAATTAAGAAGAAGTGGCACTGGGGTTATTGGTGTTGTTAAGATAAACAAAGTAAATAGATTATATTATTGGGGTTCTTTAAAACTATTCGATTGGTTCTATGCACAAGCTCAGAAGGGTATGTTAAAAGCTATTGAAAATACTAGTTATCAATTAAGCTTCTATTCAATTAATTCAAAAGAAGAATTATTAAATATTTCAAATAAAGTTGATGGAATCGTAGGATATGATATCGATAACGATGTTGAAGAGTCATTTTTTGAAGATTTAAAAATTCCATATGTTTTAGCTCATCATATATGTCCAAATAATAAATACATGCATGTTTCTACAGATAATGAATATGGTGGAATGCTTCAAGGTAAATATTTAAAAAATAACAAAGTTGAGAATCCTATATATATTACTGGTTTTGTTGATGAAGTATTATCCCACCAACAAAGATTAAAGGGTATTCAAAGTGTATACCCTTCGATTCATGTAAAAGAAATTGATTTTTTAAATAAAAAAATTCTACACCAAATTATTAGTAATTTGAAAAGCGAAATAAAAAGCAATCAGTATGATGGAATAGCTTTTGTAAATGATCTACTTTTGGTCCAAATAATTGTGAAGTTGAATATTGATTTACCTATAATAGGATATGATGGAGCCCCATATATATCCTTAATTAATAATGTATCCTCTATAGATTTCCACATCGATGATATTTATGAATTGGCACTGTCCAAAGTTATTAGTTTAATCAATGGAAATAAGATTGATGGTGAAATAATTAGACCTTCCATTATTGAATAAGAATATAGGCTGTTTTATTGTTAATGGATAATTAGTTCAAATAATAAATATTATTGCTATATAAATCAAAAGTTCTGTATAAAAATAAACATTAGTTTATGTCATAACTTTTTATTTAATTCTAGATACTCTTTATAATTTATTGGTATTTGTTATATTTTTTAACATTAAAGAGGGTGTAGGTATTGATTAAATGGCATTTAGTTGTATAATTAGCTATAAAACAAATTTAACAACTGGAGACATAAATGCCCGAAAATAGAAAAATATTGATTATTGATGACGATAAGATTCAAAGAAGAATGTTGTCGGGCATCCTTAAATCTAAATATAAGACTATTGAGGCTGAAAATGGGGCAGTTGGTTTAGATTTAGCAAATGAGTTCTTCAAAGAAATTGCTTTAATAATATTAGATCTTAGTATGCCAGTTATGGATGGTTTTGAATTTCTAGAAGAAGCTTCTAAAAATATTATTTTTAATGAAATACCAATTATTGTTTTAACAGGAGACGATCAAGTTTCTAGCTTATATAGAGCTTTAGAGCTTGGTGCTAATGATATATTACCTAAACCTTTTAATTCTGAAAAGCTTATTAATAAAGTTACTCAAATCATTCATTCATATCAATTGTTAAAAATTTCCCAAGATAGAAATTATTTCAATTTGACCGCTAAACAACTAGCCTATGCAAATGATTTAGATAAATTAACAGGCTTATTTAACAAAGATGCTTTCATAAAAATTAGTACAGAAATTCTAAATGAACATCCTAAAGATAATTATTATTTAATTAGAGCAGATTTTGTTCGATTTAAACTTGTTAATGAATTATATGGTAAAAAAGCAGGAGACCAATTATTAAAAGCTTTTTCTATGCTTCTTGTTGAAGTTTTAGGTAAAGAAGCTGTAATTTCACGATTTAGTGATGATGATTTTGTAGGTTTAATTAAAAAAGATAAAGAAGATTTAAAATTTGATCTTATTACTATAGAAAGTTTTTTAAAGAATTACCCTTTAGATATTTCATTAAATGTAGTCTTTGGTGTTTATACAATAGATAATAGAAAATTATCTATTGATTTGATTTGTGATAGGGCTGCATATGCGCTTTCTAAAGCAAAACAAGGACGAGACAATTGTGTTTATGTTGTTTATAATGAAAAACTTGATAAATGGCTTAAAATTGAGCAAGCAGTAGTGTCTGGAATCGATACAGCAATTGAAAATGGTGATATTTTAATATATTTCCAACCTAAATATTCATTAAATGACAAATCTATTGTTGGTGCAGAAGCTTTAGTTAGATGGCAACATCCATCTTTAGGAATGTTAAGCCCTGGAGTTTTTATACCGATACTAGAAGCAAATGGGGTAATTCATCAATTAGATTACTATGTTTGGGATAAAACTTGTGAGAGTGTAGCTAATTGGAGAAAAATGGGATTATTACATATCCCAGTATCAGTAAACGTTTCTAGAAATAATTTTTATCGTGATAAATTATGGGTAGAAATATTAGATTTAATTGAGAAACATGGAATTACCCCAGATTGTATTAACATTGAAATTACAGAAACTTCTTATATGAATGACCCTAATCAAGTTCAAAATGTCGTAAATAAATGTCAAGAATCAGGATTGTCTGTACATATGGATGATTTTGGTAGTGGTTATTCTTCTTTAAACGTATTAAAAGATTTAGTTTTTGATGCTCTAAAAATAGATTTGAATTTTTTACAAGGCTTAGAATCCAATGAAAGAGCAGCAATAATATTAAAATCAATTATGGATATGAATAAATTGTTAAAACTTCCAGTAGTTGCGGAAGGAATTGAAACTCAAGAACAAGAAAACTTCCTAAAAGAAATAGGATGTGAAGTTGGACAAGGTTTCTTATTTTCAAGACCCGTAGAAGAGAAGGTGTTTATTTCTATGTTAAAAAGAGAAACTCTTAGAAGAGAACAAGAAAATAAGAAAGCACACATTTAAGTTTAATTTAATAAAGCGGCTTTTTCTATAAATTCTTCAGCTTTTTTAGTATCATCATTAGTTAATAAACTTCCTACTAAATAAACTATTAATGATATTGTAAGACCTAATACAACTCTTAAGGTACCATCATTCTCAAAAATTGGTTTAAAGGGTAATCCTAATTCGATAAATAGATTATAAAAACAATATAAAGAACCTACTATCATAGAAGATAATGCTCCAAATGAATTTCCTTTCTTAAAGAAAAATCCAAAGATCAGAGGAATAAAAGCACCTGTTGTAATAATATCTGATGCTAGATAAGAAATAACTAATATGCTTCTGATTCTCAAGGAAATTATTAAGGCTATTATAGTTGTAACAATAGTGGCATATTTTGATATTTTAATCTTATCTTGTGATTCTTTACCATTATTAAACAAATCCAAAGTTAAGGTTAGGGCTCCTGTATTTATCAGAGAATCCATCGTTGACATAATAGCTGCGCTTATCCCAACAAATACAATTGCCCCCATAATATGCCCCATTTTGTCTTTTACAATTGCAGCAATAATCCCACCTTCTGGCATTTTATCATATAGAACAATTGCAGCCATTCCTGTAAGAACAACTATGAGATATAAAGGTATATAAATAAAAAAGGACATAACAGTCATTTTTTTTGCATCCTTTTCGTCTTTTGTTGCTGAGATTCTCTGCCAAACATTAGCTTGTATCATCCAAGCACAACCAAAAGTAATTACATAGGCAAAATATTTTTTTGCACCAGCAAAGAATGAAAAATAATTAGGTCTATTTATAATTTTAGAATATTCATATATTTGTTTAAACCCTCCAGCATTTGTAGTTGCTATGATAAATACTAATAACGCAGCAACAAGCAAAAAAATAAATTGAATAATATCTGTAAGAACAACGCCTCTAAAGCCTCCAAAAACAGAATAAATTAATACTATTGAAGTTCCAATTAAAATACCTATTTCATAATTTAAATTTAAATAAGTTCCAAAAAATTGTCCTATGCCAACCATTTGAGATGCGACTGAAAAGGTCATGAATATATAGATTAAAAAGGATAAATACTTTGCTGTTGCTTTAGAATAACGAGCAGAAAAAAGTTCTCCCTGAGTTAAATACCCAACTTTTCTAATTGATTTTGAGAAAATAATCATCAAAAAAGTGGAAATCAAAACTGGAACACCATAGTACCAAAATGCACTGATTCCATCCTCAAATGCTAAGTCTGCTGTAGAAATAGCTGATCCTGCACCCCACCAAGAGGCTATAAATGTAATCGATAAAGCCCAAAAAGGTAGACTTCTTCCTGCAAAAAAGTAATCTTCAACATTTTTATTAGGCTTTTCGATTGAGACAGCAACTAATAAAATTATAAAATAAATTACAAGACCAATAATTGAGAGTGTTTGAATCATATAATGTCCTAAAAAAAAGAATTTTATTTATGTTACTCTTAACCGGTAAAAAAGTAAATTGAATGAGATTTAGTACTATTAACTTAATTCAATTAAAACTTTAATTTTCAATTAATTATTTGAATACATTTATATTATAATTATATTTTTTTCTCAGATGTCATTTTTTCAATATCTATTTCACTTCTCGCATTTAAATTATTTGCTAGTCTTACAAAAATATCATTATTGTCTTTTAGGTAAAGAGGTTGCAATGCAAAAGTTGAATAATGAATTTGATTTAAATAATTTTTTAAAAAAATTACAGCTAATATAAAAGTTATTATTGAAGCTATTACAAATCCAAATCCAGTATATTTTAATGGTTTTGTTGTAAAATAAAGTGTAAAAGATGCATTTAATACAAAGAAAGAAAATGCTGTAATTAGGGCTCTTCCTCTTCTTTCAAAATATAATAATACCAAGATTAAAATGAAAGCAAATATATTAAACATAGCTCCAAAAGATGTAATTCTAAATAGATCTCTGATAAAATAGTTAATGTTGAAATATTTGAAAATTGGTTTTGCTGTTAATATTAAAGTCAGTGTAATCAAAAACTGAAATATGAAAGTATATATTAAATTATAATTTAAAGAACCTCTCATTTTATTTTTAGCTTTATCAATTTCTTCAAATGTTTCAGCTGAGTTGGCGTTTTCAAAGTATAGTTTATAAGCTTTAAAAAAGTCTGTTTCAATGATAACTAAAAATAATACTAAAGTAGGTATAGTTGTTAAATAAGATATAAAAACAGCATTATCATAGTAGGGAGCAAAAGTGAAAGTTCCCATTATTGTTTCTTGAAAGTCACTAAACCATAAGATGATATTATCAATCCATAAACCAGATGTATAGAAAAAACCAATAAAACCAAGAGTCGCAAACTTGCCTAAATACTTAAAAAAATCATATTGATATTTATCACCATAAAAAAATGTTGAAAAGAAATTATATAAAAATAATACTAATATTAAACTTAGCCCTATTACATAAGATAATAAAAATATTGAAGCGCCTTGTAATTCTTTAAATTGTATTGGATTTTCTAAAAAATAAAAAATTAATCCTAATGTAAGAGCTCCACCAAAAAAATAGGCTTTGGCTATTAACTTATAGTTTTTAACTGCACTTAAGAAGATCATTAATACCCAAATCATAGAAATTATAATAAATAAATATGAAGCAAATAATTTATAATATATGGGTAAAGGTTTGTTGTAATAAAACAAAAAACATACTGTAATACTTAAAAAGAACATGATTTTATTAAGGCCTAAGAAAGTTGGCCTTATTCTAGCATATTCTTGGTTGTATAATTTATCAGAAATATATCGTGTAACAGTTAGTTGAACTGGAGCAATTAAAACTTGTGAGAATAAAAAACTATAAACGATTGTTGCTGAAAATAAATTTCTTTCTTCAGTTGGTATATTAGCTAACTTCATTAATACAAGTAAAAAATTTATTGATATAACACTTAATATCCATGGTCCTGCAGCAATAAAGGATGAATATAAGTAGGCTAGTGCTCTATTAGTAAACGTATCTTTTTCAAACATTCGTTTTAATGCAAATCCAATACCTGCCATAATCTCTCTCCTTATTGTTAAAAGTGTTTATATAAACAATTATATAATTTTCTATAACTCTCAATTAGCACTTTATCATTGTATAATCTTTTTACTCTTGCTAATCCATTTTCTCCCATCTCTTTTCTTAATTTGGGATTATTTATAAGTTTTAATATAGCCTTTGCAGTATCACTCGGAGATGCTAATTTTGTCACAATGCCGCAGTCTCCTTCATGTTTATCAGCTTGAAGTAGTTCACGGCAACTACCAACATCGGTTGAAATAAACGGTATCTTTGCTGCCCATCCTTCAAGTATTACTAAAGGTTGGCCTTCAGAGATAGAGGTCAAAACTAATATATCAATTTTTCCTAGATATTCTTTAATATTGACTCTACCTGTAAAAATTACTGATTCTTGTAGATTTAATAGATTTACTAAATTAACACACTGTTGATAGTAGGATGAATCTTCTTCTGTTGGACCAATTAAATAAAATTTAACATCTTTATATTTACTCTTAACTATACTAAAAGCTCTAATCATTGTCATGATATCTTTAATAGGAACTACCCTAAGTATTGCTCCAACATTGATCCCATCATGTTCAACTTTTTCGATATTTAGTTTTTCATAATTTATCCCATTCGGTGTTATCTTAGTTTTACGTTTATTTACACCAAGTTTAAGTTGTATTTGTCTATTCGCATCAAATAAAGATGTTACCATTGAAGCTCTTTGATAAGCTGCGTTTGAAATTGAATAGAAAAATTCAATCCAAAATTTCTTATAAACACCTGTTACCCATTTAGCTTTCAGTAATTCTTCTTCTCTCTCACGTCCATAAATACCGTGCTCGGAAAGTAAAAAGGGTTTATTATTTTTAATTGAATATGTCGTAGCTAAGATTCCAGCATAACCTGTAGATGCTGAATGATAAATATCAGCTTTTATTGGAGTTTGCTGCATGAGGTAAATGAGAGGTAAAAGCATGTTTCTTATTGTCCAAAAGTAATTATTAAAAACTTCTTTACTAAATCTGTCATGATAAAAATTAATACATTCGTCAAAGAAAAACTTACTTTGTAGAAAATCAATACAACTACCAATTCTTTTTGTATTACTAAAAAATTTGATTAAAAAAGTCCAATCAATATTTTTATTAATTCTAATAAGATTTATTAACTCTGTTTTTTCTTTTCTTGTTAAAATGATGTTTTTTACGTATTTTCTATGCTTGATTTTTAAAAAATCATCTAAGAAAATAGTTTTTATCTCTTCAACATTCTCTGGAATGTTATATTTATATTTTACACTCTCTCTACTACTTGGCATTATTGAAACAACTTTAAAAGTATGTTCAGGAAATGCTAATATAATTTGATTTATCCATGATGATACTCCACCAGCTACATAAGGGTAGGAGCCTTCAGCAATCATACATATTGTCATTTAACTCAACCCCCTTTCAAAAAAATTGTATAATTCTTTGAGAACACTATTTTTATTTAGTATTTTTTCATCTATTTTTGCTAATTCATATTGTAGTTGATTAATATTTCCTTGTTGGTACATTATATTTAACTTATTTACCAATACATCTTCAGAATTACCAAATTCATCAGCAATTTTATTATTTATCATTGTTGCATTATAAAGATCATTTATTTGTAGATAAGCCTTGAATAGATCATCTAAGTCGTCAATCTTATATTTAAATTTATTAACTTTTATAGATAATACTTCAATATATTCTTCTTTGAAAATTGAAATAGTATCTTCTTCAATCAATGAAGAATTTAAATATACCTTATAAGATTTAATTAGTTCGTCTAATAATTTTGGATCTTTAGTTTCATTAAATTTTTCTCTAAGTAAGCTGATATTATTTGTTAATTCATTTTCTTGGCTATTTAATAAGGTAGCTGAATAGTGTTGAACTTCTTTATCTTCTGACTCTAATCCTTTTTTCAGGATATTTGTATTATTAATTTTTACTTCATATTGTGAATCAATTAAGATTTCCTTTTTTCTATCGGGATCAATAAAGGATAACATATCAATAAAACTCATTGTTTTAATTTCTTGTTCATAATTTATTCTTTTTCTATTTTCAGTTTTTAAATTAGCAGATAGTAGTTGTTCATATTCAAAAATTGAACTATTGGTATTATGAAAATAATTAAGACTAATATTAAATACTATATAAATGATGTTTCCAACAATTGGTAAAAAAAATATTGCATAGACAGGTATTCCTTCATTTTTAGCTTTGAAAGAAGTAGAGAGTTTCCAAATAATTAAAAATAAAATAGCGTGAATAATAAATACTTGTACTAAGTATTGCTCATATAAAAACAAAAATATGAAAATTAAAATATCAACAATTAAACACAAAGCAAATAATATTAATTTCATTATTCCTCCGTATTTTTAAGTTCTATTTTTATTAACCTGTTATCAAACTTATCTTTAATTTTTTGTTCAAAAATAAAACTATTAGATTTTTTTGTTGCAGGTAGTAAAAAAGAAAGAGTATTTTTTTTATCGTTGTAATAAGCAATATCTACATGTCTTAGAGTATTTTTTACCAAATCATCAATCTCTTCAATTGTTAAATCTACGCTCCTATAAGAAATAAAACAATATTCCATTCCAAATTCGTAGCGTCTCCTTTTTTCTATTTCAAGACGTTTTTTAAAATACTGACTACTAACTAATTGGGTATCTCCCAAATATTTATCTTCTAATAAGTTTTCTACATAAGTTGCTTTATCAAGGGCTCTGTTAATCCAATCAATTATCAGTTGGAATAAGTTAAAAGCATATTCACTTATCATATCAAATTCCATTTTTTTAATATTAACTACTGCTATTATTTCATTATTTCTAATTAACGGTCCAACCATAATAGGTTGGCTAACATCATCTGGATGGTATCCTATTTTAATTACCTTTCTTTCTTTTTCAACCTCTGTAAACCAATGACATTCAGGGGCATAGATAGAATTAACATCTGATTCATAGTCACCATAAGATATTTTGAGCCTTAAATAATTATTTACCTTGTCAAAAGCATATAATGTGATGTTGGTTGCCCTTAAATATTTTTTCAAAACACCAATTGTTTCAGTAAATATATCTTCTGTTTCGAAAGTTTCCAATTTAGTTGCAATATCATATAAACTGATAATACTTTCATCAGATCCAATGATTTGTTTTTTTAATTCAGCTTGAATTTTATCAATTACTTTATAATCTTTTTCAAGTTCTTTGTTTTTCTTTGTTAAATAAGATATTTGATCATTTGCAATTTCTAATTTTCTTTTATGATTATCTCTAAATGCTCCAAAAATAAAAGAAGTCCACAAAAGTAGAAGGGGATATTTATAATATTTGAAAAAATTGAAAAATAAGTTAATATCTGATTTTAAGATAGAAAAAATATAAATAAAAAATAAACATGAAATTGCAGAGGAGAGCGTACCTAGTTTTATACCGTATCTAAGCCCCATAAACATTGCTAAAAAAAGTAAAGGATGTGGGTTTAAATATAGATATATTTCTTGGTTGGGTTGTATTTTATAGAATATATAATAAACAACCCAGTTATAAACAATTGTTTCTGCCGTGCATAACAATATTTTATAAAATGTATCATTTTTCTTTTTCAAAAAAATCACCTCTTTTATTGTGCAAACTCACCGTTGTAATTAATTAGGGAAACACTTGCTACACCTTCAACTTCGGAAAGATCTTCTACAAAACCTGTTCTTGCCCCAATTATCTTTAATTCAATTGTTAATTCTACTAATCCGCGAGAAATTGTTTTTGATTTAACTGTATAACTAAGCTCACTCAATAGTGCAAATATTTTATCATTAATAGTTGAATCATAATGAATTACTAATAAGAAAACATTATTAGTGTTTTTAAATTTTAGTAATGTAAAAAGTACTAAACCAATTAGTAATGAACTAATTACACATAAAGCATATAATCTAGCTCCAGCTGTTATTCCAATTGCAATAGCCCAGAACATAAATACAATATCTAAAGGCTCTTTAACTGCAGTTCTAAATCTTACAATACTTAAAGCACCGACCATACCTAGAGATAATACTAAATTTGAACTAATAGTCATTATTATTTCTGAAGTAATTAATGCCATTAATACTAGTGATACATTAAATTTATGGCTGTAAATATTTCCACTGTAGGTTTTTTTGTAAATAAAAAACATAAATAAACTAACTACTAAGGTTACAACAATTACACTCAAGATATCTTGAATTGTAAAATTTCCTAGAAAAGAGGATTGGATCACACTGTTTTTGATTATATCATTAAAATTAATCAATTCATTCATAAATTATCTCCTTACTGATTTATGTCTCTACATAATAAAAATTTTGAAACAGATAATCTTGTTAAATCATATGGTTCAAGTATTGTTTTAATAAATGTTGGCAAAAAATTGTTATACTTTACCTCAAGAATTAATGAGTAATCTTTTGGTAAATTTTTTGTAATAAGTTTATCGGTAAATATATTAAACTCTGGGGTTGCTGCACATAATTGGGTGTCAAAAGTTAATCTAACTTCATTATATGGAAGGGTAAAAGCTTCTCTATAATAATCAACAATTATTTTAGGTCTAAGCAGTTTTAATCTATTTTCTAAATAATAACTTCTCTTTACAAGGTTAGGGGAAGTTATCCAATCACTGATATTACTATAATATAAATTTTCATATTCTTCTTTAGTAATAGTAGTTCCAATTTTATTAGTATAATCTTGGAATTTCTTCTTTATTTCCAATTTGATTTTACTATCAGAATAATTGTAAATTCTAACCCTATATTTTTTTCTTTCTGATATACCAGATAATTTTTCATATAAAGCACTATCATGATAATCATCAAAGTACAAACTTCTAATTAGATAGCTACCATCACCTATAGCATTTTCATCAACATTCATTACTTTTGATAGAGCATTTTTAAGATTTAAATAACTATCATATTCAATTAGAAATTTTTGTTCATGTCTTAGCTTCATATCTACCCCTTATATAACCACAAATTGCTTTACACCATAATAGTATGTAAGGGTTTCATCATCTAAATAGATATCAAAAGCATCAGTATGGTTTCCTTTTGAATTTGTAACAATTACACGATAGAAATATTTACCAGGAGGTAACCTTTTAATTATCAATTCATTGTTATACATTTTATCTTCTTGATAGATGATGGTAGAAAAGTCAGGTTTATCACTCAATTCAAAAGAATAGTAAAAGTCATCATTCATAAAGTCATATGAATCAGACCAATCAAATTCAATAAAATTGCCTGTAACATAAGGTGAATTTAAAAATACTGGCATTGGTCTTTCTAAGCTTTTATAATATTCATTTTTATTTGTAGTAATTGAATTTCTTAAAAGTTCAAATTCAGCATCAATTTCTTCATTTGTTAAGTCATTTATGAGATTGTCAGGATATCTATTTAAATAATATTTAGCTATTGGTTTATACAAATCAACTAAATTATCAATTTTTTCTTGATCTAAGTCATTATATAATTCATCAACTTTATTTGTCAGTTCTATTAAATTATTTTCATTTTTTAAAAATCTATTTACTAGAATAATTCCCCAATAGTTGGAAACACCCCGTGTCCATATTGGTCTTGTATTGCTATATCCACCTAAACCTTTATCATAATCCCAAGGTAAGAAATACCAAGTCTCAGAATCTAAAGGAGAATATAAAAAATAGTTTCTACTTTGAGTATCAACATTGTCTGTAATAATATTTAAAGCAAGCCATGTTACAAAATTTTCTCTATCAAAGTATGTGTCTATTACTTCATTTATGTTTATTCTATCATTATTTACAGCATCAAGCATTTTAAGTAATTTTTTATGATCGTCTACACCTTTAATCTCTAAAATATTTTCAAACTCGTCTTCATCATAATCAGTGTCATCGACATCTAACAAAATATCTTCATATCTCTTAAATTCAAAATTCTCAACTTTATATAAATATCCATTTTTATCAAGATCATGATTGTCTAAATACTCGCGATCAATATTTTCAATGTGTGTAAAAAGTCCATAATCGACAAAATTATTTGAATAATTTCCTTCGCTATAATCTCTAACGTATAAGTGTACAAATTGAGTTCTAGCACTAGTAATATTATCAATTTCTTTAATTAATTCAAAAGTTATCTTGTTCCGAATTCTCAGATCATCAAAGGGATGTTTGTTTAAATTTACCGTTTCAAACCCATCCCAAGGTGTTTTGGAGTTTAATTTTATTTTATAAGACTTTAAATCAGCAATCCTAGAAGATTGCCCTCTAAGTTCCATAATTCCATTTGAATCACTTAAGCCGAAACCAAAGTCATCTTTATCAATAACTCCATTTCTTCCTTCTTGAAAAATAACCTTTAATTCAGGTTCATCTTCTAGAATTTCATTATCATAATAAGTGTTTAAATCATGGAGAGTATAATTATATTTTTTGTCATTCTTTTTAGGTTCTAATACTGTTATATATACTTCTTTTATATTTGATAGTGAATCATTTTCATAAACTTGCACATTATCAGCTATGGTTGTATCTATATCATTGGTAGAATTGTTTTGACTACATGATATAATTGTTAGAAGAACTATAAATGTTGTAAATATTATTTTATGTAGTTTCATGTTTTATCCTTTATCTCACTTCAACATTCCAATCTGTGTAGCGATGTTCTATATCGCTAAATAAGAAATTCCAGCCGACCTTATTAATAATTTCTTTATTGAAGCATTCATTTTCAAATGAAATAACATCAACATCTGTTTTATTCCAAATAACTTGTCTCTTAAATTTATTAAATTTTTTGAGGGTTTCTCTATTTTCATTGTATAAATTAAAATTTTCCCAGAAAAAAACATCAATATATTTTTTGCTAACTTCAAAATAACTGGTAAAACTCCTATTTTGTATAATTATTTTATCAGGATATTTTTCTTTAAATTCTACTAAGAACAATTTATAGCCGTTAATTAAATTATTATAAAATTCATCTTCTTTGGCATATTCAAAATAATCAATCCAATCAAGAGTATCAAAAAATATTCCATCCATTCCTTTTTCAAATATCCTAGTTTCAATTATCTCAAATAAAATTTTTCTAAAATGAGATGAAGATAAATTGCCTAAATAATTTTTATTATCTAAATCCATTTTTCTATTTCCATTTACATCAATCAAATAATCTGTTGGAAATAATTTATCAATTAAAATTGTGTCCCAATATCCCACTTCAACAAGAGAGATATACCCAATTACCTTAGTTTCACTTTGTTGAAGTTCTTTTACATCATTTTTTGTAAAAAAAGATGCTTCAACAATGTTTGTATCGTAATCTTTCATTTCATCAATTATGTCTACATTAATTTTATTGTAATAGACTCTAAATGAAGATTTTTTCTGTTTGTAAAGGAATTTACTCATAAATAATATTAATAATCCAATAATGATTATTAGGAAAATTAAAAATATTTTAATAAAATGTTTTGTTATCATTTTAATTCCTTTTATTAATTACTTATTATACAGCAATAACATTGTTAAAAAAAGATAAAAACTTACATAAGTTAACTTTTTGATTTTTTTATTAAAGAAAATCACTATAAAATGTAAAAATACATATGATATATAAAAATTTTCTGTAAAAATAATTGAAAAGAGAATTAAATTTGAGTGGCAGAGTATTAAAAGAAAAGAAGAAATGGCATAATTTTTTGCTAAAGTTATTGACATATGTTTGTTTCAAGAGTACTTTAAATGTAACAGAAAATTAATTGAAAGGATGTTTAAAGATGAAAATTGGTATAGCACTGATGGAAAAAAATATCGAAAAAGATATTAATCAAACATTTGCAAGAGCTCCATATTTTGCAATTTACAATAGTGATAATAAAGAAGTTGTTTACTTTGATAATGCTGCTAAAGATGCTAGTGGTGGTGCAGGGGTTAAGGCAGCTCAATTCTTTGTTGATAACAATGTTGATGCTATTATTGCTTATAGATTAGGAGAGAATGCAGTTCAAGTTCTAACAAAATCTAATATTAAACTTTTTGCTCCAAGAGAAGAATTAACTGCTATAAACAATATTAATTTATTAATAGATAATGAGCTAAATACTTTAGTAGATATTCATAGTGGGTATCATCACGGTTAATAAAATGAAAAAAATAGCTGTATTAAGTGGAAAAGGGGGGAGTGGAAAGACTTTTGTTTCCACAAACCTGTCTAATGTAATTCATTCTTCTACATATTTAGATTGTGATGTTGAAGAACCTAATGGGTATATATTCTTTGAAAACAATAAATTAATTGCAAATAACACAGTATATCGAGAAATTCCAACCTTTGATGAAGAAAAATGTGTTGGATGTAGAAAATGTGTTGATTTTTGTAAATTTTCAGCATTGGCATTTATTGGAAATAAACCATTACTATTTGATGAAGTATGCCATAGTTGTGGTGGTTGTGAACTTGTTTGTGAATATGGTGCTATAAAAAACAAAAAAGTAGATATAGGTAATATTGAAATTTATGAAAAGGGCGATAAAAAAATAGTTAGTGGTAAGATGAAAATTGGAGAAGCTTCAGCTGTGAATTTGATTTCTGAAGTTTTAGATCAAGCTAGGGGAACAACTATAGTAGATTGCCCACCTGGTAGTGCGTGCTCTACTATGGAAGCTATAAAGGGTGCTGAATTTTGCATTTTAGTTACTGAACCTACAATATTCTCTCTTCATAATATTCAAATGATAGTAGAACTTGTTGAATTGTTTAATATTCCATATGGATTTGTTTTAAACAAAAGTGATGAAAGTATAGATTATATTATCGAAGATTATATTAATTCAATTGATAAACCTTTACTTGCTAAAATCCCTTTTTCAAAAGATATTGCAACCCAAACTGCTAATGGAAAATTAGTGAGTGATAATGATCCTATAGCTCGTGATATTTTTGTTAGTTTAGCAGATGATTTAGAAAGAAAGGGAATATTAAAATGAAAAAAGTACTAGTTATTTCTGGAAAAGGTGGGACAGGTAAGACAACCATTTCTTCAACTTTAATCGACCTTTTAAACGTTAAGGCTTTAGCAGATTGTGATGTAGATGCGCCTAATTTGCACTTAGTTAGCTCTTTTGATTCTAACTTCGTAGATGAAAAACCATTTGAAGGAATGGATATATTTAAAATTGATGAGAGTAAATGTATAGGGTGTGGTAAATGTGAAGAGGTATGTAAATTCTCATCTATAAAAAAAATAAATAATGTTTATAGAATTGATCCTTTAGCTTGTGAAGGTTGTAGCGTTTGTCAATATTTTTGTCCTGCAAATGCTATTTCTAACGTAAAAAATATTGTAGGTCAGACTCAAGTTTTCAAAGGAGAAAAGGTATTTTCAACTGCTAAATTAAGTATGGGAAGTGGTAATAGTGGAAAATTGGTTTCTCAAGTTAAAAAAAATTTAGATGACAGTATTGAAAATTCAAAATTGCATGATATTGCAATAATAGATGGGTCTCCAGGTATTGGTTGTCCTGTAATAGCTTCTCTTTCAGCAATAGATTTGGCAATTGTTGTTACAGAACCATCTCTTTCTGGTTTAAGTGATTTAAAAAGAATAATTAAAACTGCGAAAATTTTTAAAACTAAAGTTGCTGTAATAATAAATAAGGCGAATTTGAATGAGAGTGTAAAAAATAAAATAATAAATTTTATAGAAAGTGAAAATTTAATTTATTTAGGCAATGTTGACTATGATTCTGATGTTTCTAAAATTATTAACAATAGTAAATCGTTAGCAAATATGAATACAAAGGCTTCTAATGATTTAAAATGTATTTCTAACAAGCTGTTATTAGAATTACAAAAGTAATTATATATAACAAATTTTGAAAATTGTGCAAAGAATTTGTATAAAGTAAACAAAATATATGGCTTTTTTTAGTATAATAATAAAAATATATCATTTTTATACCTTTATTCCCTTGAAAAAGTGGTTCTCTCATTTTACAATATTTTAGTTAGTTTTTAATCTTAAAGGGGAAAACAAAGATGAAAGAAAAACTTAATAAGTTAAAAAATTGGGGCTGCGATATAAATGGGGCCCTCGAGAGGTTTCTCAATGATAAGGATTTATATTTTGAATGCTTATCAATGTTTGAGGAAGATGAAAATTTTGAAGCATTAAAATTGCACATTAATGATTCAAATCAAAAAATTCCTTTTGGGTATGTTCATACTTTAAAAGGTGTGTCTGGTAATCTAGGAATTACTCCACTATTTGAATCATTAAGTGAGCTTTGTGAAGCTTTGCGAAATGAAGTTTATGACCCAAATAGCGGATTATATGAGAGAACTGTTGTTGATTACAATATATTTTTAGAAATTATGAAATAAATTTTGTAATCAATACTTTTACATTTCCACCACAAATCATTCCCAATTCGCTTGCTTTTGTATTTGACAAATTATGGTAAAACAATTGGGATTTTTTGTCTGTGGATTTAAGCAATTTTTTACTATCTTCAATTACTCTAGCTTCTACAGCTCCACCACCAATGGTTCCTTGAACCTCTCCATTAGAAAAAACAGCTAAATAAGAACCTTGTTCTCTAGGTGCTGATCCTCTTTTTTCAACTATTCTAGCAACTACAAATGGCTCTTCTTCTTTCGCAAGTCGTCTTAAAAGATTTACATCAAGTTCTATTTGCTTTTTTTGGCTTTTTGTGAATTTGATTATTTCAGCAACAATTGCAATAGCAATCTCTTCTGGTGTTTGAGCATTTATATTAATACCGATTGGAGAAAAGATTGAATCTAAATCTTCTCTCTTTATCTGTGATTCACCTTTATCAATACTTTCATATAAAGATTTTTTAGTAGTATGGACCTTTGCTTTTGATCCAATCATCCCTACATATCTAGTTTGTTTTAAAAGAGCAGCTTCTAAACAAGTTTTATCAAATTTATGACCTCTTGTAGCAATTATTACTGCAGCATTTGATAAATCTAACTTCATTATTTCTTCATCATAATTTCCAAGAACTAGGTTAGCTTTAGGAAATTTATCTGGAGTACAAAAATCAGATCTATCTTCTATAATTGTAACTTTCCAATCTAATAATAAAGCTAAATTATAAACAGCTAAACCAACATGACCACCACCACACATCACAATTTCTAATTTTCCAGCGAGATTTTCACTTAAATATTCACCTTTTTCTATAAAATCATCTGTATTTGAAATTAATAATTTATTATTTGAATCATAGATTGCTTCTTTTCCTAAATTATCATCATCTAATCTAGTTCTTCTTTCTATTGTATTATTTAAATTTTCTAACAATGTTGAAAAATATTTACTCATCTTTTCTCCTTTATTTATAAGTAATATAATTATAATATAAAGGGGAAAAAATATCCATTATTTAAAGATATATAAAATGAGATACTCAAAAGTAGAGTAAATAACATAAAAGTTTTATAATAAATATTAAAAATTTATTATTTTATTACTTATTATAGTTTCAATTAATTAAAAAACATGTAATCTTACTTGCATGGAATCAATAAGAGAACTGTACAAAATTGGATATGGCCCATCAAGTAGTCACACAATGGGACCTCGGTTTGCAACTAATATGTTTTTAAAAGAATGCCCTGATGCTTTTAGATATGAGGTTGTTTTATTTGGATCTTTAGCCGCAACAGGTAAGGGGCACCTTACAAACGTTGCAATTGAAGAAGTTTTTGAACAAATTAATAAACCTTTAGAAATAATTTGGAAGGCTGAAGTGGTAAAACCGTACCATCCAAATGCTTTAACGTTTTATGCCTATAATAAAGCAGATGAATTATTCTTTGAAAAAACTTATTACAGCGTAGGTGGGGGATCTGTTGAAGAAGAGGGTGAAGTTAAAACTGAGAAAAAAAATTTATATGGCACTCAGTTTAGTTCTATGCAAGATATATTGACTTATTGTGAAAATGAAGGTCTCCAACTTTGGGAATTTGTTAAACAAATAGAGGACGATTCAATACTTGATTATATTGAAGAAGTTTGGAGAGCCATGACATTAGCTATTAAAAAGGGCTTAGATGCGGAAGGTGTTCTTCCCGGTGGGCTTAAATTACAAAGAAAAGCTTCAATGTATTATTCAAAAAGTTTAAATTATACTGGCTCAATGAAACACAATAGTGAGCTTATTGCTTATGCCTTAGCAGTAAGCGAAGAAAATGCAAGTGGGAATGTTATAGTTACAGCACCAACTTGTGGAAGTTGTGGAATACTTCCTGGAGTTCTATATTACCTTTCCCAAAATAATAAATTTAAAAAATCTAAAATCTTAAATGCATTATTAACTGCTGGGTTAATTGGAAATATAGTTAAAGAAAATGCATCAATTAGTGGAGCGGAAGTAGGCTGTCAAGGAGAGGTTGGAGTAGCTTGTGCGATGGCTAGTGCTGCAGCTACACAAATTATGGGAGGTTCTATCTATCAAATTGAATATGCTGCTGAAATGGGATTAGAACATCATTTAGGTTTAACCTGCGATCCTATGCTTGGATTAGTTCAAATTCCTTGTATTGAAAGAAATGCAATGGGAGCTGTTAGAGCTATAGATCATTGTACTTACGTTTTACTTGGAGATGGTAGGCATAAAGTTTCTTTCGATGAAGTTGTATCGGTAATGAAGGAAACAGGTCAAGCTATCCCACCTTTATATAGAGAAACTTCTCTAGGTGGGCTAGCCTTAATACAAAAATGGAAAGAGGATAGAATAAATAAAAAATAAAGTTAGTTTTTATTTAAAAAATCATAGATAACTGTTAATACGCCACCTGCTATGTTTCTGCCTTTGTCAGAAACTGATAGGTGGTCAGCTTTTTCTCCTCTAGGGTCAATATCTGCAACTTTAAATCCTTTTGGAACTTTTAGTCCTTCAGTTAATAGACCTCTAAGCTTACCATCTATAGTAGCTTGAACAAATTCATCATCAATTTTTGCTATATTATCGCCTTTTTTAACTATATCCCCAATTTTAAGTAAAGGAATCCAAACTCCAGCCTTTGGACTGTGAATAACTCTTTCTTTACCAAAACCGCCAATGATTCCTGGAATTCCTGAATTTTCTATTGCTTTACCTTTAGTTATTACATTTCCAACATAATGTCCACGTTTGGTTTCTATAATAAAATGGCAATCTTTTCCAACTTCAAATCCAGGACCTAAAGCGATAACAAGAGGTGCATCACTAATTCTAGTCCCTAGATTTTTTTTAGCTAATATTGCATCGATGACAATTAAAGGTTTGATTGTTTTTATTAAAGAAGCTTTTTTATCAGCAACTATTGCTATATTACCTTCTTCTAGTGTGTTTTGAATTTGCAATAAATTATCTTTGTTACATTTTACTGCTGTAGAACCTTCGACTGTGTAGGTATTGTCATACATAGCTTGAGCAAAGGAGACTGTACGTCTAATTACAGTTGGCTCATCAGTTTCTAAAGCAATAACTTTAAATCCTAATCTATGTAATTTTAATATAGTAGCTGTTGCTAAGTCCCCAGCTCCTCTAACAATTACTGGTCTAAAAAGATGTGTACGTTTGACAAGATTTTTATTATTTTGTTTACCCATAACTTCACAAACAATACTTAGAGCAACTTGATATGGAGTTTGTCCACCAGTATTTAATCCAATTGGACAGTGTAGTTTAAGATTTTGTTCATTGGTTAATTCTAAGTTCTTAATTAAATTGTACATATGCTTGTGACTTGTCATAATGCCGACATACCAAGCTGATGAATTTAAAGATGCTATATAGTCTTCATCTTCCATTAAAGAATGATTTAAAACAAGAATTGCACTATTAGTAGTATTTAGTTTTTTTATTGCTGTGCTAACTTCATCTGTGACAATAACTTCACTTGCCATTGTAAATTCTTTCTCTACTATAATATCATTTCTTGTTTCAATAATTATTACTTCGAATCCAGCATTTGATGCAATTTGAGCTACACTTTTGCCAACATGACCGCCACCAATAATTATTAATTTGGAAGAATTTTCACCGACATCAATAGATATTTTAATAGATGCATCTTTTGTTTTATCATCTCTATAAAGGGTAAAAAGTCCACCTTTTTGTTCTATTAGTGCTCTCTTAGCTTTTTCAATAGCTTTAAATTCAAGCAATCCACCACCTATAGTCCCGTAACTTGTACCATCTTTTTTTACTAGCATTCTGCCAGTAGTTCTAGTTACAACTCCGCTGTAATCACAAAGAGTTACCCAAGCAAAAGGAATATTTTTTTCTTCTAAATCTGAAGCAATTTTATATGGAGAAATATTAATGTTATTCATAAAAACCATTATATCATAGAAAATATAATCATGGTAAGTATTAATATAAAAAACTCTACCATTTTTCAGGTAGAGTTTATAAAATAATATTATTTGTTATTTAGATTTTGGAGCCTCAACTAAAATAGTTTTTAAGAAAGGTTTATCCTCTAGATTTTTAACAAGAGCTCTTGCACGAGCTTTGTTTACATAATTTGGATCTTCAAAAGAATATTTGAAGTTTGTGTGAATATCATATGTATCATTCATTAGAGCAAATGCATCTTCAGTAATAACTAACTCTTCATCTGTTGGGATAACATAAATTCTTGAGGGAGATGAATCTTTACTGATATCAAACTCACCGTTTCTACATCTACAATTATCATTCTTTTCGATATCTACATCAATACCAAGATTAGCTATACCTCTTAGTGCTTCACGTCTAATGTGTTCACCCATTTCACCAACACCAGCTGTAAATACAACTGCATCAACTCTACCAAGGAGGGCAGCATAAGCGCCAATGTATTTTTTGATTCTATGTGTTTCCATATCAATAGCTAATTGAGCTTTTTTATTACCCTTGTCAGCCTCTGTATGAACATCTCGTCTATCTGTTAAGCCACAAATACCTAATAGACCACTTTTTTTATTTAAAGCAGAATCCATTTCAGTAGCACTCATGTTTGTTTTGTTCATGATAAAAGGAACAATAGCTGGATCTATATCTCCACTTCTAGTTCCCATTACTAAACCTTCTAGAGGAGTTAAACCCATTGAGGTATCAATACAAACACCATTTTTAACAGCACAAACGGAAGCCCCATTACCAATGTGACAGATAATTACATTTGTATCTTTATTTTCTTTTCCTAAAAGTACAGCAGCTCTTTTAGCACAATATAGGTGGCTAGTTCCGTGGAACCCATAACGTCTAACATTGTAGTCTGTATACCAACTATAAGGAACTGCATACATGAAAGCTTCTTCTGGCATTGTTTGGTGCCAAGCTGTATCCATAACTATTGCATGTGGTACATTAGGCATTACTTTTCTAGCAGCTTCAATACCCATAATATTTGCTGGCATATGTAAAGGACCTAAAGGAATTAGTTCTTTTAATTCTTTAATGACTTCATCATCAACTAAGGCTGATTTTTTGAAGATTTCACCACCGTGAAGAACTCTATGTCCTACAGCACCAATTTGTGACAAGTCAGATATTACACCATATTCATCATCAACTAACATCTTAATGATTAGTTCGATGGCTTCTTTATGAGTTGGGGATGAGAATTTTGCACTATACTCATCTTTGTCTTTAGCTTTATGCTCAATAGTTGAATATTCGAGACCGATGCGTTCAACAACACCTACAGCTAAAACATCCTTATTTGTCCAGTCGAAAACTTGATATTTTGCGGACGAACTTCCGCAATTCAGAGTTAGAATCACCATAATTTTGGGCTCCTTGATTAAAAAAAATGTCTAAGATTATTTTTTAGAAAATATGGTTCAAATTATCACACAAATTTATATGATGTTCAACTAATTTAAAGCAAAAATAACAATATTTTTGTATTGTAATTATGCGTATAATTAAATTTATAGTTTTCATTTTTATTTTGATGTGTTCAAGATCTTTATTTTCAGCAAATGTCAACATAAAAACTGATTTTGTGAAAAATTATCATAAAATAGAATTTACTGATAAATCAAATAAAATAGGGTTAAAATTTGAGGAAAGCAAAATTTTAAGTTTAAATATACTAAAATTAAAGCAAAATAATTTTAAAATTCAAAACACTAAAATAATTGAAAATCAGTATTTAATTTTTAGTGAGAAAAATTTTTATAACCTAAAATTTAATTACAATTCTATAGATTTTTATACTACGATACCTGCTTTGATAGATAATAAAATTGATATAAAATCAGTTAAATTAACATATAATAATTTAATTTTGCAAACAAGTTTTTACCATATTAAGGAGCACTCATATGATAATTTTTATTATGATTATCAATCCCTTAATTTCACACAAAATGGAATTCTTAATTATATAAATTATACCTATAAAAATTTAAGTTTAGAAAACGAAATTGCCTTATCAGAATTTGGAATCTATACAAGTTACAAAGCCCTCTTTACTTATGATAAATTAAAAGTTTTCTTTATAACTAAGAACATCAAAGAAAAATATTGTTATGGTTTTATTTTTGAAAATTCAATGGCTAAAGTAGAAGTTATAGATAAAATCTATGAATTATCTATATATGGTGGTCAAGGGGTTAAAAGAAATTTTCAAATATCAAGTGATTTGAAAATACCAATATCAAATGATTTTTTTAAATCAACTTTTTATTTATCCACTTATCATGAAATTGATTATGATGTTTACTTAAATAGATCAATTAATCAAATATATAAAATTAGGAATAAATTTATATATAAAGGTTATAAGATTGAAAGCAGTTTGAGATTTGGAGAAAAACTATCTGCATATTTTATAATTAACAATTTAAAAATTAGTTATTATAACAAAAAATTTGATTTTAATATTTTTATAGAAAGTAAACAAAATAATTCAATTTTTAAACTAGACTTTTCACTAGAAGGAGATTTTCAAATATCTTATACATATTTTTTATGAAAAATCACCCAAAAGTTGTACTTCATATTCTAAATCGATATCAAATTTTGCTTTTACATTTTCTTTACAAATTTGGCTCAATTTATAAATATCTGAACTAGTTGCATGGCCTTTGTTCATTATATAATTAGCATGGGAAGGGCAAATTATCGCATCGTTAACAGTTATATCTTTACTGCCACTTGCTTCAATTAACTTTCCAGCTATATTATTTTTAGGATTTTTAAAAATACTTCCTGCACTAGGGTATGCTAATAAACCTTTAGTTATTCTATTTTTAGTATTATTATCCTTAACTTGTTTAGCAAAAGTACTGTATTTATTTTTATCTAAAATGAAACCCGCTTCAAATATAATAACTTTTTCCATATGTTTAAAAGGGCTATCTCTGTAACTAAAGTCTTCACCACCTCTATCCATTCTATGAGATTTTCCATCATAAGTTATATAATCGACATAAAGTAATCTATCACTAATAGTATAACCGTAAGCCCCAGCATTTCCATAAATAGCTCCACCAATAGATCCAGGAATTCCACCAAGACCTTCGAGCCCTAACATCCCATCATTTTGAGTAATATTTATAGCTCTATCTAAAGAAAGGCCTGATCTGCAAGAAAAAATGTTTCCTCTTATTGAATATCTACAAAGTTTTGATGTTCTAATAACTAAACCTTCAATTGGTTTATCACTAATTAACAAATTAGATCCAGCTCCAATGACATAAATTTTTAATTTATTAATATTTGCAAATTCTAAAGCAGCTATTAATTCTTCAAAAAGGCCCGGAGAACAGAAATATTTTGCAATTCCACCTGTTTTAATTGTAGTGAAAGGAGCTAGTGGAACATCCTTTTGAATTATTTGATCAAACTTGATTTTTTCATCTTGATGACTTACATTTGTATTCATATGTAGTATATTATCAATGAATAGGTATTCTCGCAAGGTTAAATAATATTTCTTAATAGTGAATATCTATTATTTATAAATTTTTAAATATTTGATATAATTTATTACAACCTATTTTTAAGGATTAATTAATGGCAATTTATTTATATAATACAATGGGTCGAGAGATACAGGAATTTAAACCAATAAATGACAAAGAGGTAGGTTTATATACTTGTGGTCCAACAGTTTATAATTTCGCACATATTGGGAATTTGAGAACTTTTATCTTTGAAGATATTTTAAAGAGAGTTTTAATTCATTTTAATTACAAAGTAAAACATGTAATGAACATCACTGATGTTGGGCACTTAACCGATGATGGAGACTCTGGTGATGATAAAATGACAAAGAAAGCTAAAGAAAGTGGTAAAAGTGTATGGGAAATAGCTTCTTTTTATACAAATGCATTCACATCAGATGCATCAGAATTGAATTTAATAAAACCTACCATTACATGTAAAGCAACCGATCATATTAAAGATATGATTAATTTAATTAAAAGATTAGAAGAAGGTGGACACACATATGTTAGTGGAGGAAATGTTTATTTTTCAATTGATACATTTCCTGAATATGGTAAATTAGCAAATCAAAATCTAGATGATTTAAAAACTGCAGTCAGAGATGATGTCAGTGTTGATGCAAATAAAAAAAATAGTAAAGATTTCGTATTATGGTTTACTAACAGTAAATTTGGTGAACAACAGATGATGTGGGACTCTCCATGGGGTAGAGGTTATCCTGGTTGGCATATAGAATGTTCTGCTATGAGTATGAAATATCTAGGGGAATCTTTTGATATTCACTGCGGTGGAATTGATGCAATTCCTGTACATCACACTAATGAAATTGCACAAAGTGAAGCTGCAACAAATCATAAATGGGTTAATTATTGGGTACATGGCGAATTCTTATTAGATGAAACTGGTAAAATGAGCAAATCTAAAGGTGATTTTTTAACTCTTTCATTGCTAAAATCAAAAGGATATGATCCTATGGATTATAGATTTTTTGTTTTAGGTGGACATTATCGCTCTCAATTAAGATTTAGTTTTGAAAATTTAGATAATGCTAGGAAAACTCGTTTATCTATAGTATCAAAAATACAGGATTTGCTTGATGATGGCGCAACTAAAGTTGCCATTGAGAGTTTAGAAGCTACATCTCTAAAAGATGAATTTGATGAATGCATATCTAATAACTTAAATATGCCAATGGCTGTTGCCGTGTTACATAAAACTTTAAAAAGCAATTTAGATAAGAGTTTAAAATATTCATTACTTTTATATTTTGATGAAGTGTTTGGACTTAAGTTTGACAAAATTGAAAAAAGAAAAGAATCTTTCCCAAAAGAAGTAGAAGACTTAGTAAATCAAAGAGTTGAAGCAAAAAAAGCAAGAGATTTTGCAAAAGCTGATGAAATTCGTGATGAGATAGATAAATTAGGTTATATTGTAAAAGATACAGCAAAAGGTCCAGTTTTATCAAAAAAACTGTAACCGATGTGTAACAGGATTGTTAATATTTATGAAAATACAAAGTAACGATGAACATGATTTTAGGCATATTTATGAGAAAACATTCGCTATGCTATTTAGAGTTTCTAATAATATAGTGAGAAATCCTGATAGAGCTGAAGAATTATGTCAAGAAGCTTTTACTCGTTTTTTTGACCAAGGCAAATCTTTTCCTAGTGAGAATGATGCAAAATACTGGTTAATTAGAGTGACTAAAAATCTCTCAATTAATGTGGTAAAAAGGAAAAGCCGAGAGTTGAAAATGATTGAAAAGGTTAAAAAAGAACCTAATCGGCATGAAAAAACTGGGGAAGAAGTCTTAGTAGAAGATGCTATATGTGAGCAAGTGATGGATGCTATTGAACAGCTTCCCGAAAAGCTTAGATTAGTAATTACTTTGAAAACTTATACTGATTTAGATTATAAGGGTATTGGTGAGACTCTCAATATATCAGAGAGCAATGTAAAAGTTAGAGTTTTTAGAGCAAGAAAAATGCTTGAAAAAATTCTAAGTCAGGAGTAAAAAATTTATGTGTTTAGATGATGCATTACTTAATTCATATCTTGATGGTGAACTACAAGAACCTTGGAAGACTCAAGTTGAAGAACATCTTTCATATTGTAGCGGTTGCCAATTGAGATTTAACCAATTGAAAGGATTGGTTGATAATTTAAAAAATGCTACTATATCTGATGAGGAGATTGCTCCTAGATCAGATAGAGTTCTTAAATATTTTGAGCAAAATAGATTTGATACACCTCCTAAAAAAAATCTTTTTAAAAAGAAGGTGCAAGTTAATCTAGTTCCAGCTCTTTTGACAAGTGCAGCTGCTGTAGTTGTTGTTTTTATTGGATCTTTTGTACTTTTTGGGTCAAATAGCAAGCAAACTAGTGAGATTATGCCCGAAGTTATGCTTCCTATAGAATCAAATCAACTAGAGCAAGTCAGTGTAGATGAAAAGGCTTCACTCGATGATTATAGTTTATCCGAAATTGTACGATATTTAGATTCTCAAGGATATGCTGTTAAATTAGAATTGAAAACAGTTAACCCACTTGAGGATATACCTCAAAATGAAGAATAATATTTTTGAATAAGAGAAAAGGAGCTATAGGCTCCTTTTTTTTCATTTCGTATTATTATCCTAAAAAAGGTTTCTTTTTTTTTATTAATTTTGTTGTAATATGTTGTTATCTAGTAGTCTTTTTGTTAAGATAATTCAACAGCATATTTTGGCAGGAGGATAATATATGAAGGCCGTAGAATTACAGAAAGCCTATGATCCAAAAGATTTTGAAGAAAGAATTTATCAAGAATGGTTAGATAAAGGGTTATTTAGTCCCAAAGACAATGATAGTGAACACTATTCAATAGTCATGCCTCCACCAAATGTCACAGGTATTTTACACATGGGACATGCTCTTAATAATTCATTACAAGATATTTTAATTAGATATTATAGAATGACAGGTGTTCCAACTCTTTGGGTTCCTGGAACTGACCATGCAGGAATTGCAACTCAAAGTGTTGTTGAAAGACAATTATTAAAAGAGGGAAAAAAGAGACAAGATTTAGGAAGAGAGAAATTTCTAGAAAGAACTTGGGAAGTTAAAGATAAACATCATAAAACTATCAAAAAACAATTAGAAACAATCGGTGCTTCTTGTGACTGGTCAAGAGAAAGATTTACCATGGATGAAGGTCTTTCTAAAGCCGTTAGAGAATGCTTTGTAAGTTTATATGAAAAAGATCTTATTTATAAAGGTGAGTATCTAGTTAACTATTGCCCTCATTGTGGAACAGCTTTAGCTGATGATGAAGTTGAACATGAAGAGACTCCTGGTAAGTTATATGATATTACCTATCCTTATGCAGATGGTTCTGGTTCAATTACAATAGCAACAACTCGTCCTGAAACTATGTTTGGTGATATTGCTGTTGCAGTTAACCCTGAAGATGAGAGGTATAAACATTTAGTTGGAAAAACTCTTAAATTACCTTTAACTGACAGAGAGATCCCAATTATAGCAGATAGTTTTGTTTCATTAGAATTTGGTACTGGTATGGTTAAAATTACACCAGCACACGATCCAAATGACTGGGAATGTGGAAAAAGACATAATTTAGAGATTATCAATGTATTAAATCCTGATGGAACTTTAAATGATAACTGTCCTGAAAAATATAGAAATATCCAAGCAAGTGAAGCTAGAAAACTTGTTGTTGAAGACTTAAGAGAGCTTGGTAATCTAGTTGGGGAAAAGGACCATAACCATGAAGTTGGTCACTGTTATAGATGTCATACAGTAATTGAACCTTATTTGTCAAAACAGTGGTTTGTAAGTATGAAAAAAATGGCAGATAATGCTTTACAAGCTTGGAAAGATGATAAGATTAAATTCTACCCAAAAAGATGGGAAAACACTTATTCTCACTGGTTAACTTCTATTAGAGACTGGTGTATTTCCAGACAATTATGGTGGGGCCATAGAATTCCAGTTTGGTACTGTGAAGATTGTGGTAACATGATGGTTTTAAGAGAAGATCCTTGTGAATGTGATAAATGTAAGTCAAAGAATATCTATCAAGAATCAGATGTATTAGATACTTGGTTTAGTTCTTGGTTATGGCCATTTTCGACTTTAGGTTGGCCTGAAAAAACTGTTGATTTTGATAAATATTTCCCAACAACTACATTAGTTACAGGTTATGATATCATTTTCTTCTGGGTAGCTAGAATGGTTATGGCAAGCTTAGAATTTGTTGGGGAAGTTCCATTTAGAGATATTTATTTAACTGGTCTTGTTAGAGATAAACAAGGTAGAAAAATGAGTAAAACTTTAGGAAATGGTATCGATCCTATTGATGTTGTTAATCAATATGGTGCTGATGCAATGAAGTTCACATTGAGTTACATGGCTACACAAGGTCAAGATATTTTAATTGATATGAACTCCTTTAAGTTAGGTTCAAGATTTGCAAATAAAGTTTGGAATGCAACTAGATTCTTATTAATGAATTTAGATGATAGAACTTTAGTTGATATCAAAGATATTGAATTAGATACTATGGATAAATGGATTTATAATAGTTTAAATGAAGCTGCAAAAAAAGTTGAAGTTTCTATGAAAAATTATAGATTTAATGATGGAGCTAGTGCTGTTTATGATTTCTTTTGGAATGATTTCTGTGACTGGTATGTAGAATCTTCAAAACAAAAATTATATAGTGATGATGCTAAAGTTAAAGATAGAGCAATCAGTGTTTTATTAGATCTTTTAGCTGAATCTATGAGATTGATGCATCCTTATTTATCTTTCTTAACTGAAGAGATTTATTCGAAATTACCAAATGTAAGTGATCAACTAATTACAAGTGAATATCCTAAATTTACAGAGGATAGAAGATTTGAAGCTGATACAACATTAGTCAATTGTATGCAAGATGCAGTTAGAGGTGTTAGAGCATTAAGAGCTGATTTACAAATCGCTATTGATAAAAAAGTTAAAGTTGTAATTAAAGTCGATAATGACTTTGTAGCTACTAGCTTCTTTAAAGAGAAAAAAGATCTATTGATGAATTTCATGGGTTCAAGCAGTTTAGATATTGATGATTTATCTGAAATTGATACTTCAAAAGCTGTTCCAGTTGCTGGTATTGGTTTTGAATCTTTTGTATTTGTAAGGGAAGCAATTGATGTTGATAAAGAAATTGCGAAATTAGAAAAAGACTTGCAAAAAACTCAAAAGAGTTTAGATGGTACTTTAAGAAAATTATCTAATGAGAAATTTATAAACAATGCAGCTCAAGTTGCTATTGATAAAGAAAATAGTAAAAAAGCTGAATTTGAAGAAAAAATTGAAAAAGGTAAAAAACACATTGCCTTACTAAAAACTTTATAAAAAATAATTGAATTTAAGGGTTTAAACAATTATGTTTAAGCCCTTTTTTAATTTTGGAGCACGTTATGAGTAAAATAGCTTTTATTGGAAATGTAATTAAGGAAGAAACTTCAACTGGGAGTAGATATAGTGGTGGAGTTCTAAATGCCTCATTAGCTGCCTTAGCTAGTAAAAACGAAGTAGTTATTGTTACTAATATAAAAGATGAGGATTACTTAGATGCTTTTAAATTATTAAATGAAAAGGGTGCTAGTATCAAAGTTGTTGATAATAGTAGTACGAATTTAATTAAAGACAATAAAATTATTGAATTAGCTTCTACAATAGTTTGTACCAATTTAAATGAAATAAAAGCAGATTACTATTATTTTATTCCATCCTTAAATCATGATATAGATACCTCAGCTATTAAGGAAATAAGTAATAATGGAAAGATTGCACTTTCCCTAAGTGGGTTTATGAAATTTATAAAGGATGATCAAATTAACGTAGAGAGATTTCAAGAATTAGATGAAAATTTAAAATATATAGAGCATATTGTTTTAGATAAAGATATGTGTCCTATTCAAGAATTTTCTCATGATGAAGATCATGTAGCTAAAAAATATTCACAAAATGGATGTCATGAAATTTTAGTTACATACTATGATGCATTATTTAATTATAGAGATAACTTTTTTTATCGATGTAAATATGTATCAAAATCAAGTAGTAAAAGAAAAGCGGCTGGTGACATTGCTTTAGCAGCATATATTTCTAAGAAAGACCTTTTAATAAAAGAAGAAGCTTTATTCTTTGCAACTTCAATGGCTTGTTATTTTATGGATGACTATGATTTGTTTAAGCTCACTCAAGATGAAATATTTTCTAAGATGATTGATATTGGCATAGTAAATAATTAATTTTTTTCATATCAGTCTAATTCTAAAAACATAATTATTAATTAATCTGTAGATATTTTATTTCCTTTTTTGAATAATTTAAATTTAAAATATTTTTATTTTACAAATATTGACAATCTGTGTTATTATATGGAAGTGTACTAATTTAAGTTATCGATAGGAGAAAATATGAAAAAAAAATTAATTTCACTAATGTTAATGGGGATACTTGGTGGAGCAACTCTTTTTGCTTCGATGAATTTTCTTCCTTTGGAAGCCTCTTCAAGTGATAGATCAAATCAAGTAATAGGTTCTATATTTTATCTTGGAACAATGAATAGTGATATATCAGCATCTTCAATTGGAGTAGCTGCTTTTTATCAAAATAAGTTAAATGACAATATTGGAATATATGCAAATGGCGGAGTAGGTAAAGCTTTTGGATTTAAATTTAAGAATATTACAGATCCATTAGAAAATACTGTTGCTGTATTTATTCAAAGTGGTCCATATTATTTAATAGAATTACAAGACAATATGCTTGTTAAAGTTGGTGCTGGTGTAGATATAGCTATGTTTGGTGGTAAAAATGCTTCAAATGGTAATGAAAATGTTGCACTATCTTTTGGAGTAGGTGCTTTTGGTGCATATGAATATGTGTTAATTGATAACTTAACATTAGTTGGTGCACTTAATTTAGGATTTGATTTTGTAACTTGGATGACAAATACTACTACTGGCGATTTTGAAAGAGATAATGTAGGAGTTATTGTTAATATAATGCCTTCTGTTGGTGTTAGTTATAGTTTCTAATATATATAAAAGAATATAAAGGCAACAGGATAGCTGTTGCCTTTATTTAGTACTATTAGTAATTTAAGTTCTATCTTTATTTAAGACTCTAGTTGATTTTATTTCACCATTATTTAAGCGTCTAATAATATATCCCTCTTCAATTGGCTTATCAGTCTTTAAATATTGGACTTTTCCATGGTCAATTTGATCAATTTCTTCAAAATCACTATTTAAAAGAGTATAATCAGAATCTACAATATTAAGTACATCTTTACCAATATATTCAATAGTTTGACCTTTTTTAACTTGGAATCTAACATCTAAATCCCAAATACCTTTTTTGACTTCTTTATTAATAATACCTATAAATAAATAATTTCTTTCATAACCATCAATAGTTGGTTCACTAATATTATCTTCATCAGTCTTATCAAAGAAAAAGCCAGTGGAATATTTTCTATGACTTATATTAAATAAATCTTTTCTATACTCACTTAGTAGAGGATCTTTATCTATTGCTTTTCTATATGCCCTTGTTGCAACAGCGTTATAATAAAGGCTTTTCATTCTTCCTTCAATCTTTAAGCTAGTTACACCTGCATCAATTAGTTTATCAACATGGTCGATCATACATAAATCTTTGCTACTTAAAATAGTGGTAAAGCCATCTTCTTCACTAATAGGATAGTATTCATTTGGTCTTTCATATTCTTCTAGTGCTAAAGTATCACTAGCTAAAACATCTTCTAGACCTTTGTTAGCCATTAGCTTATAATTCCATCTACAAGAGTGAGCACAATCTCCTTGATTAGCACTTCTTGATGAGAAGTAAGAAGAAAGTAAACATCTACCAGAGTATGCCATGCACATAGCCCCATGAACAAAAGTTTCTATTTCAAGTTCAGGAGCTGCTTGCTTAATTTTTTTAATATCTTTTATAGAAGCTTCTCTACCAAGAATAATTCTTGAAAAACCAATTTTATTATAAAGTTTTGCAGCTGCAGAGTTTATACAACTAGCTTGAGTTGATAGATGGACTTCTTTATCGGGCATTTCATTTTTTATAATTTCCATAGCACCAATATCAGTTACAATATATGCATCAAAAGGCCAACTTTTCAATTCTTTAACTTGTTCTTTTAAATCATTAATTTGATCTTCGTGAAAAATTATGTTAATTGCACAATATAATTTTTTATTACCAAATTGTTTTTTTATATCAATTAAATCTTGTTTTTGATCTAAGTCAATGTTTTTAGCATTGGCACGTAAGGAGAACTTAGGAAGCCCCATATAGGCAGCATCCGCACCAAATGTGAATGCTGTTTTTAATTTTCTAATATCTCCAGCTGGGCTAAGTAGTTCAACCACGTATGGCCTCCTTAACAGCATTAGATACAGCAGCGCTAATAAGTTTTACTTGTTCATTATTATCTTTTTGTTCAACAGTAGGTCTTACAGCTTTCTTATCATTCGGGAAGGCAATTTCAAGTACTTGCGAAACATCTTCAACAATATGGAAAACAATACCCTTAGTAACTTTAGGATCTAATTTATCTAAGTCTTTTTTGTTTTGCTTTGGAATAATAATCTCTCTAATTTTATTTCTCTTAGCAGCTAATACCTTTTCTTTTAGACCACCGATTGGCATTACCTTACCCATTAGGGATAACTCACCAGTCATAGCTAATTTTGGTTTAATAATTTGATTAGTGATTAAAGAATAAATAGCTGTAGTCATAGTAACACCGGCACTAGGACCATCTTTTTTAATGGCACCTTCAGGTACGTGGATATGGATATCATAATTATTAAAATAACTATGACTTAATCTATATTTTTCAGTATTACATTTCAAATAAGTATATGCGATATTAATACTTTCTTTCATTACATCACCAAGCTGACCGGTAAGTTGTAATTTACCATTACCTCTAGCTGCTTGAGATTCTATTGCAAGAGTGTCTCCACCCATAGCCGTCCAAGCTAGACCAATAGCCATACCAGGTTTATTAGCAACGATTATATTATCGCTGGTGAAATAAGGAATTCCAAGAAAGTCAATGATGTCTTTTTCTTCAATCTTTAATGGTAATTCAATATCTTTATTTTCAACTATTTTCATAGCTAATTTTCTATTTATTTTATTTAGATTTTTTTCAAAATTTCTAACACCAGCTTCTCTAGAATATTCTTCAGCAATTTTCTTTAGGATTGAAGGGGAATAGATAATATCGGATTTATTTAATCCCATCTTTGTTAAAGATTTTGGTACTAGATATTTTTTACCTATTTGAACCTTTTCATCAGATGTGTATCCTCCAACTTCAATAAGTTCCATTCTATCTAATAATGGTCCAGGAATTCCATTAATACTATTTGCTGTTGCAATGAATAAAACATTTGATAAATCAAATGGTAAATCTAAATAGTTATCTCTAAAAGAACTATTTTGTTCGGGGTCTAGTACTTCAAGTAGAGCCGAAGCTGGATCTCCTTGGAAAGATTGTCCCATCTTATCAATTTCATCAATTAAGAAAAGAGGATTGTTAGTTTTACATGTTTGTAAACCTTTAACGATTTTACCAGGAATAGCTCCTACATAAGTTCTTCTATGACCTTTAATTTCGCTTTCATCTTTCATTCCTCCAACGGAGAATCTAAAATATTGCTTATTTAAAGCTGTAGCAATTGATCTACCTATACTAGTTTTACCAACACCAGGTGCACCAACAAAACAAATTATTGCGCCCTTGTTATCTTTTTTAAGAGCTCTTACAGCAAGGTATTCAAGGATTCTATCCTTAACATCATTCATTCCATAATGATCTCTATTTAAAACCTTTCTAGCAGTTGCAATAGAGATTTTTTTATCAGAACTTGGTTTCCATGGAAGTTTTAAGATGTTTTCTATATAATTTCTAGTTACATTGAAATCAGGTACTATCATTTCAATACCCTTAAGTTTTTCAATTTCATCTAAAACTTTTTCACGAACTTCTTCATTAAAATAAGGTTGAACTTCTTTAATTTGTTTTTCTAATTTAGCAATAAGTGCTAATTTAGGATCGCTAGACATACCTAATTCCATTTGAATGGTTTTAAGTTCCTGTCTTAAAAAGTACTCTCGTTGTTGTCTTTCAACCTTTTTATTAACTTTAAATAAAATGCTTTTTTGAATTCGAGAAATCTCTTGTTCATTCTTAATATGAATTAAAAGTTTCTCAATTCTTTCTCTTATATCTAAACATTCTAGTAATTCTTGTTGATCTTCACCTGTTATTTCAAGATTTGAAATTAAAAAGTCAGCTAATTTGCCAGGCTCTTCAATATTTATCATATTGAGCTTTAATTGCTCATTGAGCATAGGATCTTGTTCTGCAAGTTTTTTAATTTCTGTAAACAACTGTCGTGCCCAAGGAATTAACTCATCTTTATCATAATCTTTGTTATTTAAGTAATCTACTTCAGCAATTAAATATTTACCGCTATCTAAAAACGATTTTACAGAAAAACGTTTAATAGTAGATATAAAAACATGAACTCCACCATCAGGAAGCTTTATTTGCTTAATAATCTTAGCTGCAGTTCCAACTGTATATAGAGAATCTTCATCTTCTACAGTGTCATTTTTATTCTCTTTAGTTAGCAGAAGGCCAATCATGCCTCCATGCTTAATTGCTTTGTTAATAACATCAATGTCTTGTGTTTCAGTAAACATTAAATGTGTTAAAAGGCCTGGGAAAACAGGTACAGGTCCAACTGGTAATATAAATAGATTTGAAGGGAGAGCTCTCTCTTCATCCATTAGATCTATATCTTTCATATTTCCTCCAAAAATTTGTATCTATATTAAAAATAATCAAAAAATATCTTTGGGGATAGTACTAATTAATCTTTTTTTAACCACTTTACTCCTAAATAGCAAAAAGGTGTATCAATTAAAGCAAAAATAACCTTAAAAATCCAATAGGGGATAATTAATGAAACAATGAAAGCTGTATTAAATTTAGGATTAATATTATAAAATGCGATAAACATAAAAATTGTTGTATCGAATAATTGGCTAATCATTGTTGAAATATTATTTCTGATCCAAAGATGCTTTTCTTTAGTAATTTTTTTAACAATAGAGAAAATTAAAATATCAATATTTTGGCTAACTGTAAAGCTTATTAATGAGGCTAAAGTCATTCTAAGTGTTGAACCAAATATATCTTTATATTCACTGTCTAAATGATAACTAGAATGTGGAGGAATAGCAACACATAAAGCAACCATTAAGAATAGGAAAATTAACATTATTGTAGAAAGTCTAACGTAATAAAGGGCTCTTTTTTTTCCTTTAACTTCGCCTATGATATCTGTAACTAAAAATAATATAGGCATAAAAAATATACCTACTGAAACTCTAACTTCAAAAAGTGATATAATTTTTGTTCCAATAGTATTTACCAGTACCATTGAAGTTAGAAAAAGTGCAAATAAAAAGAGTTCTTTTTTATCGGATTCCATTGTTAATCTCCTAAAAATATTTTTCAAATTAATAACATGAATCATATTAAATAACAATAGAAAATATAAAAAATAAATTTTATAAAGTAACATTAAAAGTAAAATTTATGTATAAATAACTTGAAATTAAAAAAGTGTTATTTTTTTTATTTTGTTTGAGCTATATATAAAATTTTGTTTATTATATATAATTAAAAATTTCGATTACTATAAAAAAGAATGCCCGGCAAAATAAAAGAAAATCTTTTAAAAAAAATAAATTAAGGCCAAATATTTTTACTAGATCTGTGTAAATATATTTAATATTTACCTCTTTTTCTATAATAAATAGGTTATAAAAATATAAAAATAAATAAATTTAAAAAGTAATAAAGAAAAGTGTTGCATTTTGTTGCATTTGTGGTATTATACAGACATAAAACAAATAATATTTGATAAATAAGAATTCGTGGAGGACATATGGATAGCAAATTAATAGTAATTGCAATTGGGGGTAATTCTTTAATTGAAGATGCAAAACATGTAACAGTAAAATCACAATATGAAGCTGCAAGAAAAACTGCAGAACATATCGCTAGATTAGTTAAAGATGGCCATAGAGTAGTTATCGCTCATGGTAATGGCCCACAAGTTGGATATATTCTACTAAGAGCTGAACATTCAGCAGATATTTTACACTCTGTACCATTAGATTCATGTGTAGCAGATACTCAAGGGGCTATTGGATATCAATTACAAATGGCTTTAGATAATGAGTTTGAAAAAGCTGGATTAAAAAATAAAGTTGCAACTATTGTAACACAAGTTGAAGTTGATACAGACGATCCATCCTTTAATAATCCTACTAAACCAATTGGTAGCTTTATGAGTGAAGATGTTGCTAAAGATAGAATGGAAAAGAATGGTTGGAGTTGTAAAGAAGACTCTGGTAGAGGATGGAGACGTGTAGTTGCATCCCCTAAACCTAAAGCAATTGTTGAAATTGATACAGTAAAGGTCCTTGGTGACAATGGCATTACAGTTATTGCTGCAGGTGGTGGTGGTATTCCTGTTGTAAGAAATGAAGATGGTTCTTTAAGTGGTAGAGAAGCTGTTATAGACAAAGACTTAGCTGCTGCATTGATGGCAAAACAATTAGGTGCTGATCTTTTTGTAATTTCAACAGCTGTTGAAAAAGTTTGTTTAAACTTTGGTAAACCAAATCAAAAAACTTTAGATACTATCACAACTAAAGAAGCTAAAGAATACATGGATGCTGGTCACTTCGCTCCAGGTTCAATGCTTCCTAAAGTTCAAGCAATTGTGGATTTTGTTGAAAGTACTTCAAATATGGGATTAATTACAGATCCTGCTAACTTATATGATGCTCTTCATGGAGACAAAGGAACAAAAATTATTAAAAAATAAAAACTCTTAATATTACCTATAATTACATTTAGTTGCTCCTCCCTAGGGGCAACTTTTTTTATCTAAATAAACTATTATTTATTATAACAAATCTGTTAAGTAATTTTTTCTAATCTACAATATAGTTTTAAATTGTATACTTATTTAAAATTTAGTTATATAATAAATATATAAATGAGAGGCGATATGTCTGACAACATAACTATAAAGGATATAGCAAAGCTAGCTAAAGTAAGTTATTCAACGGTATCAAGAAGTTTAAATGATAGTCCTTTGGTATCAGAGATTACTAAAAATAAAGTTATTAAAATCGCAAAGGATTTAAATTTTGAGTTTAATGCAAATGCAAGAGGATTAATATTAAGTAAATCAAATGCAATTGCTTTAGTCCTTTCTAATAAATTTTCATATTTAGATACTAACTCATATCAGGGATTATTATTAAAATCATATTTAGATATTATTGATAAAAAAGGCTTTGATTTAATATTATTAAAACAACAAGATTTTATAAATACTAATAATATTGTTATTCAGCATATAAAAAGTAAAAAAATAGATGGTTTAATATTTTTAGTAGAAAATCCAAATAAGGAAACTTTGTCTATTATCAATAAATTAAAATTTCCAGTAATTTTTGTACATTATCCACCAACACCCGAATTAAAGAACTTTAATATAATTTATAGTGATTATTATAAGGGTGGAAGGTTGCTAGCTGATCATTTATTAAAGAAAAATCATATTAAATTTACAATACTTTGTAATGATAAATATAATGAAGAGTATTATTTGAGAGAAAAGGGGTTTTGTGATGAGATAAAAAGGCATGGGGGTATAATAAATAAATTGAGTTGCGAATTAAATTTTTTTAGTGCTGTAGAATGTTGTGAAGAAAATATTGAATCTATAACTAAAACAACAGCATTATTTGGCATAAACGATCAAATAGCTTTAGCTGCTATGAAAGTATTATCTGAGCATGAAATAAAAATACCTAATGATATTGCGATAGTTGGATATGATAATAGTGAATTAAGTATGTATTCTAGTCCTTCACTTACAACAATAAATTTAAATAGAGATCAAATGGTGCAATCTTGTATAGAGAATTTAATTATCCAAATAAAAAATGCTAATAAAAAAGTTATACCTAATGAAATAATAATCTTAGATCCACTTTTAATGGAAAGAGCTTCTAGCTAAAAAAATATAAAGTTGAAAATAATAAGAATATTTGCTATAAATCTGAAATTTTATAATCTTTTAAAAAAGTAAAAAAAATAAAACTTGATATTAATTATTATGGTATAATTAAGATAGAAAGTTAGATAAATAAATATTTTGATTATCTAATAAACTTATGTGGCAAGTATTAAATTAAAAAAGTAAATAGATTTTGTTTTTAATTTCTAATACTTAGAGAATTATTATTTTATCAATTCAAGTTTTTTAGGAGTACCAATTAGTAAGAGCAATTAATATATTTCAATATTTATGAAATAATAAATGTTGACATATTTAAAAAAAAAGGAGCAACTTGTTTTGATAAAGAAGAGGATTTTCTCAAATCAAGGAGGAGATAATGGGAGTAATTACGATTTCAAGGAAAATGGGTAGTGAAGGTACCTACATTGGTAGAAAAGTAGCTAAAAAACTAAACATGGCTTATGCTGACAAACTTTTTATTTCAAAAATAATGAAAGAATATGGTTTTAGTACCTTTACAGAAATTTATGATGAAGCTCCTGGATTTTGGGATAAGTTTCTAACACTAAGAGAACAAACAATTGATTTTTTAGCAAAAACTGAACAAGCTATTGGAAAAGCTGATAATGTAGTTATAGTTGGTAGAGGTGGTTTTGGTGTATTTGAAGATTATAACGATGTTTTAAATGTAAGAACTAAAGCTCCTATGGAAACTAGAGTAAAAAGACAAATGGCAGAGCATAATTTAACCTATGATGAAGCTTTAAAGCATGTTCAAGAAAATGATAAAGTTAGAAAAATATTTATTGAATCTGACTTTAGATTTGATTATCAAAATACAAGTAGTTTTGATATGGTTATCGATACAGCAATAATTTCTCCTGATAAAGCAGTAGATTATATTTGTGAGGTTTATCAATCACTAATAGAAAAAGGTAGATGTAGTACATCAAAGAATTTAGCTGATTTAGAAGTAGATCCAATACTTTTAAAATTTGTAAAAGAAGAATTAGATAAAATCCGTTAAGCTATCATTAGATATAAATATAGATTAAAAATGCTAAAGTTTATCTTTAGCATTTTTGGATAAGATTGAACTTCATAATATTTATTTTAAAGTACATTCTTAACAAACAACATAATTCCAACATAATAAACACTAATCAACACTATAATATTATATATTTTCTGTGGGATAATTTTTATTAAAAATATTGAAGCTCCAATTCCTGCAAAAAGTCCAACCATCATACTTAATGTAATTTGAAGGGTATCTAAAGATATATTTTTCCAAAAGAAAATAAATATAATAATTTTTGTAAGATTTAATGTGAAGAAAAACAGAGCAGAAGATCCGACAAAAGCTTCCTTTTTGTTTGTTTTCTTAAAAAAGTATATACAAGTTATAGCTCCTGCCGCATTTGATACCGTTGTAATCCCGGCCATAAAAGAAAGAAATAATGTTAAAGGTTTACTTAACGCTCTATCTTTTTTAGGTACATCTCTTTTTTTATTTAGGTATTTATTAATTTCTTGATAGCTTACCATAATAACCATTAATAAAATAAAAAATGAAATAAAAATAGTAAATTTTTGATCATCAATATTAGATGCAAAAAAGCTAGTGATCATAATTCCAACAATTGCTAATGGTACAAAATAATTTACAGCTTTCAAGTTGATATCTTTTCTATACAAAACAATCGGAACAATATCACCTAATAAATAGATTGGAGCTAGAATACCAATAACTTCTTTAGATGGCAGAATAGATAACAATAAGTACATGCATATTATTGCTAAATTTCTAAAGCCACCTTTATCTAAACCAAGAAAAAATGCTGCTATTGTCAATAATAAGAAATTAGTAGAGATAAATTCGTTAAACATAAGTTACCTTTTTGTATTGAGTATAAAACTTTGAACAAAGAAGAATATAAAAATAGGTACTATTATAATATAGTTTTGTTGAAATAAAACATTTGTGAAAATGTTTTTAGCTATTATAAAAAGCAATAAATAAATACTATATATAAAACTGACTTTCTCAAATTTCATGAGTCTTCTAGTAGATTTTTTCTTTTTATGCAAAGTATTTAATGAATAATAGAATAAAATTAAAAGTATAATTGGATTTAAAAAGAATATATTTTCATTATACCAAGCAGGCTGAATATGTGAAAAGAGAGTTAAATATGTAATTCCGATTGACACTATTAATAGGAAAAATATAATTATTGAATTATATAACCCATATAAACGTGATTTTTTATCTTGCTTAAGTTTTTTAAGGACTAAAGCAATTATACTCAATATAAGTGAAATTAGAGTGTATGAAAGAAGATGTAATGATTTTGATGAAACTTCATCAAAAGTAGTGGAGTCTTCAGTTTTGTAAACTACAGATGCTTCAGAATTTAACTTATCATAATCTAAAAAAGCTTTTTCTAAATATTGGGGTGCGAACATTGCTTGCCATGTCGAAATATTGATATCACAATTTCTACCTAAAAAACTATTTAAAACCCAATTTACAAATAAAGATCTATCTAGCTCTTCTGTTGATAAAATTCTATAAGTATAGGGAGTATATTGTCCCTTTGCCCAATCTTCGAAGTCTCCATCGGTAATCCAATTAACAATATCTCTTATTCTTGTAGCACAGTTATCAATATAAAAGTCATATAAATAAGTATTGTTTTCGCTTCTTGCATTATAATTTAGAAAATTAATAATATCTACTTTTTTCTCATCAGGAATATTTAATTTAACTTTTGTAACGGTTCTATTTTCTTCAATAGGGATTTCCATCCTATCTTCTGCATAGGAGGGTAATAATAAATAATACATTTTGCCTTGAAGAAAATTTTGATAGAAATTCTCTGTATTAAAGCTAAAAATACCATAGTCATAAATAATTGATGTGTTTTCATCTTGCTCAATTAATATTGCAGAATGACCAAACCAACTATATATAGGATCAGCTGGTGCAATAGTTATAAGTGATATTTCGATATTGGTTAAGGCTTCTTTATCAAACTGATCTAAATTTGTTGTTTTTTCAAAATTTTGTAAGTTCTCTTCACTTGGAAAAGGATTTGACAATGGTGTTTTTTGTAAGCTTATACTAGATAAGGATGCAAGTGATAATAAAGAAATAATTAGTAATATTGCAATTTGCTTAACTTTAGTCATAATACTTATTATAATAACATAAGAGTATTCGTATTTCTATAATTAATTTAAGTTTTTTAGTAAGGGGTGAATATTTATATAGAATAATTATTTTAATCTAGTTATTATAATTGTTGTTATACTTAAATGGAGGCTTAATGGATAGAAATATTGTTACGCAAGCTATTGTTCTTCATAGTAGAAGAGATGGCACAAATAATGTTAATTTAACACTATTAAGCTTAGATTTGGGTATAATAACCGTTAGGGCTTTTGGTGCTAAAACTAGTAAAAAAGCTCCAAAAGCTTTTAGATTTCAAGAAGGGCAATTTTTCCTTTATTTTAACCCTACAAATAAGCAATATGTTTTAAAGGATGTCAACCTAATTGCAACTCATGATTTACTCTCTACAGAATTTTCAAAGATATGTATTGCATCTCTTTTAAGCGAAATAATTTTGAAAACTTACAGCGATAATTTGGCTTTCACATATAGCTTATTTACAAAAAGTCTTGATTTATTGGAAGACAATTCTATTAATGAAGATTTAATAGTCATTCAATTTATTTTAAAACTAATCAAAGATCATGGTTTTTATGAAGATTTTGAGTATTGCCCAAATTGTGAAAAAAAATACGAAGAAGATGAAATATTATATTTTTCAAATTCTTTAACAGTACCTAGTTGTAAAAATTGTTCTAATTCTTCTAATATGATATTACCTCCTAAGGCTAGAAAATATCTAATAATTACTCAAAATTTAGATTTAGAAGAAGCAATAGCGGTACTATTATATAAAACAACAGCTCAAAGAATTAAATCTTATATGATTAGATGGATTATTAAAATAATAGGGCATCCATTAAAAAGTTTGAATGTATATAATTAGACAAAGGGAATATATGAAGTGGATTAAAAAAAGTTTAGATATTGAAGAGGTTAGGCAATTATCATCTAGATATAAGGTGGATTTACTTACTTGTTCAATACTTGCAAGAAGAAGAATTACAGATAGAGATAAGGTTAAATATTTTTTAGAAAACGATTTATTATTTATGCACAGTCCATTTGAATTTAAAGATATGGAAAGTGCTATTGAAAGAGTAATAGATGCTATCGAATCTAATGAAAAGATTAGAGTATTTGGCGATAAGGATGTTGATGGGATAACTAGCACCGTTCTCTTAGTTAATGAATTAAAAAGGTTGGGGGTAGATGTAAGTTATACTGTTCCTGATGGAAACGATCCTTATGGAATGACTGTTGAAAAGATTAATAAAGCTAAAGAAGATGGTATTAGTCTAATAATTACAGTTGATTGTGGAATTAGTGAAGTTGAAGAGATTGCTGCAGCTAATTCATTATATATTGATACAATTGTATTAGATCATCACATTAGTGGTGAAGTATTACCCGATGCTTATGCTATTATTGACCCAAAACAAAAAGGAAGTAACTATCCTTTTCCGCATCTAGCAGGTTGTGGAGTTTGTGCTAAATTTATTTGGGCATTGAGATTTGCATCTTCTCAATATTTTAATGAAGACTACATTCTCTTACATGCTCAACCCGGCAATGATTCAATTATTGTCCAAGCTATGAAAATTAGAAATCTTGTGGTTGTAGATAGAATAATTGAAATAATAAATCCTGGTATAATGAGTCCTCAGCAAAGTAAACTTATTGATTTTTTAAACTGTGGTGTTCCTATAATTGTTTTAGATGAAGAGGTTGAGAGAAGACAATTAAGTAAAGCCTTTAATTCTAAGTTTGATATCTATTTACAAGATTTGCGCCCTGCACTAAATAAGAGTTTCCCCTCTTTAAGTACCAAAAGTTTATTTGCTTTAGCTAAGATCTCTAAAAGTGGTAGATATAGTGAAATTATAGGTGATGAATTAGATGTTCTAATGGGAATTTTTAATTCACTTATATTCACTAACGATCCGTTATTATCTAAAGATTTTGATACAATATTAGATTTAGTTGCAATTGGAACTGTAGCAGATATGATGCCAATGGAAGATGAAAATAGAATTCTAGTAAGAAGGGGATTAAATGTCCTTTCATCAAATCCTAGAAAGTCCTTATTGCCTCTCTTAGCACAAGCTAAACTAATTAATAAAAAGATAACTACAACTCATATTGGTTGGAATATATCTCCCATTATTAATTCCGCTGGTAGACTTGGAAATCCTCAAGTAGCTATAGAAATGTTTTTAGCTTCGGATCAAGAGGAAATTGAAAGAAAATCTGCTGAATTATTTTCTTTTAATAAAGAAAGACAGAAACTTAGTGATGAAGCCTGGCATAGTATGCAAAATGAAGCTCAAGATAATTATGAATCATTTGGATCAAAATTAGTATTTGTAAAAGATACAAAAGTTGCTAGAGGAATTACTGGATTGATGGCTTCTAGACTGATGAATGCCTTTAAAAGTCCTAGTATGGTTCTCTGCGATAATGAAGATGGTACATATATAGGAAGTATGAGATCTCCTAAAGGCTTTCATATCACTAAATTTTTGAAAAATTTTGAATCTCTACTATTAAATTTTGGTGGACATGCTAATGCAGGTGGTTTTTCTTTAAAAAAAGAAAATCTAGACCCTTTTGTTAAACAAGTTAGTGATAAATTGGATCATATGGATGATTTAGAGGACGCTAGCGATGATGAAGTTGAAATTGATTGTAGTATAAATGAAAAAGATTTTACTCCAAAACTAATGAATTTAGTAGAAACTTTTGAACCCTATGGTCAGAATAATACTCCATTAATATTTCATATCGAAAAAGCTCAATTAGTAGATTATAATTTTGTAAATGGTGGTAAAAATGGGAATCGAAATGTTAAATTAGTAGTTTCATTTAATAGTTATAGATGGCCATGCATTTACTGGAATGGTGGTAAAAAAATAGATGAAGAATTTGAAAAAGATATGTTTGTAGATCTTGTATTTAAGATGGGTTATAATAATTATCAAAATTCTGAATCTATACAACTTAATATTATTGATATTAAACAAAGTACATAATAAAATGACTCAGTAGTGAACTTGATAAAATATTATAAAATATATTAGCTAATTAGCTAAAAGGTGTTGAATAATTATATTTATTTATATATATTCACAAATGTTGGTTTAAATTTAGTCCAACATAAAAAACTTGCCCAATGCATTAAAGAAGGGAAGGGGGTGATATTGAATGGCATATATTAAAGTTGATGATAACGAACCTTTAGAAAAATCAATCAAACGTTTTAAACGTATGGTAGAAAAAGAAGGTATAATTCGTGAGTACAAAAAAAGAGAATACTTCGAAAAGCCATCCACCATTCTTAATAGAAAGAAAAAAGCTGCTGCTCGTAAGCAACTTAAGAAAGCAAGAAAATTACATGCTTCAAAATCTTATTAAGATTACTTCCCGCTTAGTCAGTGACTAGGCGGTTTTTGTTTTTATATACAAATCTCTTTTTATTACTTAACAAAATAATAGTTTATTTATAAAATAGTTAATTATAAATTATTATATGATTTATTGAGTAATAACAAAAAAATTCAAAATAAAATTGACAAATTCACCAATATAATATATTCTTAAATCAAAAAATAGTGATACCTACAGTATCACAAAAAGAGGTTAATTATGCTAATTCTTATTTCTGACGCATTTGATGCATCACTTGCTGAAAAACTTTCAGTATTTGGTGAAGTAACTGACGATAAACAAAGACTCAGTGAAGCAAATGTTGTACTAGTTAGATCAAAGACTATCTGTACAAAGGAATATATCGATCAAGCACCAAATTTAAAATTAATTATTAGAGGTGGGGTTGGTATTGATAATATTGACAAAGAGTATGCTCAATCAAAAGGAATTGAAGTTCGTAACACACCAAAAGCTTCTTCCGTAGCTGTTGCTGAACTTGTAATGGCTCATTTAATTGCTGCTCCTACTCATATTATTGAATATCATAATGGAATGAAAGATGGCAAATGGTTAAAAAAACAAATTAAGAGAACTGAATTATATGGTAAAACTCTTTGTTTATTTGGTATCGGAAATATTGCTCAAAAAGTTGCTGAAAGAGCAGCTGCATTTGGTATGAAAGTTGTAGCATACGACAAATATGTTTCTTCTAGCGACAAAGCTGAAATGAAAGCTACTGCTGAAGAAGCAATTAAAGATGCTGACTATGTTTCATTACATATGCCATTAACTGATGAAACTCGTGGTATGATCAATTCTAAATTACTATCTAATTGCTCTAAAGTTCCTGTAGTAATAAATACTTGTCGTGGTCCAGTAGTTGATGCTGATGATATGTGTGCTGCATTAGAAAACAATAAAGTTGCACTATATTGTACTGATGTTTATCCAAGTGATCCACCTAGCGAAGATTACCCAATTCTTAATCAAGAAAAGGTTATTTTAACACCTCACGTTGGTGCTAACACAACAGAAAATTTATTGCGTATTGGTGAAGAAGCATATGCAATTATTGACGAACTTTCTAAGGGAGGAAAGCTATAATGTCACGTAAATACAACTTTTTTGCAGGTCCATCTGTATTACCTATTGAAGTATTAGAAACTCTTGAAAGAGAAATTAAAGATTACCAAGGCAATGGCCAATCTATGATTGAAACATCACACCGGGGTGCTATGTTTGCAAATATGTATGCTGATGCACAAAACCTATTTAGAGAACTATTAGGTATCAGTGATGATTACGATGTATATTTCTTAGGTGGTGGAGCTACTCTACAATTTACTATGATCCCAATGAACTTCCTACGTCCTGGAACAGTTGCAGATTATATTAAAAGTGGTACATGGTCTAACAAAGCTGGACAAGACGCTGAAAAATTAGGAAAAGTAAACTATTATTTTGATGGTACTGATTCTAATTTTACTACTTTACCTGATCCTAAAACAGTTAAACCTTCAGATAACTCTTCATATTTATATCTTTGCTCAAACGAAACAATTGGTGGTATTGAATGGCAAGATTTCCCAGATACAGGAGATACTCCATTAATTGCTGATATGTCTTCTGATATTTTGTCACGTCCTGTTGATGTAAATAAATTTTCCATGATATATGGTGGGGTTCAAAAGAACTTAGGCCCAGCTGGCGCTACCTTTATTATCATGAAAAAGGATATGTTAGAGAGACAAAATTCTAATTTGACCAATTATTTAAATTATGCTAAACATTCTGCAGGTAATGGTCTATTTAATACTCCTCCTGTTTTCTCAATTTGGGGTGTTAAATTAGTATTAGAATGGGTTAAGAAAAATGGTGGAGCACAAGGAATGTTAGAAAGAGCAACAGAAAAGAGTAATATTATTTACGATGTACTTGATTCATCATCTTTCTATAGATCTCCTGTAGATGCTAATTACAGATCAAAAATGAATATTGTATTTAGAGCTCCAAATGAAGATTTAGAAAAAAAATTCTTGGAAGAAGCTGGAAAAGAAGGTATGCTAGGGCTTAAGGGACACAGAAGTGTTGGTGGATTAAGAGCTAGTGTTTATAATGCTTGTCCTAAAGCTGATGTTGAAGTATTAGCTCAATTCATGAAAGAATTTGAAAGGAAAAATGGTTAAGAATTATGATTAAAAAAGTAGATGATACAAATAAGCAAATAATTCGTGATTTGATTGATGGAAGAAAGCCTTTTAGTGCTATTGCTGACAATCAAGGTATTACAGAAAATACTGTACGTTCAAGAGTTAATAAGCTTATAGAAGAAGGTGTTCTTTCCGTAACAGGTCTAGTAGATCCGGAATTAGTTCCAGGTTTGCAAGTTGTAATGATGGGTGTTAAACTAAATACTTTAGATTTGGATAAGAAAGCAATTGAATTCGCTGATTTAAGAGGTGTTGTTTCTGTTGCAGTTGTTACCGGTCGTTATGATTTAATGGTTCAATTAATATTAAATGAAGAAGATGATATGACTTTATTAGATTTCTTCAAAAATGAAATTGGCAAAATAGATGAAGTTGCTGATGTTGAAACCTTCATTGTCTACCAATCTCATAATTTAAAAGTACCTTACGTTCTTTAAGAAGTAGATATTTCTACAAATAACTTTAAAATACAACAGTACTGTTGCGATAATTAATTATCGTTTCAGTATTGTTTTTTTTATTTATTAAAATCAATTATTATTATTATGTATCTTTTAAAAAAAAATAATAATTTTTCTATTGCATTAGATTAATTATGTTCGTATTAAAACTTCAAATAATATTCTATAATTCTTATTAATTAACTATTTTGATTATTAATTTTAATTTAGTTTAAAATAATATTCTAAAATCTATAGATTTTTTACCTTTATATTACCAATTTGCAAATTTATTTTAAATTCATTTTTTCTTATGGGGTTGCTTTAATTTGGTTTTTTTAGTATTTTTGTCTTGAAAGTTAGACGTGTTTAACTAAACGATTTATAATGCAACATTGCAGGAGATATTATTATGAATGAACTTGCTTGGGATTCTTTCAAAGGCATTACTTGGAAAAAAGAAGTTAATGTAAGAGATTTTATTCAAAAGAACTATACGCCATATTTAGGTGATGATAGCTTTCTCTCTGGACCAACAGAAAATACTAAAATTTTATGGGATCAAGTTTTAGATTTAAATAAAAAAGAAAGAGATAGGGGCGGTGTCCTTGATATGGATACAAAAATCATATCAACAATTGTAAGTCATGGCCCTGCTTATTTAAATAAAGAAAAAGAGACAATCGTTGGCTTCCAAACAGACAAACCTTTTAAAAGATCTTTACAACCTAATGGTGGTATTAGAATGGCAGAAAAAGCCCTTTCTGATAACAATTTTGAAATTGATCCAACTGTTAAAGATTTCTATACACATTATAGAAAAACTCATAATGCTGGTGTGTTTGACGCATATACTCCAGAAATGAGAAAGTGTAGAAGCTCTCATATTATAACAGGACTTCCTGATGCTTATGGTCGTGGTAGAATTATTGGAGATTACAGAAGAGTTGCTTTATATGGTATTGATTTTTTAATCGAAGATAAAAAGAATCAAAAAGCATCAACTTCTTCTCTTATGGATAGTGATACTATTAGAGATAGGGAAGAACTTAGTGAACAAATTAGAGCTCTAAATGAATTAAAAGAGCTTGGTAATATATATGGTTTTGATTTAAGTAAACCAGCTAAAGATACAAAAGAAGCTATTCAATGGTTATACTTTGGCTACTTAGCAGCAGTAAAAGAGCAAAATGGTGCTGCAATGAGTCTCGGTAGAACCTCTACATTTATTGACATTTATGCTACAAGAGATTTAGAAAATAATATCTACTGTGAAGAACAAATCCAAGAATTTATCGATCATTTTGTAATGAAATTGAGATTAGTTAAATTCTCAAGAACACCAGAATATAATGCATTATTCTCAGGCGATCCAACCTGGGTTACTGAATCAATCGGTGGTATGGGAATAGATGGAAGAACTTTAGTAACAAAATCTAGTTTTAGATATTTACATACCTTAAGTAATTTAGGGACAGCTCCTGAACCAAATTTAACTGTGTTATGGAGTGTTAATTTACCAGAAGGTTTTAAAAAGTTCTGTGCAAAAACATCAATTTTATCTTCTTCAATACAATACGAAAATGATGACTTAATGAGAGTTACTCATGGAGATGATTACGCTATTGCTTGTTGTGTATCTTCAATGAGACTTGGAAAAGAAATGCAATTCTTTGGAGCTCGAGCAAACTTAGCTAAATGTTTATTATATGCCATCAACGGTGGTGTAGATGAAAAAACTAAAGAACAAGTTGGACCAGCTTATAAACCAATTACATCAGAATACTTAGATTATGATGAGGTGATGGCAAGATATTCAGATATGATGAAATGGCTGGCAAGTGTATATGTAAACACATTAAACATAATCCATTATATGCATGATAAATATTCCTATGAGAGAGTTCAAATGGCTTTACATGATAAAGAAGTTAAAAGATACTTTGCAACTGGAATAGCTGGATTGTCTGTTGTTGCCGACTCTCTTTCTGCAATAAAATATGCAAAGGTTAAAGTGCTTCGTGACGAAAATGGACTTGCAGTTGATTACGAAATTGAAGGAGATTTTCCAAAATTTGGAAATGACGATGATTTGGTTGACGATATTGCTGATAAGATTTTGAAACTATTTATGAAATATGTAAAACAAAATCCTACATATAGGGATAGTATACCAACAACTTCATTATTAACAATAACTAGTAACGTTGTATATGGTAAGGCTACCGGATCAACACCAGATGGTAGAAAAGAAGGTATTCCTTTTGCCCCTGGTGCAAATCCAATGCATCTTAGAGATAAAAAAGGTGCAATAGCATCATTAAGTTCGGTTGCTAAACTATCGTTTAGTGAAGCTCAAGATGGTATTTCCAATACATTCTCAATTATTCCTGAAGCTTTAGGTAAAGATGATGAGATTGAAATAAACTTTACAAACAAACCTATGTGTGCTTGTGAAGTTCCAACAGAAGATTAATATAAGTAGGAGTTAAAAAATGAAAGTAAATGAATCACAGATTAATAATTTGGTTACAATGTTAGATGCATATGCTAATAAAGGTGGTCACCATCTTAATGTAAATGTATTTCGAAAAGAAACTTTACTAGATGCTCAAAAGCATCCTGAGCTATATCCTCAACTAACAGTTAGAGTATCAGGATATGCTGTTAATTTTAATAAACTAACTAAAGAACAACAAGATGAAGTTATATCAAGAACATTCCATGAGGTAATTTAAATTGGGTTATATTCATTCTATTGAAACATTCGGTACAGTTGATGGTCCTGGAATAAGATTTGTAGTCTTTTTGCAAGGATGTCCTTTGAGATGCCTTTATTGTCATAATCCAGATTCCTGGAAGAAAAATGCAGGTACTGAAATGACTGTTGATGAAATTTTGAATCAATATGAAAGGAATATAGATTTTTATAAAAATGGGGGGCTAACCGCTACTGGCGGTGAGCCTCTATTTCAGCTAGATTTTTTAACTAAGCTATTCGTTGAAGCAAAAAAAAGAGGTATTCATACTTGTTTAGATACTTCTGCTGGATGTTTCGATGAAAACAATTTAGAAAAGTATGATCTACTATTAGAAAACACTGATTTAGTATTATTAGATATAAAGCATAGTGATTCCAAAGAACATCAAAAATTAACTGGCATCCCATCTAATAAACCAATTGAATTTTTAAAACTTTTAGATTCAAAAAATATTCAAGTAATAATTAGACATGTTTTAGTTCCAACCATAACTCAAGATAAAGATCATTTTGAAAAATTAGGTGAAATTCTATCGCCGTTTGATAATATATATGGAGTTGATGTATTACCATATCACAATATGGGGGAAAGTAAATATGAACAACTTAATATTCCATACCCATTAAAAGGATTAAGAAATGCTAATATTACTGAAGCTAGAAATGCAAGAAATCTGATTGTAAATTCTTATCTAAAACATCGTTTAAAACGTAGAACTGTTGAAAAGAAGTTAAGCTAGAATAAAATATACCAGAATTATATATAATTTTAAAAAATGTCTGAATGTTTTTGTTCTATTTCATATTTTTTATCTGTTGTAATACTTGAAAAAATGTATTTATATTACTTAATGGTAACAAAATATGGCTTATATGGATATTATTCGTAGATATTATATATTATTTATAAAATTCCTTTAATTATTTTGTAAAATAGATTATTATAATTAAAGTTATGAAATATATTGAATTATTTAAATTAATTCTTATAAAAAATGGAGTTTTATAATGGCAAATCTTAAAACAAATTATATGGGATTAGAACTAAAAAATCCTATCATAGCCGCAAGTAGTCCTCTAACAGCAAACTTAGATAGTATAAAAAAATTAGAAGATGCAGGGGTTGCAGCAATAGTAGTAAAATCAATTTTCCAAGAACAAATTGATAAAGATGCAGAATCAAATGTTGACATGGAGCAATCTTTTATGAATCATGCAGATGCTTATGGTTTTTTAAAAGGTGCAAGTGAAGATCATTTCATTGATATGTATTTGACTTTAATTGAAGATGCTAAAAAAGCTTGCAGTATACCAATTATTGCTTCTTTAAATGGTACGGGGGATGGTTCTTGGATAAAGGAATATGCACCACGTTTTGCTTATTGTGGAGCTGATGCTTTTGAAATTAACCACTATATAATGGCCTCCAATGCAAATCTAGACGGTAGAAAAATTGATAAAGATTTTATTAAATTCGCAAAAATTGCAAGAAAAGAAATTAAGTTACCTTTATCTATGAAAATGGGTGCAAATTTCTCTTCTAATTCTAATATCATTAGAGAGTTAGATTTTTTAAAATATGATGGATTAGTTTTATTTAATCGTTTCTATAATCCTGATATTGATATTGATACTATTTCTATTAAACGTGGTAGTTCATTATCTTCAAATTCCGAATATTCACAAACCTTAAGATGGGTTGGTCTTATGAGTGAAGAACTTAATTTAGATTTATGTGCTAACACAGGAATTCATGATGGTGAAACTTTAGTTAAAATGTTATTAGCTGGAGCTTCTTCAGTAGAAATTTGTAGTGTTTTAATGAATACTGGTCTTGACTCAGTAAATTTGATGCTTGAAACATTAAACAATTGGATGGAAAATAATAATTATAATTCAATTGACAGTTTTAAAGGCATTTTAGCTCAAGAAAAAATGGATGATCCAACATTATGGGAAAGAACACAATATATTAGATCACTTCACGGTTAGGAGCAGAAATATGGATTTAAATTCTTATGAAGATATAGCTCCGCTAATAGGAGAGAAAGCTGAGGAAGGTGTAAAATTATTGCAGAATAATCCGCAATATATTCAGCATTTTCTCGGTATTATTTTAGATAGTAAAGCCCCTGATTATAAAGAAAAAATTGGAAAATTAACAAAAGAAATTGTAGTTACATTAAATGATGTTCACAATTATGATGATTTCCAAAGACTTATTACTTCAGGTTATTTTATTCCAACTCTATTAGAAAGATCTGTAACTGAGTTAACTTTTTCAGGAATGGAGAATCTAACTAGTGATGATTCATATCTTTTCTTTTCAAATCATAGAGATATCGTTTTAGATTGTGCTTTATTAGATTACGTTTTATTTCAAAATAATAAGCAATTATGTGAAATGGCTTTTGGTGATAATTTAATGAGCAATCAAGTTGCTGAAACATTGTTTAGACTAAATGGTGGAATTGTTGTTAAAAGAACTTTGCCATTGAGAGAAAAATATATTGAGTCAATAAGACTAAGTAAATATTTTTGTGAAACTATTTTAGATAGAAATAAAAGTATTTGGGTTGCTCAAAAAAGTGGTAGAGCTAAAGATGGAATCGATGAAACTAGTCCAGCAATAATTAAAATGCTATATTTATCAATGCGTAAAAGCAAGATACCTTTTAGTGAATTGATTAATAAATGTAGGATTACACCTGTCTCTGTTTCATATGAATATGATCCCTGTGATATAAATAAAAGTAGAGAAGAGATAACTAAATTATTCAATGAAGGGACTTACAATAAGAAAAAACATGAAGATTTAATTTCTTTAGTCAAAGGATTAAGAGAATTTAAAGGCAGAATTCATGTACATATTGGTAAACCTCTAACAGATAAGCAATATGATGATCATAATGAAGTAGCTAGGGAAATTGATAGACAGATTCATTTAAACTATAAATTATGGCCTACTAATTATTTTGCTTATGATTATTTGGAAAAAACAAATAAATTTGAAGATCAATATAAAGATTTTGATACTGAAAAATTCTTATCTAGATATTGTCATTTAAATGATGATGTTCAAAAATATGCACTAAATGCCTATGCTAATCCAGTTAGATCATATCTTAAAGAACTTGAAAAATAGTATATTTTTCACTCTCATGATAGGAATAAGTATCTTATTCCTATCTTGTAGTGATCAAGAATTTAAAATTATTGACACTTCTACTGAAGTTACAAATATTTCAGTATATCAGGCAAAATCTTCAAATTTCAAAAGCAATGAATATGATGATATATTATTGTTTCAATCATATCCAAATCTTAAATTAGCAATCAAGCTATCTAATCCTGATGTAAATATAACTAATATTAAATTAACGAGTCCTAATAAAGATTTGTTGTGGGATATTGAACCTAATTTTATAGAAAAAGATACCCAACAATATATAGGATCTTCTTTTATTAATTTAGTTTCATACTATTTTGAAGAGGGAGATTATGAATTAGAATTAACAAGTGATGATGGAAAATACATCCTTAAAACAATTACACTGACAAACCCTTTTAAAGATATAAACAATATTAATTTATATCTAAAAGATAACTTAATAATGTTTACATCAAAAGCAATAAAAGAGGATTTACCCTTTGTATCGACTTTAGTACCTTTTGAACTGGGTGATTTAATTGTTAATTACTATAATAATGAAAAAAATTTAATCGATACTAAAAAATACGAAAATAATTTTATATATCAAAATTATCAATTCCAAATAGAAATTGATAACTTTGAAAATGTATATTATATAGAGTTAATTTATGAAGATAGCAATTCAATAATAAATAATTTAAAAATTGATTTAAGTTCTACCCACAGCTTTCTTTAGTTCATCATTATTAAAATGGATCAAGAAAGTTCTACCATGAGGACATACCGGTTCATCTAATTCAAAAACTTTTTCTATTAAGCTAATTGCAAGTTTATCTTCAATATCATCTCCTTGCCTAATCGCACTGTGGCAAGCTAAAATAGCAAAAATTCCTTCTTCAATAGCTTTAGCATCTCCAGTATTTTGTTGAATATATTCTATAATTTTATTTTCTATAGGTTTATAAACAGTTGGTATTGAAACTAAATCCCATAATAAATCACTTGTTCTATTTAATTCTATACCTAAATTAGCATAAATATCTGTATTTTCTAGCAAGTAATTATCAACATCTCTTTCAACCTCAAAAGAAATTGGAATTAATAGTTTTTGAGTACTTTGACGTTCCTTTATTTCATTAAATAGTATTCTTTCATGAGCTGCGTGCTGATCAATTAAAAATAATTCATTATCTTTCTCAACAATTAAAAATAGTTTAAAAGCTTGACCTATGTATCTAAATTTTGTTTTTTCAACTTTATCCCACTCAAATGAGTTATCATCTTTTACTTCTTTAGTTTCTTCTATAACTGAAGATGGTTGAGATAAGACTTTTTTAGCCTTTTCAAACCAATCAGGAGTTTTTGGTCTAGGGTCTTCTCCAACGAAGGAATCTTTATTGCTTGAAGGATAAGCATTAGAAAAATAAGAAGAAATTGGGGTCTTTCTTGTAAAATTACTATTTGTTTTATTTGACGCTACCACATCACTAGTATTATCAATTGGCAGATCACTTTGATAATATGTATCCTCTAAAGAGGGGATAGGACGTTGCATTTGCTTTTGAATCATTGAAACAACACCATGATGTATTTCTGATTGAATTCTAAGTTTTGCTTCTCTTTTGGCTGGGTGGATATTAAAATCGACTAAGGTTGGATCAACATCGACAAATAAGTAACAATAGGGGAAACTACCTCCAGGTAAAAGTTCACCGTATCCATAAGTAACTGCTTGTTGAAGAGCATAGTTTTGTATTGGTCTATTATTAATATATACTTTAATATGTGATCTATCGCTTCTCTTAATATATGGTAGGCCAGCTACAGCATAAAGAGAAAATCTTTCATAATTAGATTTTAATTCAAGAGTATCTTTTGTAGTGATTTTATTTTTACCAGTGAGAGTATTAATAATCCTTTCTTGTCTAGAAGTTTTTGGAAGATGTAGTACTAATTTATCATCATTATAGAACCTAAATTCAACTTCATTAAATGCCAAAGCTTTTTCAATTAAAACATTTTTACACATTGTAGCTTCAGTTGAAGGTCTTTTTAAAAATTGTCTTCTTGCAGGAATTTCTAAAAATAAATCTTCCACACTAATTCTAGTACCAACATCAGGTCCATTTGGAATTATAGGACTTTTTTTCCCATTGTCTACTATAATAGTGTGTCCTTTGCTACCTTGATAACTACTAGATATTGTTAATTTACTTACTGCAGCAATAGAATATAATGCTTCGCCTCTAAATCCCATACTAGTTAGATGATATAAATCATCAATACTATTAACCTTACTTGTTGTATGACTATTAGTACAAATCTCTAAATCTTCACTATTTATGCCATTTCCATCATCAAGAAGAGTTATTTCGTCTAACCCTCCATTTTTAACTTTTAAAGTAATGGAAGTAGCTTTAGCATCAATAGAATTATCTATTAATTCTCGAACAACTGAAGCAGGTCTTTCTATTACTTCTCCTGCTGCAATTCTTTGTGCAACTAATTTATTTAATTCATGTATTCTCATATTAAAAGCATTATAACATAAATTAGGATAATTAATGTACATAAAAAAACCCTAGAATCAAATTTTGTGTTTAATATCTAGGGTTATATATAATTATCTAATTATTAAAATGTATGATCTAACTTTAAATTAAAGCATAAATCTAGGGCTAATGGAGCACTTGTAGAACTAGGTAAATAAACTGTACTAGAAACAGAGAAGAAATCCATATTGTAAGTTATATAGGCACCGTACTCAGTATAGCTGTTAATTAAAAATGCTTTAATATCGGTAATATTTTTTAAATTACTAATAAAGTCATTATATAAATAATAACCACCTAATTCAAATTTATTAAAGTACAAAGCTAAATCAAGATCAATTAAATCTTCACCAAATTCAAATGTAGGCATTTCCATTGGTAATGTATATACAGCAGTAAAGTCCATATTATCATTTTCATAACCAACTTTTAATATTGCTGAAAGAGTATTTGAGTCTACGTCGGTAAAGATATTTGAATTTATAGTATCTTTATGAATCATATTCGTAGTAAATTTGCTAGAATCTTCAGTGACTAAGTAACTTGCTCCAAAGGAGAGTTTTAGAGTTTCAGAATTAACATCTATTGACGCATTGGCTAAATAGTTTGGAACTAAGTTAGAATTGTTTGGATTAAATACTGTTAAGAAACTGAAGCTTGGAAGGGCCGCAAAATATAGGGTAACTCCAAGATTTAAATTAACATTAATATCCTTATTATTTACAGGTATAAAATCTAAATTAAATGAAGGATAAATATCAAGAGTTGAAGCATTTCCAATACCAATTGTACCAATGCTAAGATTAATCAAATCTAGTGGTTTGAAAACAGCATTTAGACTAACAAACTCTTCAGATGTTGAATTAATAACATCGTAAATATCAAGAGTTGATGTAGATAGATTAAGAGCAAATCCCTGAGAATCGAAAACACTATCTAAGTGTAAATGTGTACCACCTAAAGTATCATATGATAGGGCAGATGAAGTATTTTCTTCAAATTCATCTCTATTAATTTGAATATCAACAGACTCACTAGGATTCTTAATTGATACATGGTCTATTAAACTTATAATATAATCACTTATTTCAGCATTAGTTGTAGGTAAAGGATATAAATTATAAGTAAAATTCAAAGACTCATCTAATTCTCCAACAAGTCTTAAGCCTAATGAATATTCACCATGAGAAATATATGGGACAATAGTCACATCACCATAATAATCATTATTAGTGAATGAAGAATCATTAATATCAGCTGTTGCTGTTACATATGTATCAAGCCCAATATGTGTTTTAACTTTTAAATCTTCACCAGTATAAATATTAGCTTTTCTAGGTTCACTTAAAACAATTTCTTCAACTAAGCTTTCCTCGGAGGCTTCTTTAATTACTTCTTCTTTTCTAACTTTAAAGGAAATAGGTTTAAATTTAGGTGGAGAAACTAAATTTTCAGTAGCTGTTACTTCTACTAGTTCTGTAACCTTTGCACTATCATTAAATATAGGGGCATTTGGAATTACTAATTTATCACTCTCGTTAACAAAAGTTGGAGCTTTAGGTGCTTCTACTGTTGAAATTTTTATATCATCAACAAATGTAGGTTTATTAATCGCTTTTCCTTGATCAACAAAACTTGGAGCCTTAGGAGCTTCTTTTTCTTCAGCTGTAGAAGATGAAATTTGAATATCATTTGTACTTACAGAAACATTTTGAACTGTTGGTGGAACTAAGAAGAATGACAAATTACTAGGTATAGTAACTTCATTAATTAAACTACTCAATTCATTATCTGAATCGAAAGAGTCAATATTTAATGAAGCTAATAATCTATTATCTGATTCAAAGATATTCGAAGAATAAACTTTTGCATATCGAGTAGATACAACATCATGTTCTTTAACTTTTATAGTATAATTCTGTATTTCAGAATAACCAACACCAGTACTTATCAATGGTACCCCATTAATACTCATCATAGTAGCATCACTGTTATTACTATCAATTATAAGGTCAATCCCATCAACATTGTTTGCTATAAAAGCAGAATCATACATATCGTAATTTAAGTTCGAAATCAAGATTACATAATCTGCTACTTCGTGAGCTTTATCAATGGCAGTTTGAGCATTTTCAACTAAGACTTGATTTGTTAAATCTAAATCCATTAATGGTGTTAAATCAGAAGGATTAGATAATCCTAATACTGCGATTCTAAAATCGTCAAATAAATACAAACTAAATGGATTGAAGTAGAACAATTGATCTTTAGTCATTGCATTAGTACTAATAAAATTAATATTTGTAGATTTATTTAATTTGGTTAAATAATCAACACCATAACTTAAGTCTATAGCTCCTGGTACAAAAATATCATACCCAATCTTGTCTAATACTTTTATAGCAGTCTTTCCTTTATCAAAGGCTACATATGGAGAACCATTTAAAGTATTTCCTCCATCTATTAATAATATATTTTGATCATTGGCTTTTGCTTCTTGAATTAAGCCAGAAAATGCTGGAAAATCAAGAGCTGTAATGTTTCCTTGTCCATTTCCTGTAATAACAAAATTTATAGTAGTATATTTCTCAAAGTCATTACTTTTTTGAATTGGCTTAATATTCATTAAATATGAATCATTTAGGAAGTTTGATCTAAATTCTTCACTAGCAATTCTCTTTTTAAGTGTTAATTCATTATCTTTTTCGATATAAGATGTAGAAACAATTTTTATACTTTCTTCACTTTCAAAATCAACACTATCGTCAGCTATAACTTCAGGAATATCTAAAGAGAAGTTATTTGGATAAGCCATATCAATCATTTGTTCACTTGCAAGATAAGTGGTTTCACCTGTTATAGAGTTGTAGGATGTACCTTCGCCTTCAAAGAATAAACCATATTCTAAATTTTCTGTGCTCAGTACTTTAATTTTAGCAGGGCTTTTGAATTCATATTTACTAACTGGGGTTGAAATAACATAATCTTTTATTTCCTCTACACTAGAGTAGAAAGTTAATTGCCCATCAACTAAATAAAGTATAGGTTTTTCAGAAAATGGATCAACAATTAACAAAGAATTTTTTGCAAGTTCAATTGTTCCATAATCATAATTAAGAATAAGAGCATTATCCATAGCTTTGATTAGGACTTTACCTGTAACTTTTATATTATCCTCAGAAACAACATTTATTTTTTTCCCAAACTCATTATAAATATCTAAAGTATTCTTATTACCTTGAACTAAACTAAATGTAGCTGATTGGGAAAAAATACTAGGTGCAACCAAAGTAACTAGTAATAGAGTAATTAATATTCTTTTAATTGTTTTGTTCATAAACATTCCTTCTCACTAATCTATAAAAGTGATAATTTGTACCCAAATGAATAGGTAGGGTCTATATTGCCACTTTCATCACCTTCAATACTTATACTAACTGTAATTGCATTGACTTGATAAAATATTATATTTGCTGAAAGGTCAACTTCTAAATTTTTTGTAGAGGTTAAGCCAGTTATAAAATCTTCAGTTAATTCATCAGTAGAACTATCTATGTAATAACTTTTTGTAACTGATGCAGAAATGTCACTAATGGGACCAATTGCTTTTGTACTAATAAATTCGAGAGTAAGGTCATAATTATCTAATTTTAAATTATCAAACTCAATTTCAGATCCTAAAGTAAACTCAGACATTCCATTATTTGAATAATATCCAGTATTTGCACTGATTACAAAATCTTTTTTAAATTGAGGTAAGAGCGTCTTGGAAACTAAATCCCAATTACTATTACCAAAAGTATACTCACTTGCATCATCATCAATAATATTTTGAATATGAGCATCATAAGTTAAATCAGTAAAATACCATCCATAAACACCAACTCTTTGTGATAATTCTCTAACGAGATTATCCGTTGAATCATCAATCTCTGCTTCGCTTATTAAATCGTAATAAAGGATCATACTATTATCAACTGTTTTAAAGAGCGGTAATTGTAAATCATAAGCAATATTTAACCAATACTCAGATGATGAATCAGCATATTCTGTATTATAAGTCACAGTATAACCAAGTGTTAATTTATTTAAAAAATCATTGCCCAAAAAGAAAATTGGTTCAAAAAATACTCTTGCACCAAATAAATCAGGGTCAAACATATCAGTTGCAATCAATTCAAAGCCAAATGGTAAATTAACCATATTTGCATCGAACTTGAATTGTAATCCTGCTCGTGTCTCAAACTCACCAACATTTTCATCTTCAAAATGATATAAAAGAGCTCCATCACCGATAGTGCTATTTGTTATTTTACCAATCCTAATTGCAAAATCTTCATTAAAACTAGCCCATTGAGCATAATTAATAAAACTTAGAAAGAACTTAGAATATACATATGCAGAATCTAAAAATTCATCTTGTTCTTCTGGTAGGAGATAATTAGAATAATCAAATTCTACTGCTCCATCATTAACCTTAAAATAGATTGGTGTATTTAATTCAATTGAGAACTTGTTGGCACTGAAGGATGGAAGCGCGACTAAACTAAATGGATATTCACTATCAACGGTATTACCATCAGAGTCAACTTCACTTGAGTTATAATTTAAACCTACATCAAGACCTAAGCTAGCAAATATATTAAGATTAATGGTCAATAGGATAAATAGTGTTAAAATGTTTTTTTTATTCAGCACACATAGCTCCTTTATAATTATTTGTATATAACTATAGTTAAATTATACAGTATAAATAGCTATGTTAAAAGTACTTTATTTAACAATTAAAAAATTCTTGTTATAATTTTTTAAAGTTAAGACAAAAGTAACAATTATTGTTTCTATCTATTAATTTTCTGAGAAAAATCATGTGCTTTAAATACGTGTTCTCTTGTAAGTTTGTCTATGTGAGCTAAACTAGATATTATAGGCTTTAATCGAGATCTAATGTTTGTTGCATCATAGGGACAAACTGGTTTAACTACTGGTAAGTTATAATTTTCAGCAAGTCTAATTAACACCTTTTCATGTACTTCAATCATAGGTCTAATTATGAAAAGCGTTGATTTAAAGAACTCTTGAACAGGTAACATTGTTGAAAAATTGCCTCTAAAACAAGTATTAATTAAAGTTGTTTCGACTAAATCATCTAAATGGTGGCCTAATGCAATAATTTTTAAATTGTTCTCTTTAGCGTAATTAAAGAGAATGCGTCTTCTATTTCTTGAACAGAGATAACAATTAAATTCACCCTTAAATGAAGGAGAATATTGTGGTTCATCGAATATTGTAAAATCAATATCTAATGATTCAAAAAATTCATATAGTTTATCTTTAGCACTATCACTTATAGGATGTTCAATCCAATTTATCATTACAGCTTTTAAATTATAATTAATAGGTAGCCATTTTCTTCTTAAAGCAAGGGCTAGGGCTAATGCTAGTGAATCTTTTCCACCAGAAACCGATAATAAAATTGTTTCATTATCTCTAATCATGTCAAAAGTATTTATGGTTTTACCAGTTTGTTTGATATATCTTCTAACCCATGGTGGAATATCACCTTCAATAAGTTTTTTGTAACTTAGCTTTTCGCCCATCTATTTATTGCCTCTTCAATTTCATTTATAGAAATTTCATCAATGGTAAAAATTCTAACTTTTCGCAAAGCCTTTTCAAAACCTTTAATGACAGAATTGCTGAAAACACCATCTAAGTCTTTAAAAGAAGTAACTTCACCATTTTTAAATAAAATTGGAATATCCACCTCAAAAGAAATAGGTTCTGGAATATCAATTATTAATTGCTCTTCCCTTAAATTAGGATAATTATCTTTTAATAACTCAAAAATAAATTTCTCAGCTTTAGTTCTATTTTCTAAATCAAGACAAAAATAATGTAATTTATTAGTCTTGTCAAAAGGTTTCTCATATTTTGTTTTTAATAATTTGTTATCATTCACATCTAAAACATTTAAAAATGTAGAAGAATGATTTTGTGCTATCTCGATAAAACTGTAATCATCTAGATTATATAAATCTTCACCCTTTATTATACCTTTATCTAAATTGTAAATTAAACATTTCTTTATCATTGCAGTAGCACATCTAGTTCTTTTATGCCAATAAACAGTTTGATACATTTGGTATTTTGAAAAAAGAAGATGTTCGAGAGAAAGCATTGCACTCTCTAAGAGAGTACTTTCACTATTACTAATTGTAAGGTGAGATATAATAAAAGAACAATCTTGTAAGCCATAGGTTACCCCTGAAAAAAATGCATCTCGATTTAGATAATCTAATTTATCAGGATCTAGTGCACCAGATAATAGAGATTTATAGAATTTAATTTCACTATCAATAGCTTCTTCTTCAAAGTTGAGGATATTACAGATTTTTTCTAAATTAAAGTTCTCTTTTTTTAAAATGGAATTTAATTCATTTTCTCCCTTAATTATTTGAGTAGCTAATATTTCATGATCTATTAAGGGTAGTTCTTTTAATGAATGAGTGTAGGGGAAGTGCCCAATATCATGAAGAAGTGCAGCAGCTAAAAAACTATTGACTCCTTCTAGTGTGAAATGATTATCGATTGGTTTTGATAATAAAGATTTAATTATTTCTTTCGATAAATGATAAACTCCAAGACTATGGCAAAGTCTTGTGTGCATAGCTCCAGGATATATTAAATTAGTAGGACCAAGTTGTTTAATTCTAGATAATTTTTGAACTTGTTTAGTCATATAAATACTATAAATAGCCTTACTCAATTTAATATCCTGCCATAAGGGATCTCTAATGGATATATCAAAATTAGTTTCTAAGTATTCTAATAAAGTGTTTTCTTTCATATTATTTTCCTTTTTCTAGCTTATATAACAATTAAATTGAGCGCTTATTTTCAATAAATCTTGAGAAGTAATAAATTATAATATATTCTATATTATATGAATAAAAAAATCTTACTATTTACATTAATTTTATTTACAAACATTCCAGCATTTTTTGCAAATGATACTTCTTTAGTAATTTATAATAACACAATTTTACCTATAAGTAACAAAATTGGTATGATAAATTCCATTAATTCAACAGAGAGTGAAAGATATTTTAAAGAGATGTTTGAAGAAGATTTCAATTTAGAATGGATTGATAAATACATAATGGATGATTATAAATATAGTTTTACAAAAGAAAACAGTAAATTTTTAGCACAATTATTGCCTATTAAAGGATCTATATATGTGGGTAAAATGAATTATAAGCCCAGTAATAGGACAATAAGCGTTTTGATTGAAAATAATCTTATTGTCCAAATAATTATTGATAAAAATATTGATAAAATAATTTCAATGAAATTTATTTCTTCTTCTTAAATTTTCGAAGCATTCTTTGAACTAATTTTTCATCATTTACAACAGGTTTTTTACCTTCTTCAATAGCTTCCTTCATTAAAATAGCTTGGCAATCAATAGATTTATCTACTTTTTTTATTTTATGATAATTTCCTTTATTATCTAATTTTCTAGCTTTAACATTATCATTTAAGCAAATATCCATAATATGGTGAATCTGTTTTTTTATGATAGGGTTAGTTATAGGGGTAGCAATTTCTACTCTTCTCTCTGTATTTCTTGTCATAAAATCAGCTGAAGCAATATAGACTTTCTCCTCATCACCTTTTCCAAAAATAAAGATTCTAGAATGTTCTAAATATCTTCCAACGATACTAATAATTTCTATATTTTCAGTTTTACCTTTGACATTTGGTACTAGGCAACAAATACCTCTAACAACCATTTTGATTTTTACACCACTACAAGAGGCTAGTTTAAGTCTTTCAATTACATCAACATCAGTCATTGAATTAATTTTTATTTGAATTAATCCCTCTTCACCTTTTTCTATTTCACGGTCTATTAAATTCAAAATAGAAGGCTTAAAGTTAACAGGTGAAACTAAAATATGTTTGTAGGACCCAATTAGATTTGCAATTGACATATTTTTAAAGAAATGGGTTGCATCTAATCCTATATTTGTATCACTAGTGAAATAGCTTAAATCAGTATATAACTTAGCTGTGTTTTCATTATAGTTACCTGTTCCAATTTGAGTTAGATAACTTAAATTTCCTTTCTCGCTTAAAGTGATTAAGGTAATTTTTGAATGAACCTTAAAACCTTCAAACCCATAATAAACCTTACAACCGGCCTCTTCTAATCTTTGAGACCAATCAATATTATTTTGCTCATCAAATCTAGCACGAAGCTCAATTAATACAGTTACATCCTTTCCATTTTCAGCTGCTATACAAAGGTATTCAACTAATTTTGCTTGGCTTGCTAATCTATAAATAGTAATTTTAATACTAATCACATTTTTATGACTAGCAGCTTCCTTTATAAGCTTTAAATAAGGATCCATACTCTGATATGGATATGAGAGCAGCAAATCTCTTTTTTGTAGTTGTTTGATTAAACTTTGGTTTAGATTTATTTTAGAAGTTTTTTGTGGTGCAAATTCTTTATAAGATAAGGTCCTTTTTGAAGGTAGCTCAATATAATCTTTTAAATCAAAAGCATAGGATAAATCCAAAGGTGCTTCAGTAATAAAAACATTTTCTTTTGTGAGATTGATTCTAGAAATAATAAATTCAATGAAACTGTCATTAACATCAGAAGATAATTCTAACCTAACAGCGGCTAATTTTTTCCTTTTTTGTAAGAGTTTTTTCATTTTTTTTCTAAAATCATTTTCAATTTCAAAGGCTTCGTCATCTGCATTAATATCGCCATTTCTAGTTACTCTAAAGATTGTCTTATCTTTGACTTTATACATTGAAAAAACTTCTTCATAAAATTTTAAAATAAGATTTTCAATGCTAATGTACCTAATCTTTGCTCCGGGGAGAAAGATATGAGAAGGTAAAGCTTCAGGTACTGGAATTACTGAAAATAGCTCAGAACCATTTTGATCCAACATTGCTCCTACATGAAGTGTTTCGTTACTTAAGTGGGGAAAAGGATGTCTTGAATCTACAATTTGTGGAGACAAAATTGGAAGTACATTATTATCAAAATATTTTTTAACATATTTTTTTTCAGAACTAGTAAGCTCTTTGTAACTCAAATTTGAAATTTGATGTATTCTTAGTTGAGATTCAACTTCAAAATATGCTTTTTCTTTCTCTTTGTATAAAGCAGCTACTTCGGAATATATCAAAGATAGTTGTTGTTTAGGAGTTAAACCTGAACGGTTATCAACAACAATATCATTGCATTCAAGCATATCAAATAAAGAGCCCACCCTAATCATAAAAAACTCATCAAGATTACTTGAAAAAATTGAGATAAATTTTAATCTTTCAAGCAAAGGAACTGTTTCATCCATTCCTTCTTCTAGTACTCTCTTATTGAATTTAAGCCAAGATAATTCTCTATTTTGTGTATATCCTTGAGTATGTAAACTTCTCATTCTAATCCCTTAATAATTAACATTTATGTAATCTTTATATTTATTATTGCAGTACTTTACTTTTTTTACAACTATCAAAAAAATAAAAGTATATTAAATTCTATTCTTTTTTGATATATTTTTTATTCCAGGGTCTTTTAGATATTTTCGAGTTTTGTAATTTCTTCTTTTTTTTGTTTTAACTTCAATATTTTCTATTGAGATATTTTTGTGTTTGTTTGTTTTTAAATAAATAAAATGAGCTATTCTATAGATTATATTTGCAAAAACAATTAAGAATGAAATGTAAACAAAATAGTCTCCGTGTTTAGTATAAAAACTAACGTTTTCTTTAGTGTTTTCATAAATTGGTACATTATAAACTTTATAGTCGGTGGTAAAAGTAGTGATAGGTTCAATTACTTCACCCCAAGCTGTAATTAAACATGTTATTCCACTGTTTGTTGATCTTACAACGCTTTTTCTGTTTTCAATAGCTCTAAAAGCTCCTAAATACATATGTTGCTGTTCGGCTGCGATAGATTTTGACCAGCTGTCATTTGATAAGTTTAATAAGAGGGTAGACCCATTTTTAACGAATTCTCTACTAATATCAGAAAAAATATCCTCAAAGCAAATAGAAGTTGAAAATTTTAAATCTTCATAATCAAACACTTTAGATACATCAGATTGCAACCACCAATGATAATCATTGGATTTCAGAAATTGATAAAATCTTGGGAATTGTTCTTCATAGGGAAAATACTCTGTAAAGGGAACAAGGTGTTGTTTCCTATATGTATCTTTAAGCTCTCCTTCAGCAAATAAAATAATTGTATTATAATCATCCCTATTCCATTCACCGCTATTTAAAAATGGGGGTTGACCATTATCTTTTAAAACTCCCTCAACATTACCAGTTACTAAAGGAACTTCCAATTGAGAACCAAATGAAATAAAATCATCGACTAATTTTGAAGTTCTCTCGCTACTTGGATATTTAGTGTGCCAAGCAACACTAGGCACAAAGGCTGTTTCACTCCACATAACTAAGTCAGGATCTACTTCCATTGCCTTATTTGTTAAATCAGTTAAAGTTTCAAAGTTGCTTTTATATTGAGAATATCCTCCTTTCCATGTATCTGCATTATGTTGAATAGTTGCAATTTTAACATATTTATCTGGGATTTTATATTTCCAATAATTTATAGAAGAATAACCATATATCAATACGCATAAAAAAAGAAATAAGTATAGAAGAACAGCTTCTTTCTTTTTTTCTAAATATTTCGAGAAGATAAGATGATTATTATCAATTAAATAATTTGCAATAAAGGATTGAGGCAAAAATAATAAAAAAGAGATTCCCCACATACCAGTTAAACTAGCTAATTGTGCTATAATAGGCAAATTAATAGTAGTTGACGCTAAAGATCCATATGCATAAGCTAAAAAACCTTGTTGAACGATATAAGAATATAATACGTAGCAAAGAGATTGAGATATAGCTTTATATTTTTTTGGGAAGGAATACGATAATTTTAACAATGGAAAAAAGAAAAATAGTTGAATTCCTTTAGCAACTGGCCCAATTACTATTGCTAGTGGATGAAATGTGCTCAGCCAATAGTTAAAGATTCCTAAATAAACCACCCCAAAAATCAAGCCAAGCAATGGTGTATATTTCCATTTAGTAGTATTTACTGCATATAAAAGCGGAATAAAAGAAAAAAAAGCAAAAATAGGGTATCCTGTATCATTTATAAAAGAAGGAAAAGCTAAAGCATACATAAAAGCTGAAATTAAAACCAACAAGATTTCAAAGGGTAATGTGTATATCTTTCTTTTTTTCATTAAAATGCTCCAAAGTAGGGTAAAATATTTTATAAATAATAACATCAAAAGTACTCTAAAGATACTAAATTAACATTTTTTTATTTTTTTTTAGAAAAAGTATTGACGAAAAGTTCAATAAAATATATCTTAGCCAACGTGTTCGAGAGAACAGCACGGCGGCATAGCTCAGATGGTAGAGCAAACGGCTCATATCCGTTTTGTCAGGGGTTCAAGTCCCTTTGCCGCTATTAAGACTTAGCAAATGCTAAGTCTTTTTTAATGCTCAAAGTATAATAAGTTTGTATCTTAATACATATATTTTAAAATTTATGAAAAAAATAGTACATTTTAAATGCTTACTGTGTAAGTAAATATATATATACTTATTAAATTTTGATATTTCACAAATATTTCTTGACACAAGTAATATTGTAAATTATATTTCACACATCTTAAAATATTTTACAACCAAAGAAGGGGAAAAAGATGAAAAAATTATTTACAATCTTAGTACTTGTTTCTATTGCAATGACATCAATAGTAGCAAAATCAGCTCAAGTACAATTAACTACAGTTATTTCTGAAAGCGAATTAACTTATGAATTGTATTACAACAACAGCGAGATTGCAGATTCAACTACAGAATATGTTATTAATATTGCAGATTCACTATCAACTGGTGGAGAAACTGAAGATTTTACAGTCTTAGCCTCAAGTAATAAAAACTCTGATATGAGTGTTGAGGTTGTAGTTACTCCTGAAAGTTTTAAAACAACTTTAAATAATGGTAATGATACACATGATTCTGAAATTACACCAACTGTTAATACTACAGTAGAAATTTCAACTTTAACAGCAGGTTTACATACTGATTATTTAGTAAATAAGTTTAATTTGAGTTGGGATGGTAATGATCAACTTCCTGCCGGTAATTATGTAAGTAATGTTACAATTTCATACACAATTACATAACATATTTATTTTTAAGAAAGGGTAGCTAAATAGCTACCTTTTTTTGTGTCTAAAAAGAAGTAACCCAATTTCTAAATTTTCCCTTTTAGAAATTGGGTCATGCAAGTTTTTTTATATATTGTCTTTTGTTAGATAATATCTATATCAAATATATTAAAGAGCACTTATAGCTAAAACATCAGCATTATTAGC
>JAQQAS010000060.1 GCA_028532815.1 Pleomorphochaeta sp.
AAAAGAATGAAAAAGAATAAAGGAAGTGGGAAAAGTATAATAGCATTTGCAAGAAAGCTCAGTAGAGTAATATATGCAATTCTAAAAAACAAAACTCCTTTTGATATAGATCGATTAACTGTTGATTATATAAGGCGACAAACAGAAGCTGTATAGCTTCTAAAAACAATAAAGAAAATGAAAATAGGTTATGGTTTTCTGTTGAAAACTATTGACCTTTTATAGGAGGCAGTTATGGCTTATTATGTTGAAAAAATTGAAATGAATGAGGGACGTAAGGATAGTTATCATTGTATAGATATTAAATATTTATATATTGATTTATATGGAAATGGTTTAAAAGCTTATTCAAAGTCGTATATTTATGATTATCTTTCTAATAAGCCTAACAGTATTCAAGTTAATATATCTCCTTTTCCTTATCTAATACAAGCTGAAAGTGTTTATGGAGAGAAATATGTGCGCTCTGAACCAAATGATAGTGAAAATGATAATTTACTAAAATTGCCACGAGTATAAGATTGTAGTATTTTATAATTTCTATAAAAATTAGTCATAAAGAAATGCAACGAAAATTCTTTCGTTGCATTTCTCTTCAAACACAAATAAGTTATAATACTTAGTATTTAAATCAAATCACCTAATTGTTTACCCATTTCTACAATGTCTAGACCCTTAGTAAAATCTAAACAAGTACCACTAGGATATCTAGTTTTTTGAACCCATTTATCTGGAATAGAATCAAGGCCATATTTAGCACCAAGAATAGATCCAGCTACAGCACCAATGGTATCTGCATCACGAGCAAAGTTACCAGCTAAGATAACGCCTTTTTTAAAGGAAGAGTGCTCAAGTTTTAAACATGCAAATGCTGCAGGAATGGCTTCAGCTGTTGTTGCCCAAGTTGTCGTTATTAATTCATCATGAAGAGGCATCCATGCATCAAGTAAATCATTATTATTTACTATATCCATAGCTCTATTCATTGAAAAATATAACCAACTTTCTTTTGGGATAACTGCAATTGATTTTTCAAATATTTCATCCCATGGTGCATCTACCATAGCTAAAGAAACTGCAACAGCTACAGCTTGAGCACCCCAAACACCATCTCTAAAATGACTAACTTCTGCATCAATTTTAGATAGGTTTAAAGCTTTTTCCTCTTGTCCTGCACAAACAATTCCAACTGGTGGAATTCTCATAGCAGTTCCATCACTCATATGGAAGGTATTAAACTTACCGCTTTCAGGTGGTCTAAGACCTTTTTTAAGGTTTTCAGCAGCTCTTATTTCGCTCTTACCACCTCTTTTAAACTCGTCTTGGACAACAACATCCTCAAGCCAAGCATTAACTACATCATCACTTGTAAAATTACCTTTAGTATTGATTAGAGTTTTGGCAGTTAAAAGAGCAAATTCTGTATCATCAGTACTCCAAGCAGCACCTGCGTTAAAGTCTGTTGTTATACCATAGTTAACTCTATTTTCTTGCATTCTTGCTGCATCGCCAAAGCTATCTCCAATTGCAAGTCCTGATAGGGCCCCACAGGCTCTATTATCTCTAAGGCTTTTGTTTTCTCTCAATTCTTTAACAGTATACATGCTCTCTCCTATAATTCTTTTACAATTAAAGTGCCAAATGATGTTCTACCACCATCTTGCATTGATAATCCAACCATTCCATATTTGTATGAATTATCTAAACAAGTTAATTCTAACTCGTTATCTATATATAATGAGAAAAGGCTATCTTCACATTTAAATTTCACTTTATATTCTCTATTTTTTACAATATCAAAGACCTTTTCTTTTATTACTTCAAATTTTCCGTTAACTGTTTTACCAATTACTAATTTTGACTGGTAGAACCCCGCATAATATCCTCTTTGAGCTCCTTGAACTCTAAGTGCTAATAATCCATTTGCCTTACTTTCAATAGTAATATCAGTTTCTACTTCGACATCTTTGCTATAGTAATTACCTGTAACAGCTTCACCATGTTCTAAACACATAACACTCAATTTATCTTCTTCTATATTCCAAGCTCCATGATTAATTGAAAATGGTGTAATTGTCCTAAACTCTGGTTTTTGTTTATCCATTTTAATCGTGTAGTTTGCTTTTCCTGTAATTTTAAAATCATCTAAGTATAAAAATCCATAATCGTAAGCCCTAATTCTTGAGTTAGATTCTAAGCTTATTCCAATTTCATCACAAACAGCACCATCAAGATCTGGAATTATAAATTCAACCTTAGTCCATGTTTTTTCTATTAATGTTAAACTCCCTAAATAAATAAGTTCTTTTGTTGAACTGTTTCTAACATAAGGAGTTATTATAAATTCTGATGCGCCTGAGAATTTATCACTCATAATGTACATGCTAACTTTTTGATTAGAATATGCAGTAGGGGAGAAACATGGTGAATATCTTTCATCATCAAAGTCTTCTCTTCTATAAAATGGTTTATAGTAAATCCTACTTGTTTCGCCCCTTTTCATCCTATCATATATTATTCTAAGAGATCCATTTCCACTTTTAGCATATTCCTTCGATTGGCTAAGTTGAGTCTGATTAGTATTAGAGACTCTAAATCCATGAGTACAACCTGCTAGTTCAAAATCAAAATGGATTTCTCCCTTTGTAGTTTGAACTAAAGAAGGAACGTCTTCACCTTTAAGCTTGTAAGCCCAACTCACTAAGTCTTTTACATATGTTGGAACATCAAGTGTATTTAAATATCCACTTATTCCACTTAATACGATAAAGTCATTAAGTGGTTTTCTATAGCATTCTTTTATGGAGCCAAGGCCATCCTTAACTCCCATAATAGATCCAACATTTCCTGCATTACAGTCAGTATCCCATCCTGCCATAGTAGCAATCTCTACAGCTTCGTTGATATCCTTTCCATATAGAAGAGACATTATACAAACACCTGCATTTGGGATGATGTGGCAAACACCTTTGTATTTGTCATAGCCCCAATTATCTTGTAGATATTTTAAACAATCCCTCCAGTTTTTATTATTATTTTTATGAAAAGAAATTACTGCATTTACAACACCTGCATATATAGAGGTTTTAGGTATTAAGCTAAGACCTGTTTCAATTATTTCATAAATATTATTACAAACATAAGCTTTAGCTATACAAGCTGCTATAAAGCTTGCTCCGTATAACCCTTCTCCATCATGAGATACACTAGCTGCAATCCTTGCATATTCGCTTGCTTTTTCAGGATTGCCAGGCCAAACAAAACCCCAGGTATCAATAAAAATTTGACCACCTATTTGTTCAGCTCTAGTTTTTCCATTTACTTCGATACTTCCACTTAATGGGGCATTGATACCATTTTTTAAATTTAGATAGGCTGTGTGTTCTGTTGAAACACCATATCCTCCCCACCAAAACATTCCAATTTCTTCTCTTGCATAATTTAACCAAGCATCTGCTACATCACTAGGTGTTAGCTTTTCTTTATAATTACCATCATCAAGAGCTCTTAAAAAATAGACAGGTCCATTTACATCATCATCTGCTGCAAAGTTCTTAAAATCCTTTACATAATTTGTAATGTTTCCATAGGCCCTCTCAATTCTCTGTGAAGTCCAAACTGTTGGTTCAACTGGCGCTCCTAATCTTATTCCTATATTCATTGCAAGAAAACCTGCATAGGTTTTATCAATTAGTGTATCTAAATTTAAATCCATATCAATCCTCAATTTACTCCTATCTAATTCTAATTTCTTAAAATTAGATAGGGTATTCTTTGTGAATAATAAGTAAACATTTTTAAATTTAAAGTTTTAGTTTTTTTAAAAGTTTAAATCTTAATAATTGTCTATTTTCAACCTTGGTCTATTATTATTCATTTAGTTTTAAAAGTTATTTAATATATTTAGTTTAAAACTGTAGCTAAATATTCACTGATTTTATCTCCACCAGCTGCATTCCATTTTGTAACAAATTCATCAAAACTATCTATACTCATTTCTCCTCTGATAATTGAAGTAGAATATTCAGTATAAAGTTTATCCATTGAATCCTTTAATGGTAATAAATCATCTGGTAAGATTACATTAATATCTGATGCATAGTATTCATTCATCATTTCTAGAGATTCAATTGCTGGATCACTCATAACAGATCCATTAATCATTGAAGTATCAAGTCCGTTTAAAGTATCCCAGAAACGTGCCCACCATTGAGTGAAGTTATCTGTTAAATCAATTGTTCCATCAGTGTTTGTTACATGATGCATTCCTTCAATACCGAGCTTGTCAATTATTCTACCTTCATCAGATGCCATATAATCTAAAACAGCAAATGCTGCATCTTTAACTTGAGAGTCAACATTTAGAGCAAATCCACGGCTTTCTTTAGTTACATCAACACTGATATAAGTTTGAGCTACACCTTTTGCAGGGGGTAGAACTACAACTTGAGTTTCTTCACCGTTAGTTTGAACCATTTTGTTGTTATAGATATTAACAACAGCACCAGCTGTTCCACAAATCATTGCTGATTCTCCTTCGTAGAATGCTTTTTCTTTTGTGTCCCATTGTTTTGTGATGTAATTATTATCTAATAAGCCATCTTTATAAAGTTTAGCATAGAAAGCTAATTTAGCTTTTTCAGCATCAGTTGCTTTAGTATAAACCCATTTGCCATTTTCTTTAGTGAGAGTAGTTGTAACTCCAAATGCACTGTTAAATACTGAATCTAATTTTAGAATTGTTCCATCAGTTGTTAATGGCCATTTAGCTAAACCTTTATCTTTAATTTCTTTTAAGAAATTATAATAATTATCTGGAGTTGGATTATCCATTAAAGCTTTTGATGAAGATAATTCATTAAACCAATCACCTCTTACAACAGGAACACTAACACGAGGAGGGGCTAACCATAATATGTATGGATAGTTTTCCATTCTATCAGTATTGTGATTATCCATAATATTTTTAATATTTTTGGATGATTCGATATAAGGGGTTAAATCTTCTAATAATCCTTCTTGAGCGATTGGTAAATCACCACCTTGGAAATAGATTAAATCTGGTGAGATTTGACCTGTTCTAAATGCAATTGGCACTACTGTTTTGTAAGAGCCTGAAGGTGCATTTAATATTTCAAGATTAATATATTTACCTTCTTTTGCTAAACCCTCTTCTATAGCTTGAACCATCTCTGCATTACCAGCATCGTCAGGGTTAACATCTTTACAAAGATATGTAACTGTAACAGGATTTTCCTTTGTTCCATATACATTTGTTACATCAACAGTTTCACTCTCTTTTGATCCACTTGCAAAAGTGAATCCCATAGCAACTGTAAGTACCATTAAGGCTGTACACACTTTTTTATTCATAAAACTTCCTCCATTTTGTTTTATTCTTTTATAGATCCAGCTAAAGCATCTTTTGTATAGAACTTTAGTACAACTGGATAAATTACTAATATTGGTATAATTGCAACAATAATAGTTGCAGCTTTAAGCGCGTTATAATCTACTCTTGCAAAGTCATTGTAATTAAATACATTTTGTTGTCCTATAAGAGATACCGTATCCCCTAATACTACAAACTGTCTTAATATTACTTGTAAAACTGTATCCTTTTGATTAAGAATATATATGCTTGCTTTAAAATATTCATTCCATCTAATTACAGAGTAGAACATTGTAATTGTTGCAATCCCGGCAGAAGATAGGGGAACTATTATTTTAGTTAACATGTTTACATGAGAGAGACCATCTAGAGTTCCAGCTTCAATTATGTCTTTAGGAACTCCTTCAAAGTATCTCATCATAATAACAAGGTAATAAACATTTACACTTGTAATTAATATTACTGACCATCTAGAGCCCATTAGGCCTAAATCTTGAACAACTAAATATTCTGGAACTAAACCTGGATCGAATAACATCATAATTATTAAAAATACCATAATAGGTTTTTTTAAAGTTAAATTTGGTCTTGTAAGAGCATATGCTGCTAAACAAGTTAGTGATATATTTATTAGAGTTCCAATTACTGTAATATAAATTGAATTAAACACACTTCTCATTAATACTGGATGGTTGAAAACAATTCTGTAGTTAATAAAGTCTAAGTTTTTAGGTATTACTCTAATTCCACTCATTGAAACAGAGCTTTCTGGAGAGGAGAGAGATAATGCTAATATATTTAGTAGTGGGACAATCATTGTTAATGCAATAAATAACAAAAGAAGTGTTAATAGTAATTGTTTTGGATTTAGTATTTTTTTAAGTTTCATTCTACCAAACTCCTTTGCCTGTAAACTTTTTGCTTGTAAAGTGAGTAAATAGTACTAAAAATACTCCAACTACACCTTTTATTAGACTTACAGCAGTAGCAAGAGAATATTGTCCTGATTGTATTCCTATTCTATAAATATAAGTATCTAAGATATCTATTGAGGAGAGTACAGCATCATTAGAAAAGTTAAGTACTTGGTCAAACCCAGCATTTAAGAAGAATCCAAGATTTAATATAAACATAGTGACCATTGGTATAACTAAAGCAGGGTATATGATATTTTTAATAATTTGCCATCTAGAAGCTCCATCTATCTCTGCTGCTTCATATAGGGATGGGTTAATTGCAATTATTGCTGTAAAGTAAATAATTGAATCCCATCCAAGAGATCTCCAGCCTTCACAGAAATATAATACCCACTTAATCCAGTCTTTACTTGTCATAAAGTCTATTGATTTTTCAAGACCAAATATATGCAATATTTCATTTACTCCACCATTTACTGAAAGCATAGATATCCAAATACCTGCTATTACAATCCAAGATAAAAAGTGTGGTAAATAAGAAATAACTTGAACAAGTTTTCTAGTCTCACTGCTTCTAAGCTCGTTTAACAGAATTGCAAAAATTGGAAATGCTGGGAATAATAGAATATATTTCATAAAACTGATTACTAAAGTATTTTTCAATATTTGTAGAAAGTCAGGAGATGATACTATCATTCTAAAATATTTTAATCCAACAAAAGTCCAAGGGGACCTTGAGTTATATTTATAAAAAGCAAGTCTCATGTTGAATATAGGGAAAACTCTAAATACAATAAAATAAATTATGGTTGGAAGTAGCATAAGATATAAAATCTTTTCAGATTTTAATTTCTTAAATAATATTTTTCTTCTTTCTTTTTTCTCTAATGAGTTCATAAATCTCCTCTATTCAATTAAAATATCTAATAAAGGAGCATGTTGTTGAGCTCCATACACATCTCTATCAAAACAAGTACCACTAGAAACTTTTCTATTCATGGTAACTTTTATACCCATAGCTCTATCGAAAAAAACAATGTCTGTTATATCTTTTTTATCTAAGTTATAAAGGTGAGAAATATTATCTTTAGTGAAGATATTCGCTTTTTTAACTCTTTCATAATTATCAATTTCATCAAATAAAACATCTAAAGTTATTTGAAAGGGCCCACTGTTTTTACTTCTTAATACCTTTGCTAAGTCTTTTAAATAATTACTCATTTTTTAGTACTCCTTATCTCAATAGGGAATAGAGCAGATGGATCTTCTACACTCATTAGATGGTAAACTGAAAATTCATATACTGCTCCAAATTCAACATCACTTGGTGCAAAAGGGAAGGCTAAGTTTCCTGCAGTTGATTTCCTTCCTTCATAACCATAATGCATAAATGTAGATCTAAGAGATGCACATATAGCGGATGCAATGTCTTGAGTTTTTGCAATTACTTCAAACATCACCCCAATTTCATGAGCAATGGTTTTATTTGTTTCAAGATCACCCATAACTCCGTTTTTGCCATAGTTGTAAAATTGAATTTTAACACTATCCTCATCAATATTTTCATATTGTTCCAAAACACTTTGTTTGACTAATTCTTCAACTTCTTCTAACTTGTTAATTAATAGTGGATCTCTAATCCCAGCTATAACAAAAGTTCTATAAGCTACTTTTCTAGCACCTTCTAGTTTAATTTTATAAGGATCGGTTTTTTCTAATTTGCTCTTAGTTACTCTAACAGTATGTTTATCAATAGCTTTAAATTCACATTTGCTTAAATCTTGAATTATTCCAGGGCCATGTAATAAATAAGGGTGATCTTTCTCATAGAAAGTGTGAGCAGCAACACTTGTTGGACTACAATATCTCTCTTCGTTAGTGCTAAATATATCAAAGTAAGTTTCATGGAGTTCGCCCATCATACAATCTTTAGTAGTTCCAGGATCACAGCAGAGTGCTCCACATTCTAAAATTTTTCCTAAATGGTAGGATAGGGCACTATCAAATCCTTTTGAGATACCGAAGGCTGCAAATATAGCGGGGTCATAAGCTCTACCACATACAATAATTTGTGCACCGGTGTTTATTGCTTTAATTATAGGTTCAACTCCCATTTGAGCTACAACAGAATTTGTTTGATTTAATATATCTTCCGTTAAAGGTGGAACTGTGTCTCCTAAAGGACTTACTAATCCTTTCTTTAGATTTTCCTTAATTAAATCTTTGTTAATGTCAGCATAAACTATAGCTTGCTTCATATCGTATAAATTATTTTCTTTAATAATTTCATCAATAATATCAAGAGTCCAATTGATGTGAGATATAGCACCACTTCCACCACTAGATCCAATAATAAAAGGGATATTTAATTTTTTAGAACCAAGAATTATTCTACTTAGATCTTGTTTACAAGCTCTTTTACTAACTATTGCAACATTAGCACCTAATTTATGTGGACCTGCATCAGTTGAACCTGCATCAACTATGATTGCATCGGGCTTCATTTGTAGACCTCTCTCAAAAGAGGAGGTAGGAAATCCATACCCTAGGATTCCACACGGTGATAATATTCTAATTGACCTTTGCATATATTATTTCAAATCTCCATTTATTTTTTTTACTGTATCTCTAATTACTAAATTTACTGGTAGTTTATAGTTTTTATTTACAGGTTGCCCCTCAATTACTTTAATTATAATTTCAGCAGCCTTTTCTCCAACATCTCTTTTAGGTTTTGCTATTGTAGTAAGAGATGGGTGAATAATTGATGATATCGGAATATCGTCAATTCCAATAATTGATAAATCATCTGGTACTTTAATATTTAATTCTCTACATTCATTTATAAGACCAACTGCAATTAAATCATTACCTGCGATAATAGCTGTAGGAGGGTTTTCCATTTTTGATATCAAGGTTGCTAACTCTTTACCACCTTCCATGCTGTATCCAACAGAAAAATAATAATTTTTGTTAAATCTTATACTGTGATTTTCTAAAAAAGTGTGATAAATACTTAATTTATTTTGATGTGATTTACCGCCCACTGTGTCAGTGTGAGAGGCTACAACACCAATTTTTGTATGTCCATTTTTATATAAAAATTCTAGAGCTTCATTAAATCCTTCTAGCGTATTAGATCCTACACGAGGGAAGTGGGATTCTAAGTATGCATTTCCAAGCAACACTATTGGTAAGTCAATATTATTTAATTTAGAGGTTAAAGATGTAGAACTATTTATTAAAATTCCATCAACGCCTTTACTAAGTGCAAGTTCTAAATATTTATTATATTTATCACTTTTCCAATCTGTATTAACCATTATCAAACTGTAATCGTGTTTTTCTAAAAAGTCTTGAGCTCCTCTAGCAACTTCAGCCCAGAAATTATTAGTAATATCTGGAATTATCAACAAAATGGTCTTAGTTTTGTTTGTCCTAAGAGAGGATGCGAGAGAATTTTTTACATACCCTAATTCTTTAGCCGCTTTTTCAACTTTAGCTTTAGTTTTATCACTTACGCCGTACGAGTCTCCTGATAAAACTCTACTTACTGTGCTTTTAGATACTTTAGCTAGTTTTGCAACGTCTAGAATTGAATACATAGAAAATCCTTCTTTTTATAAAAGTTTTGGGAACGTTCCCAAAAATTATTATATCATAAATTCACCATTTTGCAACAATTATTTTTTACATCTAAAAGGTTAATGGGGTTTTTAAGTCATTTAAAATGAGTGATTTTAAGTCATATTTATATAACAAATAAGTATTTAGATTTATCATTATTTTACAGAAAATTTGTTTAAAATTTAAAGAAATAGAGGAGGTAAATTAATTTTATTTACAATTTTTCTCTTCATTGATTGTACCAATTAACGCTGTCGTCTCTCTATTTCATTAGCAACAGCACTAGCGTATGCTTGTTTTTTAGAAACAACTCTAGCACCTACTGGAAAGAGTAAAAACTGGCCCATTCTAACATAAACTATTCCAATAGGAATGCCTATAATAGTTATGAAAGAGATTATGCCAAGAACAAAATAGGTAAGGGTGAACAAAATTCCAATTGGTATCCAAATTATATTAATTACTACATGAAATACTTTTTTTATACCTAAAACATTTTGCTTACCTTTGAGTTCTGTTTCTCTAATTATTTCCTTGCCGAAGGGAAACATTGATAGTTTTGCAAATTCAAAGCAAACTTTACCAATTGGTATTCCAATTATGGTTATGTAGAATATAATCCCAATAATATACCAAGCAATTGCTAGTATAAAACCACCAAAGACAAACCAAATTAAATTAATTAATGCTGACATTTTTATTCCCCATTTTTATTGAAGTGATTAGAGAATTAATTATACAAATAATTCAAAATCTTATAGAATTTAAAAACTAAAGTTAAAATTAAATTTTATGTTAAATCAAAGTATTTTATCACAAATATTTTTGAATCTAAGTCTGATTGTAAATTTTTATTTTTTAAGAATTCTAACAAGTCATTAAACACTTCCATTGATTCACAAAATAAAATAATTTTATAATTTCCACTCATATAATCTTTATAATAAGAACTGTTTTCTTTAATAAAATTTCTTGAAAATATTATAAAAAGTTTACCGTTTATAAACTTATTAATTGATTTATCAAAAATATCAAATGAAATATAATTCAGAACTTTTTTTAAATCTTTTTCGGTTTTGATGATATATTTTAATTTAGAATCCCCATTTTCTTTAAAAGAAAAATAATTTATAATTTGCATTATAAAATCATCAAGTGAAATTTCACTAGCTAATACATTCTTTTTAAAAAAATCTAAAAAATTAAATGCTAGATTTACAGATTTATTTATTTCTTCATGATATTCATTTTGATTATTAGTTTTAGCTTTATCCATTTCTGATTTATTATTTTTAAATTGAATGTAACTATCTACAATAGAAGTGTGACTTTTTATATATTCCTGGAAAACATTTTTTTCAATTTTTCTGTGTTGAAATTCTGTGAGTTTCTTCTTTGTTTTTTTTTGCCTTTCTTTTTCTACTTCTTGTTTAAACAGGTGATTAATATTATGTCTATGAATTTCTTCATTGATTAACGGAAGGATGTCACGGTAGTGGTTAATGCAATCATTAATATTTAATTCGTTTAATTTGACTTTAACTATATTTTTAGGAACTAATAAAATATATTGTTCATCTTTTTTAGTATAAGGTAATGAATATATTACTTTTTCACGGTAGTATGTATTATTGCTAACTCTGACTGTTTCAATAGTAAAAGTCTTTACCCTTTGACTATCTTTGAGGTATTTTTCCACGAACTTTTGGGTATAAGTGCATAGAAATTCTAATATTAGATTTGTAGTTAAATCACTAATTCGATCGCAGCTAACTGTTTTATCAAACAGAAAAATTTTTTCTATTCTTGCTTTACAGTTAGTAAATGTAAATAGTTTATCAATTTTTTGGAATAGTTCTTCAGCAAATTTAGGGCCTAACCCAGTTCCTTTATTACTTTCTTTAGAATATCCAAACCAAGTATTTTTAATTTCATTGAAATTACAATATTTGAAAAATTCATCATAATTATTTAATTCAACTTTATTATTTTTTAAAAAGAAAAAGTAATTAATTATATCTTGATGTAGATTTGAATATTCTTCATTTACATATATTAAACATGGATCGATAAAAAAAGGTAAATCACAATTTAATGAAATATCAATTGCCCCGTAATCATCTAGTGCTTGCCTAGGAATTTTAAATTCTTTTGAAAAAAAGCCCATATTATTCTCCTTGTATGTACTATAAAAATATATTCAAGGATGAAATAATTCGTGGGATTATAAAAAAAAGGTTTTTTAATATGTTAAACTACCATATTTTTTATACTTTTCTGAACATATTGTTACATAAATAATAAAATAAAGTGAGTAAAATTTCAATATTGTTATTTAAGATACATTTAAATTATTTAAATTTAATTTTTCTAAAAGGCTATAATGTTTTACATCTGTTGGAATAACAGTGTCCAAGTGTAGTGGATTATGCACTGGATCTGTACAAAAGATAATTATAAAATAGAGGAATTAAAAGATACCTTAAATTAAGAAACTATTGGAAAAAATCAAGGGTTGCATTAAATAATTCAAGTGATAAATAAAAAATACATTAGGAAAAAAAATAAAAAAAGCTTGACGTATTTTAATTTTAGGATATACTAAATAAGAAATCAAAGTAAACTAGTTCACCAATTAGATTTGTTTTTTTTTAATGATAGGTTAACTAGTTCACTAAAAATGCTAAGAGTTCTTTATTGTTTTTTTTTGATAAAAATTAAACTAGTTCATCTTTTAGTTTTATTTTTCTTTTTTTTAATGTATAGTAAACTAGTTCACTATACAAATAGGAGGTTGTTGATGAAAAAAGCTAACATTACAGAAGTTGCCAAATTATCAGGTGTATCAAAAACAACAGTATCAAATTATTTAAACAATAAAGGCAACAAATTATCTGATGATACAAAAAAGAAAATTAAAAAGGTTATTGATGAATTAAATTACGTTCCTGGAATTGGGGCTAGAAAGTTATCATTGAAAAATGCTTCAAAAACAATTGGGGTAGTTATGGAAAGAACTGCTATGGAGGACTCTTTAGGAGATACAATCTTTAATTTCTCCCATATTTTCTCATATATCTCAACTTTATTAGAGAAAAATAATATTAAATATATAATTATCCCTGATCAAAATCTGCAAGCAGAAAAAATGATTGATTATATAAAAGGCTTGTGTAGTAGTAACCTTTTAGATGGAATCATGCTAGTTAATATTCAAACAAATGATATTTATATTAATGAATTAAAAAATATGCAATTCCCTTTTGTCTGTTTTGGACATACTCAAATCCCTGGTATAAATAATTTTGTTGCAACAAATCATGAAAATTCAATTACAAAAGCTGTGAATTTACTTATATCAGAGGGTGTTGAAGACATTTATTGTTATTGGACAAAAGAATCAAAGGTTGTTTATGATCAGTTCAACTTTGGCTACAAAAGGGCTATGGAACAGAATAATTTACCAATTAAGGATTCTTATTTTATTGCTAAGGATTTTGATTCTAAAGAGCCTATAAAAGGTGAATTCTATAAAATATTTGAAAATCAAAGTAAACCTTATGGTTTTATTATTCCCGCATATAAATTAAATGTTTTATTGGAAGTTGCAAAAAAGATGAAGAAAAAAATTAGAAAGGATTTTTTAGTTATTCTTTATGATTATCATTCAACTACGGTAAAAGAATCTTATTACACATATATAGAAACCCCTGCAAAGCAATTAGGGATTAGTGCTATCAATATGTTGCTATCAGAAATGGATATAGATTGTAAATCTAAAGTTACTGAGAAAACATTTGATGCAAATTTAATAGTTAATCAGAGTTCTCGTTTTAAATAAACAATATATTTTAGGAGGTATAAAATGAGAAAATTCATTTTAGTATTAGTTAGTTTAGCAATGGGTGTATCCCTTTTTGCTAATGGTGCAAAAGAAGCTGAATCACAAAAATTGGTGTTTTGGGATAAGTCAGAGTATGTACAAGCATATAATGAACAATCAAAAGCCCATTTTGAAGAATTTTGTGAGGCAAATGGAATTGAAGGTGAGTATATTATTATTCCACCAAATGATTTAAAACAAAAATTATTAGCTTCAATAGAAGCTGGTAATCCACCAGACATTATTGTAACTGACGACTTTTCTGCAAAACAATATGCTGGAATGGGTCAACTTTTATCAGTGGATTCAGTTACTAACGCTATTGATTTTACTCAAACTGGTAAAAATATAGCTAGTGTTCAAAATGGTAATTACATTGTTCCAATGTGTGTAATGGCCCCTGGTTTCTATATTAGATCTGACAAATGGGAAGAAAAAGGTTTAGATTTACCTACTACTTGGGAAGAACTATTTGAAACAGCCAAAATTGTAAATGATCCTGAAAATGGATTTTATGCTTTAGGTTATCCTATGGGTGCTTCAGGTGGTGGAGATGCAGAAAGCATGTGTAGATCAATTATTTTATCTTTTGGTGGAGTCCCTATTGATGAAAATGGAAATGTAACTATCAATTCTCCTGAGACCTTAGAAGCTCTAAAGTTTATTGCTAGCTTATACACTGAAGGTTTATGTCCTCCTTCCGCAATTACTTGGGATGATATGGGTAACAACACTGCATATACTGCAGGTAGTGTAGGTGTTATACAAAATTCTGGTTCAGTATTCTCTCAACTAAAAGAGGAATATCCTGATTTATTAGAAAAAACAGCAATAACTTCTTATCCTTCAGGACCTTATGGAACTTATATCCCTACAGGTGGAAATGTATTCTGTGTATTTAAAAATGGTTCTTCAAATGATATGGCATTAAAATATGTAGAATATTTCTTTGAAAAAGATTTTTATGAAAATCTATTAACCGAAATGCAAGGAATGTGGCAACCAACTATTGATGGTGTAACTGATAACGACTTCTGGAAAGACCCAGCAAATGCAGGTTGGTTAGCAGCTTCTCAAAATGGAGTACCAAATACTTATCCAGCACCAGTTACTGATTTAACAACATTAAGTTTCTCAGAACAACTTTGTGTTAAAGCTATCCAACAAATTGTACTAAATGGAGTTGATCCTCAAAAAGCATTAGATGATTTAGAACAATCATTTAAAGATGTTTTAGGCCAATAATCTAATAAATTACTCTCGGTCTGTCATTAATTTTGATAGACTGAGATTAGGAGAATATGATATGCAAAATAGTTTAATAAAACAAGAAAAAAAATTAGGTTATATTTTTTCTTTTCCAATTGTTTTTCTTGTATTTATTATAATAGGGTTGCCATCAATTTACACCTTTATTATCAGTTTTACTAACAAGAGGATTGGATATTCATACCATTTTGTAGGTGTAGATAATTATCTAAGAATTTTTAAAGATCCAACTTATTGGTTAGTTTTAAGAAATACTTTTATTTATACAGTATCTTGTATAGTTCTTAAGTTAGTTTTAGGTTTTGCTTTTGCTATGCTTTTAAATGAAAAATTTAAAGGAAGAGGATTTGTGAGAGTATCTATGTTAGTACCTTGGGCAATCCCTGGTATGGTTGCAGCTCATACTTGGAGGTGGATGTATAACGACCAATATGGAATTATTAATGTAATTTTGAAAAATATTGGCTTTATTGATTCTCCCATTTTATGGTTAAGCGATAGAAATATAGCACTTATATCTGTCATTATTGTAAATATTTGGAGAGGTATTCCATTCTTCCTATTTAGTATATTAGGTGGATTGCAAACTATTGATACACAATTATATGATGCAGCAAAAGTTGATGGAGCAAACGTCGTAAAGAGATTTTTAAATGTAACAGTTCCATCTATTGCTCCTGTATTAACTATAACAACACTTCTATCAACTATTTGGACCTTTAATGATTTTGATAATATTTGGTTAATTACAGGTGGTGGACCCTTAAATGCTTCTAGTGTAATTTCAACTTATACCTATAGTACAGCATTTATTAGTAATCAAATGGGTAGAGCTCTTGCAGTTTCTATATCTATAATACCAATTTTAGTAATTTTATTAATTATTGCAAATAAAATGATTGGAAGTAATGAGAGTGATAGATAATGATAAAGTCAAATAAAAAAAATCAAAATATTAAGGTTATATTAATATATATAATATCAATAATTGGTGTATTGTGGTCGTTGTTTCCTATTTACTGGATGATTAAATCATCATTTACACCTGATGCAGAGATGTATCAATTGAATCCAAAATTGGTACCTTCTCACTTTACTCTTGATCATTATAAGGATTTGTTTACTGAAACAATCTTTATGAAAAATTTTGTCAACAGTATATATGTTTCAGTTTTTTCAACTCTAATAGCATTATTTTTTAGTATTACTGGTTCATATGCAATGACAAGATTACGTTATAAAGGAAGATTATTTATAAAAAATAGTATCTTTTTCTCTTATTTACTTCCAGCTTCAGTATTATTTATACCAATGTATATAATGATTAGTCGTGTAGGATTAGGAAACAATAAAAATGCTTTATTAATAGTCTACCAAACTTTTATTATTCCTTATTGCTGTTATATGTTGATGAGTTATTTTACAGCCATTCCAAAAGCTATGGAAGAAGCGGCCTTTGTAGATGGTTGTAACCATATACAAGCTTTAGTAAAAATAATTCTACCAATTGCTTTGCCTAGTATAGCTGTTGTAGCTACCTTTGCATTTACTCTTTCATGGAATGAATATTTGTATGCATTAGTATTAACAACTAGTCCAAGTCAACAAACTGTTACAATTGGTATTTCGAATTTTAAATACTCAGATACATTTATTTGGGGATTAATAATGAGTTCTTCAGTAATAGCATCTTTGCCAGCTGTAATCTTATATATGCTAGCTCAAAAATTTTTAAAGACAGGCCTTGCAGCCGGAAGTGTAAAACAATAAAAAATATAAAGGAAAAATTTAAATGAACAAAAATGAAATGTTACAGGATAATATTAATACCTGTTCTTCACCCAAAGATTTAAAAATTACAGACGTTAGATTTGCCAAAATAACTGGTGCTCCTATGGATTGTATTATGGTTAAAGTTTTTACAAATAGTAGTCTAGTTGGGTTTGGTGAAGTTAGAGATTGGAGTTCAGCCACTTATGCGAAAATGTTAAAAAGTCGCATAATAGGTGAAAATCCATGCAATATTGATAAAATCTTTAGGTTAATTAAACCTTTTGGTGGGCATAGTAGAATGGGCGGAGGCGTCTCCGGGATTGAACTAGCTCTTTGGGATTTAGCAGGTAAAGCTTATGGAGTTCCTGTTTACCAAATGCTAGGAGGCTCTTTTAGAGATAAAATTAGAGTCTATAGTGACACAGATTGTGAAGGTAAAGATGGAATGATGATGGGTAAGGCTCTAAAAAAACGAAAAGAAATGGGCTTTACTTTTTTGAAAATGGATTTAGGAATAGATCAATTGCTTGATGAACCTGGCGCTTTGTCTTCACCTATTGGATTTGTTGATGAATTAATCAAAGCAAATAATTCTCCAATGTATCCTAATAAAGGCATTAGAACGAAATCTTATAATGAATCATTAGAAGTAATCAATATTGCACATCCTTTTACTGCAACACATATTACTGAAAAAGGTTTTGATATATTAGAAAATTATCTAAGAGAAGCAAGAAGTCAAGTTGGGTATGAGATTCCTTTAGCTATTGATCATATAGGTCATATTGATGTAACTGATTGTATCAAATTTGCAAATATGATTGAAAAATATAATATAGCATGGTTAGAAGATGCTCTTCCTTGGCAGTATACAGATCAATATGTAAGATTAGCTAATTCAACTAGAGTTCCTTTAGCAACTGGTGAAGATATTTATTTAAAAGAAAATTTTGAACCACTATTAAATTCAGGATCTTTAAGTGTTATACACCCTGATATTTTAACAACAGGTGGAATCTTAGAAACAAAGAAAATTGGGGATATGGCTCAAGATAAAGGTGTAGCGATGGCAATACATATGGCAGAAACACCTATAGCTTGTATGGCTGCAGCTCATATTGCTAAAGCAACAGAAAATTTCTTGGCATTAGAATTCCACTCAGTTGACATTCCTTGGTGGGACTCACTAGTAAATTATTCTGATGGAAGAAAACATGCTATCGAAAATGGATTTATTTCTAATTTAGAAAGCCCCGGTTTAGGAATTGATAGTTTAAATGATGAAGTTATAAAAGAACATATGCACCCTGATGAAAAGGGTATTTGGCAACCAACTGATAAATGGGATGTAGAGTGGTCCCACGATAGATTATGGAGTTAAAAGGAGAAATGAAAATGGATGAAAAAAAAGTATATTTAGAAAAATCAAAATTACCATTTTATGAGAGTGATATTAGACAAGAGGAATATCCTCTTAGAATACCACCAAAACCAGACAAGGTTGTACACTTAGATATAACAGATCTCGAGAGAATTGAGCGATTTAAAAAACTATATGGAGGATGTGTTTCTGATGCACTTCATTTAAATGGGATAGTTGATACTGTAATCTCTCATGATTTGTTTCCTTTAGATGCTCATTCTGTATTAGTTGGAAGAGCTCTCCCTATTAAATGGCATTCTTTAGCCCCCGAAGTACATTTAAGTGAAAAGGAATTTAAAGAAAGACAAAAAAAATGGGATGAGGAAGGAACTCCTCAGAGTAGAATGCACAGTGCAATTAAGCCTGGTAATGTATTAGTCTTTGATAATGGTGGAGATACTCAAGCTGCTATTTTTGGTGAGATGAGTTGTAACTTAGCTCAATCTAGAGGGTGTGTTGGAGTAGTTAATAATGGATTAACAAGAGATGTTAGATTTGTAAGAAAATTAAAAAATTTCCCATATTTTTCTAGAGGTACTTCTCCTAATTCATATGGTGGTTATAGAGTATTAGATGTTAATATTCCAGTATATTTGCCTGGCCACTTAAAACATTATGTAATAGTAAACCCAGGTGATTTTATCTTTGGTGATGATGATGGATTGCAAGTAATACCAGAACCATACGTTGATAACGTATTACTTAAAGCTGAAGAAATCTTTGCCTTTGAAGAAGAAGAGAGAGCTCTAATTGCTAATGGTTTACCTATCGAAGAAGTATATAAACGTTTTGGAGATTTATAGTAAATTTAATTGATTTTAAATAATAATGCCGTTGTAATTATCTAATAAGTGAAGATTTTCACAATAGATTAGCAACGGCTATGTTGTAGGTGTTTCTTTTATCCATTTTTTAATATTTGATAATTTTTTTTTAATACAAAATTAGAT
>JAQQAS010000061.1 GCA_028532815.1 Pleomorphochaeta sp.
AACAGCAATTTTGATTTTTGTGATTTACCTATTGAAGAAATTAAAACTTATATCATTTTTATATAAATAATATACCGAAATTGTTAATTAGAGTTGTTTAGTATTTCTTTAAATTTTGATTCTTGCGGTTATCTATTTTTCATGCTAGGGTATGCGTGTTGTGTTGACAAGGAGATAAATGGTGTTAGATTATTTGTATGAAATAAAAACGTCAAGAAGAAATAGTACATTAGATAGTCAGCGATTTAGCATTGAAGAAGTAGATAAGATTTTTGATCCTATAAAGAAAAATAAGACTTCATTACTATCAAAAAAAGATTCAGTTAAACCTATTGAGATGGAAAGTGTGCACATTGATATAGAAAAGAAAGAAGGGAAGAAAGGAATATTAAACTTTTTTAAGAAGAAATAGAAAAAAATAAAGTTAACTAAAACTTATACTTTAAAAAAATAGTTTCACAATTTTATTAGGCCGACGACATTATTTGTTATCGTCCTAATTTTTTTTGTTAGTTAATACGATTTTTATCACAATAATCTATATTTTTTAACCAAATAAGTACAATTAATTTATATAATTCAAAAAATGTAATTTATTATTTTATCACTAGTTAGAATAGCCTAATATAGAAAAAATTAAATTAAGAATACTTTGCTTAGTGTACTTGAAAACCCCTAAATGGTGTATTATAATTTGTGATGGTTGTGTAGGTTTTTTTATGCCTAGATAACTATTATAGGTAATTGTATGATTTTCAAATATAAATCAAATATAATATTTTGGTAATGGAGTGTCAAAAATGGACAACAAAAAAATGGTAACTATTGATGGTAACACCGCTGCTGCGCATATTGCATATGCTTTCAGTGAAGTTGCTGCAATTTACCCAATCACACCATCTTCACCTATGGGTGAATATGCTGATGCTTGGGCAAGTACTGGTAAGAAAAACCTTTGGGGTAAATCTGTAGAAATTATTGAAATGCAATCAGAAGCAGGTGCAGCAGGTGCTGTTCACGGTGCTTTAGCTGGTGGTGCATTAACAACAACTTTCACAGCTTCTCAAGGTTTATTATTAATGATCCCTAACATGCATAAAATCGCAGGTGAAATGACACCTACTGTTTTCCATGTTTCAGCTCGTTCCTTAGCAGCACAATCTCTATCAATTTTCGGTGATCACTCAGATGTTATGTCTTGTCGTAATACAGGTTTTGCAATGACAGCTGCAAGTAGTATCCAACAAACAATGGATATGGCTTTAGTAGCTCACTTAGCAACTCTAAAGAGTGATGTTCCTTTCTTAAGTTTCTTCGATGGTTTTAGAACTTCTCATGAAATTCAAAAAGTTGAAGAAATTTCTTATGATGATATCAAAGAATTAGTTGATGAATCATTAATTGAAAAATTCCGCTCAAGAGGTCAACGTCCTGAAGCTCCAATGACTAAAGTTGCTGCTCAAAACGAAGACGTATACTTCCAAGGTCGTGAAACTGTTAATAAATATTATGATGCAGTTCCAGAAATTGTTGAACATTATATGGCTCAAGTTTCTAAACTTACAGGTAGACCATTAGAATTATTCTCATACAGCGGTGCTGAAGATGCAACTGATGTTGTAATTGTAATGGGTTCTGGTGCAGATACATGTGAATGGGCAAGTAATTATATTAATAGCAAAGGTGGAAAAACTGGTGTTATCAATGTACATTTATATCGTCCTTTCAGTGCAAAACACTTAGTTGCAGCATTACCAAAAACTGTTAATAAAATTGCAGTTCTTGATAGAACTAAAGAACCTGGTTCTTTAGGTGAACCTTTATACTTAGATGTTGTAGCAGCATTACAACAAATGGGTTTAGGTGATATTAAAGTTATTGGTGGTCGTTACGGATTAAGTAGTAAAGACTTCCCTCCTACACATGCTAAAGCTGTATTTGATCATTTAGCTGGTGAAGCATTCCATAACTTCACAGTAGGTATTGAAGATGATGTAACTAATCTTTCAATTAAGATTGGTGAACAAATTGATGTTATTCCTAGTGATGTATCTTCTTGTATGTTCTGGGGTCTTGGTTCTGACGGTACTGTTGGTGCTAACAAAAACTCAATTAAAATCATTGGTAATAACACAAACAAAAACGCTCAAGCTTATTTTGCTTATGACTCAAAGAAATCTGGTGGTATTACAGTAAGTCACTTAAGATTTGGAGAAAGCAAATTAGATATGCCTTGGTTAATTGACCATGCAGACTTTGTTGCTTGTCATAATCCAGCTTATATTGGTCGTTACGATATGTTAGGACCTTTAAAGAAAGGTGGTGTATTCTTATTAAATAGCCAAATTCCTTCAGAAGAAGTATTTGAACATTTAACAAGAGAAATGCAAGAACAAATTATTGAAAAGAAAATTAAATTCTACAATATTAATGCTCTAGAAATTGCTGAAAAAGCTGGTCTAGGTACTAGAATTAATACTGTTATGCAAGCTGCTTTCTTTAAGATTAGTAGAGTTCTTCCTGAAGACGAAGCTATTAAACTAATTAAAGAATACATCAAGAAAACTTTCTTAAGAAAGGGTGAAGAAGTTGTTAAGAAAAACTGGGCAGCTGTTGATGGTGCTTCAGATGCATTACATGAAGTAGAAGTTCCTGCTAAGATTACTAAGAGCTATGTTCCTGCAGCATTAATTAAAGATGATGCATCAGACTTTGCTAAAAATATTATCCAACCTATCATGCATCGTGAAGGTGATAGTATCCCTGTTTCTAAAATGTCTTATGATGGTAAATTACCTTCAGGTACAGCTAAATTAGAAAAACGTGGTGTTGCTCCTGCAGTTCCAATGTGGATTTCTGACAATTGTATTCAATGTAACCAATGTGTACAAGCTTGTCCTCACGCAGCAATCCGTGCTAAACAAATTGAACCTGCAAATCTAGAAGGTGCTCCTGATACATTTGTAACTCTTAAATCAAATACTAAGAATGATAAAGACTTAAGATTCAAGATTCAAATTTATACAGAAGATTGTCAAGGTTGTGGTGTTTGTGTAGAAGCTTGTCCTGCTAAGAACAAAGCATTAGAATTATCTCCAATTCAAGTTGAAAGAGATAAGGGTGAAGTTGCAAATGCAGAATTCTTCGAAGAACTTCCTTATGATGTATTAGATGGTACTAAAGAAACAACAGTTAAGGGTCTACAATTTAAACAACCTCTATTTGAATTTAGTGGTGCTTGTGCAGGTTGTGGGGAAACTCCTTATGTTAAACTTGTATCTCAAATTTGTGGTGAAAGCATGATTGCTGCTAATGCAACAGGTTGTTCATCAATTTATTCAGGTACATTCCCAACTATTCCTTATACTACTCGTCAAAAAGATGGTAGAGGTCCAGCTTGGGGTAACTCTTTATTCGAAGACAATGCTGAATATGGTTTAGGTATGCGCTTAGCTGTTGATAGTAACAGAAACTTACTAAAGATTAATATTGATAGACTTCTTGAAGTTGGAACAACAAAAGAGTTAACAGATGCAATTAATGCTAGTTTAGCTGTTTGGACTTCTGCTAAAGAAGATGCTATTGATGCACAAAAAGCTGTTCAAGCTGCATTACCTGCTGCTTTAGCTGCTGCAACTGATGAAAACAGAGTTTATCTAGAAAAGATCAATGAATTAAAAGATTATTTCTCAGAAAAAACTGTATTTATCATCGGTGGTGATGGTTGGGCTTATGATATTGGTTACGGTGGTGTAGACCATGTTGTAGCTTCTGGCAAAAACGTTAACATTCTTGTATTAGACACAGAAGTTTACTCAAATACTGGTGGACAAGCTTCTAAAGCAACTCCAATCGGTGCTGTAGCTAAATTCGCAAATGCTGGTAAAAAATTAGGTAAGAAAAACCTTGGATTCATGTGTATGAGTTATGGTTATGTATATGTTGCATCTATTGCTTTAGGTGCTAATAGAATGCATGCTCAAAAAGCATTACAAGAAGCTGTTGCATGGGATGGTCCATCAATCGTATTCTGTTATTCTTCATGTATTAACCACGGTATGAACATGAGATATAGCCAATTAGAAGCTAAGAAAGCAGTTGATGCTGGTTACTGGCCTTTATATCGCTATAATCCTGCTTTAGAAGAAGGCAAGAAATTCTCATGGGATGTTAAGAAAGAACCTACTGTAGCTTATCAAGACTTCTTGAAAGGTGAAGTACGTTATACTTCCTTATACAAAACTAACCCAGAACATGCTGATGAGTTATTCCAAAAAGCAGAAGATGACGCAAAACGTCAAATGAATTTCTTCAAAGCTATTGGAGAAATCATGTAATTGATTTTGCTTAGCAAAAAATATGAGGTCCTATTTTAGGACCTCATTTTTAGTTTAAGTTAAATTATTAAATATCTGTTTTTATAAAGCCATTTTTGGTTAAGGTATATATTTGATAGATATTATTTTCTTTTAATTTTTTTTCAATTAAATCAAAACCATAATTTAGTGTATTAATACTATGTGAATCTGAATTTACTATAATTTTTGCATTCAAATCTTTAAAGCTTTTGAAAATAGAAAAATCAGGATAAGGTTCAGTTCTATAACCTTTTCCCATTGCTCCGGTATTAATTTCAATAATTTTATTTAATTCGGTTAATTCTTCAATTGTATTATTTATAATATCTATATGCCATTTATCCTTTACTGAGAATAATGGGTTTTGCTCATTAAATTTATTATATAAGTCTAAATGGCCAACTATATCAAATTGGGTAGTCTTGGCAAAACTTATTATTTCTTCATAATATTTTATTACAAAAGATTTTGGAGTACCACAAATATCAATTAATTCTTTTAGTTTTTCATAATCATAATCTATTGGATAAATTTCATTATTTATTTTCAAAAAATGAATAGAGCCAATTGCATAATCTACCTTTCCTTCATGTGTTGGATTTAATGAATCTAATTCTAGTCCTTTAAATATCTCAATTTGAGGAAATTCTTCTTTATATGAATCTAAAAGCTCAAAATAATTGATTTGATCTTCTTTGTTTAGTTCAGGACAAATAATATCATAACCACATTGTGCATGCTCGCTTATACCAATAGATTTAAAGTTTAAATCAATAGCCTTCTTTATCATATCTTTGGGAGTATTAGCTCCATCACTATATGTTGTATGGCAGTGTAAATTTGATAAGATCAAAGTTTTTCTCCTTCTGTGTTTAAATATTAATATTACTATATCAATTAATTATTAAAAATAAAGCTAGAATAAAGTAAATTTAAAGAATATTCTAAACTTTGAATTAGTTTTGAGTAAAAAAATTAGAATTTAATTTTGTTTTAATTAATTTAGTATTGTAAAGTATGTTTGTTTCATTTTATAAATTAGTAAAAAGAGAGCTGTTTTTTTGAAATAAATATGTAAAAATTAAGACCCCCATAAACTGTTTATAGAGGTCGTTTATTGAAGGGGTGAACTTTATTATTGTTTTTCACACCATTTTTTTAAGAATACATTAGCGGATCTATTCATCTCTTTCATAAATTCACTTGAATACTTTCTTAGATAAAATTGATCTGCAATTGTTCCAGTATTATCAAAAGGAAGAGTATGACTTTTTCTTGCACCTTCTTCATGCTTTGAATAGGTCCTTTCAATTTCTTCTTTAGTTTGCTCTTTGTAGGTATCTTTAAAAAAAATTGATTCAGCATCAGGTCTAACCCTAGGTTCTGTTAAGGTTTTTTTTGGTGTGCCAAAAATTAACATTGTAGCAGGGACAGCATGTTGTGGTAAATTTAATAGTTCTTGAACTTGTTCAAAATTTTCTATGATATCGCCAACATAACAAGATCCATATCCTAATTCATCAATAGCAATAGTAGACGTTTGTGCTGCAATCATCGTATCTTGCATTGCTAAATGGAAATCTCCTAAGGAAGGAGTTCTAATTGGAATATTTGTTTTTTCTTCAGTATTGCTATATTCAAAATATTTTAACCATCTATGGAAATCAGCAACAAAGACCCAAACGTGAGGAGCTTTGCTTATCATTTTTTGATTATCGCAGAGAACAGAAAGCTTATCTTTTATTACTTGAGATTCTACTTCAATAATTGAATATAATGTTAAGTTACCAGCTGTAGGAGCTTGTAAAGTAATTTTTTTAATTAAATCAATATCTTTGATATCAATCTTTGTTTCTAAGAAAGCTCTATGAGAGCGTCTGTTTAATAGTTTTTCAATCATAAGTATATTATATAAAAACTAAAGAAGCTATTATAGCCCCTTTAGTTCTTATTCATTGTTATTTCTATTCTTCTACAACAGAGAAGTCTTCTTTGCTTGCGCCACATAAAGGACATACCCAATCATCTGGAATGTCTTCAAATGCTGTTCCTGCAGGAATTCCACCATCTGGATCGCCTTCAGCTGGGTCATAGATATAACCACATAAATCACATTCGTATTTTTTCATTTCTTTCTCCTATAAAGACAGTAGTCTTATGTTTATATTAGCAAGTAATATTGTAAACGGCAAGAATTTCCTGTAATGTTTTGCAAAATTTTTTCTTGAACGTCTCTGGTTCTACTATTTCAACTGAAGAACCACATTGAATTATTCGCAAAATCAATTCAATAGAGTTTTCAACATCAAAGCTATAAATGAAGTGATCTTCTTTATCTTCTATAGTAGGAGTTGTATGTTTTAAATTATTAAAAGCGTTTATAGCAGAGACTTCTTTAACCTTAATTTTTAAAGGAATAACATCTATAGGTTCGTATGCATTTTGTTGTTGAGGCATTTTAAAAGGTCTAAGGTTATCTGGAATTGTATATGTTTGCTCTAAGATAATAGCTTTAGTAATAGTACTAATATCTATGGTTATCATCTCTGTTGTATGGCGTAATCTTCCAGTTACACTAATAGGGTTTCTTCCAGTTGCATCTTCTCTAAATCCTATAAAGTATGGAGCAACCTCTGAAACTCTTTTTTTATCATTTATAGTATGTTCAATCTTAACAATACGGCCAGATACCCAAGAATCAATTAGTACATCTAGAATTGTATTATATTTTGAATTACCACTCTTTTTTTGAATAGATTTATCTATTTCTTCTGATAATTGAACTATGTTATCACTGATTTTTGGTGCATAGGAGCGCATGTTTAATGCAATTTTTCTTAAACCTGAGGCTAAATGAGGATTTTGGAATTCAGAATTCTGGGCTATTACCTCTGCAGACATGTTGAAGGCTAAACTTTCATAAATACTTAATGCAATATTTTCATCATTATTTTTATCGCTATTAATCTTGATTAGGTTATTTTCTTCAAATACATCTATATATTGACTTAACTCAGAGACATATCTGCTTATCGTTGATCTGTGAACTCCTAATCGTCTAGCTATCTCTGCTCTTCTTAAACCTTCAGGATGAGAAAGTAGTAATAATTCTAATTGTGCAACGCGTTCACCTTTCATAAAATACTCCAAAAATAATTTATGCACCAAAATGCAACATTTATACAATAACATAAATTTAAGAAAATGCAACAAAAAAACAACAAATATCTTGTGATTATCTATTTATTTTATAATAATTTTCGCAATTTTTAACAAAGTGTGGAAAAAAAGAAAAAATCAAAATCTCAAAAAATATAAAGTTAGTCCTCTTATGTTAAATTGATTTATATAATCTAAAAATATATGTTATAATATTTTAACTAATCAGAAGGAGATATAGATGAAATTAGGAGCTTTTTCAATAAGCCTTGCTGTTAATAATTTAACAGATTCATTAGACTTTTATAAAAAATTAGGATTTGAAGAATTTAAAGGGAGCCTCTCCCATCATTGGGTTATTGTTAAAAATGGGGACTGTGTTATAGGTTTATTTGAAAAAATGTTTGAAGAGAATATTATGACATTTAATCCTGGTTGGGATAATGATGCCAAACCGGTTGATGATTTTGATGATATTAGAAAATTGAAAGAAGATGTTGAAAAGCAAGGGATTAGTTTAGTTTCTGATAATATAGAAAAAGAAGGCCCTTGTAGTTTTATGATAAGTGATCCAGATGGTAATCTTATATTAATTGATCAACATGTTTAAGCTTGTAATTACTTTAATTTTGTATTAAAAATAAGGAGACCTTTCATATTTAGGAGTCCATTTATGAGTGAAAAAAGAATAGAAGAATCAATTGAAAAAATTGAAATTAAGCTTTCATATGCTGAAGAAATGGTAGCTCAACTTAATGAAATAATCATAAACCAACAAAAAGAGATTGGTATTATGAATAATCATATTAATAAATTAGAGAGAAAAGTAGCACAACTTATCGAAGATAATGAGAGTTCAGACCTTCCAAACAGAAAGCCTCCTCATTATTAAGATCTTTTTATCCAAAAAGATTTTGCTTCAAAAACTATTTTTTGTGAGCCATCTTTTTCTTCTCTAACTAATTTATGTTGGAAAATTGGATTTTCTTCTTTTAACGCTGAAGAAGTGAGGCTATTGGTCACCATTTTAACTTTATCTTGAATAAAGGTTTGTTTAAGCCAAGAAACATCAATATTTTTTACTACATATTCATCCCTAAACTTATTAGGTAGAGATTGTAATACCCATCTTATGTATGAAATATTATTAACATGTTTATTGAAATCCGTATCTGAGTAGTTTATTATTGGGCTTGAAGTACCAATTATTGGATTTTCTTCATTAAAGAATTCTCGTTTCTTTATATAAAATTTTCTATTATAAGCTTCTTTTGGTACACCAATTTTTTCAAGTATATGTAAAGGTTCAATCGGTTTATTGGTTTTTAAATCTATAATTGCCCAAAGGGTTGTTGATCTAAATAACAGTTCGCCTCTCTCATTTTTTCCCTCAATTATTCTTGGAACTAATACTCTTCTAAAGGGTAGTTCAGCCCAGGTTTCAACAAATACTTTTTCTCTCCATTTTGGATATTTAAAAATCTCAATATTTTCTCTTGAGATTACCCAAGTTAAATTTTGAGAATTTAGATCATAAATAGAACATTTTAATAGAGATGAGTGATAGCCAGCAATTTCTTGTACAACTTCAAAGCACCAATCTAATTTTGCAAATAAATGTGAATCACAATTATATGTGTATGGAAGATAAACTTCTCTAAAGATATTGTTTTTATTAAGTCCAAGTGAATCAGTATTTGTTTTCATGTGAGTAACTCCTTCAAATATTTACTATACTTTAATAAATTGTCTTAAACAATTGCTTTTTACATTACTAAACTTCCTAAAAATATAACAATTGGGATTGTTATTATACAAGCTATTGTTGATAAGCCTAACAGTGATGATGCATATAATCCATCTTTATTAAATTTAAGTGCAAATGTTGTTGTAGTTGCTCCGACAGGACATGCCATAGCAATAAGGACTATATTTTTTATCATTTCTGTTGTATTTACAAATCTTAGTAGTAATAGAATAACTATTGGTAATAATAGATTGTGAATTATTAGAATATAGTATCCCCTTAAATTATTAAATAAACTTTTTAGAGGATTTTGCATTATAGTAGCTCCCACTATAACAAGAGCTAATGTTCCATTCATATTTCCAATTGCTGAAAGAGGTAATACTATAATTGATGGAAGTCTGATTGATAAAAAATAGAATGATAGCCCTACAAATATAGCAATCATATTTCTGCCTGAAATTATTTTAATTACTTTTTCTTTTAATGGGAGTTTTTCTAACATACTAACTCCGTAAGACCAACAAATCAAATTAAACGCAGTAATAAATCCGGTGCAATAGAAAACCCCTAACTGGCCATATATAGCTTGCATTAAAGGAAGGCCTATAAAACCACAGTTTGAGTACATCACAGCCATTCTTTCAACTAGATAATCCCTTTTATCTGATTTTTTAATAACTACTAAAGATATAATAATTCCAATCACAATTGAAATAAAAGATAAAACAAATGTAATTATTAATCCTTCAACTTGTTCTTGATTATAATCTCTTTGATAAGAAGTAAATATTAAAAGAGGACTTACGATTTCTAATAAAATATTAGTTAAGCTTTTTAATCCATTATCGTGTATTATGTTTCTTTTATATGCATAGGCTCCAACTGCAAGAATAACTAACATTTGTAGTATTTGCATACTTGTTCTAGTAGCTATTTCCATTTATCTATTCTTCACGCTTAAAAAATCTTAATATGCTTCTACCATATTTCCTTTCATCATAGGTTACTAAATCACCAATTTTTTCTGGCCATTGAGATTTTTCTTCACTAGGGTAATGGATTATAAATAAACCACCTTTCTCTACAATTTGAGACTTTGCAATTAATTGAGTAAGTTCAACTTTTCCAGACATTGGGAATGGAGGATCGGCATAAACAATATCATATGTTCTCTTAGCTGTAGGAATAAAGCGTTTTACATCAGCCATAAATAACATTATTTTTGTATCTACAAAAGAGATGTTTTTATTGATTACAGTCTTTTTACCTCTATCTTTTTCAACTAAGTGAACAGGATTAGCTCCTCTTGAAGCAGCTTCTATACCAACACATCCACTTCCAGTAAATAAATCTAAAAATGAATAATCATCCAAATCGCCTAAAATTGAAAAAAGAGATTCTCTCATTCTGTCCATTGCTGGTCTAATAACACCTGGAGGACAAGTTATTATTCTACCTCGATATTTCCCACCTGTAATTCTCATAATACCTCTTATTCTTCTAAGAAAGGATTTGCTGTTTTTAAAACCCTATCTATTACTCTATTATCTAATTTAATAAAAGTGGCATCTTCTTTTAAAATTTTATCACAATAATCACGTGCAATTTTTATTAATTCAAAATCATTGACTAGAGATGCAAAATGTAATCTGATAAATCCAGATTGTTTAGTTCCAAGTATATCCCCAGGACCCCTTAGAACTAAGTCTTTTTCAGCAATGTAGAAACCATCATTTGTTTCTCTCATTACTTTTAATCTATCTTTACCAAGTTCACTTATATTATTATCAAATACTAAAAAACAAAAAGATTGAAGTTTGGATCTTCCAACTCTTCCTCTTAATTGATGTAATGCTGATAAACCAAAGATATCTGCATGTTCAATTACAATACATGTTGCATTAGGCACATCAATACCAACTTCAATAACACTAGTTGATACTATATAAGATATTTCACCTTTTTTAAATCTATTTAAGATAGAAATTTTTTCACTATCTTCAATTTTACTATGTAGAAGTGCTGAAGGAACTCCAGGATATTCTTTTTTTAGGTATTCAAACATATTTGTTACATCACGTAATTCTTGGGGGCCTGAATCATCAATTCTTGGATAAACAAAATATGCTTGGTGTCCTCTTTTAAATTCAACACCAACGGCCTGGTACATTCTTTTTCTTGAAGTCTCACTAACTAGGTGGGTAATAATTGGCTTTCTTCCTTGAGGCAAAGTATTAATTGTAGAGATGTTTAAGTCCCCAAATACTGTAAGTGCTAAAGTTCTAGGAATTGGTGTTGCACTCATCATTAATATGTTAGGGTTTATTCCTTTCGATAATAATTTTTCTCTTTGATTAACACCAAATCTATGTTGTTCATCAATTATAATGTATCTTAGGTTTTTAAATTCAACGTTATCGCTAAAGAGTGCATGAGTTCCAATTAATAACTGGATATGACCTGATTTAAGGCCTTCAAGAATAGGCTTTCTCTGCTTTTTTTTAACAGAACCTGTTAACAAGGCTATTGTTATGCCTAAAGGTTCTAATAATTGTGCAGCTTTTTGTGCATGTTGATTTGCTAATAATTCTGTGGGTGCCATAAAAGCAACTTGATGATTTTTAGCAATCTCATGAAGTGAAGAGGCCCAAGCTATCAGTGTTTTACCAGCACCAACATCACCTTGTAACATTCTATTCATAGCTCCATCATTATCTAAATCATTTCTAATTTCTTTCAAAGATTTGATTTGGTCATCAGTTAATTTAAATTGTAAGTTTGAAATAAATTTAATTTCTAATTGAGAAGGAATACTTTTCTTTTTATTAATATTTCTATGGATTTCAATATCTTTTCTAGCAATAATTTGCATATAAAATAATTCACTTATTGCTAAAGTTTTTTTTGCTAAAAGTAGTTCTTCTTGATTCTTTGGAAAATGATAAGCTCTAATTGCTTTATCAAATGGCAAAAGATTTAACTCATTCATCATATATTGAGGTAATTCATCTTCAAATTTTACATCTGTAGATAATATTTCAATAATATTTTTTTGAATTAGTTTTTGAGTTAAGGAGCCTTTTAGAGGATATAATGGAATAATTTGTCCAAAAGGAGGTGGCGGATTATCAATATCTTTAATCTCATAAAGTTCAAAACTAGAAGCTTGTAGTTCGTTATTATGATAATTTACAGTAGCATATAGATAATAAAGTTTATTAAGTTTTATCATTCTTTGAAGAAAGTTTCGGCCAAAACATAGTAAACTCAACTTTTTTGACCCGAAATAACTTTCAACTGTAATTTTTAAGGTCCTTCCTGTTTTAGAGAAAGCTCCAAAGAAAGAGTGGTTAGTTATTGTAACAAAAGTATTAACTTGTTTGCTTTCAGAAAATAATGGAGGTAAATCTTCTAAGTTTATTAATTTTGTTCGATCTTCTCTATCTCTAGGGTTTAGTAAAAGTAGGTCTGCATATGTTTTCACCCCTAAAGAAGAATAGCTTTCTTTAGCGGAATTTCCAACTCCTTTTAGGTTTGAAACATTAGTTGAATAATTCCTAATAAACATGTGGTTACAACCCTTATAAATTAACTAGATAAGAAATTAAATAAGTTATAAATTGTTTTACAACTATATATGAAAAAATTGAAAAGATTGTACTAACTATCAATAAAGTTCTATCTGAAACAATTTTACTAAAGAAAAATACTTTTTGAATCCAATTTAAAAAACCACCAATAATTCTTTCTATTGCTCTAATTAGGTTAATAGAGTTTGGACCACGTTTAAAGCAAAGAAATAGTCTAATACCAATTAGTGCTATTAATATAATAAAGAATGGTGAAATTAAATATGACCATAAAGTACTAATTATCAAAGCGAGAACTACATTTAAGGTAATAGAACCGGTTGTTCCATATAAATTAAATATACTTTGTATGATTGATATAAGTGCAAAGGCTAATAAAGGTGTAAAATCTATAGTCTGAGTTTTTAAAGCCTTAGCATTTCTAAATAAGTTTAAATAAGGATCTACAATCTTATTTAAAAATTGAACAACTGGACTTCTATTTAAATTGCTGAAAGGTGAAAACCAAGACATAATAATTTTAATCCAAATTAATAAGTTATAAAAAGTTAAAACTTGTGCTAAAACTAAAGCAACTTTCATTAAAATTGTTGATTCTTGTACATACATATTATTTTCCTTAATTAAACCAGATATCTATTACTTCTGGTCGGTCATTTATTTTTGAAACAAATTCATCACTATATCTTACATTAAATACTACATTGCAAGTTATTTTAATAGGGGAAGAGTCTTCTACAACTTCAATATCGTCTTCAGTTGTTTCTAGAGATTCTTTTTCTAATATTAAATTTAAATCTAGAGGTCCTGAATTTTCCATAATTATTTTTTTAAATTCTTTAAGTCCTATTTCTTTAGCTACATTATAATTTAATTTAATATTACATGTAGATAAAGCAATTGGAGGTAAATCTCTAGGATCAACAATATCTTCAATATCAAAATCTATTTTATCTTCATCTCTATAATTCTTTTTAAATTTACCTATAAAACCATATATAGTATCAACTTCTAGTTTATGATTAAATTTTTCATACGCTTTATTAAATAGTCCGCTTTCAATAGTCCCATTTGTATCAGCTAGTACTAAAAAGGACATCTTCTTGCCAGCTTGAGATGTGAATTCTTTTTTTTGAGTCAGAGTTGCAACTAAGGCTGTTCTTTTCCCTAATACAAACTTTTCTGGTTTTGATAAATCAAAAATAACACTATTTTTAATTTCTTTTTTATATATATCAAGAGGATGGCCTGAAATATAGAAACCAAGAAGTTCTTTTTCTCTTTCTAGTTTTTCTAAAATACCCCAATCTTCCAAATTTGGTATTTCAAAATCATTATAACCATCATCTTGCATTTCATCAAATAAACTCATTTGTCCTATTGCTTTATCTTCAATTATTCCTTGAGCAAATTTAACAGCTTCTGGTAATGCTTCTAAAAGAGATGGCCTATTTATATTTAAAGAGTCAAAAGCTCCTGCAACAATTAAAGATTCAAGCAATTTAGAATTTAAAACTTTAGGATTACTTCTTTGTAAGAAATCCATAAAGCTCTTATATTGTCCATTTTTCTCTCTTTCTTCTACAATTTTGGCAACAGCTACTTCTCCAACATTTTTAATACCTGCAAGGCCATAAACTATCTTATTATCAACAACACTGAAGCTTTTTTCTGAATAGTTTATTGAAGGTGGTAATATTTTTAAGCCCATGTTTTCTGCAACATTTAAATATTCTTTAAACTTGTCAGGACTGTTCATTTCGTTAGTTAAGTTAGCAGCTAAAAATTCTGCAGGGTAGTTTGCTTTCAAAAATGCTGTTTGATATGCAACAATTGAATATGCAACAGCATGGGATTTGTTAAATCCGTAACCAGCAAAAGGTTCAAGCATTTCAAATATTTCAATTGCGTGTTCTTTACTATGACCTTTTTTAGCAGCACCTTCTATAAATAGTTTCTTTTGGGCTTCTAGTTCATAAACTTTTTTCTTACCCATTATTCTTCTAAGAATGTCAGCTTGACCTAGAGAATATCCTGCAATGATTTGAGCTACTTTCATAACTTGCTCTTGATAAACAATAACACCATAAGTTGTTTTAAGTTCATCTTCTAGGGCAGGATCTGCATATTTTATAGGCTGTCTGTGGTGCTTACACTCAATAAATTGAGGGATATAAGCCATAGGCCCTGGTCGATAAAGAGCATTTAAAGCAACTAAATCTTCTATATTACTGGGTTTTGCTTGTTTTAAAATCTTTTGCATTCCTGCAGATTCAAATTGGAAGACACAGGATGAATCTCCATTTTGTAACATCTGAAAAGTTGGGCCATCTGTTTCACTTATATCTTCAATTTTAAAGGTTTTATCTTTTTTATGAATCAAATCTACACAATGCTTAATTAGAGTTAATGTTTTTAGCCCTAAAAAGTCCATTTTAACTAGGCCACATTCTTCAATTAAGTCCATTGTATATTCTGTTGAAACAGCACCAGTTTTTGGGTCCTTGTATAGTGGAACATAATTTGTTAATTCTTCACGTCCAATAACAACTCCAGCAGCATGGGTTGAAATATGTCTATTTAAGCCTTCGAGTCTTCTAGCAACCGCAAATAAAGTTTCATAAACGCCACCTTGTTTTTGAATCTCTCTCAATTCTTCACTCATTTCTAAAGCTTTATCAACACTCATTTTTCTTTCATCTGGAATGAGTTTTGCAATTCTATTAGCTTCAGCAAAAGGAATATCTAAAACCCTTGCACAGTCTTTTATAACAGCTTTTGTTTTAAGTGTTCCAAAGGTTGCAATCTGAGATACTTTTTCAACGCCATAATGTTCTGTAACATAATCAATAACTTCTCCTCTTCTCTCTTGGCAGAAGTCGATATCGAAGTCAGGCATACTGACTCTATCAGGATTTAAGAATCTCTCAAAAAGTAAATTATATTTCATAGGATCAACATCAGTAATTCCTAATGAATAAGCTACAATCGATCCAGCACCAGATCCTCTTCCAGGTCCTACTGGAATATTGTGTTGTTTAGCCCAATAGATATAGTCTCGAACAATTAAGAAATACCCTGGGAATTTCATATCAATAATTATTTTTAATTCGTATTCTAATCTCTTTTCATATTCTTCAGGTACTGGATTATATCTTTCTTTTAATCCTTCTTTTGATAAATGAATTAAATATTCTTCTTCATTTTTAAAAGGTTCAGGGATTGTAGAAGCAGGTAATATTGGCCCTGGGAAATTAATTTCAAGATTACATCTGCTTGCAATGATATTAGTATTTTCAATTGCTTCTGGATAATCTTTAAATAATTCTGCCATTTGATCTGGACTTTTAAAATAGAATTCACGTCCTTTAAAACGCATTCTTTTTTCATCGCTAAGCTTAGCACCTGTTCCAATACATAGTAAAACATCTTGTGCTAGCCAGTCTGTATCTTCTATATAGTGAATATCATTTGTACAAACTAATGGTATATTAGTTTCTTTTGCTATTTTAGCAAGTATAGGGTTAGTTCTTTTTTGTTCTTCCAAACCATGGTCTTGAAGTTCTAAATAGTACCTTCCATTGTCAAATACACTTGCATGCCAAAGAGCTCTCTCTTTTGCTTCTTCATATTTATCTTCTTGAATTAGTTGTAATATTTCACCACCTAAACAAGCAGAAAGACAAATAAGGCCTTCATTGTATTTTTTTAGCAATTCATCATCGACTCTAGGTCGTTTGTAATATCCTTCTGTGTAAGAGATAGAAACTAGTTTTAATAAATTTTTATAACCGGTTTCATTCATTGCTAATAATATTAGGTGATAACGTTTTGTTGTGTCTTCATAACCAACGGCTTTTCTTTGTGTATGTCCTTTTGGGTTTGAATAAACTTCGCAGCCTATAATTGGGTTTATCCCTTCTTTTTTACATGCTGAATAGAATCTTAGGGCACCAAAAAGATTTCCATGATCAGTAATTGCAAGACTTTTCATATTGTATTGCTTAGCTTTTTCTATATATCTATTAATTGGGGCCGCTCCATCTAATAGTGAAAAGTCTGTATGATTATGAAGATGTACAAAATTGGTCAAGGTTTTCTCCTGGTATTTTTTAATTAAAACTCTATATTATATAATTTATTCTATTTTATCAATAAACTTTTTAGATGGGGTTATCTGATAAAGTATGGACTGTATTATTCTCTTAGCTCTCTCTTTTTGTAAAGGGGTTACTCCAGTCATGTTTTTTTCTAACTCTATAACTAGTTTCTTAGAAATTGAAATTGCATTCTTTGGAATTATTGGGATTTGAACTCCATCTAATTCTGAAGGAATAACGGTAGAGATATGAATTCCTGCAGTTGGGAAGGTTATACTTAGTTTAATATTATTTAGTAGTGTTTGATTAATATTTGCTCTAAAAGCAAAAATAACAGTTGAAGTGGGATCTTTTATAGGATCTCCAACACAATAAAATCTTTCAAAATTATAAGTTTTTAATGGAATAATTATTTTTTTTATTAAAGTACCTTCTTCTAATAATAGCTCATCATTTTTATAAAGTTTTTCAATCGGAATTATCTTCGATATTATTTTAGTTTTTGATAAATCAATTAATTCAACACTAGCATCCATGCAAGATAATGTTCCTGGTAGAGAAAATCTTATATTATTTGTAGCTAAGGCTCCACCTATTGTAATTTGATTTCTTACTATGTGCGTTGCAGTATTGCTTAAGGTATCTAGTAATAAATTATTAAAAGCTAATGTTCCTATTTCTAGTAACTTGTTTGTTGTTACCATAGAACCAACTTCAACATGCTTTAAGTTTCTAGTTACTTCAAATAAGTCTTTTATCATTTCTAATGAAATTATTCTTTGAGAAGAAGTTGAAGGATAGAGAGAATGTCTTTTCATTAGATAAGTTCCCCCAGCAAAAAAAACATAGTGGGGGTTCTTTAGAACAGTTTGGTGAAGTTCGTTGATAGTCTCTGGTATAATTAATTTGTTGTTTCTATAATACACGGCGTTTTATCCTATCATCTAAAGCTTTTGTAACAATGTTATAAAGATCTTTCGATGTTAAACAGTCACAACTATTTAGAGAAAATTCTCTTTGTGCTGTTTCAAAATCAATTTGATTTTTTTCATCATCATCAATGGCTTTTGTTAAGAACTTTCTAGATAAATCATCAATATTATTATCTATTCTTTTTGTTTTTGCTTTTAATAACATAGATTCAATAATCAATGTTTTTGCTTCATAACAAATAGGACAAGGTTCACAATTTAAAGCATCGTATGTTCTTCTTATATTTCTATAGTGTGCACTTTGTTTGAATGAATCAAAGGTGGTTATTGTTTTGCCTTGTAATTTATAGGCTGGTACTAAACAGCTTAATACAGGTTCTTTTTCTAAAATTACTAAACAGTTACCACAATAGTTGTGTGAACAATTTCTAATTGGGATATCAATATCTAAATCTTCATATAATATTTGAGATAAAGGTTTCATCTCATCTACAAAAAGTTCTAATGTAGTTTTATTTAATTTCATGGATAATTTAATCATAGAGAATCTCCAATTATTGATAGAATACTTTCGCTTGATATTGGTAATGTTTCATTATCAATATTTAATGCCATTTCTAGCGCTGTATTAAAAGCTGCAGTTACAACACCTTTTAATCCACTTGTAATACTATCACTTATATTTTCATATTTATGTTCAATTTTAATATCTATATTAAAATCATCACCTTGTGCGATTTTTGCTCCAAGTTCTACTAAACAGTTAATTATTACTTGTTTTAAATTAGATATAAATGAGGTTTCATTTACAAGTTCTCCAATAAAACAATTTGCCCATACACTGTAAACAATAGGTTCTAAAGTGATAGGGTCTACACTTGTTTCAATAATTATGGATATCCAAGAATGAGATGTAAATAATTTTGCTTTTGAGTTTTTTCTTGATCCTCCAATAGTTACACTTATTGGAAGACCTTCGATAAATCTTTTTTCATTTATTTTTTTACATGCTTGCTTTACCTGTGTTGCCATAATTCCACTATTAGAAGAGAGGACGCTTGGACCGCTATCTATTAAATCGGGTCCATCTTTGCTAAATTCAACATCTTCTTTTTTTATATCTAATTCATCTGATATTATTTGTTTCCAAATTTCACTTCCTTTTGTATTGTTAAAAAATGATGTATTTAATTCAACCTTACCATCAAAATTAAGGGTTAATTTAATCTTTGGGGATGAATATGTATCATGTGATGAAGAAAATCCACTAATACTTGGAGCTATAGCCAAACCTACACCTCTAGCATATGGGGTGAATGTTGATAATCTCTTATTTAATGCAGAATTTACTTTGTAGGCAGCATACTTTCTATTAAAGAAACTTCTTTCTACAAGATCTTGCAAAACAGCTTTTTGATCTTGAAGAGAGTCTACTTCCATTATATTTTTGTGAATTGAACTTTCATTTAAGCTTTGAGATATCCAAAAGAAAGGAGAAAGGTTTAATGCTTTTCCAAGTTTAGTTGTATGTGTTTGGGTTGATGCAATTGCATTAACATACCCTAATCCTCCAAAAAAATGTGCTGGTTCAAGTTTACTGCTAATAAAATTAAAGTTTATGGAAATAGCTTTTAAATCATATAAGGGAACTAGTCCTGCTATATATTGTTTGCTGATTTCTTGACTAAATAGTTGAGTTGCACCTTGATCTATGGTGACATTAATCTTTTCAATTATTGTTTTTTTATCTTCTACAGAATACCAAGTTTCTCTCTCAATTGTCGTTTCAGGTCTTATGCTATAAAGGTTATCATGGATAAATACATTTTTTTTAGATTTTAATGCAGCTAGGGCTGCTATGCTAGAGAGTATAGCTGGCTGAATTAGCATCTCATCTTTTTTAGTATATGTTTTTTCTTTATGAACTATTATTTTTTTCTTACTATATCCGCAAACATTAGAAACAGCACTTTCAATAAGGGCTGGCCATTGTGTTGGGCTATATATGTTTAAAATGTCTTTATCAAGTGTGGCAATTACTTTTGTAGTTTGATTTGTTGTTGAAGTTACTCTATTGAATTTTATTTTTGAAGAAAAAGATTTATAAGTTACATTGTTTTTCTTTTCAAATTCTTGTTTTCCTTCAGCTTCTTCTTCCTTAATCTCTTCAATAACTTCAGCGGTATTTTCCTCAAGAATATTAGTTAATTCTTTTTGAAAATCGCCATCTTCAAAAGAAATTTCTTTATTATTTTCAACTTGATCTGTTTCATCAATATCTTGATATGTTATTTCAATTTTCTTTATTATCTCTTCAGCTCTTTCTAATGTTGGTGCAAAAATTCCAAATAAAGGTTGGTTTATATATTTTATAGATGATGAAGCTAATAAAGGTATTGTTTCCTTTAATATATCTATCCTATTTGAACCTTTGATATCTTTGGGTAGAATTATAAGACAATCATCAGCAATAGAGGGAAGTTTATATTGGGGATTTTTTGATACACCTTCACAAGCTCTAACAATTAAACCATGTAGTGTGCCATTCTTGTTTAAAGAAAATATCTTTTTTTCCATGTTGTCCTCTTAGTTTAAGAATATCATGAAAAACGTTTGATGGAAACCACGAAAGTTTTATTCCATTGTGGAAAAAATCTTAATTGTGTTGTACGATATAGCCATGAATAATAAAGAAAAATTATTAAAAGAAGTTCATGATATTAGTAATAAATTACGAACCTTTCAAAAAGCATATTACATCGATTCAAATCCACTTGTTAGTGATATGGAATATGATCGATTATTTGATAGATTAGTTACTATAGAAAGAGAAAACCCAGAGTTAAAACTTGATGATTCTCCAACTCAAAGAGTCGGAAGTGATTTGGATTCTGATTTTGAAGAAGTTGAACATACAATTCCTGTTTTAAGTTTGGATAAAGCATATAGCGGTGAAGAAATTATTTCTTGGATTAATAAATGTCAAACTAAAGCAACTTCTAATTTAAACTTTGTTCTAGAACAAAAAATAGATGGTATATCTATTGTTCTTTACTATGAAAAAGGAATTTTAAAACGTGCTGTTACTCGAGGTAATGGTGCTATCGGAAATGATGTTACCAATAATGTAAGAACTATAAAAGATGTTCCATTGAGATTAACTGAAGAAATTAATGTTGCAGTTAGAGGTGAAATATATTTAAGCAAAAAAGAGTTTGAGAAAGTTAATAAAACCTTAGAACAGCCTTTTGCAAATCCTAGAAATCTTTGTGCTGGCACAATTAGAAGAAAAAAAAGTAGTGAAAGTGCTAAAATTCCTTTAAACATTTTTATTTATGAAGGTTTTTTTGAAAAAGATGAATATAATTTTAATTCTCATATTGATATTTTAGCCAAATTAAAACAATTAGGTTTTAGAATTAATCCATCTTTAGCTATTTTCTCAAAAACAAAGCAAAAAGCTAAAGAATTATTAACTCTTGCTTCTTTAAAAGGAAGTGCCAATGAATTTGATGAAATTTATGAAGAAATAAAAAAACAAACAGAAACTCGTGATTCTCTTGAATATGAAATTGATGGTTTAGTTGTAAAAGTCAATGAAATAGAGGTTAGAGAAGCTTTAGGTTATACTGTTCACCATCCAAGATGGGCTATGGCTTATAAATTTGAATCACCTTTTTCTCAAAGTGTTGTTGAGTCAATCGACATTCAAGTTGGAAGAACAGGAAGGTTAACGCCTGTAGCTAGAATAACACCAGTTGAAATTGGTGGCTCTACAGTTAGTAATGTTACTCTTCACAATCAACAATATATTGATGAATTAGAATTAGCTATTGGTGATAGTGTTGAAGTTAGTAAACGTGGAGATGTAATACCAGCTGTTGAGCAAGTTATTGAAAAGAATGAGGATAATAATACTACTTATAAAATGCCTAGTTCATGCCCAATTTGTTCTACAGAAGTCGAAATTAAAGGTGCTCATACATTTTGTCCAAATCCTTATTGTCCTAAACAAGTTTTTGGTAGATTAGAATTTTTTGTTGCAAAGAGTCAGATGGATATTGATTCATTAGGACCAAAAACTATTGAGGTACTATTAAAACTTGACTTAGTAAAAGATGTTCAAGATTTATATAATATAGACTTTGAAAAATTAAGTGAAGAAAAAGGATTTGGTGAGAAAAAGATAAATTCTATTATAAGTGCTTTAGAAAAAAGTAAAGAGCAACCTTTTAGCAGAGTATTAACTTCCTTAGGTATTCCTGAGGTGGGTAAAAAGATTGTTGATATGTTAATTAAAAATGGTTTTGATTCTATCGATAAATTATATGAACTTGTTGACAAGAAAGATTATGAGACTTTATGTAATATTCCATTAATTGCAGAAAAAACTTCAAAAAATATTATTGATACTTTAGATGATAAGACGATGAGAGATAGAATTGCTTCGCTTAAAAATTGTGGACTAAATATGGAAGAAAATGTTGTAAATACTCCAAAACTTGAGCAAATATTTACTGATCAAGTTTGGGCAGTAACAGGGTCTTTTAAGTCTTTCAACCCTAGAACTCTTGCGTTAGAAGAGGTTGAAAAAAGAGGTGGAAGATCTGTTTCTTCTATTTCTTCAAAAACAACCCACCTCTTATTAGGAAAAGGTGGGGGAAGTAAGAAAACCAAAGCTGAAGCCTTAGGGGTAAAAATTGTTGAGGAAGAAGAATTCTTATCACTATTAGGCTCTGATAAAAAAAAGAAAGAAGAAACAACTTTTCAACAAGGTGAATTGTTTTAAAATATGCATAAAAAATTGATAAAAATACAAAAAAGTGAATATTTGTATGGAATAATATAAGAAAATTCATTAATTTATAAAAAATCATTATAAGGGAGTAAATATAGGATGAATGAATTGGCTCAAGAATTAAATGAAACTTTAAAGGATAGTGTTGTATATGACCTATTATCAAATTATGGGAAAAGAATGTATTTTCCTAAAGGTATTGTAGCTCAAAGTGCTCAAGCTAAGGCTAAAGCAACTAGATATAATGCTACTGTTGGACAGGCATTTAAACAAGGAACTCCTTTATATTTAGATGAAATATATAATGTATTTGATAAAGATAAAATCACTCCAGGTGAAATCTTTACTTATGCTCCAGGTGGTGGCCTTCCACAACTAAAAGAACTTTGGAAAGAGGATATGCTTGAAAAAAATCCTTCTTTAAAAGGAAAATCTTTTTCTCTTCCAGTTGTAACTGGAGGCTTAACTCAAGCTTTATCTATTATACTTAGACTTTTCCTTGATGAAGATGATAGTGTTTTACTACCTCATTTGTTTTGGGATAACTATGATTTGATTATAAAAGAAAATGTAAATGCCTCTTTTACAACTTTCCCGCTTTATGATGAAACAAATCAAGCTTTTAATGTTGAAGGTTTAAAGGCTGCTGTTGAAGCATCTACTTCAAAGAAACTTGTTGTTTTATTAAATTTTCCTAACAATCCAACTGGCTATACACCAACTAACGATGAAATGGATAAAATTGCAAAGATATTAATCGGTGCTGCAGAAAAAGGTAAAAAAGTTTTAGCTATTTGTGATGATGCATATTTTGGATTATTCTATGAAGAAAATACGGCTAGAGAATCTTTGTTTGCTAAATTAGCTGATGCACATGAGAATTTATTTGCAGTTAAAGGTGATGGAGCGACTAAAGAAGCTATGGTTTGGGGATTTAGAGTTGGATTTATTACCGTATCAACAAAAGGTTTCACTCAAGCTCAATATGATGCATTTAATAAAAAGGTTTTAGGAAGTATCAGATGTTCTGTATCAAATTGTAGTAAGCCTTCTCAAAGTTTATTAGTTAAAGCATTATCCAATAAAGAAGCATATAATGCTGGAAAAGAAACAGCTAGAATTGAAATGGAAAAAAGATATCGTCTAATTAAAGCAAAATTAGAAGAAAAAGCTGATATTGACTATATAAAACCTCTTGCTTTTAATAGCGGATATTTCCTATCATTTGAATGTAAGGGTGATGTAGAGCAATTAAGGATATATCTATTGGATAAGTATAATATTGGAGCAATAAATATTATGAATAAAGTATTTAGAGTAGCATATTGTTCTGTTGATTTAGAGAATTTATCTGATTTATTAGATATTATATACAAAGCTGCAGGAGAATTATGGACCTAAAAACTAAAATTTACCTAGTTAATCAAGAAAATGAAAAATTCATGGGTATTGGAGTCGTTTGGCTATTAGAAGAGGTTAAAAAGCACTCTTCTCTAAGAGCCGCGGCCAATGAGCTTGGAATTTCCTATTCCAAAGCCTATTCTATGATGAATGTATTAGAAAATTCTCTAGGAAAAGTAATTTTAGTTAGAAGAAGAGGTGGATATGATCGACAAGGTGCTTATCTTACAGAGTTTGGTGAGCAGTTCTTAGAAGCATATAAAGCCTTCCATAAAGAAATTAAAGAAATAACAAGAAATCCTTATGAAAAATTTAATAAAGATTTAAACTCTTTATTGGATTGTTATGATAAGGAAGGAAATAAATTATAATAATTTAACAGGATATTCTATAACAATTTGTTAGAGCTTATCCTGTTTTTATTAGGAGGGATTAAAAAATGAAAAAAAATCCAGAAGAAGGATTGCAATATAATTTTGATATTACTAATTTAGGGGAGCCAAAATTATCAACACCAATTATTATGAGTGATGATTTAGGTGATGGAAGAGCTGATTACGTAAATGATAATGATAGATTATTTTTTAGCGTTGATTCAGAAATAGATACTGATGGTAATAGAGTCCCTCTAGTTAAAGATACTGTTGAAAAAGCAGGCCCAAGAAAAAAAATCTATTTCAATCCTGCACATGTTCATGCAGCAATTTGTACTTGTGGTGGAATTTGTCCCGGTTTAAATAACGTTATTAGATCTGTAGTTAGATGTTTTTGGTATAGATATGGTGTTAGAAGAATCAGTGGTGTCCAATTTGGATACAGAGGATTATTAGAAAATTCACCTTGGCCATTAATCCCTTTAGATCCTGATGTTGTTGATGATATTCAAGAAAAAGGAGGTACCATCCTAGGTTCTGCTAGAGGTGGCGGAATGCAAGTTGATGAAATTGTTGATTCATTAGAAAGATTAAATATTAACATCTTAATTGCAATTGGTGGTGATGGTACTCTTAGAGGAGCATATGATATTGGTGAAGAAATTAAAAAAAGAGGTCTAAAGATTTCTGTTATTGGTGTTCCAAAAACAATTGATAACGATTTGTCTTTTATCCAAAGTTCTTTTGGTTTCGATACTGCTGTTGGCGCAGCTGTTCCAAGTGTTAGAGGTGCTCATGTAGAAGCTAAAAATTCTATAAACGGAATTGGTCTTGTAAAAGTTATGGGTAGAGAAAGTGGATTTATTGCAGCACATACTTCCTTAGCACAAAGTGATGTTAACTTCTGTTTAATTCCTGAAAATCCTTTTGATTTATATGGTCCAAATGGATTATTAGCTCATTTGAAAGAACGTATTATGACAAGAAAACATGCTGTTATTTTGATTGCAGAAGGTGCTGGACAGGACTTAGTCCCATCTACAGGACAGAAAGATCCTTCTGGAAATGTAAAATATGCAGATATCGGTATTTTCTTAAAGAGTGAAATTAAAAAATATTTTGATGAAGAAGGAATTGAGGTAAATATTAAATATATTGACCCTTCTTATATAATTAGAAGTGCACCTGCTAATTCTTTTGATTCAATATACTGTGCTAGACTTGGAGCTCATGCAGCACATGCTGCTATGGCAGGAAAAACTCAGTGTTTAATCTCTCAAATCAATAATAGATTCGTTCATATCCCTATTAAACAAGCTGTTTGTAAAAGAAATCATGTTGATGTAGAAGGAAGTCTATGGAGAGACGTTATTGAGAATACAAGACAGCCATTTTCAATGAAAAATGATAAAAGTATTGATTAATTGACCTTAGGTATATGGCAAAAAAATAGTTAGAAAATGATTAATAAGCATTTTTTTGAAAAAAAGGGGTTGAATAAAAAGCGGAATTTAGGTATCTTTCGCCTTGTAAGAGAGTTAAAAATTCTTTGTTGAATTTTCTCTTCAACCTCCTTTTGTTTTGCCTCGGTAGGCTTTTACCTCCTTTTAGTCTACTGAGGATCTTTTTTGCCCATTCAAAATTTCTAATATTTAATCTTTATTCCAGTACTAAATTGAAAATCATTATAAGTATCAGATGTTGGTTTAAATTGTTGATAATAAATATAAGAAAGTGTTGTTATATTTGAAATATTAAGATTGTTATTATTATACATTGTGTAATTTAGGGCTGAGTGAATAATATGTTTAGCAGAATAAACGCCATTTTTAAAAATCTGCTCTCCATAATTAGGCTTACCATCATTAGTATAAGATCCATCATTTTCCTCATGAAGAGGAGTAAATATATCAACCTCACCTTTTAGGGTAAGCGAATAATATAACAAGGCCTTGAATTTATTTAATTTATCGTATTCTGCTTGTATTTTAAAAGCCACAGTATCTCCACCTTCTTCATACCCAATAAAGGTTGGTTCAATTACATAACTTTGATTTATAACAAATGTTCTATCAAATACTATAAAATCGACAATATCTCTTCTGTATAAACATGGAAGAGTATAAAGTCCTTCTACAGATAAAGATAAGATATCTTCCTTTACAGGTATTATATAGTTTAAACCGCTAGATAACCCCCAAGCTCCTGATTGACTATCGTCTTCATTAGGGGCTCTTGCTTGGTCTAATACAAATTGAGAATACCAATTAACTCTATTAAACAATAGAACTTCAGTTTCAAGTGATGCAATTGCATTAAACATTCCTCTCATATTAATATTGTGATAAATATATGAAGGGTTAAAATATAAGAAATTAGATTTATCATCTACATACATAACATTTTCACTTACAGCAAACCTGAAGAAATCTAAAGGCATAAATTCTAATCTATGTGCTAAAAACATTTTTATTTTATCATCTGGATCTTCTCCGCTTGAAGTTTTAGTGTTTAAGAAAGCAACTGTGTTATTTATATTAAAATTAGAAGAATAGACTTTTAGATTAAGAAAATTGTGTTTTATATGATCATCATAAATAAAATTCCCTAAAATACTATTTCCCCAATTTATTTTATCTCTTGAATAATTGAAGTTAATATTTTTTCCTCCCACAGATATAATAGCTCTTTTAGGAGTATCAAAATCAATATATTTACTAGCACTAGGAATATTTGTTGAGAAAGCTTTTGTATATTGTTCTGCTTTAGTGCTATATGTAATACTGTCTGTGTAAGTTGCTATTGCACCAAAACTTTGTCCATCGGTATAAGTATCATAAAAGTCCTCATCTTCTACGTAGTAGTTAGAAGAATCACTAGGTTCATACTTACCTTGCATATATTGTAATTCACTAGTAGTAAAAAATATATCATCAACAGATAATTTAAGATTTAGTTTTAATAAAGGAATTCTATCTTCTTGATCATAAACCCAATCTCTAAATGTAGTAGTATCTACTGTGTTTGTATGTGAATACATTTCTAACCCACTAGTTGCTTCCACATCTATAGAAGAATAATTATCTAATTTTATATCTAAATCTTCTTTATTTAATTCTTCTAAAATAAAATTATAGTATTTTCTTGCTGTTTTATTTAAAGAATTATAGTCAATTTCATTTAGATATACTTTCATCTGCCCTATAGAATATGGCTTCGCAGAAGTTGGAGGGATTTTTGAATCAAGTATATAAACATAATCAATATAATCGTATATATCGTTTTCAAGAGGCAATATCTGTTGATCTTTAGCAAAAAGATTAACAGATATTGCCATTATTAAAAAGGAAAGTATAAATTTTTTCATTAATTCTCTCTATATGCTGTATGAAAAGCTTAATACTAATTGTACATCTGAAGTATTTTCTCCAGAAACATTTTGGTAGTTTTTAATATTTATATAATCTAATTGAGCAAAGATATTGAGATTTTCACTAATATCGTAACTTGCACTAGCTCCTAAAACCAAGGTTCTTGAAACAGAATCTCTATTAGAGATAAGTGAAGAGGCTTCTCTGTTTGTTGAATCATTATTATGGTTATCATTCTTACTATGGTCTGTAGTTGGTGTCGTGTAAGTACTCTCATCATCTGAAGAGTCAATTTCCTTCCAAGTAGTAAATTTGTCAAAAGTTCCATGAAGCATATAGAAAAGGTTTGCTTCTACATTCCATTTACCATATTTTTTAACAGTAGAATTTAGATTAACTACAATAGCATCACCACCATATTTATAACCTAGGAATTCACTGTGGTACCATGTATTGCCACCATCTATCGCAGGTGAGAATTCTCTAAATGCTACAACATAGTTTATTCCATAATTTCCTGCTAATTGATCATCATCGGTAGTTCCATCACCTCTTAGATATAAATAAGGATCTGTAAATGCAAATTCTAAACTAGTACTACCCTTAAATTCATTTAGTACATCGTAGTTATATCTAACTCCAGCTAAATAACCAAAAGCATTTGGGTGTGCTCCTGAAGAACTAGAGCCTGGAACAGGTTCTCCTGGAAGAGCAAACTCGTCAACTACCATTTGAGCGTAAATGTTGAAGTTTTTAAATGGAGTATAATCAATTTCAAAAGCAGCCATTGAATTAGCATTAGCTCTTATATAATAGTCATGGAATAGTGCAGTAGGAGATAAATATCTTAAATCTAAAACATTATCTAAAGATGAGTACATAATAGTTTCAGAAAGTGCGATGCCCACTTTATTATTAAATAATCTACCTTCTCCTCTATGAGCAATTAGAGCATAAGTTCCTTGAACCTCATCTCCTTGTCCAAGACCAGTTGTTGGATCACCATCACTAGTACTACCATCATTTATATAGTTATTTGGGTGTGGGAAGAAAGCTGTTAAGAAAGTATATTTAAACTGGTTTGAAAAGTTTGTGTATTTTAGTTGATCTAAATAGGGAAGGTTATCTCCAATTAATAGATTAGAGGCAACACCATTTCCCCATTTTACTCTATCTCTACCGATAGAAAGAGAGTTTGTATCATTACCAAAAGCAATAAAAGCTCTGTATGGCATATTCATATCTAAATCTTGAATATCATTGGGTGGAAGTGCAACAACGTTAGTGGTTAAGTTAGTTGATCCAAAAGCGTTTTTTAAAGAATAGTTGTTTCCAATGGAGAAATTCCCTAAACCATAAAAATTAGTAGTATCCCAAGCTTCAACTCCAATATTGATTAAAGGCTCAGCATCTTGAAAATCATATTGAAAATTTTCACGTCTTTGAAAATCCTCAGTATTTGAATGGACATATCCTTCTAAATTAAAATCAACACCCCAATCAATTTTTCCATAATCATTTGTGTTTTTTTGAGACAATTCAAGACTCTCTAAAACATAGTTATATATATCCTTATCTACAGTACTAAATTTATTTGGGTCTAATAAATCAAGCATCATAATTAATTCAGCATCTGAATAAGGAGCTGCAGCTGATGGTAGTGCTAATGATTGAGATAAATATAAATCTCTAATTCCTTCATAGATGTCACTATCTACACTATTAATTCTTTGATGGTTGTCTATAGCAAAGACATTTGTAGCGAAGAAAAGACCTAATATTAACAAACATGAAATGAATTTTTTATTTTTCACAATAAGCTCCTTTTTTGTTCACAATTCAAATTATTATAAGATAAATTCTTCACATAAACAACATAAAATACATTAAATTAACACATAAATAATGAAGATTTGTTAAATAATGACATAAGTTACTATACTAACTATAGAAAGTTATTCTGAATGTCTATATTTAAAATTATTAATAAATGGAATGCTTTAAAATATTTAATAATACTTGTAATTTTTAATTATTAGATTATTAGATAAAAAAATAGGCTATACCAAAACTGGTATAGCCTACAGTATTATAAGATTTTTTTATAATAGAGCTGAATAAGAAAGTAATAATTCATCACCTTCACATCCGTTTAATACTTTTTTAGCTAAAACCTTACCAAGTTGAACACCTTCTTGGTCGAAAGAGTTTAAGTTCCACATAAATCCTTGGAACATAACCTTGTTTTCAAAATGAGCTAATAGAGCCCCAAGAACTTTTGGAGTTAGTTGTTCTGCAGTTAGAAGAGAAGAATATCTATTTCCTTCAAAAACCTTGTTAGAGTTAGAATCATCTTTACCAACAGCAAAAGCAACAATTTGAGCTGTTAGATTAGCATTAAGTTTTTCTTGGCTAGTTGAACCATCAACTACAATATCTTTTTCGAATTGACTCTTTTTAAATCCTACAAATTGTAGTGGAATAGTATCAGTACCTTGATGTAATAATTGATAGAATGAATGTTGGCCGTTTGTTCCAGGTTCTCCAAAAATAATTGGGCCAGTTTTGTAGTCTATTTCATCTCCATATCTATTAACATGTTTACCATTACTTTCCATATCAAGTTGTTGAAGGTGAGCTGGGAATCTTGATAGAGCTTGTGAATAAGGTAAAACAGCTGTTGATTCAAGGTTTAGAACATTTCTTAAATACATTCCAATAAATGCATCAAGTAAAGCTGCGTTTTCTAGTACATTTTCATTTAAAGCATTTTTATCAGACTCATTTGCCCCTTGTAAAAGTTTACTAAAAGTATCATAGCCTAAAGCAATAGATAAAATTGCTCCACCAACTGCACTAGTTGAACTGTAACGACCACCAATATAATCATCAATATAGAAAGCATCTAAAACTTGTTTACTATTTGCTAAAGGACTTGTTTTGCTAGTAACGGCAATCATATGTTTGCTTGGGTCAAAGCCTTCAATGTTACATGATTTTAAGACATCAAAGACTAGGTCTCTGTTAGTTAATGTTTCTTGAGTTGTTCCACTTTTTGAAACGAGAACGAATAAAGTAGATTCAAAATCAATATCTTTAATTACATCACTAACATCATCAGGGTCAACATTACTAATAAATTTGGCATCAATAACTTTTTTACCTTGAGATAAAACATAACCTTTAAGGGCTAGATATAATGCTCTTGGACCTAAATCACTTCCACCAATACCGATTTGTACTACTGTTTTAAATTCTTTATTAGTAGATCCAACAATTTTGCCTTCTCTAACTTTTGTTGAAAATTCTTTGATTCTCATCAATTGAGATTTATAAAAATCGCCTTTGTTTTCACCATCAACTACAACATCGTCCAATAATTGGCCTCTTGTTAATTGATGTAAAACAGCTCTATTTTCACCAGTGTTTATTCTCTCTCCAGATAATAAGCTTTTATATTTTTCAATTAATGATTGTTCTTTTGTAAATTCTTGAAAGATTTCAAGATGTTCTTCACTGATAGGCATGGTTGCAAAAGAGTAAGTTAAGTTATCTGCATTTTTAACTTGATACTTTTCAATTCTACTTTTGTTTAACCCTTTCTTTACATCGAAAGGTTGTACTTTTGATAGCTTTTCAAAAGATGTGAGCTTTGTTAAATTTTTATATTCCATGTTGGTCTCCTTGTGAGTATCTTATTTATTGATTGAAAAAAGTTCAAGAAAAAAGGCTTTGAAATAAATCAAAGCCTTCAAAATTTATTCTTGGATATCGGGAATTCGGTTTTTAAAACTTTCTTGTAAGTCTTCTTTACTCATACCTTCTCTAAGTATAACAAAAATAGTATCATCCCCTGCTAAAGTTCCTAATATTTCAGGTATAGCAAGAACATCAAGTGCAATAGCTACACTGTTTGCATGACCACTTCTAGTTTTTATTACACCAAAGTTTCCACTAAATTCTATTGATAAAATACCACGTCTTACATCTTGTATATAACTTTTTTCAGATTCACTGATTAAATCATTTTCAGGTAAAGCATAGTAGTAACCAGACCATCCATCGGATATTTTTCCTACCTTTAGCATTTTTAAATCTCTTGATAGAGTAGCTTGGGTAACAGAATAACCTTCTTTCTTTAACATTTCTAATAATGTGTCTTGGTTATCAATTCTATTGTTTTTTATTAATTCTTTAACAAGATTTAGTCTAGTATGGCGTTCTCGCATTATGGACTCCTTATAATACTATGCAATTGTACCGTATAAATATACAATAATTATTTGAAAAAAACAAGTTATATATGTTCTATAAAAAAAAATATTGTAGAATAAAAAATTTTAAAAACAAGGAAAATAACTTAAAAATATATAATTTAGAAACAAACAATAGTTTTTAAGTATAAAAACAGAGTTCTATGTCTTGATAAATTAATGTCTAGTGGGCATTATTTCATTATGAATATTAATTGTATTGGTCTATTTATTTCAATTATCTATATAGGAATTGTTCTTTCTTTTTCAATTATGATAAAGAGAAAAACTAATGTTAGTGATGAAACCGTTAGAAAACTCATTCATATATTATCAGCTAATTGGTGGTTAATTCTTATTTTTTATATACAAGATCCTCTTTTTGCACTAATTGGACCTATTGTGTTTTTATTTGTAGATTCTGTATTCGTATTTTATCCTCAATTTGGCAAATACATAGGGTGTCCAAGCCGGATACGAAACTATGGGCTTGTATATTATCCATTTTCGTTGATAATACTAATAATATATTCATATTTAGGAGCTTTAAGTTTAAGTGCTGCTACCATTGGTGTTTTTTGCATGGGGTATGGTGATGGATTTGCTGCTCTTTTTGGAAGCAAATTCGGTAAAAAAAAGATACCATTACCAACTGGAGGAAAAACTTATTTAGGTAGCTGTGTTATGGCTATAGTTTGTTTTCTTTGCAGTTTTATAATTTTAATTATAATGAGTGATTTATTATTATCTCAAATAATAATTTCTTCAATAATTGTTAGTATCGTTGCTACACTAGTTGAAGTTATAACACCATTAGGCTTAGATAATATAAGTGTTCCAATAATAAGCGCATTAATAGCTGGGGGGTTAGTTTAATGAGCAGGTTTTTAAATAGTTCTGATCAAAGTTCTGTTGCATCATTAGTTGATAAATTCTTTCTTTCTTTAGATTATTATATAATTTGGATTGTAGCACTATTATTAGTTTTATCAATTTTAGCATTAGCATTAAAACAATTGAACGTAGGAGGCACTATTGGTGCTTTTTTATTAGGTTTAGCGATAATCTTAGCTTTTGGATTTGGCGGTTTAGCTATTTATTTATTTTTTATAGTTGGTGCTGCTGTTCTAGCAAAATTAAATAAAAGAAACGAACTTTATGAAGAGGCTGAAGAAATACAAGAAAAATCAGGTAAAAGAGATTTTGCACAAGTTGTAGCAAATGGAGGAATTGGTTTTATTTTAGCTTGTATATATTTGTTGTATCAAAATCCCTTAATTTTAATAATGTTTGGAGCAAGTGTTGCAGAAGCTGTAAGTGATACTTTTGCAGGTGAGGTTGGATTATTAACTAGATCTCCTGTTGTATCTATACTAACTGGAAGACCTTTAAAACCAGGTTTATCCGGTGGTGTTTCTCTTATGGGGACTTTAGCTGCTTTAATTGGTTCTTTTTTGATTGCAGTTTTATGGTATTCTGTATATTATAAACCTGCATTAGCTACAGTCTCTTATATAGCAGTAATAACTTTAGCTGGATTTGTAGGCTGTATTGTTGATAGTGTTTTAGGAATTACAATTCAAGCACACTATTATGATAAGAAATCTGATAGAATTGTAGAAAAAGAATATTTAGATGGAAAAAAATTACCCTTGTCTAGGGGATTTAGAATAATTAATAACGATAAAGTTAATTTTATTAGTAATTTGTTTAGTGTAGGTTTTGCTACAATATTCTATTTATTGATTAGATAATTAAAACGAAAAAAAAATATTAGATATAGACTTGCTTATTGATAAATTTATTTGTATTTTTTTATAGATAGCTTTTTGCTATTAAATTAACTTTAAATAATTGAATTTGAAGAGAGGAAAATGAAATGGCTAAACAACTACAATTTAGTGAAGAATCGAGAAAGTCTTTAGTAAATGGTGTTGAGAAAATTTCTCGTGCAGTTATGACAACTTTAGGCCCAAAAGGTCGCCTTGTATTATTAGATAAAAAATTTGGGGCTCCAACTGTAACTAAAGATGGGGTATCAGTAGCTCGTGAAATTGAACTCGAAGATCCATTTGAAAATATGGGTGCACAATTACTTAAAGAAGTTGCAACTAAAACAAATGATGTAGCTGGAGATGGAACAACTACTGCTACAGTATTAGCATGGTCTATTACTAAAGAAGGTATGAAAAGTGTAGCCTCTGGTGTAAACCCAATGGGAATTAGACGTGGTATTGATAAAGCAGTTGAAGATGCAGTTGCTGAAATCAAGAAAATGTCAAAATCAATAAAAGATAAAGAAGAAATCGCTCAAGTTGCTACAATTAGTGCAAATAACGATAGAACTATTGGTGATGAAATTTCAAATGCAATGGAAAAAGTTGGTAAAGATGGTGTTATCACTGTTGAAGAATCAAAGACTTTTGAAACTACAACTGACTTTGTTGAAGGTATGCAATTTGATAGAGGTTATTTAAGTGCATATTTCTGTAACAACAGAGAAACAATGACAAGTGTATTAGAAGATCCATTCATTCTTATTTACGATAAGAAAATTTCTAATATGAAAGAATTATTACCAATTTTAGAAAAGATTGCTCAAACAAATAAACCTTTATTAATTATTGCTGAAGATGTTGAAAGCGAAGCTTTAGCTACTTTAGTTGTTAACTCTGTTAGAGGTATTTTAAATGTTGTTGCTGTTAAGGCTCCTGGTTTTGGAGATAGAAGAAAAGCAATGCTTGAAGATATCGCAGTATTAACTGGTGGTGAAGTAATTAGTGAAGAAATTGGCTTAACTTTAGAAAAAGCTGAAATTTCAATGCTAGGTAGAGCTAAAAACGTTAAAGTAGATAAAGAAAATACTACTATCATCAATGGCGCTGGTAAAAAGAGCGATATTGATGAAAGAACTGCTCAAATTAAAGCACAAATTATTGAATCAACTAGTGATTATGATAAAGAAAAACTTCAAGAAAGACTTGCTAAACTTGCAGGTGGTGTTGCAGTAATTAATGTTGGTGCAGCTACTGAAGTAGAGCTAAAAGAAAAGAAACATAGAGTTGAAGATGCATTAAGTGCAACTCGTGCAGCTATTGAAGAAGGCGTTATCCCAGGTGGTGGTGTTGCTCTTGTTCAAGCTGTTATTGCTCTTGAAAAGAAAAATCTTGATAGCTTAACTGAAGATGAAAAAATTGGTTATAAAATTGTTAGAAGAGCATTAGAAGAACCAATTCGTCAAATTGCTCAAAATGCAGGTCTTGATGGATCAATTATTGCAGATAAGTGTAAGAATAATAAAAAAGGCGTTGGCTTTGATGCAAATGTAATGCAATGGGTAAATATGGTAGATAATGGTATTATCGATCCTATGAAAGTAACTCGTTGTGCATTACAAAATGCTGCATCTATTGCTCAATTAATTTTGACAACAGAATGTGCAATTACAGATATTCCTGAACCAGAAGCTCCAATGGCACCTCCAGCAGGTGGCGGCATGGGCGGCATGGGCGGCATGATGTAATTTTCAACCATATTATATGATAATAGGGCTTCGTAAAACGAAGTCCTATATATTATATTCCCATAGACAAAACTTAAAACTTGACTATAATTAACTTAACATGTTATTTTATTTTGCATTGGTATTTGAATTTATTCAATAATTTTAATATCTAATGGAAGTTTTAGACATAATATTATTAATTATGCATTTTAAAGGTGGTTTATTCAATGAATTCATTATTAGCATTAATGGGAACAACTGCAACTCAAACAGGTGCTTCTCAGACCGGGTCAATGGCGACATCAATTATTACTTTTGGTTTAATAATTGTAATTATTTATTTTTTAATTATTCGTCCTCAAAGAAAGCGTGATAAGGAAGCTAAAGAAATGCTTGCTTCTGTTGCAAAAGGGGATAAAATTGTTACAATCGGTGGGATTCATGGTACTGTTGTAGCAATTAGAGAACAAACAGTTGTTATTAAAGTTGATGATAATTCTAGAATTGAATTTACTAAATCAGCTATTAGTAGTGTCGTATCAAAGAAAGGCGCTTCAAAAGCTTCTGCAAAAAATAAAGCAAAAACTAAAAACGCTAAAAAAGAAGTAGAAGCAACAACAGAAGAAACTAAAACTGAGGCTACAGATAAGAAAGACGCAGCCGAAAGTAAAATAGAAAAATAAAATATCACATAAGTTACTATTGGAGAATGTTATGAAAAAACGTGATCGATTGATCATAGTTCTTTTGGTTTTACTAATGTGCGGTTACTTCTTATATCCAACTATTAAGTGGTATACAATCGTACCTCAGGAAACAAAAGATCTCGCAAGTGGCTCAAATGAGCAAATTAGAGAGTATGCACGTGGACAGGCTACTCGAGAGCTAAAAGCAATTAAGAGCTTAGTTACAAGTAATCCCTCTTCTGATGTTCCAGCAGAGTACTCTTATCTAAAATCTATTGCAAAAGATAACTATAAAGATATGAGTAAGGATACTCCTTCCTCTTGGACAATTGAGAGTCTTTGTGCTGGTTTCTATAATGAACAAGCAATGTTTGATGCAATTGAAAAACATTATAGATCATCTTTATTAGAAGTTAAAAACTTAAGCGACAGTGTATTACAATTAGGCTTAGATTTACGTGGTGGTATGAGCATTTTATTAGATGCTGATGTTGATTCATATAATGAAAAAGCTGGAAAAACTGCAAGTGCTAGTGAAGTTAACGCATTAGTGCTTCAAGATATTGAAATACTTGAAAATCGTATTGACCAATTTGGTGTTAGTGAACCTGAAATCAGATTACAAGGAAATGATCAAATATTAGTTGAAATTCCTGGTGCAGCAGATCCTGAAAGAGTAAATTCATTCTTACAAGGTAAAGGTTCTTTATTATTCCAAATAGTAGATCAGTCTTTAACTACTGAATTAAATACATATTTCGAAGAAAATCCTTCTGAAGTTTATACAGATGGTGGAGAAATCAAACAACCTGATTTCCTTCCAGCTGGTAAAATCGCTGCAGGTTATTATGTAAAAGATTCATATGGAATTGACGAATTACAAAGTTTTGTAGTTTTAGATTCAGAAATTGGTCTTGATGGAATTCACTTAGAAAGTGCACAAACTGGTACAAATTCAATTACTGCACAACCTGTTGTTAATTTCCATTTAGATGCAAGTGGTGGTGATGCTTTCTATAAATTCACTTCAACACATGTAGGTGACTCAATGGCTGTTGTAATGGATGGTAAAGTAAAATCTGTTGCTACAATTAATGAAGCCATTAGACAAGATGTTCAAATTTCAGGATTTAGCCAAGAAGAAGCTTCTGATTTAGCTATAGTTCTTAGAACTGCTGCTCTTCCAATTGAGTTAGTTGTTTCAAGTCAACAAGCTGTTGGTGCAACTTTAGGTGAAGATGCTGTAGCTGCTGGATTAAAAGCTATTGCTTTAGGTTTAGCTTTAGTTGTTGTATTTATGTTTATTTATTACGGCTTAAGTGGTTTAGTTGCTAATTTAGCATTGGTATTAAACTTAGTTATTATGCTTGCTGTTCTTTCTGCCTTTAAATTTACCTTAACATTAACATCTATCGCAGGTTTAATATTAACATTAGGTATGGCCGTTGATGCAAATGTAATTATCTTTGAACGTATTAAAGAAGAATTAAGATTTGGGAAAAGTTCCCAAGTATCAGTAAAAACAGGGTTTGGTAAGGCTTTTTGGACAATTATGGATGCTAATATCACAACAATTATTGCAGCACTAGTTCTATCTCAATTAGGTTCAAGTTCTGTTAAAGGATTTGCTAATACCTTAGCAATTGGTATTGTAAGTTCATTGTTTACTGCTTTATTTGTATCACATTTAATTTTCGATACCGCTATCACAGATCGTGAAGGGGCCAAATTACATATAACCTGGAGGAAAAAATAATGAAAAAGAATCTTCCTGTTATTAAAGTGCGTTTTATAGCACTAACATTCTCAATTATTTTATTAGTTGTTGGTATGGGGTCCTTAATTTTAAATGGTGGTTTTAATACTGGCATTGATTTTGAAAGCGGATTAAGTCAAAGAATTCAAGTAGCACCTGTTGGATTAGCTTTAACATATGAAGGAACTGAAGATATAGAAGTTTCTGTAGATAATGGAAGTTTAATTGTTGAAGAGAGAGGTGAGAGCGGAGTTAGTACATTTACATTTACTAGCGAAGAATATCCTAGCACAGCAGATTTAGCTGCAGCTCTTGAGACAATTGATGGTGTAAAAAGTGAAGTTGTAAATAAAAGCTATGATTCAGAGCAAATGCTTTCTGGTTACGGCTTTCCTGCAACATTATCAGCTGATGTAACAAATATTAACTTTGCAACTACTGGTGATGTATCAATTGATGAAATTAGAGAAGCTTTATCTGATTTAGGTAATGTACAAGTTCAAACCGTAGGTGATGAAGAAAATCAAATTTTCCAAATTAAACTTGGAACAAATGATGGTGATACTCAAGACAGTATGGAAAACGCAGTTTCAAATGATTTTGAAAATGCTTTTGGAGATGGTTTTGTAGTATTAGAAAGTAATTTCGTTGGTCCAAGATTTAGTCAAACATTAATTTATGGCTCATTGCTAGCAGTATTGGTAGCTATGGTATTAATCTTGTTCTATATTTGGATTAGATTCAGAATTGCTTACGCTGTATCTTCATTAATTGCTCTAACACACGATGTGTTATTGTTGTTAGGTTTTATTGCATTATTTAGATTTGAAGTTTCAAGTACTACAATTGCAGCAGTATTAACTATTATTGGTTATTCTTTAAATGCAACAATTGTTATTTTTGATAGAATTCGTGAAAATAGTGGTTTAATGAAAGATAAACCTTTCAAAGATGTTATTGAACATAGTGTAACACAATCATTGACCCGTACAATTATCTCAAGTGTAACAACAGTATTAGCTGTATTACCTCTTGCTATATTTGCAACAGGAACAATTAAATTGTTTGCTATAAATCTTATCTTTGGTATCATTATTGGTACTTATTCTTCAAACTTTATTGCCCCTTCATTCCTATTCTGGATAAGCGGCGGTGAACATGTTCAAGAAAAGATTAAGAAAAAATAATATTATTGAATAAACAAATATAAGTCGCAAGAAACTTTCTTGCGACTTTTTTTCTCTTTTAAAAGATACAGTTTTAATTTATAATGAGTTTGAGGTATATATGAAAGTAATTCGATCTGAAGTAATTGGGTATTGTAAAGGCGTCGCTAGAGCAATCTCAATTGTTAATGAAGCAATAAAACTAGGAGAAGAACTTAATTTAAAAGTATATTCTCTAGGGCATGTAGTACATAATCCTCAAATAGTTAATAAAATGCAAGAAAAAGGCGTGGAGATTGTAGAGGAATCAGATGCTGATATAGTTGAGCCAGGAATAATTGTTTTGAGAGCTCATGGTGTAAGTGACAATACTCGTAGAAAGTTTTTAGATAAAAACTTTTATATTTATGATTCAACTTGCCCAATCGTACTTAAGGAACAACTTCTTGTGGAAAGAGCTCCTAACAATTCAACAATTGTTGTAATTGGAGGACAAAATCATCCTGAGTCAATTGCCTTAAAAAATGTAGAAACCCCTAATGAAAAATTAATCATTAGTGAAGTTGAGGATATAATAAATATACCAGCTGATCATGATTTATTTGTTGTAATGCAATCTACTTTTCCAAGTGGAATGAGTCGTGATATTTTTACAGCTTTAAAAAATTTTGCAACAAAAAATAATATAAAAATTGAATTTGCGAATGAATTATGTAATAGTAATCAAAGAAGGAGGAATGCAGTTGCTAAACTAGCAAAGCAATGCAATTGCATAATTGTTATAGGAGGAAAGAATAGTTCTAATACTAGAGGTATATATAATTATTGTATAAACCAAGGTGTTGAAACATATTTAGTTAGCAATAAAGAGGAGGTGCCTTTGCATTTGTTTAAATACGATGTAATTGGGCTTGCCACAGGTACATCAACTCCTCCTTTCGTTATAGATGAAATAGAAGATTATTTAATAAGGGGTAAAAATGAAACATAAAATACCAATTCCAACAATAAAAAGATTCCCATCTTATATCCGTTTAATAAAGCAGTATAAAGAAAATGGACTTGAAAGTGTAAGTGCAACTAGCCTTGCAAATGACTTAAGATTAAACCCAATACAAGTTAGAAAAGATTTAGCTTTTTCAGGTATTGAGGGTAAACCCAAAGTTGGTTTCCATATTGATGAGTTATTAAAAGCTTTAATAGAATCTCTTGGTTGGAATAATTCCACCGATGCAATTATAATTGGTGCTGGTAACTTAGGTTCAGCCTTAATAGGTTATAAAGGTTTTGAAACATATGGACTTAGAATAGTTGCTGCTTTCGATAAGAAAGAAGAGGTTGTTGGAAAAACAATTGGAAATATTTGTGTAAAGCCTCTAACAGAACTTGAAGAATATGTTTTATTAAATGGTATTAGTATAGCTATTTTAACAGTTCCAGCTTCACAAGCTCAAACATGTGCTCAACTACTTGTTAAATGTGGCATCCAAGCTATTTGGAGTTTTGTCCCTAAGGATTTAACTTTACCTGAAAACATTGCAGTCCAAAGAACAGACTTAGCTACTCAGTTTGCCGTTCTTTCTGCAAAACTAAGATCTAATATCTTAAATGATAAAGATAAATCTGATATGGATCTATGGTAAATAAAATTAATATGATTTAATTCACATTAAATTGCATGAATAGTAAATTAATATTACTTACTTCTTGTTATATATGAAATATAATAGATTTTTGCTATTAAAACCCCACGCTTGTCTAATATTTTTTTGAAAAAAGGTTTTATCTTTTCTTTTTGCTTGACCCCTTATAAAAAAAGTATTATAAAATTAGAGCATGGGGTTAAATATGGCGAAAGTAAAAGTTGAACTTTGTATGGGAAGTTCTTGTTTTTCAAGGGGAAATTCTAAAACCTTAGAGTTGTTAGAAAACTTTGTGAAAGAGAACAACGTTGAAAATGATGTTGAGATTGAAGGGCATTTATGTTTAGGTAGATGTAGTTCAGGGCCCATTGTTAGAGTAAACAATAAAGATTATGAAAATATAAAGGCCGAATGCGTTATCGACTTAATTCGAGAAGAATTAATAAAATAATAGTTGAGGCAAAAATGATTCATCCAATTTATACAGAATTAACCCAATGTAGGGATTGCTATAAATGCGTTAGAGCATGTCCAACCAAAGCAATACAAGTAAAAGAAGGCAATGCTGTTGTTATTCACGACAGATGTACTTATTGTGGTATTTGTGTTGATGTTTGTCCAGCTTCTGCAAAAAAAGTAAGAAAAGATTTAGCTAGAGTACAATTGTTTATGAAAAGTAATCGTAAAATTGTATGTTCAATTGCACCCTCTCATAGCAGTGAATTTGTAGATAGAGAAGCTGCTCTTTTAGTTGCTTTAAAAAAATTAGGTTTTGATTATATTAGTGAAACAGCAATAGGCGCATCTCTTGTTAGTGCGACTGTTGATGAATATAGAGCTCGTGATATAAAAACACCATGGATATCAACAGCATGTCCATCTGTTGTTCAATTAGTTAAAAAATATTATACAACTCTTGAAGATCAATTAGCTCCAATTCCATCTCCTCTTCAACTACATTGTGCATATTTAAGAGAATTATATGGTGAAGATGTTGGTATTGTATTTGTTGGTCCATGTATTGCAAAAAAATGGGAAGCTGATGAATGGCCAGGGTATCCTAATTTTTCTCTAACTTTTGAAGAATTGAGACTTTGGCTTGAAGAAGAAAATTTAGATTTAGAAAATATAAATAATAAACTATTTATTCAAGAAGAAGAAATTCCACCATATGTACCTGCAAAAGCATCAGTTACTTCAGCTTACAGTGTTGAAGGGGGCATGATAGCTTCTTTTGAAGGTGGACAAGATTTCTTTCAAGAAAATTCAATTGCAATTTCAGGTAATTTAGCAATTAAGTCTACATTAGATAATTTAGTTAATAGTGAAAATAATCAATTTTTAGAATTGCTAAGCTGTGAAGGTGGTTGTATAAATGGACCTTCAACAAAAAAAACAGTAGCTCTTTCAAATAAAAAATTCATAACGACAGGATATACTAGAGAAAGATTACATCAAGATAATTTATTTACACCCCCTCAAGATTTTATAAACAAAGTAGTTGATCAAGGTTATAAAATATTAAAAGTTGAGAAAACAACAAAATCTGATATCCATTTTAATAATTCTAATTATAGTGAATTAGAGATTAAACAAGCATTAAGAGAGCTTGGTAAAATACATCCAGAAGATGAGATAAATTGTGGTGGATGTGGATATTCAACTTGTAGAGATATGGCTGTTGCATATTTAGATGGAATGGCTGAAATTGAAATGTGCGTTACAAAAATGAGAAAGGAAGCACAAAATAAGATGGATGTTCTTTTAAGAACTATCCCAATGGGTGTAGTTATTGTAGATGAAAATCTAAATATCATTGATTGTAATGCTAAATTTTTTAAATTGTTTGCTAATGTTGATTATGAAATGGATAATGCATCTCTGGAAGCTATTAAGGGAATCTCAATTAAACAATTTGTAACATTTGAAGATAAGTTCCAAGAGCAATTTAAAAAAGAAGCTTCTAAACAAGTTAAAATTAAATTTAATGACATGTTTTTAAAAGTGACTTTTTTTTCAATAAACAAACACAATCTAGTTGGAGCATTATTTGACGATATTACAAGTCCAACAGTTAGAAGAGAAACAGTAGTTAAAAAAGCAGAAGTAGTAATCCAAAAGAGCTTAGAAACAGTACAGCAAATTGCATCTTTATTAGGTGAGAATGCTGCAGATACAGAAATTACATTAAATTCATTGATAGAAGCCTTTGATGTTCCATCTGATGAAAAAAATAATTCAAGAAATTTATAAAGGTGATTTATGAAAGATATTTTTATTGACATAGATTATAGTCAAATTTATAAATTTGGACAAAAGATTGGAGGTGATGTCTTTTTACAAAAACGAAATCCAGAAAGAAATCAAATTGTTGCTGTATTAAGTGATGGATTAGGTTCTGGCGTAAAGGCTAATGTACTTGCCTCTTTAACTGCAAATATGGCAAAGAAATTAAGCTTTTCACCAATGGATTTAAAGCATTCTGCAAATATAATTATGGATACCTTACCTGTATGCAAAGAGAGAAAAATAAGTTATTCCACATTTTCAATAGCTGATATAAGATATAATGCTTTAAATTCAAACATAAGAGTTAATTTTTTAGAATATGATAATCCCCATGCATTATTTTTTAGAGATTCAACTAACATTGATTGGGAAGGTGATGTTACAATATTAGATAGAGAAAAAGCTTTTAAAAAAGAAGAGATTGTACATAATGTTTTTAATCTAAGAGTTGGAGATAGAATTATAATAATTAGTGATGGAGTAACTCAAGCAGGGCTTGGAGCGTCAAGATCTTTAGGTTGGAGATTAAATGGAGTAAAGCAATATATTTCTGATATATTAAAAGATAGTCCTTCAATTAGTAGTAGAGCTTTGACAAAACAAATAGTCAATAAAGCCTTAAGTTTAGATGGATTAGCTTCAAAAGATGATATCACCTGTTGTTGTATTTATATTAGAAAACCTAGAAGAACATTAATTGTTACAGGCCCTCCATTTTTAAAAGAATCTGATGACTTGCTTTGTCAAAAGATAAAAGACTTTAAGGGTAAAAAGATAATCTCAGGTGGAACTACAGCTTTAATTGTTTCTAAACACCTAAATAAAAAGATTAAAGTCGATTTATCTACTTGGTCAAAAGATGTACCGCCTTCATCAACTATGGATGGAATGGATTTGGTTACCGAGGGAATGCTGACTTTATCAAAAGTTGTTTATACTCTTGAGAAAAAAATACCATTAGTAGAATTAGCAAATGATGCAGTTAAAAAATATATAGAACTGATATTAGATAGTGATCAAGTTCATTTTTTAGTTGGAACAAAGATAAATGAAGCTCATCAAGATCCAAGTATTCCTGTAGAAATAGGAATAAGAAGAACATTAATTGAAAGACTAAGAAAAACTTTAGAAGAAAATTACTTAAAAGAAACTTCGATAGAATATATTTAATAAGAGAGGAAAATTATGGATAAGAAAGTTAAAATTAAGATATGTGTTGGAACTTCATGCTTTGTGCAAGGTGGATCAGATTTGCTTTTATATAATGACTTTATTGACCCTGAAATAATTGAAAAATGTGATATCGAAGGAATCTCTTGTTTTAATGCTTGTAAAGGGCATGAAAATGGAAGTGCTCCTTTCGTAATGATAAATGATAAGATTTATGGTGATATGACACCTGAGAAATTAAACAAAATAGTAATTGAGGTTTACCATGCTAGAAATAAATAATCAATTTACTCATTTAAAAAGTAAAGTTTATGCAACAGTTTTAAAATGTTTTTTTAATGGTACATTAGAAGAAGATATTGATAAAATACCATTTTGGATTATACCAAAAGATACAGATCCAAGTAGATGTTGCATATACAAAGAGAGAGCAATGGTTCGCTATAGAATATTAGCTTTTCTTGGAATCAATATTGAAAAAGATGATGATGAAATGAAACCTCTAAGTGATTATTATAGGGAAGTTATTTCAAAACAAATGAAACCTTTACCTGTTTTAACAACTATAAGTACAGCATGTAGTGCCTGTCCTCAAGATCAATATTTAATAAGTGATGCTTGTCGTGGTTGTTATGCTAGACCTTGTTTAGCTAACTGTCCAAAAGATGCAATTGAATTTATAAATGGAAAAGCCTCTATTATACAAGAAAAATGTATAAGATGTGGCAAATGCCAAGAAGTATGTCCTTTTAATAGTGTTTTACATAGATTAGTTCCATGTGAAGGCTCTTGTCCTGTCGATGCAATAAAGAAAAATGAGAAAGGCTTTGTTGAAATTGATTATAAAAAGTGTATAAGTTGTGGAAAATGTTCAAGAAGTTGTCCCTTTGGTGCAATAGTTGAGAGAAGTAGTATTTTTCCAGTTCTACAAATACTTCAATCAAAAGAAAGAACTACAGCTATTATAGCTCCAGCTATTGATGGTCAATTTCCAGGAACCTTAGGCCAAATTAAAACAGCTATTAAAATGGTTGGCTTTGATGATGTTGTTGAAGTTAGTGAAGGTGCAGAACTTACTAGTATAAATGAAGCTAAAGAATTAGAGCACAGAATAAAAAGAGGGGATAAGTTAATGAGCACAAGTTGTTGTCCCTCTTATGTTGAAATAATTGAAAAACATTTACCAAAATTAAATGCAATAAAAAGTGATACTTTGTCTCCAATGGCTTATACAGCACAACTTGTAAAAGAGAGAGATCCTAACACAAAAATTGTATTTATTGGACCTTGTTTAGCTAAGAGAGTAGAGGCTGTTAAGCTTAAAACTGTAGATGGTGTTATTACTTTTAGTGAATTAGCATCAATGTTTATTGCTAAAGATATAGATGTTAAAGAAGTTCAAGAGGCTGATTTAGGGGACACTCATAGCTTTGAAGATTGTAGAGATTTTGCAATAAGTGAAGGTGTTAAAGGTTGTGTAATAAAAAGAATGGAAGATCCATCTATCGTAAAACCTTATAACATTGACGGAATAGATAAAAAAGTCTTTAAAATGTTAAAAGTCATAGATAAAATTCCATCAAAAGGTAATTTCGTTGAAGTTATGGTTTGTGATGGAGGTTGTATAAATGGACCTGGAACAATTGTAAAACCAAAAATTGCAATGAAACTTAGAAATGGAAATACACAAGCGATTACTAAAGCCATGAAAAAAGAGAGACTTTATTGACCATTATCTTAATTGCGTATATTTTATAGCAAAGAGGTTCTAATGGGCAAAAAAGAAGAATTAGAAGCATTATTAGAAAGTTATGATGGCTCTATTGAGAGTAGATATTGTTCATTATCTAATGCAGTTGCTTTTTTAAAAAGTATATTAGTTGAAATTTCTTGGATTGGGTTCTATATAAAAAAAGATTCAAATTTAGTCTTAGGCCCATTTCAAGGAAATATAGCATGCGAAATAATACCTTTTACTAAAGGTGTTTGTGGAGATGCCTATACTTCAAAAAAGACTATAAATGTTGATAACGTAAATCTATATGAAAACCATATTGCTTGTGAAAGTGATACTAGTAGTGAATTAGTAATACCACTAATTAAAAAATCTAGAGTGGTTGCAGTATTAGATATTGATTCAAAGTCTTTTAGTCGATTTAAAGATGAAGAAATTAAATTGTTAGAAGAACTTGCAGATGTTATTGCAAAAAAACTATTTTAATTAATAGTTATTGCTTGACATCTCAAATTAAAAAGAGCATATTTTTATTAAAGGCAATGATAAAGACGAGTATCAAGAGAAAGTACTTAGAGAGAGAATATTCTTGGCTGTGAAATATTCAGTAACACTTTTGAGAAAACCCCTTTGGAGCTGTGACCTGAACGATTAACCAAAATCTATTAAGGAAACCGTATACTCAACGTAATGAGAATAATTGAGCGTCTTTTCTTTTTTTAGGAAAGGAAGCAAGGTGGAACCGCGGAAGCTATTATGCCTTCGTCCTTGTAACTGATGAATTATGTCATCATTTATAAAGGTGAGGACATAATAGCTTTTTTTGTTTATTAAAATAGGAGAATAAATTATGGCAGAAAAATTAAGTGCTGAAGAGAAATTAGCTAGAGTTAGACACTCCATGGCTCATGTTATGGCTGAAGCCGTATTAGAAATGTTTCCAACAGCTCAAATTGCTATTGGACCTTCAATAGAAAATGGTTTTTACTATGACTTTGAATTGCCAAGACAATTATTAAGTGAAGATTTAGATGAAATAACTGAAAAAATGAAAGCTATTATTAATAGCGATAAAGAATTTGTTCGAACTGAAGTATCTAGAGAAGAAGCTAGGGAAAAATTCAAAGATCAAAAATATAAATTAGAGCTTTTAGATGCTATTGATGAAAATGAAGTTGTTTCACTATATAATCAAGGCAATTTTACTGACCTTTGTAGAGGGCCTCATGTTCACTCAACAAAAGAACTCAGAAGTGATTCTTTTAAATTAATGAGTATTGCAGGTGCGTATTGGAGAGGTAAAGAATCAAACCCAATGCTAACTCGTATTTATGGAACAGCTTGGACAAACAAAAAAGATTTAAGATTATATCTACAAAAACTTGAAGACATTGAAAAGAGAGATCATAGAAGACTAGGTAAAGACTTAGATCTATTTTCAATGCATGAAGAAGCCGGTCCTGGTTTAGTTTATTGGCATCCAAAAGGAGCTAGAATTAGATTAGCTATTGAAGATTTCTGGAGAGCTGAACACTATAAAAATGGATATGAGATGGTATATACACCTCATGTAGGAAAATCTTGGCTTTGGGAAACTAGTGGTCACTTAGATTTTTATAAAGATAGCATGTATCCAGAGATGGTAATGGATAAGGCAAACTATTATGCAAAACCTATGAACTGTCCATTCCACATTATGATATATAACAACACAAAACACTCCTATAGAGAACTTCCATTTAGATGGGCTGAACTTGGTACTGTTTATAGATATGAAAAAGCAGGAGCTTTACATGGCTTGTTAAGAGTAAGAGGCTTTACTCAAGATGATGCACATTTAATTGTAACTCCAGAACAAATGGATAGTGAAATTGAAACTGTTCTAAAATTTTCATTACATATGTTACATAGCTTTGGATTTGAAGAAATAAAAGCATATCTTTCAACAAAACCAGAGAAAAGTGTTGGTGAAGTAGAGAGATGGGATGCTGCAACATTAGCTCTTAAACAAGCAATTGAAAAAGAAGGCCTTGAATATGAAGTTGATGAAGGCGGTGGAGCTTTCTATGGTCCCAAAATTGACTTAAAGATAAAAGATGCGGTTGGAAGACAATGGCAATTATCAACAGTTCAATTTGACTTTAACTTACCTGATAGATTTGATATGACTTTTGTGGATAAAGATGGTGTGGAAAAGAGACCATACATGATTCACAGAGCATTACTTGGATCTATTGAAAGATTCTTTGGTGTATTAGTAGAACATTATGCAGGATCTTTCCCTCCTTGGTTATCTCCTGAACAAGTAAGAATAATACCAATCAATGATTCTTGTTTTGATTATTGTAAAGAGCTTGAAATGAAATTAAGAGGTGAAAACTTCAGAGTCTCTGCAGATTTGAGTACAGCTCACTTCAAAGCTAAAATTAAAGAAGCTCAACAAGAAAAAGTGCCTTATATGGTAGTTGTAGGAAATAGAGAAGTTGAATCCAAAGAAATGTCTGTAAGACTTAGAACTGGTAAACAACAACATTGGGGAGATTATGATGCTTTTGTTAAAAAACTTCATAATATAATCGACTCAAAGCAAATTGAATTATAAGATTGAATAAAGGGTGACATTAATTGTTACCCTTTTTTAAGGATAAAAATATGAATAAAGAATTATTTAAAGAACTTGAAGATTTAGATAAGAAAATATCAATGATAAATGATATAACACAAGTTTTGGAATATGATTTGGAAGTAAATGCTCCAAAAAAAGCTTCACAAGAGAGATCTAAGCAATTAGCTTGGGCATCCTTAGAGGCTCATAAAATAGCTTCAAGCGATGAAATGAAAAGCTTATTAGAACGCCTTGGTGCAAGTGAAGGAAATGAAGAAGGTTTTGGTGAAAGTGATTATGAAAAAGCTTTAATTAGAGAAAGATTTAAAGAATTACAAAAAGCTTTAAAAATACCAGAATCACATATAGAAAAAAAACAAGAGATATTAACTACATCTTATGAGAAATGGGTTGAAGCTAGAGAAAAAAATGATTTTGCACTTTTTGCCCCATATCTTGAAAATGTAATTGAATGTTTAAGAGAAGAGGCTAATTATTTAAAAAAGCCTAATCAAAGTTTATATGATGTCTTATTAAATGAATATGAGCCAGGAATAACAAGTGAACAATTGGATTCTATTTTTGAACAATTAGAAACAAGTTTAGTTCCTTTAGTAGCAAAATACAAAGATAAAGATGTAAAAACCGATTTTTTATATCAGGATTTTGATATAAAAAAACAAGAAAATTTTTCAAAACAAATACTAAGAGAAATGGGTTTTGATTTTGATAGGGGTACTTTGGCTATTGCTGTACACCCATTTACCATATCACTTGGTGGAGATGATTTTAGAATAACTACAAGATATACTGACCCTAATTTATGTGATCCTCTATGTTCTACCATTCATGAAGGAGGACATGCATTATATGAAATGAATTCTGCAATAAATGAGATAAAAGGAACTAGTTTAGGAGAAGGTGCTAGTATGGGTCTTCATGAAAGTCAAAGTAGGTTTTGGGAAAATGTAATATTAAAAAATCCATCATTTTGGGATAATAGATATGAAGATTTACAATCAAAATTTCCAAGTCAACTAAATAATGTTTCAAAAACGGACTTTGTAAAGGCAATCAATAAAGTAAATCCTTCATATATACGAGTAAATGCAGATGAAGCAACATATAATTTGCATATAATCTTAAGATATAAATTAGAAAAACAATTGATAGAAGGAACTTTAAAAGTTGAAGATTTACCTGAGGCTTGGAATAGCTTATTTGAGAAATATTTTTCAATAAAAGTTGATTGTGAAAGTAATGGATGCTTACAAGATGTTCATTGGGCAAGTGGCTTAATAGGATACTTTCCAACCTACGCTTTAGGCAACTTATATTCTGCTCAAATATTAGATAAAATCCAACAAGATTTTGGAAATAGGGAAATTGGTGATATAATCAAGAGTGATGGTCTTGGTGAAATAAGTAAATGGTTGGCTGTTAATGTACATAGTAAAGGTAGAATATATTCGCCAACTGTTGTGCTAAAGCAAATAACAAATAAAGACCTTGACGGGAACTATTTCACACAGTACCTTGAGAAGAAGTTAGAAGTTATATTTGATTAATTAGGAGATAATTGTGAATTTACCAAATAGATTAACACTTGCGCGTTTAATAATGACACCCCTCTTTTTTGTAGCTTTTTATTTGCCTATGTGGTTCAATACATCACTGCAAACTCTTTCTACAGTATTAGTTTTATTGTTATTTATTGCTATTGAAGCTACTGATTTATTAGATGGGATAATTGCAAGAAAGAGAGATTTAGTAACAGATTTAGGAAAGGTTATGGATCCTTTTGCAGATACATTTGCAAGATTAACCTATTTTGTTTGTTTAATGAGTGTGGATATCTTCCCAATAATTGCTTTTGTAGTAATTTTGTGGAGAGAATTAGCACAATCTTTTATTCGATCTCTTATGATGAGAGAAGGAAAAGCGTTACCTGCAAACATTTGGGGTAAAACAAAGGCTGTGTTGTATGCTATCTCTGCTGTAGCAGGTGTAATATATTTAATATTACTTAGAAGTTTTTCAACGTTAAGTGTATTGCCTTTGCTTCAAACAATTTTAAATGTTTTATTTTATATTTCTGCCTTTGCCTCTATAGCATCTTTCTTTACTTACATATATCAAATTAAAAAAAGTAAAATATTAAGTCACTTAAGCATGTAATACTAAATAAAATTAAAATTACTCCCAATGATATTCTTATATGAAATCTTATGGGAGTATTTTTTTTTAAAATTAGTAAGATAATAATAAAAAATCCAATACTCTTTTATTGTCAAAACAATAGATGCTATTAAAGTGAAAAAAAATAAATAAATAGCTAATATTTTTATCTGTTTTCTCCCTATTTATTACATGATAAAAAGGTCAATTTAAAAAGTATAAAAAAAAATAAAAAAAATGAAAAAAAGTACTAGACAAAATTTCAAAGTTTTCGTAATATCCGTCTTGTTGTTTGAAACAAAACGTTAATACAACGTAATTTAAACGGCAATTTGAGGAAAATTTCAATAAAAAATTAAATAGCTATTGACTATAATTTTTATACATGTTATTTTCAACAAGCTTGTTAATAATTTTTGATTTTTTCAAGCAGGTTTTTGACATAAATATTAGAGAAGAGAAGAGAAGTTAAATTGCTTTTTGATTACCATTATTTTGGTCGTTGGAAAAAGCAAATTATAGAAAGCATTAGGGCTTTCTGTCAATTCAAAATAGAACAAGATGAAATAAGCTAATGTTCGTAAGCGAGTGACAGGAATTAAATGATTTTGTTAAATTATTAATGGTCTTTATGACCATAACTATATAACGGAGAGTTTGATCCTGGCTCAGAACGAACGCTGGCGGCGCGTTTTAAGCATGCAAGTCGAGCGGTAAGCTAACTTCGGTTAGCCTAGAGCGGCGGACGGGTGAGTAACACGTGGATAATCTACCCTCTTGTTTGGAATAGCCTGTGGAAACATAGGGTAATACCAAATAATACTCTTTTATCACAAGATAGAAGAAGGAAAGGCGCCTCAAAGCGTCGCAAGAGGATGAGTCTGCGTCCCATTAGCTAGACGGTAGGGTAAAGGCCTACCGTGGCAATGATGGGTAGCCGGCCTGAGAGGGTGATCGGCCACATTGGAACTGAGACACGGTCCAGACTCCTACGGGGGGCAGCAGCTAAGAATCTTCCGCAATGGACGAAAGTCTGACGGAGCGACGCCGCGTGAACGATGAAGGCCGTGAGGTTGTAAAGTTCTTTTCGGGAGGAGGAATAAGGTTTGTAGGAAATGACAGACTGATGACGTTAATCCCGGAATAAGCCCCGGCTAACTACGTGCCAGCAGCCGCGGTAACACGTAGGGGGCAAGCGTTGTTCGGAATCATTGGGCGTAAAGGGCGTGCAGGCGGTATTGCAAGTCTGGCGTGAAAGATCTCGGCTTAACCGAGGGAACGCGCTGGAAACTGTAATACTAGAGTACAGGAGGGGACATTGGAATTCCAGGTGTAGGGGTGAAATCTGTAGATATCTGGAAGAACACCGGTGGCGAAGGCGAATGTCTGGCCATGTACTGACGCTGAGACGCGAAGGTGCGGGGAGCAAACAGGTTTAGATACCCTGGTAGTCCGCACAGTAAACGATGTACACTAGGTGGTGGGTGGTTACACTCAGTACCGAAGCTAACGCATTAAGTGTACCGCCTGGGGAGTATGCTCGCAAGGGTGAAACTCAAAGGAATTGACGGGGGCCCGCACAAGCGGTGGAGCATGTGGTTTAATTCGATGATACGCGAGAAACCTTACCAGGGCTTGACATATATTGGACGAATCTAGAGATAGGTTTTCCCTTCGGGGTCGATATACAGGTGCTGCATGGCTGTCGTCAGCTCGTGCTGTGAAGTGTTGGGTTAAGTCCCGCAACGAGCGCAACCCCTACTGCCTGTTACCATCACGTTATGGTGGGGACTCAGGTGGGACTGCCGGTGACAAACCGGAGGAAGGTGGGGACGACGTCAAGTCATCATGGCCCTTATGTCCTGGGCTACACACGTGCTACAATGGCCGGTACAAAGCGCAGCGAAACCGCGAGGTTAAGCGAATCGCAAAAAGCCGGTCTCAGTACGGATTGGAGTCTGCAACTCGACTCCATGAAGTTGGAATCGCTAGTAATCGCGCATCAGCATGGCGCGGTGAATACGTTCCCGGGCCTTGTACACACCGCCCGTCACACCATCCGAGTTGGGGGTACCCGAAGTCGCTAGTCTAACCCGTAAGGGGGGACGGTTCCGAAGGTATGCTTGGCGAGGAGGGTGAAGTCGTAACAAGGTAGCCGTACCGGAAGGTGTGGCTGGATCACCTCCTTTCTAATAAGAAAGGTATAAGTAATAGCTACTCACAGCTAGTACTACAACTATAGGATGTTATCCGATAGGTG
>JAQQAS010000062.1 GCA_028532815.1 Pleomorphochaeta sp.
TTAGAAATATAGTAAGATAAAATTAAAAAAAATAAGATTCATAACTCATTTATTTTAAATATTATATTTTTTTCTGCCTTTAAAATTCAAGTTTATCTTGCAATGTTTAAAAACCAATCATTACCAAGTATCGTTATATAAAATTATAAACTTAATAAAAAAATCTTGTTTTATTCAATACTAATTTAAAAATTACCTTTAAGACTTTACTACAAATTTTCATAAATCATTCTCTATTTAGTGATTTTTCTTGCATTCCTACATTTACTTGATTACCATTAAAGTAGGAGGATATTTAAATGGATAAATTGCTAGAGAAATATAAGAATTTAAATCCTGATTCGAGTATAGCCAAAATTGAGAAGACAGCCCAGGATTTAAAAAGACGTCAATATATGCCACCCTTTATTTTAGAAGTCAAAGATTTTCTACACATGACTAAAGAGAAAATGTTAGAAGAATATAAAAGAGTGATGGATCTTTCAAGTGAAGACAACGAACTAAAAAGTGTGATTTCAATAGAAGATCCAAATGATATAAAAATCAAACATCTTACGACCCTTTTAAATCAATATTTATTGTTATGTGGACTAAGGGAAGGAGATCCAAATAGTTGGGATATTATTAACGAACTATATGAAGATGACTAAACTTAAAAAAAATCACTAATAATTTTACTATTAGTGATTTTTTACTATAAAATAAGTTTCTTTTAAAATTTATTGAGTTAATGTATCTACAAATTCAACATTTTCAACTCTACCAATTTCTTCAATTACAGGATCAATTTTGTTTGAGTTTTTAACTTTGATAGTAATAAAAGCTTTCTTTAATTTATCTACTTTATTCATTTCCATATCAACAATAGTCATCTTATTCTTTTCAAATATTTTTGATATTTCATTGATAGTTCCTTTTTTTCTAAACTCAATGTAAAATATTTCTTGAGTATATTTTTTAATATACTTATATTCAAACTTACCTAAAATTAATTCTATAAATAAAACAGCTAATGTTCCGGCAATAGCGCCCTCAAAATATCCAGCGCCTAAACATAACCCAATAATTGCTGTTGTCCAAAGACCTGCAGCAGTAGTTAATCCTTTAACATCCTTTCTTTTAGTAATTATAATTGTTCCTGCCCCAATGAAACCCATTCCAGCAATTACTTGAGCACCAAGTCTTGCTAAGTCTGTGTACATATGCATTTCTAAATATAAATATTGAGAAGTAAGGGTTGTAAGAGCAGAACCTACACATATTAAAATATGAGTTCTAAAACCTGCAGGTCTTCTTTTTGTTTCTCTCTCGAGACCTATAAGGCCTCCAAAAACCATTGCTAAAACCAATCTTACTAAAATTGATAATAAATTAAAATTTCTTAAATATTCCATCTATTCTCTTCCCTATATTTCTTCAACATTACAAATTTCATCAAATTCAGACAGTGCCATTATAACTTCTGAATGTTTAGTATTTCGATGGCTAAGTTGCATATAAAAATTAGCACCAATTAAGGTATTTGGATCATCAAAATTATTAATTACATCTAATTCAAATATTGAAATATTTAATGATTTAACTAACTCAATTACGTGCTTTAGCGACTTAATTGAACTAAATTCAATATATACGTTCATATTTTTTGAATTTAATAGAATTGAGTCTTCTATTACTGGTAACCCAAATAAACATAATAAAATAATAACAAATCCGATTATTGCACCTTCGTAAAAGCCAGCTCCTAAAGCTAACCCCATACATCCTGAAGCCCATAACCCAGCAGCAGTAGTCATCCCTTTAACTTTTCTATTACCTGATAAAATTATAGATCCTGCACCTAAAAAACCTATTCCGTTAATTACTTGTGCACCATATCTGCTTAAATCAAGCCCTATTCCAAGTTGCTGGTAGGTTTCATTCCACAATGTTGTTACCATTAAATGTTCATATTGTGCTAACGTCATTGTTAATATTGCACCAATACTTACAAGCATGTAAGTTCTTATCCCCGCTGGCCTTTGTTTAATGTTTCTTGAAAAACCTAAAAATCCACTAAATAGTATTCCTAAAAATAAACGAATACAAAGCGATAAAAAATTTAATTCTCTCAATGTTCCTAATTCTAACATCAATACCCCTTTTCTATTGTTAAATTTAAGTATATCCCCGATATATGAATATTGAAAGGGTTCATTTTTTTCATTCATGGAATATATTTGACTAAAAAAGATATTAAAGATAAATATAATAAAATTTTATATATAAAGAATATTAAGCAGAAAGCTAAGGAGCAATAATCTAGATAAGATATATATTTTTAGACAAAAAAAGTTGCTATATAAGTTATTTTGATTAACTCTTTTAGCAACTTTATCATTATAATTTATTATAAAACTTTATTGTTTATACAAATTCATACTCAACAGTTATATCACAAGTGTATCTACCAGCAGGAGCATTTGAAATTGATGCAAAACCAAATGTAAGAGATAGAGAATCTGAAGCACTATTAGCAGTTGTTCCATAAACATAATTTGGAGTAATACTTAAATCAAAAACACCATTTGAAAATGTTCCATTAAAGGATGAACCAACAGTACCACTAATAGATGGAGTAATGTAAGTATCACCTGTAGCTTCTAAAGTTAAAGGACCAGCTGAAACAGTTACATCAAGATCAGCAGAAGAAGCATAAGAACCAGATGTAGCTCGTATTCTAAAATTAGCTGAAAAACCATTTCTAACATTTTCATAGGCTTGATAAATTTCTCTACCATCAGCACTTATCCAAGATCCTGTTGTTTCCATTTCTTCTAAATCAAAAACAAAAGCACTATCGGGAGCTTCAACAACTATTGTTGCACTATTATCAGCATTATCAGCAGATAAAGCTACCATAGTAAAAATTGACATTGCAGCTATTAAAATAAATAATTTGTTTTTCATAAAGTTTTCCTTTTATTGTCTTTAAATTGTTATGATTATATCATTATACAATTTGCAACTTATGTCAATACTTTTCTTACAATTAATTATCAATTATTAACTCCTTTATAAACCACAACCATATTCAGACTCTAAAATCATTTTTATACAACTAATTACTTTACTATAACGCAATTAAATTAAACTCACATTTTATATATAAAAGTGCAACTTATACCATATATTAAAAATCACACAATATAAATTATTAAAATCAAAATAAAGGTGTAGTTTATTTATAATAGAATAACTCTACCTTGACTTATCAAAATGCAAACTCTAATATTAATTAAAACTGCATATTTTTTTTAAATGCAGAAAGGAATAACATGAGTTTAAAACAACAATTAAAAGATAGAGAGAAAAATGCTTTATTAACCCGTCCAAAAGAAATTGCAGATATAATGAATGAAGCTACTTTAGATCTTAAAAAAACAGGCATTGAAGAAGAGGCTAAATCTTCTGGAGATATTTTTGATAATGCAATATTATTAGATTTAAACTCTAATGATATAGATTTATATAAATTAGTAAATGGAAAACCTGCTATAATTAGCTTTTATAGAGGATCTTGGTGTCCATATTGTAATTTAGAATTGAGAGCCTATGAAAGTTTATTAAAAGAAGAAGAAAATCAAGATGTACTTATGATTGCAATATCTCCTGAGAAACCAGATGTCACCTCAGTTGAGCAAGATGTTAGTAAATTAAACTTTACAGTTTTAAGTGATGTAAATAATGAATTAGCAAAAAAATTAAGGATAATGTTCCACTTACCTACATCAATTCAAAACTTATATGGCAATAAAGTTGCTACATCAACAGGTACTTTAGATTATAATTTACCACTTCCATCTACCTATGTTATCGATAGCAACCATAAGATTATCAAAGCATGGATAGATTCAAACTACACAAAAAGAGCTGAACCTAGCGAAGTTTTAGCTTTATATAGAACATTATAATAAGTTTAATCAATTTACTTTAATTTAAATGCCCGATTCAATATCGGGTATTTTTGTGTCTAGCTTACAAAAGATTTTAATTAACAACAAACTAATAAACAAAAACTATATTATATTTTCTTGTTTTGGCAAAACTTCTCTGATACACTTTTTTTAGTAAGTACTCTTTAATCAAATTGACTTTTTAATATTTCAACTACTTTTACAACTATAAAGGATATAATATGTTTTTAGCTTGTCAATTATATAAATTATTAATAGATCCTCTACTTAAATCTTTAAGAAAAAAAGTTGCATCTTTGATTCCAAATGAAAGCAGTGTTGTTGAAATAGGCTCAGGAACTGGAGCCCAATCATTACTATTAGCTAAAACCGGGAGAAAAGTTGTTGGGGTTGATATAAATGAGGTAATGGTTGATTGTGCATCAAAAAGTGCAACCAAGTTAAATCTCAAGAATATAAAATATCATACTGCAGATGGAAGTAATTTAACTTTTATTAAAGATAAAGAATTTGATTTCACAACTATTACATTAGCTCTACACGAATTAGATGATGAATTAAGAAAACAAATACTATTAGAAATGAAAAGGATTTCAAACAAAATGATAATTGTTGATTATAGCACCCCGCTACCTAAAAATATTGTTGGTTGGGGTTGTATCCTTATAGAAAGATTAGCTGGGGGTTCTCATTATGCTGGATTTAAAAATTATATTAAAAGAGGTGGTATTCTATCTATTACAAAAGAACTAGGTTTTAAAATTGAAACACAACATAATACAATTAATTCGTCTATTACAATTTTAACAGTAATTAATTAGGCCCATTTAGATTAATATTTTTATATAACCCTCTATTAATATTGTGATATAAAACTAAATAATCAAATTCTATACTCTATTATTTATAATTTAATGAAGCATATTTAAATTATTTAGAAAAGACATTTATTAATTTAAACTAAATTTAATTCCCATTGTTCTTAGCAGTTCTACTGTATTTAGATATCTAACGTTGAATCTATTACACACATTTGGAATTTTAATTTTCTTTTTACTATTTGGTTCAAACTTTTCTAAAGTAACAATTGAACTGCCACTTGCCATAGCTTTAGCAACAAGCCAAGAATCTGCAGCCGCTAAAAATTCACTTTTGGCAGCTTCATTAAATTGAGAATCTTCTGAATATACCCAATCAATCACTTTCTTATATGCTTTTTGAGTAGACAAATCATCAACTCTTAAAAAACAGCCTGTATTTTTATACTTAGATACCCACTCTTGCAAATCATCTTTTACTTTTGTTAGTTCCATATAAACGGGTTCAATGGAATGGATTAAACCAACACTCATATCTCTTTCTAACCAATTCCAGAATTCGGAAAAAACATCAAATGGATATTGAATATTTTAAGCTTGAATAAATATGTTACTATCTAATAAATACTTCATTAACTAAGTTTCAATATATTAGAAAATTTAGATAATGTTGCTGGAGTTAAATCTAACAATCTAGCACCATCTCGCATTAATATATTTTGGGAATACACATTTTGAACAACATCATAAGAATAAGCATTCCCATTCTTTAAGGCAACAGTTTTATAAAAAGAAGGTCCTCCTTTTTTATCTTTTTGTTTTTCCCTATTTAGCTTCCAACTTTCTGTTAAGCAATCATAATAATTAAAGAACTCATATTTATTAATAAATTTTAAATCAAAAGCTCTTCTAGCAATAACTACTCTACTAACTTTAAAATACTTGCTGAGAATTTCTGAATTTTGTTCAACAGATAAACCAATGTCCCATTTTTCCTTAATTTGAATTTCAGGGACTAATATTTCAGCAGCAATTTCGTTACATTTTTCTTCATGAGCATTATAATCGCTCATTTTGTCATTTCTAAAATTGAAATTTAAAACACCGCTACTATTAAACCATAAATGAACAATTTCATGAATTAATGTAAAAATTCTAGCAGATTTTGAATCAGAACCATTTATAAAAATAACTGGAGCTATAGAATCAGATATTACAAACCCTCTAAATTCTTCTACATCAAGTATTCTATGGGTATTGTTTTTTACCATACTAGATTGCATAACCCAAAACCCTATGTTTTCAGCTCTTTCTACTAATAGTTTATAAAACTCTTCCCAATTCCTACAATTAATTCTATCTTCTATTGTAAGTTGTAATGTTTTAGTAATTTCATCAGCAATAACCTTAGAATCATCATCATAATGATATTTTCCAACATAAGGGATCTCAATATCCCCTCTCTCTATTTTATAGTCTTTGTACCAATTTTGCTTATACTTAACATTAGAAATAACATCATACAAATCTACACTAAAATTATCCAAAGGGTAATTTGTAATAGTTCTTAAATCTGGCAAAAGCTGTTTCTCTTTAGGAGGCTCATCTAAAAAAAGATAACCAAAAGGAATATTAAATACATTAGCTAACTTTTGAGCTTGTTTAAATGTTGGTCTAGAGTCACCATTTTCCCATTTCTCAATTTTATCAATTTTTACATTTATTTTTTTTGCAACTTGTTCTAAATTAAAATTAGAACGCAATCTAGCCCATTTTAAAACAGTGGAACTAATAATTGCTTGACTAGCCATTGTATTTATGTCTCCTTATATTCAATATTATACCAAATAAAACCTGTATTTTGCAAGAAATCTTATCAGCAGCTATTAATATTAATAAAGAGAATTTTATGATAATTGCTTGGAAAATATGAATTAATTTAACTTAAATTAAATGGAAAAACAACGTTCTAGATTAAATAAAATATATTAACCTAATAAAAAATTATTAAATAAACAAAAAAATCTCTTACTCATCTTTTTTATAGATTTGTAAGAGATTAAAATTTTTATGTAGCTATATTTATATTTGATAATATTAAGAACTTAATTAAACAGGCATTGCATCTTGTTTAACTTCTTTATAACAAGATAGATCTGTATAAAGTTCTCCTTTATAAGGATTCCTCTTTGTTTTTACAACTTTATAAATCATATAAACAAATACTACAACATTTGCAACAAAAGCAAGTGAACTTGCAATCATTAATGCTGTTGGGTTTTGACTTGCATGTACTGCAAAACGTGATTCATCAATAAAGGAGGGATAAGTCATTGCAAACATACACCAGAAGGCAAGAGTTTGTGCACGATGTTGTAACCAAGCTCCCTTTTTAAATGTAAATGCTGCAAATGTAGGTGCAACTAGCAAGGCGATACCACAATACCATGCGTGATATCCAAGACAGTTATAAGTATAAGCAAAATTCCAAAGGTCATATGCTACTATCCAGAACCAACACATATCAGGCCAAAGCATGTCTTTGCTTTTTGATGAGCTAATTACAATACCAGCCCAACCTGTAATTGTTATAATATTTAAAATACCAGCAATACCATTTAGATAATTCCAAGGACCACTTGTCATCATCATTCCATCAATAACTTGTGCAACTAAACCCATTCCTCCAATTTCAAAATCTCTAATAACAGCTTCTAAAATATTAACAGCTAAAATTAACGGTGGGAATATTAAAACCCATTTCTTTTTTGTTGCACCTTCAATGTGTCTAATAAGAAAGAAACCAATACAACCTGCAAGAGAAGAATATACTTTTGCAAAGTGAAACCAATCATCGACACTAGTGCCCTTTGTAGTTATTGGCCAAACAAATATGGTTAAAATTATTGGAAGTACAATTAAAAGAAATATTCCACCTGCTTTTGTTCTACGACATATTTCATTAAGTAATAACAAAACACAAAATACTAAAAATAACATCAACCAGTTTGATAAGGGTTGTGATTCAAAAAATAACATATAATTTACCTTCTAATATAAAATTTGCATTATAGATTGATACTTACATCTGTAATTGGATATGCTTTACAAGAGTGGATATAACCAAATCTCTCATCTGCATATCTTAGTAACATTCCCTTCGCAAGGAATACTTTTCCCTCTGTAAGTTGAATACGACAAAGACTACATTCACCACTACGACAACAAACATTCATACGAACACCTGCTCTCTCTAATGAAGTTAAAAGACTCTCACCACTTAACCCTTGTATTTTCTTCTTACCATCAATTGTGATTGTAAAACTTTCTTTTCCACTTAAATCAGTTGGCCAACCTGGTTCATTTTGAATATCTTGACGACTTCCAAACATCTCACGTCTAATCATTGCTTTTCTAACATCTAAATTTAAAAGAGCATTAACAACAAAGTCATTCATAATCTGTGGACCACAGATATAAAATGTACTCTCTTTAATATCTTTTACTAAAGATTTGATACACTCTTCATCAATGAATCCTGTTTTGCCCTTATAACCTGCTTCTGGCTCAGATAATACTAGGCTAAAAGTAAAGTTATCATACTCTTTTGCAAGGGATTCAAGTTCTTCTTTAAATAAAACAGAGTCACTATTACGACATCCATAAATTAAATGAACTTCTCTATCTAAACGGTTATCAAAGATTTCACGACACATACTCATAAAAGGAGTAATACCACTTCCCCCTGCAATCATTACACTTTTTTTACTGTGGAAAATTGGATTAAAATGGAATGCACCTGCTGGACCATTTGCACTAAACTCATCACCAACTTTAACATCATCGATTAAAAAATCAGATACAAAACCGGTTTTAGTTCTAGCAATTGTGATCTCATAATATCCTCTTTGAAGAGGCGATGATGAAATCGAATAAGGTCTAGAAGTTCTAACTCCCTCAATTTCAGTAAACAAATTTAAATATTGACCTGCTTCAAATATTGGTAAAATTCCTTCTTTAGGTGTTAAGCGAATAGTTCTTGCAAGAGTTCCATGATCAATAATCTTATTTACTACCAAAGAAAGACTTTTTTTATGATATTTACCGACAGTTGCTTCAATTTTTCCAATTTCAAGTTCGTAGTTGGTACCACTTTTTCTCTTATCATCTATTTCTTGTAATACATCTTTACCATGAGGCATAGATGCAATAATCATATTCTTTAAATCAGCCATTATTTTATCTCCCTATTTAAAATTCTGTCCGCAACTTGTGAACCGTACATATAATTAGGTCCAAAACCACAAATATTTACCCAACCATTTGCAAATGTAAGGTTTTCTACTTGATCTTCTCTTGGGAAGAAGAACACAGTTGATTTAATATCTTGTTCAAATCCATAAATTGAACCTTCTGGATGATGTAAGTAGCGCATATATGTTAAAGGAGTTGCAACTTCTAATTCTTCAATATGGCTTCGAAGCCCTGGATACATTTTCTCAAGTCTATCAATAATCATATTTCCAGCTTCATACTTAGTTTTATGATATTCTTCAGGAGATAATTCCATCCAAGGTTTACCAAATTTTAAAGTTCCAGCTGATATTACACTTGTTCCCTCAGGAGATACTTTAGGATCATCAACGGTATAACATGTATTAATAATAGGATCTGTTTCTGGCATAATAGTATATGCTTTTTGGAAAACTTCATTACAATCAAGATTATCGTAAGTTAGATTAAAGGAATCTGTATAACCAATTTCTTCTGGTGTACAATCAAGACCCATATAACAAATTAGTGCAGATATTCCAACTGTATATGCTGATAAGTATTTTCTAGCATCTTTTGGAACTTCTTCTTTTTTAATTAGCTTAAAATATGTATCAATTGGAGAAATACCAGAGATAATATCATCACAAGAGTATTCATTGTTATTATCATCAATTACACCACAAGCTTTATTATTTTTAATAATAATCTCTTTTGCTCCACAATTATAAACAACGGTTCCACCATTCTCACGAACTACATCTGCCAATGCTTGAGAAATTACTTGAGATCCCCCTCTAACATAGTAAGGATGATCATCTATATAAATTGCTGTACATCTTGCGAGAATTGAGAAAGGAAATCTTTCTGGTGGCATTCCCATAAAACACCAATAAGCACTTAAACATAATTGAAGTTCTTTGTCTTCAAAGAATTCATCAAGAACTTCTTGTGTACTAGCCATTGCATATTTTGCTAATACTGGGAATTTCTTTGCAAAAACACTTTTTACAATTAGTTTTTTTATTTCACTAGGTTCACTAGTAGATTTAGCTTGCATAGCCATAAATGCATTAGTTTGATTATGGAAATCATAAACGGTTTTAAAGTATTTTAAAATATTATTTTTTTCTTTAGGAAATTGTTCACATAATACCTTTTCAGCTTCTTCTCTATTTGCTGGAATAGATTGGTTTCTACCACTTGGAAGGTTTACTTGATATAATGATTTAATTGGAATCCATTCAATTTTATCTTCAATTCCATATTCTCTAAAAAGCTTTCTAAGTTCACCAGGTTTTTCTGGGCTTCCCATGCTTGAAAGTTGGTGAAGAGCAACTTCAAATTCAAACTGACCTCTTCTAAAACTTGTTCCACATCCACCAGGAATATTATGTTTTTCAAGTACTAATACATTCTTTCCTTTTGTAGCTAATCTAGCTGCAGCAGATAATCCACCGTTACCAGCTCCTATAATTATTGCATCATAGTGATTCATATATATCTCTCCTTTTATTTCCGAATTTAAAACTCAGTAATAAATATCTAGTTAATTAACATCTAAAATCTTAGATGATTTATTTTTCAAAATTTTAAGTAATTGTTTTACTAAAGAACTAGAGCAGGGACTGCAACTAGTAATACATTTAATATCATTAGGGTTAGTTGAACAGGAAAGGTGTGAACCTTTTCAACAAAATTTGTCATTCTTTCACTTTCAAGTGATTTATCAATTTTCTTTTTAAAAGCAATTTCAGTAACACCAGCTGTCGTAAGGCTGTTCCCTCTTAAAATAAACCAAAGTCCAGGATTTGATGTAATTAATGCTCCAACAATAGGAGAAGCTAGTACTGCTAAATGTAATTTTGCAATAGAAGGTGGAAAATCAAAGCTAACAAAATCCCAGTTCCAAAGAGTGTAAGAAATAATCCAACAGATAGTTCCAACTGTTCCATTGAAAAATAGAGAATAGTAAACTCCATTCCAAGAAGATAAGTTTTGTTGTGTAAAGAAAGTAAACAAAGACAAGGTTAGTACAAAACCAGTAATTGCATTTAAATAATGTTTCTTGCTTAAATCTGTAATAGTAGCTTCAAGAATGTTTATCATCCATAGTACTAATACAATTTTTACACATGTAGGACCTGAAAATAATCCAAATACAGTAACAACTACTAATAGTCTCATACATATTAGTGTTGAAAGCTTAAGTCTTTCAAAAAAGACCATTTCCATAAACATCAACAGTAATGCTGGAATTATAATATTGAGTGGTATGTTTGCCCAAATGGGTTGAAACATCGTAAGAAGTGCTGATGCTGTAAACAGAACTAGAAAAAGCACTAATTTAATAGATGAGGGGAATTTAACCCCTTTTTTGGTAGTAGTCATAAAAACCTCTAAGTGTGAAATAGATAAAATAGAACCGTGTTCTAGAATTAGGTTCTAGTCTATTATGAGGGTACTTTTTTCAAAAGTCAATAAAAATTTATTGATTTAATTAAAAAAGATAAATAAATATCTATACTTTAGTTTTTAGCCTTAGCTTTACGATTACAATAGAATTTGTTATTATTTGCCATATGAATAAATTGAATAACCGTGAACAAAAAGCCATAAATAAGAAATGGCATATATCAGAAACAGCCATGGCGTTGTTTAAAGAGCGGGGTTATAACTCAGTAAAGGTTAAAGAAATATGCAAAGCTGCTGACATTTCTTTAGGGACTTTCTACCATTACTTTTCTTCAAAAGATAGTATTATTGACGAAACTTATCAAATAATAGATGAAAGAATATTTGAATGCCTTGATGAAAGAAAGTTCAATACTCCAATTGATAAAATACTTGGAATACTTGAACAATCTGCATGTATTATGCAAGAAGAACTTGGTTATGTTTTAATGGTTGGATCCTATTATCAAATAATTTCCTCTAAACCGGATTACTCTTACAGTCACAATAGAAATCTATATGTAACTTTGGTTGAAACTCTTAAAGAAGGGATAGCAACGGGGTATTTTAAAAAAGATACAGAACCTGAAGAAATAGCTGAAACATGTCTTCGCCTAGGTAGAGGAGATATCATAGATTGGTGTCTTAAAGGAGGGTCTTTCAAACTTTGTGATTTACTTGTCAAAGATTTAAAACGTATGCTCTACTCAATAGTTGTAAATCCTGAAGATCTAGAATTTTAAATTAGCTTATCTTTTAGCTTTTTAGAATTAATTATTTTCTTATAATCTCTAAAAAATAAAAAAGTTGTTAAAAGATCAAACAATTTGATTTTCAACAACTTTTTTAGATATAAATTTAGTATAGTTTTATTCTAAATTTAAAATATAATTATTTAACAATTCAACAATCTCATCCGCTGTTGACATAGATAGAGCTTTTTCACTTAGTTCTTTTGCTTGTGAATAACTTACGCTTCTAATTATTTTTTTAACTCTTGATATACTACTAGCACTCATGCTAAATTCATCAAGACCAAGTCCTAATAATAATAAAGTAGCTATTTCATTACCTGCTAACTCTCCACACATACCAGTCCATTTACCCTCTGCATGAGAAGCATCAATAACATTTTTAATAAGTGTTAGTACCGCTGGATGCATAGGTTGATATAGTTCAGCAATCTTTTCATTACCTCTATCAACGGCAAGAGTATATTGAGTTAAATCATTAGTTCCGATACTAAAGAAATCTACTTCTTTTGCTAAAATTGGTGCAATTACAGCTGAGGCAGGAGTCTCAATCATAATTCCAACTTCAATATTTTCATCAAAAGGGATCCCTTCAGATTTAAGAGAAGCTTTAACCTCTTCAACTAAAGATTTTAATTTTCTAATTTCCTTAACAGAAATAATCATAGGAAACATTATTCTAAGTTTTCCATAAACACTAGCTCTTAAAATTGCTCTAAGTTGTGTGATTATGATATCAGGAGTATCAAGACACATTCTTATCGCTCTCCAACCAAGGAAAGGATTAAGCTCTTTTGGGAAATCAAGATATTCAAGTGATTTATCTCCACCAATATCTATGGTTCTAATAATTATACCCCGACCGTCAATAGCCTGTGCTACATTACGATAAGCTTCCATTTGAACATCTTCACATGGCATTTGAGGTTTATCCATAAACAAGAACTCAGTTCTATATAGACCAACACCTTCAGCACCATGCTTTATTGCACCTTCAACATCTCTATCTGTCCCAATGTTTGCACAAAGTTCAACTCTATGCCCATCCAAAGTTTCAGCTGGCAAATCCTTTAATGCTTCCAAAGTTTTTTTATTATCAAAAAAAGCTTTAATTTTATTTAGATATTCACTTCTTGTATCTTCATCAATATCAGTAATGATTTTACCCATAGAGGCATCTAAAATAATTTCATCACCATTATTTAATTCATGTAATACAGAGGAACACCCAACTAAGGCAGGAAGTTCAAGAGTTCTTGCCATAATTGCTACATGAGATGTTGAGCCCCCTACTTCACAAGCAAAGCCTAAAACTTTATCTTTATCAATTTGAGCAGTATCAGAAGGTGTAAGATCTTCAGCTATAATAATTACAGGTTCTTCAATATCTGCTAAACTCATCAAAGAGACTCCGGCAATACAGTAAGTTAATCGTTTTCCAATATCTCGAAGATCAGCGGCTCTCTCTTGCATATATGGATTATCTAAAGACTCCATATCTTTTGCATTTTCTTCCATTACTTGTGTAGCTGCTTTTTCAGCACACATTTTCTTAGAAAAAATTAAGTCTTTTACACCATCTTCAATATCTTCATCACTAATTAGCTCTATATGGCCTTCGAAAATCTCAGCTTCATCTTCACCAAGAGTTGAAAGAGCTTTGTTATAAACACAATTAAGTTGCTCAATAGCTAAATCTCGACCTTTGATAAATCTTTGGAATTCTTTCTCTTCACTTCCACATTCAATTGGATAATCAGAAATTTCAAGTTTTTGATGTTTAAAAACAAATACTTTACCAATTACAATTCCAGGTGAAGCTGAAATTCCTTTATAAGTTTTCATATAAAAATACCTTCTTTGCTTTTATAAAAATTATTATACTACTCTGTAAGATTTGCTAAAAAATTAGATAAAGCATCAATAGCTTCATTTTCTTTTTCACCATCACATACAATTGTAATATGATCTCCTTTAGAAACTCCTACTTTCATAAGTTTTAAAAGGCTTTTAGCACTAAACTCAGTTTCCCCTCTTCTTACTATTATATCACAAGGGAATGTTTTTGCTAATTTAACAAATTGGTTACCTGGTCTTGTATGTAGTCCAGTTTCATTTATAATTTCAACTTCTCTTTCTATCATTATTTATCTCCTTTAGTTTGACCATAATAGGCATTTTTACCATGTTTTCTTAGAAAATGTTTATCAAGTAATTCTTGTTGCATTGAAAATAAACCTTCTTTCAAATGTTCAGCTTGGTAAGCCATTTTAGCTACCTCTTCTGCAACAACTGCATTATGAACTGCTTCACTTGCATCTTTACCCCAAGTAAAAGGGCCATGACTATGGACTAAAACACCTGGAACCCTCATAGGATCAATTTCATTATTTTTAAATGTTTCAATAATTACATTACCGGTTTCTAGTTCATATTCACCCTTTATCTCTTGAGGTGTCATTTTTCTAGTACAAGGGATAGGCCCATAAAAATAATCTGCTTGTGTTGTACCATAAGGGGGAATAGATCTACCTGCTTGAGCCCATGATGTAGCCCAATTTGAGTGAGTGTGAACAACCCCACCCACATTTTTAAATGCACGGTAAAGTGCTAAATGTGTGGGGGTGTCACTTGAAGGTTTATAATCGCCCTCAATAATATTGCCATCAAGATCAACAACCACTAAATCTTTTGCAACCATATCATCATAAGAAACACCACTTGGTTTAATTACAACTAGATTTTTTTCTCTATCTATTGCGCTAACATTACCCCAAGTAAAAGTAATTAATCCATATTTTGGTAGGTCTAAATTAGCTTTTAAAACTTGTTCTTTTAACTTTTCTAACATAAATTGTAATTTCCTTCATGCATTCTATCGAGAATCCATTCTCTAGCCTTTTTAATTTCTAAAATTGGATCTTCTGCTTTCTCAGTCCACATTTCAATAAGAAAAGGACCAGAGTAATTTAATTTTTTTAAAATTCTAAAAAACTCAGGAAAATCTACACAACCCTCTCCAAAAGGAACTTCTTTGAATTTTCCACCATAGGTTCCAGTTACAGCAAGAGTATCTTTTAAATGAATTGCTGTTACCTTATTTATACCTTTAGAAAATTCTCTTTCAACATCATTTCCCCAAGCAGAAAGATTGCCAATATCTGGATAAACAGTAAACCAAGGAGAGTCTATAATTTCACTATGATCTAGAAATTTACTAATAGAACTCATTAAGGGATGGTCCATAATTTCCATACTAAGCATAACTTCTGCTTTAGAAGCCCATTTGACAGCTTGTTTTAATCCTTCGATAAAATTACTTCTAGTTTTAGCATTCCCCGTATCGTAATATACATCATAGCCAGCTAATTGAATATTTCTAATTCCAGTATCAACAGCAAATTCAATAGCTTGTTTCATTATCTCTAAAGCTTTTGATCTGATTTGAGGATTTTCACTCCCCAGTGGATACTTTCTATGAACACTTAAGCACATAGAAGGAATTCTAACTCCAGTTAAATGAACCGCTTCAACTAATTGAGCTCTTTGTTCTTTATCCCATGATAATCTTTCACTTCTTTCATCGCTTTCATCAATAGATATTTCAACAAAATCATAACCTGCTGACTTAGCAATATTTAGTTTCTCAATCCAAGTAGTTTTTGGAGGAAGAGCTTTTTCATATATCCCTAAAGCAGGGGCATCTAAACTATACATATATTTTTACTCCTGCCAGTATTTTGCAATCTCCATTTTCCATTTTCTAGCTTCAGCAGCTGGATCTTTTGCATTTCTAAGAGAACGTCCTGCGATAAAACATTTTACAGGTAAGCCTTTAAATAAAGAAATGTTTTCAACTGTTAAACCGCCAGTAACAGATACTTCAAAACCTAGATCAATTAAGTTTTTTACCATATTTAAATTAGATTCACCCCAGCTACCTCCAGCATTAAGAGCATCTCTACTTTGATGATAAATAACTTGTTTTAAACCAAGTTTTCTCCATTCTGCGGCTTCTTCTAAAGTCCAGTTACCAAAAAGCTCAACTTGCATTTCACCACCTCTTTCAGTAGCAGCTTTCATAGCATTAACTTTTGTAGCATTTGCAGCACTACACATAACAGTTACCCAATCAGCACCTTTATCACATGCCATGCCAGCAAGTTCTCCACCTGCATCTACAATTTTTAAATCTGCTACGATAGTATTATTTGGATATAAAGTTCTTAAAGCTTTGATAGAATCAGCACCTGTTGCTAAACAAAGTAAAGTACCTGCTTCAATAACGTCTAATTCTGGTGCTAATAATAATGTTGATTCTAATGCTTCACTCAATGAAAAATTGTCTAGTGCTACTTGTAATAATGGTCTTGCCATAATATGTTTCTCCTTAATCTAACTCTTCAAAGAGTATTTTTATATCATCAAGAGTTTTGGCTCCTCTTAATTTTTCAATAGTTTCTTCATTATCAAGTAAGGTAACAACTTGAACTATTGCTTCTTCGTTTTGCGTTTTTGCATCTCTTGCAGCTAATGTAATTAAGATATCTATAGGATCATTATCTGGATCTCCAAAAGCAACCGGTTCTTTTAAAGTTACGAGAGCAAAACTGTTTTCAATTACTCCACCTTCAGGTCTTGCATGTGGCATAGCTAAGCCTGGCGCTAACAAGTAATAAGGTCCAAGTTCTTGTGTGTTTTGGATAATTTCTTCATAATATCTAGGTTCAATAGTTCCAGCTTTTACAAGCATATCTGTTCCAGCTTTTACTGCAGCCTTCCAATCTTTAGCATCTACTTGCAATGCAATAGCTTCTCTAGAAAGCAAATGTTCTTTCAAATTCATATCAATTTCCCTTATATTTATTTACTAATATCTTCTGGATAATTTTTTTCAACAATATCAAGAATTTTTGGACCAAACTCTTTGTCATCCATTAAATTCTTTAATGCAAGAACGTGTGTTCTTGGAGGGACTGTTCCAAGACCAGAAGCTAGTTGGGAAGAAAGAAGTACAATATCTACACCTTGACTTATAAACCCTTTAGCTTGACCTAAAGAACAAGAATCAATTTGGCACTTAATATTATTGGCTTCTACAAATTTTTTAACTTTAAGCTTAATAACTAAAGAAGTACCCATACCATTACCACATACGGCTAATATTTTTATCATAATTTTCTCCTACAATAATATTTTATAAATATCAAAATTTGATACATAGAGATTCTCAAGTGAGAATCTCTATATTTTTTTATTTTTAATTATCTCTCATTGTTGTGAAATAAGTTTCCTTATGTCTTCTATATTGTAATTGAGGAATAATCATCATTAATGGAATCAATAGAATTGGAACAATGATACCAAGCTTGTCAGCTAATAATACTGAACCAGCCCATAATGTTGCCCAGTCAATCATACCCATCCAACCAACTACGTGTGGACTATCTTTTAATACTGTTAATACTAGAGCAGAACCAAATACTTGGATTAAACCAGAGATGAATGGAATAATTGCAGCAGCTCTTCTTCCACCTGCTTTATTAGCAAATACTGCTAAAGTACCGTTATCGAAGAATAAACAAATGAATCCTGCAATAATTAATACTGGTGACTTTAATGCAACCAATGTTAAAATAGCAATCATTTGACCAAAGAAACCAAAGATAAATCCAAAGGTTGGTGCATTAGGTGAAAAACCAAATGTAACTGCACAGTCAACAGCCGGTACTGATCCTTTAAGTAGTTTATCACTAATACCTTGGAATGAAGCTGTAAGTTCAGCTACGAACATTCTAACACCAGTTTGAAGTACTGTAATATATACTGCGAAAAGTGCTGTTTGTTCAAAAATATAAGTTCCAAAGAAATATTTATTAGTATCATAATTAAAAGATTCAGGTCCTAAAATAATCATAATTACACCAATAAATAGTGTCATTAATAATGTATTAGCAACAACGTTATCATTTAAAATAGATAGGAAACCTGGAGATTCAACATGGTTAACATCATGCTCTTTATTACCTAAGAATCCACCTAATTTATATGCAAACCAAGCGCCAAACATTTGTTGGTGTCCAATAGTAAAGCCAGCACCATCTGTAACTTCTTGAGTAGCTTCAATAATAAGGTTAGAAGCAACTGACCAATAAGTTCCCATAAGTAGACCAATGATGATTACTAATAAAGGAGAAGCTGGATTACCACCTGAAGCACCAAGTACCCAATACATTGCCCATAAAAGAACAGCTGATTGTTGATACATAATGTGACCTGTAATAAACAAAGTTCTAATCTTAGTTTGTTTTCTAAATGCTACATAAACAATGTTTAGTGCAAATGCAATTAACATTACATATCCAACATATTGTAGAGAACCTAGAACATCTAAAGCTTCAGTAGCTGAAGTTTGACCAAAATAAGGGTCAATAACAAGTGCTGTAATACCATACTTAGCATTAAGACTGTCAATAATTGGTCTGAAAGTTCCTACAAGTCCACCGGTTCCAACTTGAAGAATCTTAAAACCAACATAAGCTTTTATGAAACCAGCAAGTGCTTCATAAACTTTTTTTCCGAGTAACATATAACCAATAAATGTTATAGTACCTAATAGTAATGCTGGTTGTCCTAGAAATTTATTAATAAATGCTAGGAAAATCGATAGAATAAAATCCATAATTCCACTCCCCATTTGTAATTTATGTCGGTATGGATAAGATCCACGTCGACCCGACCTTTTGTTATTTGATTAATAATAACCCGGGTTTTCTAAAAACACAAGAAAAATAATCAAAAAAATCAAATCAAACTTTTTTATTGGTTATTTACCCATTTTTTGGTAACAAATGCGTAATTAATCTTATTTTTTGATTGTTTTGTTTGAAAATGCTCAAAAAATAATTATGATTTAATTTTCCTTTACATGTATTTTAAGAAATTAAGATTATTATTAAATAAAATCTTTTTAATAAGTCGAATGAGAAAAAGAGAACTGTAGAATAAGCTTTTTCAACTCATCTACTGTATTAGCAATAGAAGTCATTCCTAAAGAAACCAAATCCTCTTCATTTCCCATACCCCAAGTAACTCCAACACTTTTAAGGTTTGCAGCTTTTGCTGTTTTAGCATCAATTACAGTATCTCCAACAAAAAGTATATTTTCTTTAGAAAACCCACTTCTTTTAACAAGCACATCAACAGACTCTTTTTCTGGTTTTAAATAGGGAGAGCTACCACTCCCTTGTATATATTTAAAATCAATATCACTAAAGTAATGACTTGTTATATATTCTAATAACGCTTGAGGTTTGTTAGAAAAAACTGCTAAATCACATTTCATTTGTATTTCCTTTAACATTTCAATAATCCCTTCATAAGGGGTTGAATAGGTAAAGGCATTTTCCCAATATGTCTTTTTAAAATGATTAACTAACTCATTTATAAAAAGATCATCATCAACAAGACTTTGTGGAATAGTTTTTTTAAAAGTTTGAATAGGACCATAGCCTAGCATCTCTCTGTACATTGAAATAGGATAAGTTTTTAGCCCATAGTAAGCCAAAGTACTATTAAAGTTACTTGCAATATCTTTTAAAGAATCCAATAAGGTCCCATCCATATCAAAAACGATTGAGGCTTTATTCATTAATTACTCCACTATTATTTATATTTATTTTACTACCCTTTATAAAAACTAAATAAGTCTTTATAAAGGATATTTTCTTATACTATAAAAGAGATTTGAATGGTAAATCAGGTTCAATAGCAAAAGCATCATGGAAGCCTCTATCGAACATAAACTCTAAATCATCCTTATTTTCTGGCCAAGTAAATTTACCACCAACTTGCCAAATATATGGTTTAAATTGATATTTTAATCTATCTTTTTTCATGTTCCACAACATTTTAATTTCTTTTGGGTCGGCCATGAAATTTGTCCATACATCATGATGGATTGGAATAATAACCTTAGTATTTAAAGATTCAGCCATTCTTAGCATATCTGCTGCATTAATTTTATCAGTCATACCTCTTGGGTTTTCTCCAAATGAACCAAGAGCTACATCAATATGATGATCATTTCCATGTTTAGCAAAATAGTTTGAATAGTGAGAATCACCACTATGGTATAAATTACCACCAGGAGTTTTAAATAAATAGTTTACAGCAATTTCATCCATTTCTCTTACTGGATTTCCTTTTAAAATCATACCCTTAGGTGCTGTAACTAATTCTGTTCTATCAAAAGAGTCTAAAGCTACAATCTCAGTATCTTTAATTTTAACAGTATCACCAGGTTTAACAACGATACAACGTTCTTTTGGAACACCCCAAGAAATCCATAAATTAACACAAGCTTGTGGTCCAATAAATGGAACGCTTTCATCACAGTTTTGTAAAACTGCTGCAGCAACATATGGATCAATGTGATCACCGTGATCATGAGTGGATAAAACTGCATCAACTGTCTTAATTTCAAAAGGATCAAGAACACATGGTGCATTACGTAAATTAGGTTGAAGTGCAACACAGCCAATCATTCTTTGATGTTGATGTTGTTCTTTCATTAGAGGGTTTTTCTTAGTTCTTTTACCACTTTTGGTCCAGAAGTCTACCATAATATTAGCATTACCTTCTGATTTTAACCAAATACCAGTACAACCTAGCCACCACATTGCAAATGTTCCAGGTTTTACTACTTCATTTTCAATTTCTTCATTTAACCAAGTCCCCCACTCTGGGAAAACATCATGCAACCATTTGTCTTTGTTGATTTCTTTAACGTTCATCTAATATCTCCTATTACTTATTGATCAATTTATCATTTTTTTTGATTGATTTTTATTTTTTTATTTTAATTTACTATATTTTTCACACGAAAAAATCAATTTGTCAAGTTTTATTTTTACTTTTTGTTCTTTTTGTTCTTTTTATACACTTTTTAAAGGAATTGCTTTCTTTTTTTAGATTTGTATTGTATACTTTGAACAAAAGAATAAAATAAAGCTTATTTATAGCTTTTATCTATATATAGCAACAAAAATTACCGCAATGTACTTTATTTTTTTGCTATTCAAAAAAAAACAATTCTTTTTAGGAGAGATAAGATTTCATGACCAAAAAACCCATATCATATAATAGACATCTTAAAATATTAGATATCTTAGCAGAAAGACAAAAGATTAAAGTTGAAGACCTTAGCAAAATTCTTGATGTCTCACCTGTTACGATTAGAAGGGATTTAGACTTCCTTGATTCACAAAAACTTTTAATTAGAACTCATGGGGGTGCATCGGTTCTTCAAGAATGGGAGGATTATTTACCTGAAAGAGCTTTCCAAGAAAAAGTTGATCTAAATAAGGATTATAAAAGTAGAATTGCACATAAAGCTGTAGAAATGCTTAAAGATAATGACACTATTTTTGTAAATAGTGGAACTACTACATTAAGTTTCATCTCAGAGATAAATAAAAAAGTTCATGTAATTACCAATAATGCTAGAGCTATTACAAATAAAGTTAATCCAGATATTGAACTAATGATACTCGGAGGAGAATATAGAGAAGCATCTCAATCTCTAGTCGGAATTCTAACTATTGAAAATATCCAAAAAATAAATAGTAATTACACCTTCCTTGGGGTAAATGGATTATATTCTGATAAAGGGTTAATGACTTCTGTATTACAAGAGTGCAGTGTTAACAATGCAATGATTAAAAATACAAATGATAAAATTATTGTATTAGCTGATCATTCTAAAATTGGAAGAATATCTAACTTTGTAACAGCTCCGTGTTCTGTAATTGATATATTAATTACTGATGAGTTAACATCTGAAGAAGAATTAAGTAAGTTTAGAGATATGGGAATTGAAATAATTATTGCTTAGAGATTTTTGTTTTTTATTAAATAGTATCTCATATATTCCAAATTAAAATCGGTTTATATTTACTAATTAAATACCTATTGTATTGATACTTTTATTCATGCAATAGGTATTTTTATTTTTCGAGAATTATTATTATTTTTCTATCTTATGGGCATTTGAATAAATATAAATTTTATATCAAATATTACTATTGTTTTGACTCTTTATTAATTATTTATTCCCCTACTCAGAGATTCATGTCATTTATGCTTAAATGTAGAAAAAAATAAAAAGTTTGTTTTTTTAAAATACTTATTGACAAAAAATATGTATAGTTATATTTTTTTCATATACCAATATGGGAATATGAGTATATGAACTAAGGAGTATTAGTTATGAATTGCCTAAATGACTTTTTAAAATTAGCAGCTAATGAAGACCGTTTTAGAATGATTGTTTTATTATTTCAAGAAAAGCTTTGCGTTTGTCAATTAACAGAGATCCTCAACCTCAGTCAACCAACTGTATCAAAAAATTTAGCTAAATTTAGAGACACAAAATGTGTTGATAGTTACCAAAGTGGCAAATATATATACTACGGCTTAAAAGCAAATGATATTAGTGTTAATAGCTTCTTAGAAAGTATTTTACAAAATATTGATAATTACCCAAGGCTAAAAGAGGATAGTATTCGACTAGCTAAAAAAGATACTTTTATCACTGTTTGTAATAGTGAATGTAATAAATAAATTTATAATAAGGAAAAATAAAATGGAAATTAAAATCTTAGGCTCAGGTTGTCCAAAGTGCAAAAAGTTAGAAGCAAATGTTAAAGAAGCTCTAGAGAAAACAGGTAAAACTGCTAATATTGAGCATGTAACTGAATACAGTGAAATAGCTCAATACAATGTAATGAGTACTCCTGGATTAGTTGTTGATGGTAAAGTTGTATCTGCTGGAAAGCTTTTAAAACCTAAAGATATTGAACCTTTATTAAATTAGTTAAGTAGTTAGATGTTTTAGGAGATAGGTAAATGTTTACAAAGATCTTATATATAGTGGTAGTTGTTTGTTTGGCTATCTCCTTTTACAAGGATAAAGGAAAAACAAAAAAAGCCCTTAAAAAAGCATGGAAGTCGCTTGAGAATATTCTGCCTCAATTTCTAACAATTATTCTAATTATAGGAATGATGTTAAGTTTAATTGATAATGAAACAATTAGCAGATTTCTAGGTTCTGGATCAGGTTTACTCGGTGTTCTTATAGCACTTGGTGTTGGAAGCATAACACTAATTCCTGGTTTTGTTGCTTTTCCTTTAGCTGCAGCTTTACTTAATAATGGAGCAGGTTCCGCTCAAATCGCGGCCTTTATTTCTTCACTAATGATGGTTGGGGTTGTAACAATGCCAATGGAAAAGCAAATGTTTGGATCAAAGATTACAATTATTAGAAACGTTAGTGCAATGCTATTTTCATTAGTTGTTGCTTTCATTATGGGGAGTATTTTGTAATGATAAAAGTTATAAAAAGGTATAGATGGTTTTTATTATTATTAAGTGTAAATATTATTGTAGGTATTATATATCCAGAAATTGGTAAAATCTCATATCAAAATACCAAAATGAATTTTATAGAAGTTGTATCGGTAATACCACCAATATTCATTTTATTAGGGTTGCTTGATGTTTGGGTTGATAGATCCACAATGGTTAAATACCTTGGAGAAGGTAGCGGGATAAAAGGCTTTGCTATTGCACTATTACTAGGAAGTGTTGCGGCCGGGCCCTTGTATGCAGCTTTCCCTGTTGCACTAGTAATGCTCAAAAAACGAGCTAGTTTATT
>JAQQAS010000063.1:0-7500 GCA_028532815.1 Pleomorphochaeta sp.
TATAATATTTTTTATATAAGTTAATTTGCTAATCTACAATAATTATATTTAATAATTTGCTAGTAACAAATAAATATTCACTTATTTTATTTAATTAAAATAGTTAATTTCAAAAAGGAGAAAGCATGCAAGTGAAAAAAAATATAATACTCACTAATATAAATATTGCACTATTGTTTATATATATTTTTACTTTATTATTCTTTTTCTTAACGAATGATTCATCTGGCATGGCTTTCAATAGGAATAAAATAGCAACTTTTAATGAAGGTTGGACTATAACACATAATAATATAATAGAAGAGAATGCGGTATTACCACAAAATTATAACATAGCTCCTGGGACAACTTATTCTATAGAGAGAACAATTAATAATGAAGACTTTATTTATCCTGCAATTAGAATACGTTCTTCAATGATGGATGTGTATGCATATATAGATGATGAGCTTATATATTCATTTGATGTTTCAGAAAACCATACTATACTTGAAGAACCACTTCCAGCTTCTTGGCAATTGATAGACATACCAGTAGCAAAGTCAATTGGAAAAACATTAAAAATAACATTTTCATCTCCTACACCATACTTCTCAGGCTTACTAAATTCAATATTAATTGGAAGAGGAGAAGCCATAATTATAGACATATTACAAGATAATTATCTAAGTATTATTATTTCTATTTTTATTATATCGCTAAGCATATTTGTACTAGCTACCACTTATTGGACAAGAAAGTTAGGAGTTACAAAACATATTGTTTATTTATCAACCTTTGGGATTGCTGCAGGACTGTGGATTATCTCAGAATCCACTCTCCTTCAAATCTTTGTTCCAAATAGATTTTTAGTTGCAAGCACTAGTTATATATTAAATTTGGTATCACCACTAATAGTTGCCTATTTTTTTAGAGATATTGTTCTAAAAGGTCACCAAAAGTTAATGACAGTAATTGGTTCATCCTTTTTTTATTTATTAATTATAGAATTTATCCTTCAAATAACAGGAAAGGTATTATTTATTGAGTCAACAATATACTCAATCATTTTGATTGGTATTTCAGCAATAATACTAATAATTTGCTTAATTGATGAAGGTTTTAAAAAAAATAATCATAAAGCTAAACACTACCTTTTTATCTTCTTAGTTTTATTTATTTTTGCTGCTATTATAATGGGATTATTTGTTTTTGGAGTATATCAGGATTTAGGAAAATACCTTGCAATAGGTGTATTAGGTTTCTATCTACTAGTTATGAGTGATACTATTGCATCAATCAATACGTTAATTGAAACAAAAAACAAATCATTAATTTATAAACAACTAGCATATGAAGATTACCTTACAAAAGGTTGGAACAGAACAGCTTTCGAACAAGATATTGATAAGCTTATTAAAAATGGAACAGTATTTAGATTAGTTCTATTAGACCTAAACCATTTAAAACAAATAAATGATACATACGGCCATGTAGAAGGCGACTTTGCTATCATTCAATCCTATAGATCAATTAAAGAAAGTGTTGGAGTTGGTGGAAAAAGCTATCGAATCAGTGGTGATGAATTTGCATGCATAATCTATGACACAGATGAAAATTTATTAGATGAATATAGAAACAAAATAAATCAAATTCTATTAGAAACTTCAAAAAATAAACCATACGATATTATTCTAGCTCTTGGTACAAAGATCTATGATTGTAATGAGAATTTCACTGATTTCTATAGAGAAGTCGATATTGAAATGTATAAGCACAAGAAAATATTAAAAAGTAAAGAAGTAAAACTTTCTTAAATAATATTAAAATTACTTATTTTTTTAAAATATAGCAGTTAGTATTGCTAAAAAAATGTTTATTTTCTCAAAATTAATTCTCAACTTTTTCAAAAGTTCCAACATATTCTTTTTGGTAGCCTTGGATATAATAAATATCCATATACCATATACCATCAAGACTTTTATAAGTATTATATTGATATTTTCTACTTCTTGAATCAATTGTATCATCATTATAAACTTCTTTGATATAATTAATTATTGAATTTTCATCCCTCATTTCACCTCGGCCAATAACATTTGCATCAATATAAGTTACATTAAAAGTAACCTCAAAGCTATTAAAATCACCACTAAGTCCAAAATATAAAGAATCAGAACTTGGTACAACATAATATGAAATATATCCACTGGCAGTAGAATCTTTATAAAACCAAATCCTATATAAAGAATTATATACATCGTTAGTACCATTAATATTTAGAACTTTCGATGGCTCAAACTGCCACATGCCATAAAGGTATCTACCTGAGGCAGAAACATCACTAGTTTTAATATTTGTATTTAAGATTCCCAAATGAATAGTATCTGGTAGACTTTCAATTATATCATCATTATTTGTGACTGTTGTACTGCCATAATTCAATGAATTAATCCTAAAATAAAGTCTACTATCATCATACTTACCTGAATATGCAATTGTATAAGAAGTATCATCATATTCTAAAATGAAAGTCCCATTTAATGTATGATTATTATTTATTGTCAATGTATGAATATAATTTGATTGATCTGATGCGTCCAATGAGATATATTCTGATTTCCAAGTACCAACAATTGATAAGGTTTCAGTATTGTCAATTTTTTCAAAACTTTCATTGATAACATCATTAACATCATCGGTTAAAATTAAATTACCTGAAGAATCTATTTCATATAATAAAAACGCCGAATACTGCTCAACATTGTTCGTTTCTAACGGGGTATCAAAAAACATGGGAAAAAGAGCGGATAGCTCAAAATAGATATCTTCTTCATCAATATTTTCACCATCGATTGAAAATTCTGTGATTTGCTTTACATATTCATCATCATCAAAGACGATGCTATATTTTATTATATAATCTTTAGAATCATAATTAAAATCAATTTGCCCCTTTGATTGCTCATCGGTAGAAAGAAATAAGACATCTTGATAATATGAAAATTCTGTGTTTGGTGCATCATCACAAACCCAAAGTCCTGTATTAGAATTATTCAATGACTCTGTAGTTGAACTTGAGTTAGCAAACTTCCTATAAACAGAATCTAAATCCCCCTTTGAAGATCTAAAAGTTTTTAAGTAAATATTAGCATTTTGTGATTCAATGATATAATCAAATTTTGTGACTAATGGGTTATCTCTATTATAGCTTAATGGATTGTTACTAGGTGAAGTACTAATAGGACAAGATGTAAACTCCAATACACAAAATATAACAAATACTACTCCAATTATTTTTTTATACATAAACACCCCCATAATTGTATTCTAACAATAATACTACATTGTTATATTCTACAAGTAAAGGTTTATTATGTTATTTAATTAACTCTAATGTTTTATAACTTAAAACATCTTATGAAACTCTAGCTTTATTTTAAGATTAATTAGTTTCATATATATTAAACATATTTACATATCATTTTGTAATTACAATTACTGTAATAATTTGTGGGGATAAAATCGAGCAGAAGGGTTTTTAATAAAATTATATATTAGGTAATTGCGGAATTTCATATATAAACAGCTCTTTTCTTATTCCATTCTAGCCCTCTAGTTCTTAATCTTATTTTTTATAAGAGACTTAACTTATTCTTCCCTCTTATCTAAATGATAATAATAGGATTTTTTATATTTTGAAAAAAATATCTAGAATTTAACAATTCTCAAAATTACTACTATTCCATCTGCTGACATTTATAATGCCCAGTTCGCACATTTCTGTATGAATTGTTATTCATAATTGGTCATATTGAAACATATGCAACGAATCACAGAACTCACCAGTTAAGAACAACATCTTTTATTTCGATTGAACTCAACATTTACCTATTGTAATCTTAGATATCCTTCACCACAAATTGAAAGCTCATCCTCATAATAGACCTTATATCTTGCTTCTATTCGTAGCCCTAAAATATTACCTTAGGATTCATTGCTGGAGGATCACATCATACTGTCCTTTCATTAACAGTATGCGTATTTTCGTACCTAGTATAAAAAGTGAGATGCTAAAGATATAATTCTTGTAATTGAAGTTACAGGAGAAATATCTATGGGTTATTCAACAGAATTTAAGCAGAAATTTATTAGTGAGTTTTTAGAAATATATAAAGAAGATCCTAATACCTCATTAAGAATTTTTGGGTTAAATAAATTTGGACAAAATAAAAGTTGTATTTATGATTGGCTTGAAAAATATGATGTGAATCATGTTTATCAATATAAGAAAAAGACTCATAAATCATATAAGCAAGCAAAAACAAATTCATCTAATAAGATTGTTAAATTATCAAATGATAAGAAAGCTATTAATAAATCAATTAATCCAATATCAATTACATATTACAACTCAACGATATCACTTAGTGATAATTATACTAAAGATGATGTAATTACTATTCTTTCAGCAATAAAGGTTGTTGAAGATGTACATTAATTTAGAAGAATATGAATTTTTCTTAGTATGTGGTAAAACTGATATGAGAGGTGGTGTTTATACCTTATCCAGAAGAGTTCAAGATGAATTAAATATGGATCCTTTAGAGAAGAAGATATTCATCTTTTGTGGAAGTAATAATAAAAGTATTAAAGCCTTATTATGGGATAGAAATGGTTTTATTATGATACAAAAAAGATTACTTTCAAAAGGAACTTTCCGTTGGCCTAAAAATGAAAAAGATGCAATAAAAGTATCAAGAAATGATGTAATAATGCTCCTTAAAGGAGCTGATATTTTTAGAAAATTACCCTCTCTAACTGGTCAATTAATAGTATAAAAAAATCAATTATTTTCTTATAATATATAGATTTAAATGCTAATATATGTTATATTTTATTCATGACAAATGATAAATTATTAGAGAAAATTCAACATCTAGAAAACCAGATTGAAGCACTAAATTCTCGTATTGAAGATGATGCTGTAGAGATAGCACGTTGGAAAGATTTGTATTCAGTGAAAAAGATAGAAGATATGGTAGAAAGTCTGAAAATAAAGATATCCCTAATAGTTTACAATTATTATTATTTGATGAATTAGAAAATACTGTAGAGGGTGCTACTGAAGAAGCTGATAAAGATTTTTCTAATAAAGAAGATTCTCAAAAGAAAACTAAAGTTAGATCCTATATTAGAACTAAAAGTAAAAATGCTACTTTAACATTACCTGCTAATTCTCCAGTTGTTGACATTTATCATGATGTTGAAAAATCTAATTGTGAGCATTGTGGCTCAGAGTTATCTGATGTTGGTGAATTTATTGAAGATAAAGTTACATTTGTTCCTTCAAGATATGTTGTTGTAAGACATCATAGAAAACAACAAAGATGTTTAAATTGCTTACCTGATGAAGGAACTAATAAAATTGTAACTGCTTCTTTAGATGAAAGCCTTTTAGGTGGAACAATATGTGAACCAAGCTTATTAGCTTACATTATTACTCATAAGATGCAATTAGGACTACCTCTTTACAGATTAGAGCAAAAGCTAGTATTCCCTGATAAGCAAAAGATCTCTAGACAATTAATGTCATCTTGGTCACTTTTAGCATACAATCAATTAAAAGAACTTGAAGAAGCTTTTGAGAGAAATATTAATAAAGCAATTATGTGGAATATTGATGAAACCTCCCTTATTAATATTCACTCTGAAAAGAAGACAAAACTTCTAATAGAATATGAAAAAGATATATTAAAAATTCAAGAAGATGGATTTAAAAAGAAACTTCCTGAAGATGATATTGCAGCAATGGTTGAAGAAAAGAAGTTTGAGTATCTAAAAGAAAGTCCTAATGCTAGAAATTGTTTCATGTTTGTAAGATCTGCTACAAATCAAGATGGTAGCAGAGGGCTCGTTATGTACAATTATGCTGAAAACAGGACTAATGACTACATAAAAGAATTTATTGGTGATTATAATGGAATAATTCAAAGCGATGGACTATTAGGATATGCTTCTGCAGCTAAAGATAAATCTTTTACTCACTTAGGTTGCTTAATTCACTCGAGAAGACCAGCTAAAAATATATTGAGAATTAGTCCTAAAAATAAAGTTGCAAAAGAGCTTGTTGATATGTATGACAAAATATTCAAAGAAGAAAAAGAGATAAGAAATGCTTACAAAGAGGGGAAGTACAATTCAGATCAATATGTTAAAATTAGAAAAATTATATTAGAACCATTATTCGAGAAATTAGAAAATTGGTTAAATGAAAGAAAAGATAATTCCATTTTAAGTCCTATGATGAAAACTGCTATTAATTATCCAGTTGATAGGTGGGAATCTCTAACAAAATTCATGGATTATCCATTTGCAGATTCACAAAATAATGAAGCCGAACGTCGTATTAAAAGCTTTGTTTTAGGCAGAAAAGCCTTCTTATTTAGCAATACAATATTGGGTGCTAATGCAACTGCATTTTATTATTCATTAGTTGAATCTTGTAAAGCTTTAGAGATAGATGTTAATACATATCTTACTCATGTGTTATTAAATGCAGGGGGAGCAAAAACTGAAGAAGATGGGGACAACCTTTTACCAATGAATGTAAATTTAGAAGCAACTTCTAAATATCTTGATAAATTGGCAACAGCAAGTGCTAATCCTAAACAAACTGAATCATATATTCTTCGTGGTAAGAAAAAAAGATAGATATTCTTAAATTTTAATGAACCATTAAAAACTCCATAGGTGGTAGATTGATTCCATTCTTGGAGTTTTATTTTTTTCAATACTTTTTTATTTTCAAAATTATTTGTAATTAAAATCATAATCATAGAGTAATAAGAATCAATGAAAAGCTCAAATTGCTATCAAAATACGCTTACCGTGAACTGAGGCAAAATGCATTGGTTGAAAACGCAGTCATGTCAACTCGCAGAATATGATGATCTATTGGTGAGACGGCTTATTGAGAAGTTAACAGTCTTAGATGATAAACTGACTATTGAGTTCAGGCTCAGTGCTGAAATTGATGTAGAAATATAATGCATATAACTAACCGCCAGTCGAGGAGAATTATCCTTTATCTGGCGGTGTTTTAATCGTTAAAACCCTCATCAAGTATAAATAGAAAATACATTGCTCGTTCACTTGAATAACTGTTCAAGTATCTATTGACTTCTTTTTATCGCAGTAGTAAAATTAACATGTGAATAACTGTTCAAGTATGCAATTGAAATAATATCGGAGGTGATAATGTGGCAAGGAAAATTCAACCAACTGAAAGATGTGACTGTGATGTTATACATGAGGAGACTGTTAACCAAGTTCGAGAAAAAATGCCTCAAGAAGAAACCCTATATGATCTTGCGGAGCTATTTAAGGTCTTTGGGGATTCAACAAGAATTAAGATAATCTGGGCGTTAGATGAAGCCGAGATGTGCGTTTGCGATATTGCATTCTTATTGAATATGACCCAATCAGCAATTTCTCATCAGCTAAGAGTCTTAAAGCAGG
>JAQQAS010000064.1 GCA_028532815.1 Pleomorphochaeta sp.
CTTGGAATCTTGAATCAAAAACAATTGATAAACTTTGGTACAGATAAAAAATAATCATTAGCATAATTGTATTAATTAACTCTTTTTATTTAAAGAAGAGTTAATTAAATGTGTCAATAATGTTGATGGTGTGAAACTTACCCATCTTTTAAACTTAAAAAAGAATAAAATGGGTTTAATTTATTGCACGAATAAGACTTATTAGGCTTACGTATTTACTAAAAGTTTAAGACACTAAAGCTTTTTTTCTTTATGTCTTCTATTCGTTTATTATTTGATTAGTCTTAAAATTAATAATGCAACTATATTTTTGTAACATTTATTGCAATTGGTTACCACAAAAAAAGAAGTTTAGGTTGCATTAGATAATTCAAGTGATAAAAATCTCTTCTTAAAATAATATTTGAATTTATATTATTTATAGTGTAATATATGAATTATAACTACTATTTGTAGGGTCTTCTCCACGCATGTGGAGGTGTTTCCAACTTTATGCGTTGAAATAGCATGTGAAAAGGTCTTCTCCACGCATGTGGAGATTTTTTATCGAGAAAAATATCTAAAATAAAATGTAGCATGAATTGTATATATTAAGAATATAAATGATATATATTTGTAAAGAATTTTATTTTGTTTGAAATTATTGTGTTATTTAATATTTTTAGTATAATTTATATTCTGTTGAAGAATTATGCTTAATTTATTTGTGTTAACTGCCGTATAGGCAGCTTAGAAAATTAAAAAATTTAAATTAATTTCTTGAGAAAGGTTTACTGCCGTATAGGCAGCTTAGAAATGATATTTGGTTAGCAATTCTGGATGCAAAATGTTCACTGCCGTTTATATAGGGTAATAGAATGTAGATTTTGTAATTCTATTACCTATTTGATTTTATTTTAAAAATATGCGATATTATCATTCGATTAATATGAATTCATTATATATTTATGCATTATTTATGCAATTTGAATAAAATTGTATGATATTCTAATCATAGCTAAATCGAATATTAAATATATAAATATTAATTGTTAATTTAAATATAAATTTTTTTAAAAAGGATGAGAAATAACTATGTTAAAAATTTGGATTACAGGGTCCACAGGCCAGATTGGTTCTGCAATCAATAAAGTATTGAACCCTATGGGCTATGAGGTTTTTGATACAGATCACGAAGTGTTAGATATTACAGATTTAGAAGAAGTGTTAAACTTTTGTAAGGTAAACCGACCACAAGTGATAATAAACTGTGCAGGAATTGCTAGTGAGAAAGAATGTAGTGAAAATCCGGAATTAGCATACAAAGTTAATGCACTTGGTGCAAGAAATATTGCTATTGCAGCTTTTAAATTAAATGCTAAAGTTGTTCAAATTTCTACAGACGATGTGTTTGACGGTACCAATGATTTACCTATTACTGAATTCGATAAAACTAATCCAATTACAGTTTATGGAAAATCAAAATTCTGTGGTGAAAATTTTGTTAAAGAATTTGCCACAAAACATTTTATAATTAGATCTAGTTGGGTATATGGGGAAGGAAATAATTTTGTAACTTATATCATGGATAAAGCTAAACGTGGTGAAGCTTTGAATATATCTAAAGATCAAAAGGGAACTCCCACTAGTGCTAAAGAACTTGCAAGATTCATTCTTTATATTATTAATACTAATGAATATGGCACTTATCATTTTACATGTGGTGGAAGATGTAGCAGAATTGATTTTACAAAAGAAATCTTAAAATTGGCTGGATTAGAAAATATTACTATTAACAAAGTTGATAAGAGTGAGTCTGAATATTCAACGAATCATCCCTCTTATGCTGTTTTAGATAATTTTATTCTAAAACTTGAAAATAAATATAAAGCAAAATCTTGGCAAGATGCTCTATCAGAATATATAAAGGAATCAAAATAGTGAAAAATGAAAAGAAAAAAATAGGTTTATCCTCACAAATATTTATTGGGTTGATTGGTGGTGCTATCGTAGGACTTATCTTTAATTATTTAATTCCTCAAAGTTATATAAGAGATGTAGTCTTTGTTGATGGGTTATTTTATATATTGGGACAAGGTTTTATTAGACTAATGCAAATGCTTGTTGTTCCTTTAGTTTTCTGTTCCCTTGTATGTGGTAGCATGGCGATCGGCGATACAAAACAATTAGGAAAAGTAGGGGTTAGAACAATTATTTTCTATTTAATTACTACTGCTTTAGCTATTACCGTTGCACTTTCAGTTGCTAATATTATAAATCCAGGAATTGGGTTAAACATGGGAAATATCCAAGCTGCAGATAATGTCACAGTTGCTACAAAAACATCGTTTTCTCAGACTATGTTAAACATTATTCCTACTAATATTTTTTATGGTCTAACTAATGGTAAAATGCTTCAAGTTATATTTTTTGCATTGTTTGTTGGTATTATTTTAACTAGATTAGATGACAAAGCTTCTACTGTTAGCAATTTCTTTAGTGAATTTAATGACGTTATGATGGAGATGACAATGCTTGTAATGAAAGCTGCTCCATATGGTGTTTTCTGTTTAATAGCTAGAACATTTGCTTCAACTGGATTTAGTGCATTTGTTCCTATGTTAAAATATATGGGATCTGTTTTATTAGCTTTATTTGTACAATGTTTCTTTGTTTATACTATTTTATTAAAGACAAGCACAGGTTTAAGCCCTGTTGTATTTATAAAGAAATTCTTCCCTGTTATGGCATTTGCATTCTCAACTGCTACATCTAATGCTACTATTCCTCTATCAATTGAAACTCTAAAAGATAAATTAGGTGTATCTAAAAAGATTTCATCTTTTACAATTCCTTTAGGCGCTACAATCAATATGGATGGAACAAGTATAATGCAAGGTGTTGCTGTAGTATTTGCTGCACAAGCTTATGGAATTGATTTATCAATGTTAGATTATTTAACTGTTATTGGAACTGCTACCATTGCTTCAATCGGAACAGCTGGAGTTCCAAGTGTTGGTTTGATTACATTAACTATGGTGTTTAACTCAGTTGGTCTTCCAATCGAAGCTATTGCTTTAATCATGGGTATTGATAGAATCCTTGATATGACTAGAACTGCAGTTAATATTACTGGAGATGCAATTTGTACAACTGTAATTGCAAATTCTAATAAACAAGTTGATAAAGATACTTTTTATAAGAAATTTGAAAAGGATGCAATTTAAATATATATTAATTTAACTTGATAAATGATCTGGTAATCCCAGATCATTTTTTTGGGTTCTTACATTTGTTTTATTGGCTTATAAATTTTATATCTGATATAATGAAATAAAATAAAGTAAAAGAGGTTTATAACTTTGGAAGGCTGGAAATTAAAAGAAGGTACTATTTCATTTAAACAAATAGATGATTTTGAAGTAATGAGTTTAATATTCAGAGCTTTAGGTCCTAGCAGTGCTAGAACAACAAGTTATAAATTTTGTTTCTTCAAATCTCTTCTTGATAATCTTTTTAATGCTGATAATAGGAATCTTTCTATTCCTTTTAGAAATATTTTTACAACCTTTACATCTATTTATTATAATCTCATAGTTAAATGGGATTTGTTTCAAATGAGTTCAAAAAATAATACTGTTTGTTCTATAAGAAAAATTATTGAAAATTTTGTAGTTGAATATCCTCAGCTAAATGGCACGTTTATTCCTTTTGAAAGTTTAAAATCTTCTTTACAAATTGAATTAATTAATAGAGTTCAAAGAGAAGGGATGAAATATGTAATTGGAGCTTTTTATGGAGATACAAATGGCCAAATATTTAATTTTTCAAAAAAAGAAAGAATTGTTTGGTTGAATCCTTCAGCTTATAAAACATTAGTTAGGCAAAAAAATATGTTTGAAAAAATTAATTATTTTGAATGGATGAAATTTCTAGAAAAATGTAATGAAAATGATAAATTGTGTAGATTAACTTCAAAAATTGATGAATCTACCAAACGAATAAATCTAACACAATATCGAGACTTTTTATTTTATAGTGGACAACATAGATGTGCTTATTGTGGTAAAGAATTATCAATTTCAAAAACTAAAACTCCTGTTGATCATATAATTCCTTGGTCTTTTGTCAAAGATGATAAGTTGTGGAATTTAACATTAAGTTGTAAAAGCTGTAACTCAAAGAAAAGTAATAAGCTTCCTAAAAACAATTTTATTAGATACGCTGTAAGACGAAACAATATTATTCAACAAAAATATAAAAATACTAATTTAGTCAAATTAGATTTTAAAAATTATAGTGAAGATAAATATAAAAAAATATATGAAAGTGCACTTTTAAATGGTTTTGATGATGAATACTATATATGTAAATATAATGAAAATTATTTACTGATATAAATGTTGATAAAATGTAGAGTCCTTTATAAAATTTACTATAGTTTGAAAAAAATATTATTTATTTATAATTGTCACATGCCGCACAAATAGCTTGAAAAAGCTCCCTGTACGGCGATCAGTATTGTTTGAAGTTCCTTTCAGAAAATATTATTATGGTAGATATTTTTCCATAGGGTATTTTGTTGTAAAAGCTTTGTACTCAGCTTGTGCTAATTGTTGTATTGTTATAGCAACCCAACCTGAAACTAATACATCAAACCAAGGTTCGACTCCACTAGATGCTACAATTACACCCTCATAGTCGAATGAACCATAGTAAGCAATATCTCCACTTTTTAGAGTAGCTGGACAATGAAGATGTTTATAAACATTGTTTCTTCCATCTCTCCAAGATTGTTGGGCTTTACCTCTAGCAATTACATCGTAATCGTTAGCCCAATTTTTTTTATCAGTCATAGAATGCTCATAAAGAATTGCATCTTCGAAAGAACTCTCCCAAGGCTTTATTGTTGGATTCATGACAACAATATGCATATCTTCTCTTTTAGCCCTTGTTGAAAGAAGTTCCTTTATAGAAGGTGTTAGTAATTCAATAGCCTCTATAGCTAGTTTTTTGTGATCCATATCATTTCTCCTAGGTTATGTTTAAATAAAATTTATTATTGTTTCTCCATAATTCAAATATTTGTGGATTTATCTTATATCTTTTTTTATTGAATGTGTATCATAAGTTCTAAGAATAAAAGTATAAACTCTAATACCATTCACAGCTAAGTCTTTCTAAGCTCTATTTCTAGTTCAACCATCAGCATTAGCAGTTTAATAAATGAGTAAATTTAGATTAAGTATGAAAACCTAGCCTAAATTGGCTAGGTTAAATTAATTCATAACTTATTATTTTTTTTATTCGATAGATGTTAATTTGTCAATGAATGAGTTCCAGTTATCACCTTTTGCTCTATATTCATCTAGCATTGGTTTACAAGCTTCTACCCATTTTGCTTTATCTTGTAATTCAATAACTCTAACACCTTCAGCTTTCATAGCTTCTAAAGCATCAATTTGGTCTTGATCGTCAATTTCTGCTTGGTAAGCGGCAGCTTCATCAGCAGCTTCATCAACAATAGCTCTTAGATCTTCAGGAAGACTTTCATACCAATCTGCATTGAAGAAGTAGTAAGTACAAGCAATGATGTGATCTGTGATAGTTAAGTTTTTAGCACTATCTTGGAATCTCATTGAGTTGATCATACTAGGAGAAGCTTCCATACCATCAATAACACCAGTACTTAAAGCTGTATAGATTTCATTCCAGTCCATTGTTGTACCAGCAGCACCTAAACTATCAAACATGCTAATATAAACAGCATTAGGTCCTCTCATTTTCATGTTTTTGATATCTTCGATTTTAGTAACAGGAGTTTTTGTTAACATATCTCTTGAACCCTGAGACATACCAGCTCTTGCTACCATACCGTAAGGTTTAACTAAGTTACTAACTTCGTCTTCCATACCTTTTAATACTCTTCTATAGTGAGCATTATCTTTAAAGATATAAGGGAACTCAAACATCATTAGTTCAGGAACCCAAGTTCCAGGACCAGTACCAGGAGCTGCAACAACCATTTCTAATGAGCCAGTTCTACACATTTCAACTTGTTCTGATTGGTTACCTAATTCTGAACCGAAGTTAGCAGTAGCCTCGATACGACCATCACTTTTTTCATTAACTAATTCAACAAATTTTGTTAAACTTCTACCGATTGTACCTGTAGCAGCTAAATTAGTTGATGTTCTTAGTTTGTAAGTCTTTTCAGACCCTTCAGATTGACCGTTTGCAAACATTGGCATGATTAGGGCAGCGCCTAATAGAATAAGCAATAAACTTTTCTTTTTCATATGAACCTCCAAATTATTCATTTTCTATTTTTTATGGGAATTCCCATTTTTACTTTATTTAGAGAAATCCCTTCCAAGAGAAATTTCTATATTTGGTAAAGAATCTAAAAAGATTTCTTTTTCATTGAATCTAGTCATTTTTCCAATCATTGTTTCCTTCTTATAATAAGGATCATCTTTTTCAATCGGGAAATTTACTCTAGTTTCTTCTTGAGCTGCTTTATAAAGAGCCATAACAACTTCAATAGTATTTTTTCCATCATCTTGAGAAATGTATTCATTTGCTGGATTTTCTATTGCATTTAAAAAGTGAAGTATTTGTGCATCATGTTCTTTATATTTTAAATTGTCTAAAGAGTTATAAAGGTCATTAATTTCTTTTGCTTTCTCTTCATCATCTAGAGGGAAACCATTGGCTAAAGTCTTAGAAGCATTAACATTCCAAGGAATTGAAATGCCCGCATTTTCTCCATCAATAGTAATAGATTGTTTTTCACCATGTGAAAGTAGTGAAGAATTAAAAGTAATTACTTTATCTTCATATTCAAAAATTGCAATTGAAATATCTTCACATTCACTATTTTTATGATTTAGATTATTGAAATAAGCTCTAACACTTTTAGGTTTACCAAATAACATAATCATCAAATCGATATAGTGGATAGAGTGATTCATTGTACATCCACCATTATCACTTTGCCATGTTCCTCTATATTTAAGGTGGTAATAAATATCTGATCTCCACCAAAGTGAGTTAAAGTTTGCAAAATGGATTTTACCAAGTTTGCCAGAATCTAAAATCTGTTTAACCTTAGTAATCTCATCTTTATATCTATTTTGGCTTACAATAGATAAGATTTTTTTATTTCTAGAAACAGCATCTACCATCAAATCACATTCTTCAATTGAAGTTGCCATTGGTTTTTCACAAAGAACATGTTTTTTAGCATCAAGAGATAGAATTGTAAATTTTGAGTGTAAGCTTGGTGGTAAACAAATTGATATAGCATCAATAGTTTCATCTTCTAACATCTTGTTTACATCAGTATAGATTTTTGCATCTAAGCCTTTTTCTTCACAGAGTAATTCTGCTTTTTCTTTTACGGTGTCACATATAGCTACAACTGAGCATTTATCTGAGAACTTTTTATAGCTATCTATATGAATTCTTGAAATAGCACCTGTTCCAATTATTCCTATATTTATCATATTTTTATTCCTTATATTTAACTTATTAAGTTTGGTAAGAATGTAATTAGCTCTGGGATAAAGAAACTAATTATTACAATCACTACAACCGAGAGAATATATGGGATTAATGGTTTAACAACCTTGTCAATTGGTAGTTTTGCAACTCCACAGGATACGAAGAGGAAAGAGCCAACTGGAGGTGTGATTGCTCCAACTTGCATTAGTATTACTAAAATAACACCATAGAAAACAGGATCAAAACCAAATTGTGTTCCTATTGTTAAAATCGTTGTTGATAACATTGCAATTAATACAGTTGGATCTAAGAACATACCTAGAATTACAATTATCATCATTAAGAATAGGGTACCTAGATATTTATTTCCAATAGTATTTACAACAAAGGATGCTACAGAGTTTTGGAATCTCATTCTAACTAATACATTTGAAAGGGCACCAGCTGCAGATATAGTTACCATAACAACAGCTGTTGTAATTGCACTTTTAATAAGTATTTCAGGTAAATCTGATATTTTTAATTTCTTAGTAAATACAAAACCATATAATAAACCATAAGCAATAGCTAAAACACCTGCTTCTGTTGCTGTAACAATTCCACTAACAATTCCGACAATAATAATTAATGGCATTAATAGAGCACCGATAGATTCTTTTAAACTAAATAAAAGAACTTTCATTGAGAATTTATGAGTTGGAATATCATATTTTCTTCTACCATATTCCCATCTATTTACACCCATTTGAATAGCTGCAATAGCAAGACCTGGGATTATTCCACCTAGGAAAAGCTTACTAACAGGGATTTCTGTGTAGAAGGAATATAGAATCATAGCAATACTTGGGGGTATAATAGGGCTTAGCATTGAAGAACCAGCTGTAACTGCAACAGCATAATCTGTATCATATCCTTGTTTCTCCATAGCAGGAATTAACATACCACCTATAGCAGAAGCATCTGCTATCCCAGAACCTTGGATTCCTCCAAAGAACATAGAAGCTAAAATATTAACATGTCCAAGTCCACCTTTGAATTGACCAACTAACGCATCAGATAATGAAACAATTTTATCTGTTATATCTGCTTTGTTCATTATATTTCCAGCCACAATGAAGAAAGGTATGGCCATTAATGAAAATGAATTAACACTACCAAACATTTTGATTACAACTAGATTTAAAGGAAGATCCATAATTAACATAAAGGTAGCTGTTGTTGTAATTAAAGCAATATAAATGGGAAAACCAATAAATATTAATACTAATAATAGTGCAAAAATTGCGAATATCTGAGCCATTATTTATCTCCTTCTTTTTTTGTAGTTCCAAGTAAAATTTCTGAATAATTTGAGCCATATATTAGTTTTAATATATATTCAAAAATACAGAAGCAACTTCCAATTGGAATAGATAGATAAAAAATTGCCATGGATATATTAATATTTTGAAGCATACTATTTATATTAGTTAGTGCATATTTAAATCCTTGAATTGTTATAATCATGAATATTCCAATTACAATTAAGTCTGTAATCAATTGGATTATAAAAAGAACTCTTTTGCTTTTAATTCTATTTAAGAAATAATCTACAAAAAAGTGTGCATTTTCTTTAATTCCTAAACTTATTCCTAAGTAAATTATCCAAATGCTACTTAGTCTAATTATTTCGTCACCCCAAGCAAATGGTCTTACAGACAAAAATGTAAAGTATCTAAGTATTATTTGAACTAAACAAAGAAGTATAGTCATTGAAGAAATCGATATTAGTAATATTGATCTAAGTTGGTTGAATAACTTATAAATTTGCTTCATTTTGCCCTCATAATATTTTATTTTGTAAAAGTCTTTTACAAAAGATTATTATATATTCTTTCTAATATATGTCAATGAATATTTAAATGTTTATATAAAAAAATATTGAATAAGTGTTTTTTATGCTGAAAAATGCCTTTAATAGATATTTGAAAGACATATGAGTAATATAAATATTCTTATGCTTGTTTTTCAATAAATATCACTATATAATTTTTCCCTGTTGTTTTAGATAAAATAAATAATATTTTACTTGACATATTGTCAAATAAGATGACAAAATATTAAATCGTTGTTGGAGTTTTAAGAAATGAAAAATGAAGAAGTTGAATTAATAAATTGTAAAGATGTATTAAAATGTGTTGAAACTTTAGAACATCCTTCTAGAGCAGACATAGCAAAACATTTAGGCCTCAGTAGAACAACTTCTTCCTATAATATAAATAAACTTATGGAATTATCCTTAGTTAAAGAGTGTGAATCTAGTTTATCAAAGAGAGGTAGACCTGGAAAACCAATAGTTTTAAATGATGAAAAATGGTATGCACTTGGAGCTTGTTTTGCTAATAATTCTCTTTATTTTACAGTACTAGATTTAAATGGAAAAATCATTGATAAAAAGTCAGTAAATATTGAGCCTATAACTTTTGATAGATTTTATAAAATATTAACTAAGAATATTAAATATTTTTTTGACAAATATTCTGATAATATTCTACCTGCAATTGGAATTGGAAGTCCCGGTGTTATTGATCCAAAAACTGGAGCTATTGTTAAGGCTGTTGATTTAGGATGGTACAATATTCCTTTGAAACAATTATTGAGTGAAAATTTTAACTTACCAATTTTTATCAATAATAGATATAGAACTATGGGTTTAGCAGAAGTAAAACAAGGTTTAGGCAAAGGTTATGATAACCTTATTTTCATAGGTATAGGTAATGGTTTTGGAACTGCATTTTTCTTAGATGGAAAATTAGTATTATCTACAAATATTCACACAGGTGGTATTGGACATATTGTTGTAGACCCTAATGGTCCATATTGTAGATGTGGTAAAAAAGGATGTTTATATACTGTAGGATCTTTAGCTGTTTTAGAAGAAACAGCAAAGACTTTACTAGATTTACCGCATGAAAAATCAATTCTTGATGATAAAGATAATATCTCAATGGTAAATATTATGGATGCTGCCAATAAAGGTGATAATCTTGCAATGGATTGTGTAAGAAAAGTAGCTGATCCTTTACGTGTTGTTATTGAAGATTTAATAAACATTATCAACCCAGAGAGAATTATAATTGGTGGACCTATGGGTATTTATGGTGATTATTACTGTAAGTATGTTAGTGAGAAAATTGCTGATTTTTATAATACAACTGATATATCCATTGTCCAAACTGAAATTGATTACTTTGGTGGTGCTATTGGAGCAGCTTATCAAGTATTAGAAAATAAATTAGAACTTGTTTTAAATAAAGAAATAGATTAATTAAATATTGGAGATTTTTATGCCAGAATTTCAGAAAAGTGATGGACAAAATTATGCACCTAAAGGTATTAGTAATATAGTTTGTGATAAAGGTGAGTTTATTGTAGGTGTATGTAGAATGGATCATGGACACATTTATGGTATGTGTAATGGACTTTTAGAAGCTGGTGCTCAGATTGGGTATGTTTATGATAAAGATCCTAAAAAGATTGAAGCTTTTCTAAAATCTTTCCCAGATGCAAAAGTTGTAGACAATCAAGAGGCTCTATTAGATAATCCTAAAATTAATTTAATTGCAACTTCAGCTATTCCAAATGAAAGGTTTGAAATTGGGTTAAAAACTTTAGATAGAGGAAAAGATTTCTTTTCTGATAAACCACCTTTTACTACTATGGAACAACTCGATTTAGCAAAAGCTAAGGTAAAAGAAACTAAGTTAAAATGGTTTGTTTATTACAGTGAAAGATTACATGTTGAAGCTGCTGTTTATGCTGGTAATCTCATTGAAGAGGGAAGAATTGGTGAGGTTGTTAGCATTAAAGGTTGGGGGCCTCACAGATTAGATAAAAAAAATAGACCTAATTGGTTTTTTAATAAGGAACAATATGGTGGTATCATTGTTGATATTGGATCCCACCAATTAGAGCAGGCTCTTTATTATGCTAAAGCAAAAGATGCGAAATTAATTTCATCTAGGGTTGGAAATTTAAAAAATAGTGAGTATCCACTATTAGAAGATTATGGAGATGCAACTTATATAACAGATAACAATATTCCTTGCTACATCTCTGTAGACTGGTTCACTCCTGATGGGCTTTCAACTTGGGGTGATGGTAGATTAATTATTTCTGGAACTAAAGGTTATATAGAAATTAGAAAATATCTTGATGTTGCTGCTTCTAAGGAAACTGATCATGTTATCGTTGTAGATGAAGAGAGTGAAAATCATTATTGTGTACATAATAAAGTTGGATTTCCTTTCTTTGGTCAAATGATAAGAGATTGTTTAGATAGAACCGAATTAGCTATTTCTCAAGAGCATACTTTTAAAGCCATTGAATTAGCAATAATTGCAGAAAATGAAGCTGTTGTTATGTAAAAAGGTAATACAACAAAAATTAAATTAAAATAATTTTTATTAATTAAAAATATTTGATTAAGCTTGCTTTTTGCAAGCTTAATTTTATCTTAAGAATATTTATAAAAATCATAATTTCACCACATCTACTATTTATCTTTAAATAAGATTAATAACAAGGAAGAAATAAATTATGAATAAAAAAATGATTTTATGTTGTATGATTTTAAGTGCTTTTTCTCTAGGCACTGTTTTTTCACAAGGGGTAAAAGAAGAAAGTGAATATAATTTAACTGTAAGTGAAAAGAATGATACTTTTGGCTCAACAGCAGCAAAGGAAAAGGAAAATTTATCATTAGAAGATATGCTAAGATATGCATTAGAAGATGAAAGGTTAGCATTAGCAGAGTATGAATATATTTTAAATGAATTTAATGTTAGTAGACCTTTTATAAATATTATTGAAGCTGAAAAATCTCATGAACAAGCGCTCTTAAATTTATATGATTCTTATGATTTGGTTGTAGAAGATTTTAATGGAGCTGATCATATAATATTACCTGATACTCTTTTGGAAATCTATAATATTGGTGTAGAGGCTGAAATAGCAAATATTGCTATGTATGATAAATTTTTAAGCTATGAATTACCTAATGATGTGAGAGTAGTATTTGAATCTTTGAAAAATGGATCTATAAATCATCTTGCAGCTTTTTCAAAACAAATTCGTTAACAGATGTATAAATTACACAAATAATAGATATGCGTGTAAAAATAAAAAATTTACTAAACAAAAAAATATTAAAATTAGTTATGTAATGTTAGTTATATAATTTTTTAATATGAAAAAGATATTTATAATTCAAATCTTATATTTATTTTTAAGTGAGTTTTAATAAATTCTTACTTGATATAACATTATAGATTTTTAGGCATTATTTTATTTTTTAGATAATTGTTAAAATATTTCTTTTTTCAAAAAGTTTTCCATAATAAATTAAATTTTCTTTTTGACATACGTTTTAAATGGGTGTTCAATAAAAGGAGTGATATATTGTTTATGGAGGTTAAAATGGATGCTGTATTAATTATGGTTTTAGCATTTGTTGGCTATATTGTAGCTTACAGATTGTATGGTAAATTCATAGGTAATAAAATTTTTGAATTATCAAAAAAGAATGTTACTCCTGCTAATGAATTTGAAGATGGTGTCGATTATGTACCTACTAAAAAAGGTATTATTTTTGGACACCATTTTACATCTATTGCTGGAACAGGCCCAATTGTTGGTCCTGCAATTGGTGTTATTTGGGGTTGGTTACCTGCTTTAATTTGGGTTTTTGTTGGCTCAATTGTAATGGGAGCAGTACAAGACTTTTCCACATTAGTAATGTCACTTAGATCACAAGGTAAATCTATTTCTGAAATTGCCTCTCAATATATTAGTAAAAAAATTAGATTTGCATTTTTCTTAATCGTCTTTATTGAATTGTGGTTATTCTTAGCTATCTTGGGTATGATAATGGCTGTTATTTTTCATATGTATCCAGAAGCTGTTTTCCCTGTTTGGATGGAAATTCCGATTGCAATTACTTTAGGATATGCAGTTTATAAAAAGAGTAAGAATGTTACAATTTCTACAGTAATTGCTGTTGTTGCAATGTATGTTACTGTTGTGCTTGGTCATGTTATTCCTTTAGATATGCCAAGTTTAGGTTCTATGCCAGCAACAGGTGTTTGGACAATTATTTTATTTATTTATGCATTTATTGCATCAACATTGCCCGTTACAACTTTATTACAACCAAGAGACTATATTAATGCTTGGGAATTATTTATTGCTATGGGCTTGTTAATCATAGGTGTTTTTGTATCTTCATTTAACGGTTTAACATTAGTAGCTCCAACTGTACAAGTTAATCCTGAAGGAGCTCCTTCACTTTGGCCATTCTTATTTATTACAATAGCTTGTGGAGCAATTTCTGGATTCCATGCAGTTGTTGCATCTGGTACAACTTCAAAACAAGTTGATCAAGAACCTGATGCTGTTTTTGTTGGATATGGCTCAATGTTAATGGAAGGTGCTTTAGCTGTTTTAGTTATAGTTGCAACTACAGCAGGTATTGGTTTAGCTGCAAGAGGGGATGCTTCAACTTTATCTGGTGTTGCAAGATGGAGTGAACACTATTCATCTTGGAGTGCTGCTTCAGGGTTAGGTTCAAAAGTTGTTGCTTTTGTTGAAGGTTCAGCTAATATGATCAGTTATCTTGGTGTACCACAATATCTTGGATTAATTATAATGGGTGTTTTTGTAGCTTCATTTGCAGGTACCTCTTTAGATACCACAACTAGATTACAAAGATATGTTATTCAAGAATTATTAGGTGCAAATAGAGTAGGTGCAGCAGAAGATAAATCTTTCTTTACCAATAAATATGGTGCTACACTTTTAGCCTTATTAACAGCAGGTTTATTAGCTTTCTCAACTGGTGTTGATGGTAAAGGTGCATTAACACTTTGGCCATTATTTGGTGCAAATAACCAAACCTTAGCAGCTCTTGCCTTATTTACTGCTTCAGTATATTTAAAAAGACGTGGTGGTAGGAAATATCTTGTTTCTTTAATTCCTGCTGTCTTTATGTTGGTTATGACTTTGTGGGCACTTGTTGTTAACGAATTAACTTATATAAAAGGAAGTTCCTTCTTATTAGGTCTAGTTAACTTAATTATTATTGTTATAGTAGTAATTGTATCAATTGAAAGTATTAAAGCTATTTTTGTTTCTAAAGAAGAAAAATTAGCTTAGTAATTATTAAAGGGTGTCTTTTGACACCCTAATTTAAACAAACAATATATTACAAAATTTGGATGTGAGCGTGAAGAAAATAACAAAACAAATAAATACGATAACTTATATTAATTATTCACTAACAATTCTTTTTTTAATATTAATCCTGATTTTTAAAAGCTATGGGAATAGAGAAGCAAATAGATTTAATTCAACATTTGTGTTAGTCAGTACGACTATCTTCTCAATAGCTTTACCTATTTTATTGAGAACTGGATATTATCAAAAAAGTATAAAGAATAAAGGATTGAAATTGTCTGAATATTTTAATTTTAAACTTTTACTAAATATTAGTGTTTTTATAGGATCTCTTTTTGCCTTAATTGGATATTCCTATCCAATTTATAAATACCATTTATATCTTTCTGTTTTTGTTGGTCTTTGGGGAGTTTATTCAATTATTCCTTCAACAAAAATTATTGAAAAAGATTTTATTGCTTATAATATAGAGAGAGAAGAGTAGAGACTATGAATGCATTAAGAAAAATATTTAAGGAAATAAAAGGATTTATTATCGGTTTTCACCAAGCATCCTTGTACAAGGCAACTAGCCAGATAGAGTATGAGGTTTCAGAAATGGAAAATTCTTTTACTCTAATGCTATTTGGTGGAGCTGTTGGAATTGCATCTCCACCATTGCCTGTGTGTTTAGAATTAATGCCGTACATGGAAAAAGATATTGAAAGAATGATCTTAAGGGCTTCTCAAACAGGTAACGGTCTAAGTGAGTTAGCAAGTATTATGGGTGAACCATAGAAATTATGAACTAAACGGTACAATAAATGAAAAAAATAAATATATATATTGGAAAAGGGGGAGTAGGTAAATCAACTTGCTCATCTTTAAATGCAATTAAATCTGTAAAAGAAGGAAATAAAACTCTTTTGGATTCTTTAGACCCCGCTCATAATTTACATGATATTTTTGAAAAGTCATTTAGTAATAATGCACAACTATATATTGATAATCTTTTTATTAGAGAATCTGATATTGCTCAATTGGGTAAGCAATATATAAAATCAATGCAAAAGCAATTAAAAGGACTCTATCATTATCAACAAGCTCTAAATATTGATAGATATTTTTCTGTTTTAAAATATGCTCCAGGAACAGAAGAGTATGCTTCTTTAATGGCTTTAGAGAGATGTTTTTCAGAAGATAAGTATGATAAAATATTTATAGATACTCCTCCCACAGCTTTAACTCTTAAAACTTTAGCATTACCTAGTGTAAATTTGCATTGGATAAATAGTCTAATTAATATGAGAGAGGAAATAGTAAAAAAGAAAAATACAATAAAAAATATTAGAAAAGAGAATTTAGAAAACATAGAAACTGATCCCGTATTTCAACAGCTTAATAAAATGAAGAATAGGTATGAAAAGTTAGATAAAATCCTTCGAGATGATAAGATTGTTGAATTTAATCTTGTTTTAAATGAGGATGAATTAAGCTTTTCTGAGAGTTTATTAATCCAGAGAGAAATGAATGAATTAAAATTTAATGTTCATAAAGTTGTTGTAAATAAAGCAACAGATAATAATACTTTTTATCAAAAAATTATAAATAGCTTTCCTTCTTCTAAAATTGAACTAGTTCCTTTATCTAACGAAAAAGTAACTTCAGTTAGTTCTTTAGAAGACTTTTATGGGAAGATAAGCGTTTTGAAATAAAATTAAAAAAAGAAGATGAATTGACATCTTCTTTTTCTAGATTATTTATTGAACAAAAGTTTTTCCGAAGTTTTTAAATAGTTCTAAATCATCTTTTTGTATTGAGGAGCCTTTGGTTATACTAAAAGGAGTTCCCGCTTTTGCAATAGGACCTTCTATTACATCAGAACACCCTTTTGATTTAAGTAATTGATTCAATGTTTTAACTGTATTTTCTCCGCCTGTAGCTGCAAAAATAGAATAGGCACCACAAAGTTTTGATTTAAATAAGTTACCAGGTATTTTTTTAAAAGCTTTTCTAATTGGGGATGCAACTCCATTTTTAGACAGACTTCCTGCCCAACAAGGACTTCCCACAATATAAGCATCATATATTTTTAAAATAGAGATTTCTAAATTATTTACATTTATTAAGTCAACTTCAGATTTTTGTTCTTTTATGCCTTGTGCTATAGCTTTTGCAGCTTCTAAAGTATGACCTGTTTTTGAATAGTATAAAATTGCTACTTTCATTTTGCTAATCTCCTTAAAAATTAATATTTATTGATATTTTTATAATATATCTAATATTTATACTGTAGAGCTATAATGAAATATAAGCAAGTTAATTTCTTTATATAAAAAGAATAAATTCTATTTGATTTGTTTGACTTCTTCATATCTAAAACAATCAATAAAGTGGTCATTAACCATACCAATTGCTTGCATAAGAGAATAGCAGATTGTTGAACCAACAAATTTAAATCCTCTTTTTTTTAGATCTTTACTTAAGGAATCAGAAATTTCAGTTGTTATGGGAATTTCTGATAAGGAAGTTATTTTATTTTGTATAGTAGTGTTATCTACAAAACGCCAAAGATAACAATCTAATGATCCAAATTCTTCTACTATTTTGATAGTTGCTTGGGCATTAGTTATTGTTGATTTTATTTTGAGTTTATTTCTTACAATACCTGGATTATTTAATAATCTTTCAAAGTCTGCACTATTATATTTTGCTATTTTATGAAAATCAAAATTATCAAAGGCTTTTCTATAATTTTCTCTTTTTTTTAAAATAGTAAGCCAACTAAGGCCAGCTTGAGCTCCCTCTAATGTTATAAATTCAAAAAGCATTCTATCATTGTGAACAGGGACTCCCCATTCATTGTCGTGATAATCTATATATAACGGATCATCAGAACACCAAGAACATCTTTTTTTCATTAATTCATCCTTTATTTTATTATATTTATAATCATTGGGGTTGAATATGGCACTAACCAAATTAGCCATACTAAAACACTGTACTTATGGAAGTTTAATATCATTATATCATCTTTTTTAATTAAAATATATGATGCCCATAAAGCGTGAATTATCATTAATATAATAGCTAAATATCCTGAAACTGAATGAAAGGATATTAAGTGACCCTTAGAATAAGCCATCATTAAAGAAGTTCCTAAAGTATCAAAGAAAAGACCTAGTATGAAAAAAACTAAATGTTTGTATTGCAATTTACCTGCTATTTTTTCCCACCAAACTCCAATAGTATAAAATACTAAAGCAAAACTTATGATAATGATAATTTTGGGATCCACTTGTAATACCCCCTTCTATTTGCCTTGATATAATTTAAACAAACTATCATTTTTTTATCTTTATTAAAAGTAATTAATTTAGTGTTTGCCTATAAAAAATCAAAATTAAAAATAAAAATTAGGTAAAGTTCTTATCTTAGTTAAAATTTTAAACTATGATTATTAATAATTGTTTTCTATATTTAAGATATTGATTTTAATAGAGCTATTATTTTTAAATATAGATTAAATGGGAGATAGAAATGAAAATTAATGAAACCTTAAATACTATTTATACAAGAAGATCTATTCGATCATATACTAATGAAAAAATCAGTGACGAAGATGTAAATGCTTTAATTAAAGCAGGATTATCTGCACCTTCTCATATAAATAAAATGCCTTGGGAATTTGTTGTAGTAGATGATAAAATGATGTTAGAAAAAATAGCTAATGCTACTCTATATGCTAAAATGACTAAAGATGCACCATTAGCTATACTTGTTTGTGGTAATATGAATAGGACAATTTTGGGAGAAGGAAAGGATATTTGGATTCAAGATTGTAGTGCGGCAAGTGAAAATATTTTGTTAGCCGCTCATTCTTTAGGTCTTGGTGCAGTTTGGACTGCAGTATATCCAACTCATGATAGGATTAGAAATGTTTCAAAGGCTGTAGGGGTGCCTAAGAATGTAACCCCCCTTTCTTTAATTGTTATAGGAAAACCTAAAGATGAAGATGTTGAAGAAAAAGTCCTTCCAACCGATAGAGTTCATTATAATGGATTTTAGAAATTAAATTATTTTTGATTAACAAATAAAAAACCTTACTTAGTGAATTTACTAAATAAGGTTTTTTTTGGGCCCACCAGGACTTGAACCTGGGACCCACGGATTATGAGTCCGTTGCTCTAACCAACTGAGCTATAGGCCCGAAAGGGTGTGAATAAAAATTTATTCACAGAGAGTTTTATAAACTAATCTAAAAATAAAGTCAAGTATATTTTTAAATCAATTGCTTAAACTACTTCTTTGTAGTTCCATAATTCCAGTAGGATAGTCCACCAATATCATATACTTCTTTATAACCTTTCATTACAAGTTTTTTAGCCGCTTTAAGACTTCTACTACCACTTTGGCAATAAACATAAAAAACTGTATCTTTATTTGGGTACTTTGAAGCAATTTCTTTTACACTAGATAGATTTTTTGCTCTTTTTATATGACCATTCTTATATTCATTAGGGGTTCTTACATCTAGAACTACAATACTCTTGTCTTTATCCATTGATGTTTTGGCATCATCTTGGTCAAGTTTGTGATAAAAAGCTCCTTGAGCTTTGGCCCTCAACATGCTAATTCTTTGGTAGATGTTATTTATCAATAAAACTGCAACAGCTATTATTGCAAGGTACATAGTAAAATCGTTAGTATTCATTATTAACTCCATTTATATATTTACACTAACTATAGTTAAAGAAGCTAATTTAATCCGTGACATAATCACACAATGGTTAGTAAAATGTTATTTCATAAAATAATTGTAGTATTTTTTAATTTTATGTTTTATTATTTGTTAGAGAGGTTTTATATTTTATGAAAAAGAAAATAACACTGTTTTGTTTATTATTAATTTTTGTTTCTAGTTTTACTTTTTCTAGTGACTACAAATTTTTGTTTGGTGCTTTAGGCATGCATGAGGATTACCTTGCTGGTATTGGACCAACCTATTTAAATGTTGGAGTTGGTAAAACTGATTTCAATTTTCTTGAAGACAATAGCACAGAATTACAATTTTATGTTGGTGGTGGCTTAGAAAAAAGAACCCTATGGAATGATGAAAGTACTGGAGAGAATGCTGCTGATAATGGTTTTGACTTAGATGTAATTAGAGCTGATTGGAAAGTTAGACTAAAACAAGGATTCTTTAATGATGTATTAACAGCATCTTTAGCCTATGATGGTATTTATGAATACTATAGTGATGGGGCTAATTTTAGTAGTACTGTTTACCCTGATTTAGAAGGGGATAATCTTCTTGGAACATACTTTACTGGTGGATTATTTTTAGACTTCATGAATGATGATATGTTTGTTCAAGATGGAGTTTCCTTAGAAACAGAATTCTCAATTGCTCCAGAACAAATTAATTCTTTAATTGGGGAATCTGATTTTTATAGTGCTAATGCTGAATTAATTTTTGCAAAGACACTATTATATACTCCAGCTTATGATACTGGTAGAAATTTATTCTCCTTGGTATTAGTTGACAGATTTGTAGCAAACTATACAGATGGAGATGCAGTTCCAACATACTTTAGAAAAAGTATTTCTCTAGGTAGAAAAGTTAGAGGATTTAGTTCTTATTCATATAATAATAAATTAACCTTTGTTAATAACCTAGATTTAAGAGTTTCTCTTTATGAAATTGATGAAATTAAATTTGCAAGAGTATTCCCAAGATTTAACTTCTTTGTTGATGTTGGATATGGAATGCTAGAATATGTAAATACTAATGTTAGTGAAAATAACTTAATTGCTTCAACTGGTGTACAGGCAACAATCTGTGTTTCTGACTTTGCTAGTCTTGGATATCAATATGCTTATGTATTAAAAGGTGATAACTTTGATTTAGGCCAATCTTTAGTTAGCGTTGGCTCATTAGTATTAATGTTAGACTTTTAATTATTAATAAATACTTCAATTAGCTTTCTAAGAGTTTCTTAGGAAGCTTTTTTTCATTTAATGCAATAATAAACTTCTTTTTTTCATAATTAGTTTTAATATTATTGAACAGTAGTATCTCTTTGTATATAATTGGATTCTATGAGTAATAAGAAAATAGTATCTACACACTGGGCGGATATTTACGCCGATAAGATCATCCGTGAAAAGGGTGAAAAAGATTGTTATACCTGTGCAAGTGGTATCACCCCCTCAGGTACAGTTCATATTGGTAATTTTAGAGAAATTATCTCTGTTGAATTAGTTGCAAGAGCTTTAAAAGATAAAGATAAAAATGTTCGTTTCATTTATAGTTGGGATGATTATGATGTATTTAGAAAAGTTCCTAAAAACATGCCAGATCCTCAATTGTTAGAAACTTATTTGAGAAAACCTATCACATTAGTTCCTGATACCTTAAAAAGAGCAGAAAACTATGCAAGAGGAAATGAGAAAGATGTTGAAAAGATTTTACCTTTAGTTGGAGTTAACCCTGAATATCTCTATCAAGCTGAACGTTATAGAAGTAATAAATATGCTGAAGGTATTAAGAAAGCTTTAGAAAAAAAAGAAGAAATAAAAGCTATATTAAACGAATTTAGGACAACTGAATTAGGTGATGATTGGTGGCCAATTTCTGTATTCTCTTCATTTACTGATAAAGATACAACAACTATTTTAGATTGGGATGGAGAATATAAAATTACATATCGTGATGATTCAACAAACCAAGAAGAAACAATAGATATTAGAGAAACTCCTAATACTAAACTTCCTTGGAGAATTGACTGGCCAATGAGATGGAAAGAAGAAGGTGTAGACTTTGAACCAGCTGGTAAAGATCACCACAGTGAAGGTGGTTCTTTTGATACTAGTAAGAAAATAGTTGAAGTTTTTGAAGGAACTGCGCCAGTATCTTTCCAATATGATTTTATTTCTATTAAAGGCCGTGGTGGTAAAATTTCTTCTTCTTCTGGTGAAGTTGTATCTTTATATGATGTTTTAGAAGTTTATACTCCTGAAGTTTGTAGATATATGTTTGTTGGAACAAGACCTAATACAGAATTTGCAATTTCTTTTGATTTAGATGTATTAAAAATCTATGAAGATTATGATACTTGTGAAAGAATTTATTTTGGTTTGCAAAAAGCTAATGAAAAGAAGAGTGCTAAACAGAGAAGAATTTATGAGTTAAGTCAAGTTGATGAAATTCCAAGTGAACCTTCATACCAAATTCCTTTTAGACATTTATGCAATTTGCTTCAAATTCACTCTGGGGACATAGATGCAGTTATTAATTCATTAGATGATGTGGGTGAAAACCAAAAAGCAAGACTAATTCAAAGATGTGAATGTGCTTGGGCTTGGATTACTAAATTCTCTCCTGAAGATTTTAGATTTGCTTTAGCTACAAAAGATAGTGAGAAAATTGAAGTTAGTGATAAAGAGCTTGTTTCAGTTAGAGCATTAAAAGATGTAGTTGCTAAAATGGATTCTTTTGAAACCGATAAAGAATTTACAAATGCTATGTATGCTTGTGCAACTGATAATGATTTAGAAACATCTACTTTCTTTAGTATTGTTTATACAATTTTGATTGGTAAGCCTAAAGGACCTAAATTAGCACAATTTATGTTGACTTGTGGAAAAGATAAAATATTGCCTATTCTAGAGAAATATTAAATCAATTATAGCAGTGAAGTGTAAACTTTGCTGCTTATTTTTTGGGAGGATATATATGAAAGTAATTTTGATTAATGGAAGTCCAAGAGAAAAAGGCTGTACTTATACAGCTTTGAAAGAGATAGCAGATGAGCTAAATAGGAACGATATTGAGAGTGAAATTATCTTCATCAAAAGTCTTGAGAGAAGCATTGATAAAGAGTTTATTAACGAGGTAAAAGAAAAGGTTGAAAACTCTTCTGGTATAATTATAGGATCTCCTGTTTACTATGCTGCACCAACTGCTATAATCTCTTCTTTTATGACAAAATTAATGTCAGTTTTAGATAAAAAGAAAATTGCCTTAATGCCTTCTGCAAGTATTGCTAGTGCGAGAAGAGCAGGGACTACTTGTACAATTGATCAATTAAATAAATTCTTTACAATAAGTCAAATGCCTATTGTTTCAACTCAGTATTGGCCAATGGTTCATGGAAATACTCCCTCCGAAGTTCAAAAGGATGAAGAAGGTCTTCAAACTATGAGAATTCTGGCTAAGAATATGGCTTATATGATTAAAGCTTTTGATAAAGCTAATATTGAAAAGCCGGAATTTGAAACAAAATTAAAGACAAACTTTATAAGATAAAAAATGCTAAGCTTTTGCTTAGCACTTTTTTTAGTTTAATATTTTATCAAGAATAAAAGAATTTTTTCTCCATTTAGGTTGAGCTTTAACTCTTAAATCGAGTTGTAGTTTTTTACCGGGGAAAAGTTTTTTTATATCTTTAAAAGATTGAACTCTTATTTTTTTAATATTTGCTCCACCTTTTCCAACTATTATTCCTTTTTGAGACTCTCTTTCCACTATAATAAAAGCTCTTACCCAAATAAGATTTTCTTTTTCCTTAAATTCAATATCACTAACATCAACATAAATTGCATGAGGTAACTCTTTATTTGCAAGAGCTATTGCTTTCCCTCTTATAATTTCACTAATTCTAAATTCTAAAGGTTGGTCAGTATAGGATTCTTTGCTATACATTAACTCACCCTCAGGTGCTAGTTTAAAAAGTTCAATTAAAACTTCATCTATTCCTTCATCAGTAAGAGCACTTGCATTTAGATAGATAGCATTAGGTAGTTTTTCTTCAATTAAGATTTTTGTTTCTTCAATTTTATCAGCTTTGATTATATCAGTTTTGTTAAATACACAAACAATTGGTCTCTTAACAGCTTTTAAAATTTCAATTATTGCAAACTCTTCTTCTCCAGGAGTCCTAGATGAATCAACAACATATAAAATCATATCACTCTCACTTTGTGGAGATTTTGCTATTTCCTGAAGTCTTAAGTTTAAAGTCTGTTCGTTTAAATGATAACCTGGGGTATCAGTAAATATTAATTGTCCTCTTTGATCGGTATATATTCCTCTAATCGCATTTCTAGTAGTTTGAGGTGTTTTGGCAGTAATAGATACTGGCATTTCAACAATTGTATTAACCATAGTGCTTTTGCCACTAGAAGGTCTTCCAATAATTGCTACTGTTCCACATTTCATATAGAACTCCTATTTATAATTTATTCACATAATAATAAAAACTTCTAATATTAACAACATTGTAATAGCTAAATAAAAGAATAAAAGAAAAATGACAAATGTCGGAAATAATACTTGACATATGCCATTTATGGTGTTACCTTATATTTGTAAGCGACATATGCCACAATAAAAATAAAGTTTAACACCCTTGTTAAACATCGAATTTAATTTAAGTAATATAAGGAGATACAATATGCCAGGATTAAACAGAATGGGCCCAGAGGGCAAAGGAAGCATGACCGGTAGAGGTCTAGGAAGATGTAATTCTAATTTTAATGGAACTACAAATAACAATGAAAAAAAAGTTGAAAAAGTTAATGTACCTGTAGAAAATTTAGAACAAATTAATAGAGATCCTTATATAAATCCACAGATGGGATTTTATCCAAGAGGTATGGGTAGAGGATTTAGAAGAGGATGCAATTATGGTTTTGCTAGAGGTAGAGGATTTGCCTTTAATGGAAGGAGAAATCGAGGTAATTTTTAATAGTTACTCATTTTATTAATTCATTTATTATACTTTTGTTGAGGGGAGAGCTGAAAAGTTTTCCCCTCTTTATTGGTTTTTTAAATAATTGTGTTATTATAATTAATGTAAGGTTGAGGAGAAATTATGCCAAGAAATAAGAAATATAGAAGAATTGGATATCTAAGCTCACTAAAACATTTTGTTCCAGTCCAAAATCATAATATAATAAATAACAATTGTGAACCTGTTATTTTATCAAATGAAGAATTTGAAACTATTAGGTTAATTGATTATAAAGGATATACTCAAGTTGAATGTAGTAAATCGATGAATATTGCAAGAACTACAGTCCAACAATTATATACCGATGCAAGATATAAACTTTCTTTATTATTATTAGAAGGAAGACATGTTTTTGTGGAAGGTGGTAGAGTTGAAGTTTTTGATGATGAATCTTTAGAAAAAGAGGTTGGCTTTGATGAACAGGCTATGCATAGAATGAGACAAAGACGGCATAGAAATCGTCAAAATAGAAATAATTTAAATTAGTTGAGAGTTAAAATTAATAATTTAGGATTAATTATATTATACTATTTTACTTTATCATTTATTTCTATTATATTATTAAGGATACTAAATTTAGGAGTTATTAACTAATGAGTGAAGAAAAAAAAGAAGTAAAAGCTCAAGATCCTCAAATGAATGAAAGATTGTTAAAAACCAGAAGCATTATGCTAAGTGGCGAAATAAATAAAGAAAGTGCAGAAAAGATCATTTCACAATTACTTGTTTTAGAAGCAGATGATAGTGAAAAAGATATTAAAATTTTTATTAATAGCCCAGGTGGAGATGTGGATGCTGGTTATGCAATTTATGATATGGTAAGATTTATCACTCCAAAAGTCATTATGATTGGAGCTGGTTTAGTTGCTTCAGCAGCATCTTTAGTTTTATTAGCTGTTCCAGCAGAAAGAAGAGTTGGTCTTCCAAATTCAACTTACCTTATCCACCAACCTATGAGTGGAATGAAAGGTGTTGCTACTGCAATTGAAATTTATTCAAAACAAATAGATAGATTAAGAAATAAACTTGATAAAGTTATTGCTGATGCAACTAATAAGTCTATAGAAGAGGTAAAAAAAGATACTGAGAGAGACCATTGGTTATTTAGCGATGAAGCTTTGGAGTATGGTTTAATTAGTAAAATTGTAGAGAAAAGATCACAATTGTAATAAATCTTTTTTAATAAATTAAATGCAATTTAATAAAAATTCTGATTGTTTAATTAGGAGTTTTTATGGTTGCATTTTTTTTATTGTCTTTGTGTTTACTTTTTATGAGTTGTGAACAACCTCAAGTTTTTGAAGAGTCCTTTAAAATTGCTAGTTGGAATGTTGAAAATTTAATGGATACTACAGTTGATGGAAGTGAATATGAAGATTTTTCTCTTAGTGAATATGATTATGATGCATATAGGAGAAGGTTGAAGATTATTTGTGATGTGTTAGATGATATAAACTCAGATGTAATTGTTCTTCAAGAGATTGAAAACTCAAATGTATTAAAAGATATGGTAGATTTGTACCTTTCTAGAAAAGGTTATATTTACTATGGAGCTATTAAAGAGGAAGATAGTGCAATTGCCATAGGTTTTATTTCCAAAATTGAACCTATAAATATTACAGTGCACTCTGTTGAAGAGGCTAGAAGTGTTCTGTCTTTAGATTATGAAATAGATAATGAATTGATTAGAGTTTTAACCTTTCATGGAAAAAGTCAACTTGAAGGCTTTGAAGAGACTGAATATAAAAGATTAAATCTATCTAAAACTTTAAAAAGAGTTATAAATGAAAGTCAAGATTATAATATTATATGTATGGGTGATTTTAATGAAGATCCTTCAGTTTATACTACAATTCAAACAGCTCTATATGATGTAGAAAAAGAAAATGCTTTTTATTTTAGAGATAAAGGTTCTCTTCTAGTATCTAGTTCAATATATAATTTATTTCAAGATATTCTATATTCTCCCCAATTAGATATAAACTTAAGAAAGAATAAAAAAGGAACCTATGTATATAAAAACATTTGGTATAATTTTGATTTGGCTTTATTAAATAGTAAATGTTTTGATTTGCTCGGTTTTGAATTTGATGATTTTAATATATATGGTGCTCAAAAGATTTCAACTTCAACAGGTGTTCCATACTCATGGAATATTAAGAGTTTGAGTGGGGTAAGTGATCACTTTCCAATTTATGTTAGTTTGAAAAAAATAAAAAAATAGGAGGCTTGGCCTCCTGTTTCTATTCTGTAATTTTTACTTTTTTAGGGAACTTTAATTCATAAAATATTTTCTCAAGAGACAAACTAAGGTTAATGTTTTGAACAACACTCATAGAATTATCTTTTAAAAGTATCGGTTTTAATGTTACTGGAGAGAAGTTTAATATTCCTTTAACCCCTGCTTTAAGTAACTTATGGTATGTATCCGCAGCAGCAATTTCTGGTACTGTAATTATACCAACTTTAACATCAAGAGCATCTACTACTTCTTCAAGTCTAGAGAGTGGATAAATAGATATTGGCTGTGATGAATCGCTATAAACTTGTGGATCACTATCAAATCCTGCTACAATCTTAATGCCATCAGGTTCAAACCCACCATAATGCATTAGAGCAAGCCCAATTCTACCGCAACCTATTATTATTGCGTTCTGAGAATCCCCTTTTCCTAATATTTGAGATAGAGAAGCAATTAAGTCAACAATTTCATAGCCGCCCCTTTTTTGGCCATGTATAGATAATTGAGAAAAATCTTTTCTTACAACTGCTGCTGATACACCTGCTGCATCTGCTAGGTTGTGAGCAAACACTTTTTCTAAGCCAATTGAGCGTAATCTATTAAGTGCACGGTAGTATCTTGTAATCCGTGTAAGTTGGTCATTATTCATGAAAACCTCCTATTAATGTGAACAATAGTATATTATTTTGCTATTATAGTCAATATTTGTTTTGTAAATTTGGTAATTCTAGGCTTAATATTTCTTTGTTGGGTATATTTATATATACAAACTTAGGTATTTATGTTAATATACCCACTAGTCATGAAATTGACTGAATGTAAATTAGGGTAAAATATTAGGAGGGTACATGTCAGAGAATAAAATTGAATTCTCGCCTGAGTTAGTAGTATTTATTGACGAATGGCGTGACAAGCCAGGTAATCTCATCATGGTATTACACAAAGTTCAAAGTGAATTTGGATATGTGTCTAGGGAAGCCGCTGATGAAGTTTCAAAACAATTGGATATTCCATTTGCTAAAATATGGGGTGTATTAACATTCTATCATTTCTTTAAACTTACAAAACCAGGGGATTATAACATCCAAGTTTGTATGGGAACTGCATGCTACTTAAAAGGTGGAGATGCTATAGTTGATGAAATCGGTAACTTACTTAATTTAGAAGTTGGCGGTATTACTGACGATGGAAAATTCTCCCTAGAAGCCGTTCGTTGTATCGGTTGTTGTGGTTTAGCACCAGTTATGACTATTGGTGGTGAAGTGTTCGGTAAGGTTACCAAGAATCAAATTCCTGGAATCTTAAAGAAATTTGCTTAAAAATTTTTATGCATCGTTACATATGTGATTTCATTTTAGATATAACACAAAATTCTTTTGAAGCAAAAAGTACTCAAGTTGAGCTTTTTTTATTTGAAGATGATAGATATCTAAAAGTCATTATTAAGGATAATGGCAAAGGTATGAGTAGTGATGTATTAGAAAAAGTTTTAGATCCTTATTATACAGATGGTCTTAAGCATAAAAATAGAAAAGTTGGATTAGGCTTACCGTTTTTAGTTCAAAGTGTTAGAGAAAGCGGTGGTAGTTTTGATATTAATTCAAAACCTAATGAGGGAACTCAAGTATATTGTTCTTTTGATTTATGTAATGTAGATACTCCACCAATTGGTGATATTAGTTCTACCTTTTTAACTTTATTTAGCGATCCAAACGCAAATGAGTTAATTATTAGAAGGGAGATAAATACTTCTAAGGGTAGTTCACATTACGAGTTTTCAAAAAGCGAATTATTAGAGATTTTAGGAGATTTTTCAACTGTTTCATCTTTATGCCTTTTACGAGACTTTTTACAAAGTCAAGAAGAAGATCTTCAACAATATTATGTGAATAGAACTTTAATTTTTAAGTAGTTAAATAATGGAGATAGTATAATGGCAAAAATGACATTAGAAGAACTTAGAAACTTAAGAGCTTCAAAACAAAAATCCTTGCAAAAACGAAGTATCGAAGGAAAAGAGGGCCAAATTATTATTGGTATGGGTACTTGTGGTATTGCAGCTGGTGCTAAAACAGTTTTAGATGCTTTTCTTTCAGAATTAGATGCAAAAGGAATTACAAATATTTCTGTAACTCAAACAGGTTGCATGGGCCTTTGTCATGTTGAACCAACTGTTGAAGTTGTTGTTCCAAATATGCCTGATGTAATTTATGGAAATGTGGATGCAAAAGTTGCTAAACAAATTGTCCAAGATCATTTAATTGATCATAAATTAGTAAGTGACCATGTATTTGATAGACCTGCAGCAGATATTTATGTAAAGGATGGAGATAAGTAATGGCTTTCAGAAACTATATTTTAGTTTGTGGTGGTACAGGATGTGAATCTAGCCGCGCAGACGATATTTACAAAAACCTTATTGCTGAATGTGAAGCTCAAGGTGTAAAAGATGAAGTACAGATTGTTAAAACTGGTTGTTTTGGTTTCTGTGAACAAGGTCCTATTGTTAAAATTCTTCCCGAAGATTCTTTTTACGTTCAAGTAAAACCAGAAGATGCTAAAGAATTAATTAGTGAACATATTATTAAAGGTCGTGAAGTAACAAGACTTTTATACAATAAAGATAAGAGTCACAAACATGCTCAAGTAGAAGAAATTGAATTCTACCAAAAGCAGTTTAGAATTGTTCTAAGAAACTGTGGCTTTATTGATCCAGAAAAAATTGATGAATATATTGCACGTGATGGTTATTCAGCTTTAGAAAAAGTTTTATTTGATATGACTCCAGATGAAATTATTGGAGAATTGAAAACTTCCGGATTGAGAGGTCGTGGTGGAGCAGGATTCCCAACTTGGATGAAATGGAATTTTACTAAAATGGCTGAAAATGATCAAAAATTCGTAGTTTGTAATGCTGATGAAGGCGATCCTGGTGCATACATGGACCGTTCAACATTAGAGGGAGACCCCCATACAGTATTAGAAGCAATGACAATTTGTGGTAAAGCTATTGGAGCTAATCAAGGTTATATCTATATTAGAGCAGAATATCCTTTAGCAATTCATCGTTTAGAAGTTGCAATGGAACAAGCTAGAGAATATGGCTTGTTAGGTAAAGATATTCTTGGTAGTGGTTTTGATTTTGATATTGAAATTCGTTTAGGTGCTGGTGCTTTCGTTTGTGGTGAAGAAACAGCTCTATTACAATCAATTGAAGGATTTAGAGGAATGCCTCAACCACGTCCACCGTTTCCAGCAGTAAAGGGACTATGGCAAAAGCCTACTTGTATTAACAACGTTGAAACTTGGGCAAATATTCCTGTTATTATTAACAAGGGAGGAGCTTGGTTCCAAAAAATTGGTACAGCAGACAGTCATGGTACAAAAGTATTTGCATTAACTGGTAAAATTAAAAACTCTGGTCTTGTAGAAGTTCCAATGGGAACAACTTTAAGAGAAATTGTTTTTGATGTTGGTGGTGGTATTGCTAATGGTAAAGAATTTAAAGCAGTTCAAACCGGTGGTCCATCAGGTGGTGTTATTACTAAAGAAAACTTAGATACTCCAATTGACTTTGGCGGTTTACAAAAGATCGGCTCTATGATGGGTTCTGGTGGAATGATTGTTATGGATGAAGACGATTGTATCGTTGACGTTGCAAAATTCTATTTGAACTTTACTGTAGATGAATCTTGTGGTAAATGTGCTCCTTGTAGAATAGGTGGTAGATCATTACTAAATATCTTAGAGAAAATTACTAATGGTAAGGGAACTCAAAGAGATATTGATAATATCCATAGTATTGGTCTTGCAATGAGAAAAGGTTCTCTTTGTGCTTTAGGACAAACTGCTCCTAACCCAATTCTTTCAAGTTTGAAGTATTTCCCTGAAGAGTATAAAGCTCATATTGAAGAAAAGAGATGTCCTGCAGGTAAATGTAAGAAATTAATTTCTTATTCTATCAATGTAGATAAATGTATTGGATGTACAGCTTGTGCACGAAAGTGTCCAGTTGGTGCAATTTCAGGTGAAAGAAAACAAGCTCATATTATAGATCAAGCAGCTTGTATTAAGTGTGGCGCTTGTCTTGTAGCTTGTAAGTTCGGCGCAGTTGAAGTTCATTAGGCGTCGGGAGGATCAAAGAAATAATGGTTAATGTAAAAATAAATGGTATTCCCGTAGAAGTAGCAGAGGGAACAACTGTATTACAAGCAGCAAAGGAAGTTGGGATTTATATACCAACCTTATGTTATCACCCAGACTTAACTCCTTTTGCCTCTTGCGGTATGTGTGTATGTAAACAAGAAAATAATAATAAAATGTTAAGAGCATGTTCTACTCCAGTTCATGAAGGATTAAGTGTTATAACTGATGATCCTGAATTGTTCGAAGTTAGAAAAGCTATTTTAGAAATGACATTAAGTACTCATCCTAATTCTTGTTTAACTTGTATTAGAAATGGTAACTGTGAATTACAAACTTTAGCAGCTAAATTTGGTATTAGAGAACAACCTTTTGAAAGTAGAGTATCCAAAATTCGTGCCGATACTTCTTCTCCATCAATTGTTTTAGATCCACACAAATGTATTAAATGTGGGCGTTGTGTACAAGTTTGCCAAGAATTACAAGGTGTATTTGCTCTAGATTTTATTGGACGTGGTGATTCAACTGTAATGTCTCCTGCAGCTAATTTAAAACTAAATGATAGCCCTTGTGTTAAATGTGGTCAATGTATTGTTCACTGTCCAGTTGGTGCTATATATGAAAAAGATGAAACAGCTGAATTGAGAAAAGCAATTGCTGATCCTAATAAAGTTGTAGCTGTGCAAATGGCTCCATCAGTTCGTGTAGGAATTAGTGAAGAATTTGATTTACCAGTTGGAACTGTTTCTACAGGTAGATTATATGCAGCTCTTAGAAAAATTGGTGTTGATTTAGTATTTGATACAAACTTTGGTGCTGATTTAACAATCATGGAAGAAGGTAGTGAATTAGTTAAGAGATTAACTACAGAAGGTAGTGTATTACCACAATTTACTTCTTGTTGTCCTGGTTGGGTTGATTATTGTGAAAAATTCTATCCAGAATTAAACGAAAATTTATCAACAGCTAAAAGTCCTATGATGATGCAAGGTGCAATTACTAAAACATATTATTCTCAAGTATCTAAAACTGATCCTAAAACAATTTACAGTGTTGCTCTAATGCCTTGTACTGCTAAAAAGTTTGAAATCAAACGTAATGATACTATGAAATCTTCAGGTTATGATGATGTTGATTTAGTATTAACTACACGTGAAATTGCTAGACTGTTTAGAGCTAATGGTATTGATTTTGCAGCACTTAAAGAAGAAGAGTGTGATTCTCCAATTGGTGAATACACAGGGGCAGGAACAATCTTTGGTAACACTGGTGGTGTAATGGAAGCTGCTGTAAGAACAGCTTATCATTTAGTTACCGGCGATGAACTAGAAGATGTAAATGTTACATCAGTTCGTGGCCTAGATGGTGTTAAAAAAGGTGTTGTAGATATGGAAGGAACTAAAATTAGAGTTGCTGTAGTTAACGGACTTGCAAATGTAAAAGAAGTTTGTGATGAAGTTCTTGCTGCTAAAAAAGCTAATAAACCAGCTCCTTATGACTTTATCGAAGTTATGGCTTGCCGCGGTGGTTGTATTGCCGGTGGTGGTCAACCTTATGGTACTGATGATAAAGTTAGACAAGAAAGAATTGCCGGCTTATATAGTGATGATGAAAAATCAACATATAGAAAGTCTCATGAGAATCCTTCAATTCAAAAAATCTATAGTGATTTCTTGAGTGAACCTTTATCTCATAAAGCACATTCTTTATTGCATACAACTTATACAAAAAGAAAAAAATATAATGTATAATTTATAATTTTGACAAAAAGGGCTAGTGTAAACTAGTCCTTTTTTATTGACGTTTTCTTTTATCTATCTTTACGTTTATTATGGTAAATGATATTATAAATATAAAATTATTTATTATATAATAATGATATAGGATATTTATTCTATATTTAGAGGATTAAATATGAAGTTAAAAAATGTTTTAAATGAAAATGTTGTTAAAATAGATTTAGAAAGTAATACTAAAGATGATATTATTAAAGAACTTTTAGCTATATTAAAAGATAATAATTTAGTTGATGATGTTGATTTAGCTTATAAAGATGTTATGAGTAGAGAAACAAAAATGTCAACTGGAATCCAACATGGTGTTGCTATTCCTCATGCAAAAACAAAAGCTGTAAACCAACTAACCGCTTGTATTGGATTAAAAAAAGAAGGTGTAGATTTTAATGCATTAGACGGAGAAAAAAGTAATATTTTTATTATGACTCTTTCTCCAAGTGACCATATTGGACCTCATGTTCAATTTCTTGCTGAAGTTAGTAGAATTATAAAAACAGAAGAAGCTAGAAATAGTATTTTAGCCTCTGAGAGTCCAGCAGAATTATTATCGGTATTTGGAATTTAGTTTTTTTTTATTATTTATAGAGGTTGAAGATGGCAGAGGAAATGATGGTTTTAATGTTGCAATTAGGTATTATCTTGATTGCAACAAAATTTGTGGGGTATGTGTTTGCTCATTATCTAAAACAGCCAAAAGTTTTAGGTGAACTATGTGCAGGTATGGTTATTGGACCTTATTTACTTGGAAGTATTGCTATTGGTTCCTTAGGGCCCCTTTTCCCCTTACCTTTAAATTCCACAGTTCCTGTATCTCCTGAATTATATGGTATATCGACTTTAGGGTCTATTTTTTTGCTATTTGATTCAGGTTTAGAAACAGATCTTCCAACCTTTATTAAATTTAGTGGAAAAGCTTCTGTTGTAGGTTTAGGTGGAGTTATAATTTCTTTCCTATTTGGAGCTGGGGCAACAGTTCTTTTATTACCTAATGTTAATTCATTAATGGATCCTGCAGCTTTATTTTTAGGAACAGTTTGTACAGCAACATCAATTGGTATAACCGCTAGAATTTTAGGTGAAACTAAAAAAATAGCAACACCGGAAGGTGTTACTATTATGGCAGCAGCGGTATTAGATGATGTAATTTCAATTGTTTTATTATCTGTTGTAGTTGGTATTTCATCAGTCCAAATTGCAGGTAGTTCAATCCATTGGGGTGTTATAGTAGCTGTAGCATTTAAGGCTATTGGTTTCTGGTTAGCTTGTACAGTTATTGGTGTAATTTTAGCTCCTAAATTTACGAAAGGAATGAAAGTTTTTAAATCTCTTCCTTTAATAAGTGAAGTAGCTTTTGGGATTGCAATGTTATTAGCCGGTTTTTCTGAGATGGCAGGGCTTGCAATGATAATTGGAGCTTACATTGCTGGATTGGCGTTAAGTCAAACAGATGTAGCTCATAGTATTAGTGAAAGAATGAAATCTGTAAGTGAATTCTTTGTTCCTGTGTTTTTTGCAGTCATGGGTATGATGGTAAACTTCTCAGCTTTGAGAAGTGTTCTAGGTTTTGCACTACTATTTTCTTTGATTGCTTTTGCAGGAAAATTAATTGGTTGTGGAGCTCCAGCTCTTCTTGTTGGTTTCAATTTAAAAGGTGCTTATAGAATTGGTTGTGGTATGTTACCAAGAGGGGAAGTTACCTTAATTGTTGCAGGTATTGGCTTAGCATCTGGTGCAATCTCTCATGATCTGTTTGGTGTAGCCGTAATGACAATGTTAGTAGCTTCTGTAACAGCACCCCCTATGTTAGTTGGAGCTTTTAAAGGTGGTAGTGGGTATAAGAAGAAATTAAATTTGGAAGATAATAGTGATACCATTACAATTTCTTTAGATTTCCCATCTAAAAGAGCTGCCAAATTTATTTCTGATACAGTCTTAGAAGGTTTCATTGCTGAGGGATTTTTTGTTTCTAGTATTGAGAGTTCACATACTGTATATCAAATTAGAAAAGAATCTACCATTATTATGTTAGACATAATGCGAATAGAAGATAATCAAGCGAGTGTAAAATTAACTTGTCAAAAGGATGATGAAGCTTTTGTAAGATTGATGTTATTAGATTCAATCGCTGATTTCCAAGCTTTTGCTAGTACATTAACTTCAATGCAAGATCCCGAAATGATGAGTGCTCAATTATTAATGAGTATGTTTAATGAAGATTAGAAAATTCCTCTTAGCTTAAACTAAGAGGATAATTATTTAATCATGTATTTGACAGATTTTAATACATTTCTCGTTTTCTCCAGTTAGGATTAAGGTTTGTTTATCTGCTGATAATACACCTTGATCTGGAGTAAAGTCTGTTAAACTTTCCTTTCCGATATAGATTAAATCATAATCTGAAGAATCTACATCAAAAGCAAGTAAAGCATTTGGTTGGGTAGAAAGAGCATAAATCTTTTCTAAAGTTGCTTTGTTATTTAATTCATCATAACCCATGTAATAAATAAAATTAGAAATTTCACCAAATTGGGGGAGCCCCTCTGTACTATTTAAATATACTTTTGTTTCTTTTAAGGAATCAGGATATTTAGTGTTTTCAAAATCAAGTTCTCCTACTATTATCCTATTATTTGCTCCAGCAATAAAGGTTTTCCAATTTAGGGCACCTGCTACTAAAATTTCATTTGGACTATAGCTTAAAGGGGCTGTTGCTCTTAGTAGATAGTTACTATATCCAGGAACATTATATGCAAATGATACAAATCCAGTATCGCTTGCAAAAGCTATTGAATCAAGATTTGGACTTATTAGTCCTTTAGAACAATGATAAGAAATATCATCTGGATCTTTTACCATATTTACAGCATAAAATTTACTATCTAGTTTTGGATCGATTTTATACTCTCTATAAGAATCTCCTAAATGATCAAATACTAAGAAATCTTTTGGTCTAATAAAAATTTGTCCAAAATTTTTAGCATATTTGTGATATGTATTATCACTAAAATATTTAGTTAAACTATTATATGAATAATCATATATAGTGATGGTATTTGTGCTTTGTTCAGATATAAAAACTCTATTTCTTGTCGTATCAACTTGAATGTCATTAACGCTAGCTAATGGCATTTCGTATGAATTGTTATATGTTTTTACGACTTCGATAGCATTATTTATCAATCTACAAATTTGAAGAGTATGAGTTTCACCACAATAAGATATGATTTTATTATCAGGAAGAAATCTCACTATCATATTTGCCCCAACATAAAATCCATTTTCGCCATTATTTATTGAAGCGATTACTTTTGGAAGATAAGCTGGAGCATTCACTTTAACTTCAAATTCTTTAAAAGCGGAGCTTGTACTTCCTATATCTCCATTTTCAACAATTACATCTAGTCTATGAAATCCTATTTTTGGTTTTAAACTGCAATCAGTTCCGCTACCAATTAATCCTCCATCTAAATACCACTCAATTGAGAAATCAGTTAATGGTAAATTATTTTCTTCTTTTAAGGTCGGATAAATTTCTTGATTGTATGATACTATATTAGGCACATCTTCAATATGGCAAGTTATAGGGACCCCGGCTTGGTTATTAATTACGATTGGTAGAGTAGAATTATTACTATCATTATTTTCATTAATATTAAAATGTATAGTGCCTTCACTTGTCTTATTCATTACAACTCTAATAGCTTCAATGCATCCAGCTAATAATACATCTCCTTCATATAATTTTGCATTTAGAGTATATGAGTCTGCTCTAGCTACTGTTTCAAAAGTTGCAATACCTTGTGTATAGTCAATTGTAGTAGGTTTTACATTAATTTTACTATTGCTTTTACTAACTAATTCTAATTCGAGTTTTGGGTTATTAGTTAATTCTGCATCCCAAATAAATTCAATATTAATATTTCCATTTCCTACTAATTTGTTTAAATCTATAACTGCAGAAGTTGGATTTTTATCTATTGTTACAGTTTTAGAACCACTAACTAGTAATAACCCATCTATATTTTTTCCAACTGCAAACAAATCCCAAGTACCTTGCGATAGTCCTTTAATAGTAGTTTTGTTGTCTTTGATATTTACAGTAAAGCTATCCCCATCTAGTGGTCCTGTTCCAGTTATAGTATATTGTGTAACTTCTAAAGGAATATCTTCAGGAAGTATCGATTTATCCTTCTTTGTTATTTCTTGATTTAAATTAATTATCAGAGATGAAGTAGTTTGTTTATCTTCACAACTAATAAAAAGTAAACTAAAAAATAGCATTAATACAAATAAAGTTTTAATTTTTTTCATATCATCCTCCTAAATTGCTATATTGAAAAGTCACTATTTTTGCATTAATTTTTAGAATTTTAATTTTAGTATTGCCAAAGTGAATAAACTTAAATATCTTGTAAATAAGGGGTATTTGCTTTGAAATATATTTATAGATTGTTGATTATTGCTATATTTTTTGTACTTGTTTTTATTCCAAGAACTGTAATCGGTGTATTGAATTATTGGCTATTATTTCTAGCTTTATTTATTGTAGTTTTTCTTTATCTATATAACGAATATTATGTTAGTAAAAAAGCTGTAAATTCAGTTTTGAAAGCTACTCCAGAATTTTCAATAATCTGTGAAAAGATTCCCTTTGAAACTGAAAAAGATTTTACTAGAGGTAGATTAGTTGTATTTAATTCAATGGTATTATTGTATAAAAAAGAAAAAGGAAAATGTGTCCTTGCCTGGTCGAAAGCAATAAATGAAATAGATTCTATTGAATTTTCAAAAGTATCAACTAAGAAAAAAGGATTCTCTCTTATAAGTAAAAATGAGATTTTTGAATTTGCTACCTATTTTTTCAAGGTTGATCAAGATGCATTTATAAAAGCCCTAGACTTTGAAATATAAGAAATAAGTAAAATTACTTAAGTATACTAAGCTATTCTCAAATTATTATTCCTCTCTTAATTTAAAAACTGAGGAGTGCAATATGAAGAGAGTAGTTTTTTTATGCCTTATAATTTTAATACACTTTAATCTTTTTGCAAGTGATGATAAATCTTCATTAGATTTATCCTTAGATTTAGCTTATATAGATCCGTTCATCGACGATATTTTGTATAACGAATTGACTCTTAATTTAGATATTGAAGAAGACTTTTCTCTTAGAATTCCTGTGAATTTTGTAATCCCCTTAGATGGTAATACTGATGTAAAAGGTATTGGAGGGTCTATAGATGTTCTATATAGACCATTGTTTAATGGAGTTTTTGTTTCTTTTTCATTAGTTAAAATTGAATATTTATTCGGTGTTGATGCACCTTTAGAAAACCTTCAATACCTAAGCAAGTTATCTTTTGGATTCACCTATGATATAGCTGAATCCTTATATATTGAACCATCGGTATCTTTCTTCAATTTAAATGGGATTTATGAAGAAAGTTTGGACATTTTAAAAGATAGTTTTAATAGTTTCCCTTCACTTAGAGCTTCTCTATGTATTGGTTATAAAATTATAGATTTTTAATTTTGTGATAAAAAAATATTAAATAAGGAGGAAGGTAGTTAATCTATCAAAAAGAGTATGAAGAAAACAGTTAATTATTTAGTAAATTTATTTATTGTCCCTGTTTTAATTTTTATGATGAGTGGTTGTTCAATGGCATTGGATAAATCCTTAACAAAAAAAGTAAGTGATGAGGAGCTAATTTCATCTGTGTCTAAAATAGTAGATGAACAGTTAGAAGTTGTTTCGCCTTATTTTGAGGAAAATAATAAAGGGGTAGAAGTTGATGAGCTAACAGGAGAGAAAGTAGTCCAAGGTGCTTTAACTGAAGATTTAGGTAAAGAATATTTAAGATTTAATTATACTGTAGCAATTGAAAATGATGAGAGCCTTGAAGATATCGCATATCAAGCAAAGTCCTTAATACCTGAGAGCGAAGCTTATCGTATTGATGAAAAACTTAATGAAACTAGAGATTTTATGGATAGAGAAATCTCCAAAATGAGTAAATCAATACCACCAAGTCAGCAAATAGCTTTCCAAAAAGATCTTAGAGCTTTGGTTACTAGAAGTTTTGTTTTATTTACAGCTGGCATTGTTTATATTTTTATGCCTAAAACGATGTTCTGGGGAAAGGTTTCCGCAGCTGCAGCAATAAGTGTTGCAACAGGGGTATTATCTTGTACAGTCATGAGCTTATATCAATATTATAAATATGGAGGAGATGCTCAAGAATCTTTTGCACAATGGGTAAATGAAATTTCAACAGAGCCTCAAGTATCTTTTGCACTAGCTAATAGTATGATTGCTGTAGGAAAAACTATGAATAGATCTCCAGTGGTAACAGGTATTATGATTTGTGTTTTCTCAATGTATCAAGTAATTGATATGGTAAAACCAATGTTAAAAAAATATAGTTTTGCAAGTTGATTTTTAAAAAGGCTATAAAATTGTTTGACATAATTGTTTTCTATATTACTTTGTGTAATAATAAAAAAGAAATGTAATTATAGGAGTCAATATGTTTGAAAATATTAAAGACGATTTGAAAACAAAATTTTTAAAATATACTGTTGTTGATACAATGAGTGATGAGAAGTTAGCTGAAACTCAACATCCTTCAAGCAAAAATCAATTAGATTTAATTTACCTTCTTAAAAAAGATTTAGAAGAATTAAAGATTGAAGATATAAGTGTTGGAAAAGAAGGTGTTCTTGTTGCTCATATTCCAGCAACAGTTGAAAATGCTCCATGTATAGGCTTAATGGCTCATGTTGATACAGCTGATGATGTTGAAGGTAATGGGGTAAAACCTCAAGTCGTTGAGAAATATGATGGTGGTGATATTATATTAGGAGAAAGTGGAAGAGTAATTAAGAGAAGTGAAAATCTTGAGTTAGAAAATTACATTGGATCTACTATCTTTACATCTGATGGAACAACCCTTTTAGGCGCTGATGATAAAGCAGGTGTTTGTGAGATAATGGCTATTGCTAAGTTATTGGTTGAAAATCCCGATATTAAGCATGGTGAAGTTGAAATTATATTTACTTGTGATGAAGAAACAGGTTGTGGTATGGATGCTTTCCCATATGAAAGAATCCATTGTGATTATTGCTATACCATAGATGGTGGAACTAGATATGAGATTGAAAGTGAATGTTTTAATGCAAGTAAAGTAACTATTGATTTTAAAGGTGTTTCCTACCATTTAGGAGCAGCTAGAGGTAAAATGGTTAATGCTTTAACAATGGCTACAACTCTTGTTAATAGTTTACCACAAGCAGAAAGCCCAGAAGCTACTGATAATAGATATGGTTATTACTGTCCTCTTGAATTAAATGCTACAAATGATGAGGCTCATTTAGTTGTATATTTAAGAGATTTTGAGTTAAGTGAAATAGAAAGAAGGGAAAACGTATTAAAGTCTTTATGTAAAATGGTAGAACAACTCTATCCAGGTGGAAAAACTGATATAAAAATTAAACGTCAATATTTCAATATGAAAGAAATTTCAAACACTAATCCTAAGGTATTAGATAGTATCTATGAAGCAGGTCGTAGACTTAATCAACCACTATTTGAATCTCCAATTAGAGGAGGAACAGATGGTGCTAGAATGGCAAATGAAAAAGGAATTCCATGTCCTAATATCTACACTGGTGGCCATAACTATCACTCTTACTATGAATGGTGTTCTTTAGATGCAATGCAAGATGCTGTTAAATTAATATTAGAGATACTTAAGATTGGAGCAGAAAATTAGATGAAAAAAAAGGCATTTTTTTATATTTTCTTGTTTTTGTGTAACTTCAATATTTATGCAACAAATTATAATATTGATAATTCAAATTATAAAAGAAATGAGTTCTCACAAAAAGTTGAAAATATATTATCTACTGCCTTAGATTCTACCTTAGTAGCATATACTAAGGTAGATGACTCTTTATTATATAATTTAAAAATTAATATTGATAATCTTGAATATGAAGAGTCTCTATTTACCTTACATTGTAAAGTTAGCTTAAATGAAAAGCAATTGCCCATCGATATTGAGTTTTATGAAGAAAATGAAGAAGTGCTTTTCCAAAAGCTTTCAAAACTTTTATATAATACCTTTAAATATGATTTATCAATTTTATTTGAAAGAGAGAGTGATTATTATCTTTCATATAATGAGGGAGTAAAGTCTTTTGAAAATATAAATGATAAATTTAATGTTGGGGATTATATATATCTACAAGATTTCAATGGTGATAAATCCTTAGCAATTATAGATGCAATTTATGATAATCAAGCAACTATTAATTATTTATATAATTCATCACCTTTAGTTAATTTAGATATTTCAAAAGGTCCATCTAATCAATTTGGATTAAATATTTCCTATGATTATGATGAAGAGTTATTTGCAATAACAGGAGAGTATTTTTATCTTAAATCTTTAGTGTTTCCTTTTAATACTACTTATTTGGGGCTCTCTTCTTCTTATTTTTATAACTTAGATTACTCAGTAAATTCAATTTCAATTGATTCTAACATTTTAATAGAATTACCTTTATCTATTTTATTTAGCAAAGTTCCGGTTTTAAATAGTGCCAGTATATATTCTAAGGTAAAGCTTGGTGCAATGGTATTAGATGAAGTTGCTCTTCATAGTGCTTACGAAATTGGATATAAACAATATTTATCACCAAAATGGAAAGTAGCTTTAGCATATAAAATGGATTCAAATTATGACAGTTATAAGAACGTTTTAATTTCTTTTGAGTATATGTTCTAATCTTGCTATTAGTTTAAATAATGATAAAATAAGAATATTAGGAAATAAAAATGAAAAGATACGTAATATTAATATTTACTTGCCTAATCTTATTGTCGGCATGTACCTCAAGTAGAAATCAACTATTTTTAGAGACTGTTCCCTCTTGGGTTTCTGAGAAAATTGATAATGAAATAGAGGGAAATAGTATTAATTATTATAGAATTCAAGGAAATGGTTTTTCTATAGAATCAGCAACAAGAAATGCTGTTTGTGTTTTTTATGAGTCGTTAAATCCCTCTTTATATCTTATAAATAAAGAAGAATTTGTTTCACAGTTAACTCAAAAATATAGTTATCCTCCTTTGGAGATGGAGATAGTTAAAAAATATATAAAGCAATATGAAGATAAATCATATAATATAATTTATTTAATTAGTGCAAATAAATTAAAAATTGAAGAATCAAAAATAAAAAAAATAGAAAAAGATTTAGAAATTTCCACTAAATTAGATAGTTTTGAAAGTGAAAGTAATCTTTTTTATAGAGAAAATAAAGATTTTGATTCAATTAAAGTTAATATAAATGCTTATATATATGCAAAAGATAATGGTTTTGATGATAAAGCATCAGATTATCTAGATACAATAATATCTTTGATTTCCTATTTAAATATTAGAGTTTATGCTAGAAACAATGCAAATAGTTTAGAAATTCGAGTAAATAGAGAACAAGCTTTTTTAAATCCTTTGGTACAAAACGCAAAACTATTAGTACAATATAATACAAAAGATTTAGATTTTAATAATTATTTACGTAATGAAGAGTTATATCCCAAAGATAATAGATTTGTTTTTTACTTAGATAATAAAAATATAAATTTAAAAGGGTTACTAAAATTTAAAATTGATTTGGAAGAGGAGCTTGATTTATTAATTAGTAAAGGATATCAAGAAGCCGCTAATCAAATAGATTTCGCAATTAATGAAAGAGTTTTTTCCTATAAAGCTATATCAGAGTTTTCAGATAAAGAAATACTTTTAACAACGGTAGAAAATGATATTAGACAAGTTAGAAAAGAAAGTGTAACCACAGACTTTTTTGTTTCAAAATTAGAAGAATTAGGGGCTAGTGTCATAGTAGATGAAGATATTGATATCGATAATATAGATCAATTTAAATCTAGAGCAGACTATCTATTTATTTTTAGAGCAGAGACCGTGGAGCAAGATATTGGTTTAAAAGCTCATGTTCTCTCTCATGGTAGTTTAGTAATCTATGATTTATCCAATTTGGCTTTAGTTTATGATAGTGAGTTAATTGATAGTATAGCTATAAAATCAACAACAGAAGAAAGTGAAGATGAAGCTTTTTTAAAGATTGCAAAGAAAACTTATCATAACTATTTTTAAAAAAATTATTGTTTAAATAAATTGGTTTTAACAATTAATTCTGGAACATTTGTAACAATACCAAATACATTCTTATTGACCAATTCAATAGCCTTATTCTCATCATCTATGCACCAAGGGAGTAGCTTAGTACCTTTTTCCTGATATCGTTGTATCATATTATTAGTTAGTAGATTTACTTCGGGTTTTGAGATATTACACTGAAATAGATATTGCCCGTAACCTTTTCTAAGATAGAAAGGGACGGATTTATCTTTTGAAAAAATGATTCCTTGTAAAAGAGAATGGTGAGAAACTTTTTCAAAAGCTCTGACCGCAATGGGGTTAAAGGAAGTAATAATTACGTTGAATTCTAATTTATATTTTCTAATAAGTGCCCATAGTTTTTTAGCCAATATATTGTTGTTTACAAGATTACTTTTAATTTCAATATCATAAAGTAAATTGTTAGAAAAACTTTGAAAAACTTCTTCTAATGTTGGAATTCTAGTATTTTTAAATTGTTCGCCTTTATAAATACCTACGTCTAATTCTTTTATCTCTGATAGAGTTAAATTTTCTATCTTGTAGTCCTTATTTGTTAACCTTTTTGTTGAAAAGTCGTGTATAACTACGAGTTCTCCACTTTTTATAAGATGGACATCGAGTTCAATTGCGGGTATATTATTGTCTAAACAAAGTTGGAAAGCTGGTAATGTGTTTTCTGGGGCATAGGAATTCATGCCTCTGTGGGCAAAAAGGATAGGTTTATCTTTGTATTGGTAAAATGATCGCATAAATAAAACATAATCCATAATGTTTAATTTAGCAAGATTTATTATCATCAATCAAAACAACTTGCAAAACATAGTTGCTTTTGATAGCTTAGTAATGTGGAGGAGTTTGATGAAACTTCAAAATAGAAAAATCGGTGATGAACTACATGGTTTTAAACTGGTTGAAATTGAGAAATTGAGTGAATATGAAGGGTATGGTCTTCTATTTAGACATGAAGCTACCGCTATGGAAGTTTATCATGTACTAAATGAAGATAAAGAATTATTCTTTTCATATATCTTTGAAACTATTCCAAGTGATAATACGGGTGTTGCTCACATAATAGAGCATAGTGTATTGGCGGGGTCAAAAAAATATCCTATTAGAGATCCCTTTATGCAACTTCAAAAAGGTAGTGCTTGTACATTTATGAATGCACTAACTTATCCAACAAAAACTTTATATCCTGCAGCGAGTCCTTTAGTTAAGGACTTTGATAATATATTTAGTGTATATACCGATGCAGTTTTTTCACCTCTTTTACGAGAAGAAACTTTTATGCAAGAGGGGATTCGCCTTCATTGTAATGAAGATGGAGATTTCGCTTATAAAGGCGTTGTATTTAATGAAATGCTAGGTGATAGAAACGATGGAGAATATGTTGCAAATAATCTTTGTTTAAGAAATCTATTTCCAGATACTGCTTATTATTTTGCTTCTGGTGGGGATCCTTTAGATATTGTTGATTTAGATTATAAAAAGTTTAAATCCTTTTACATGCAATATTATCATCCAACAAATTCAAAGCTTTTTTTATATGGTAACTTAGATATTGAAAAATATTTAGAATTATTAAATAAAGAATATTTAGCTGAATGTGCAAAAATTAATGTTTCAAAAGAAAATTTAATTCCCAAAAAATGGGATGAACCTAGAACCTTATCTATAAATTGTCCTAGTAGTGACTCGGATTCAGGCTCAATTGTAGCAACCTCATTTGTAACAACTGATTCATCTAATCCTTTAGAAGTAATTACATTATCATTTATATATGAATTGTTATTAGGCTCTTCTGGTTGTCCATTGTATAAGGCAATGATTGATTCAAAACTTGGAGATGATGTATCAAATATTAGTGGTATCAGCACAGATTATACTATGATGCCAATTACGATTGCTTTTTCAGGGGTTAAGGATAAAGATCCTCAACAGATAGAAAAGTTTATTTTAAAACAACTTGGAAAAATTGCCGATAATGGTTTTGATCAAGAACTTGTTGCAGCTACCTTTAAGAGATTGAGTTTCCAAATTCATGAGAAACCATCTTCAGGTCCAATGGGGTTAATAGTTCTAAAAAGAGCTCTTAGAGGCTGGCTTAGAGGGCTTAGTCCTACAAGCACAGTTGAATATAGCAAAGCCGTTGATCAATTAAAACTAAGAATGAAAGATAATCCTAGATATTTAGAAGATTGGTTAAATATAAATGTAGTAAACAACAATCATAGATTACTATTTGTAGCAAACCCAGATTCTAATGCTATGGATATTTATAACGAAAAATTAGCTAAGAAAATAAAATCAAAAACTGATAGATTAGAAGATAATGACAAATCTTTTTATAAAGAAAAAACTTCTACTTTTTTAGAATTCCAAAATAAAGGTGATTCTCAAACTGATTTACAAAAAGTGCCTAAATTAACAATTGAAGATTTACCAAATGATATCCGTTGTTATGACCACGAAAAAATTCTTATAAATAGTGTTCCTGTTTACATAATGAAAGAAGCTACTAATTCTATAGCTTATTTTGATTTTTTTATTCACCTTGAAGATTTAACTCAACGAGAAATAATCTTATTACCTTTGTACACCAAAATTCTTGAAACCTGTGCTGTAGGAGAAATGGATAATACTAAAGTAATGACTGAAATAATGCACAATACTGGAGGCTTTAATATTTCTCTAGAAGGTGGTTCTAACACTGATTTACAACGTTGTTTGGGAATCATTATTAGAGTGAAGATGCTTAAAGAAGATATTAAAAATGGTATTGAGTTAACAAAAAGAATTATTCAAGAATCTCATTTAGATGATTATCAAAATATTTGGAATTCAATTGTTGAGCTAAAAAATATGTATAAATCCGTTGCAGCAGGATCTGGTTATAGATTTGCAACAATAGCGGCATCAAGTGCATATTCTGAAAATGCACAATTAATTGAAGAATTACTTGGAATAAGTCAGTGGCTATTTTTAGACTCAATAGCTAGAGAAGAAGTTTCAACTATAGCAAAGGAATTAGAAAATCTAAAGAGTAAAATTAATAATTTATTGAGATTTGATATTCATCTAACTTGTGATGAAGATTTGATTAATCCTAGCTGTAAAACTCTAGAAGCTTTTTTAAGTCAATTTGAGAAACAAGAAGAAATACAGGCAAAAATTACTACAAATAATTTTAACAAAGATTCTGTAATTAAAGAAAGAAAAGGTTTTATTTTACCATCTTCAGTTAATCATACAAGTTTTGTTCTACCTTCTAAACCTCTAGGAAGTAAAGAAAATGCTGTTCAGAGAATTCTCTCTTCAATTCTTTCGGGAAATGACTTGTGGAATGAAGTTCGGGTATTAGGTGGAGCTTATGGTGTTGATTGTCATGTTGAAAGCTTAGAACAATTATTTATATTTATATCAGCTAGTGACCCTAATTTGTCCTTAACTTTTGATAATTTCAAAAAAGCTTTAGAAAAATATTGTGAAGTTAAAGTAGACAGATTATATATTGAAGATGCAATTATAAGCAATGTTGCAAATGATTTAAAACCTTATGGTCCTGATAAAACTAGTATTATTGATTTTAGAAGGATTTTGTATAAAATTACAGATGAAATGAGAAAGTCTGCAAGAGATGCAATTTTGTCTGTTGATTCTGAATCTATTAAAGAACAGGCCATAAGCTTAAATCGTGAAGAGAATTATTCACTAGCTTTCTTCTGTGATAAAACAACTTTTGACAAAGAAAAAGAGTTGCTTAAAATGGAAGAAGATAAATTGGTTAACTTGCCAGTTTAAATATGAAATCCAAAGTATTATCAATATTTAATTATTATTGCTATTACTTTGGATTTTTTTATTATTTTTAACTAATACTAATAAATATGATTTAATCCTTTATCAAATAAGATGCCACTAATTCGATACATTGAATAAGGTGTAGTGATTATGGATATGTCAAATTCATTAGCCATATCAATCATATCTTGACTAGGTTGTTTATTTCTAGCAATTACAATATTTCTAATATCACTCATAACTGCTGTCCTTACTGCTTGATTATTAGATAATCCTGTTATCAGAAGTATATTATCTTCAAGTAAAGTTAGAACATCACTCATCATGTCACTTGCAAAAGCAAAATCGACTTCATCGTCTAAATGACTCTCTCCACATAATATTTTTCCTGAACAAAGTTCTAATACATCTTTTAATTTCATAGGGTAAGTATATCATTTTTTCATAATTGAGCATAGTTGTTTTTTTTTAAATCCCTAAAAAAATATCGATAAAAATAACATTAATTATTAATAACAGATTAAGTTAGTTAGTTATTAAAAACATGGACAACATGAAATTAATGATATAAAATAAAAAACAACAATATAAAAATATCATTTAAATTATTGTAGTGCTTGTCTTTAGGAGTTTATTTTTATAATGCAATTAAAAAAATCCGTTTTATTTAGTTTGATTTTCTTTTTTATTACACCAGTTTTATTTGCTAATGTTAAGCTTGGAACTTACACTTACACTATAGATACGGTAATTTCTATAATGGAGTTATCTCTTATAGAGGAAGGAATAAATCCTAATTCAGATCAATTTAATGAAAATGTAGAAAGTCTAAAAAATATGATAATTGCACTTGGAGAAGAAGAGTTTATCTCAAGTGTTAAAAATCAATCTCCTTTTAAAAGTATTGAAGTTAATCAAAATTCTTTAAAATTACGATTACAAGATGGAGAATTTGAAATTCCAATTGAGATTATAAAAAATGAAATATATTCTAAAGATCCTGAGAGTTTAGATTATATTCTTGGTTATTTTAATGAAAATAAATTATACTTTAATTTTATTGTTACTTTTGAGAAAGAGGAGCAAGTTGCAATCTCTAAAGAATGTAAGCCATTTTATTTAATTCCTTTTGAGAGGGAAGGTTAATTAGAATAAGGCAAATTTAACAAAATGAGCTATTTATATAGTGTATTTATAGAAAAAAATGGAAAAAGAAAACTTTAACTAGACTTAATAATTATTCTATTGTAAAGTTTTAAATGAAAGTTCCCTTTATAAAGTTCGAGTCTGGGGGTGAGGTAAGAGCTAATGTAAAAGGGAAAAAACCCCTGCAACGGAAGGATAAAATACCGTGAAGAATTTTTCAAAGTATTTTTTTGCTGTTTCATTCTTTTTTCTTGTGTGTGCTAATTTATATGCATTACCTAATTCAGAAAAAAAGAAAGAAGAGAGTGAAAATTTAATTGATCAAATAGCCCCAAGTTCAAATATTGAAGTGGTAGAAGTAGATGTCATTAAAGATTTGCCAAACCCAATATCTTTAGAAGACAAATTTAGCTATGCTTATTCCTATCTTTTGTATTTATCTACATTAAGTCAAAATTTAGAAATTAATCCTGAATATTATGCTAAAGGAGCAATTGACGCAGCTGAAGGTAAAGCTTTATTTAGTGAGCAAGAAATTGTTGAGATAATACAAGAAATGCAGCAGCAAATGTTGAGTAGAGCTCAAGAACAGCTTGAGCTTGAGGCAAAGCAAAATCTCGAGAAAGCAGAAAGTTTTTTATCTGAGAATATTAAAAAAAGTGATGTTATAGAAACAGATTCAGGGTTACAATATACTATTATGCAAGAAGGGAATGGTAAACATCCAACAAGTAACGATGAGGTTGTTGTTAATTATCAAATTTATACTCAAGATGAACAATTACTAGTAAAAAGTGATAAAAATATAAAATTTGAATTGAATTCACTTGTTCCTGGCTTTGTAGAAGGAATTGAGCTAATGAATGTCGGTTCAAAGTACAGATTTTTCGTTCATCCTACTTTAGCCTATGGAATGGAAGGAACATCAGAGATTCCACCGAATTCTTTGCTTATTTTTGATGTTGAATTGATACAGATTATAGATGACCCAATCTCTTAAATCCGGGAAAATGAGGTAAAAAATGGAAAAACAAGGTTTTTTTAAACGTAATTTAATTGTTTCAATGATATTTGGAATAATTGTTGCAATTCTTGGTATATTTTTATTATTCCAAGGACTTGAAATCATAAGTTTTGTAGTATTGCTATATGGATTATACAGTATCTATATTGGAGTTAAAGGTTTGTTATTAGTCCCTAAAATACAAGAACAGAGACACACTAAAAATATTAATATATTTTCTTCAATCTTTAGTATTATTATAGGTATAATTATTATAGTTTATCCTTACTTTATTTCAAAGAGTATTACAACTGTTGTAATTTATTTATTAGCTGCTCAGTTGCTTATAAGTGGCTTAGGAAATATATTAAGTTCTTTTGGTTTAAAAAATACTTCATTTTATTCTTCTTCTATGCTAGCTAGTGGTTTAGTTAATTTAGTAATAGCTGCTGTATTCTTTATATTCCCAAGTCAAGTTGCACAATTTTTCCTTAAAGTTATAGGAATTATTTGTATTTTCTATGGTATTGGACTTTTCTTGTGGAGCTTAAGATTAAAGAAAGTTGAAAAAGAATTTGAAAAGAAAAATGTTGAAGGCGATTTTGAACCTATGAACTAATAAATATTTAATATATATTATGTGAATACAAAAGAATGTATATTTATTGAATTTGTATTCATTAAATATTGACACTATTAAAATTTTATATATAATTGAAAATATGAAAACTATCAGAACATTACATCATCATTTATTCGGTTTTAACCAACTCTAAGTGGTCTGGATTGTTCGTTGTATCCTTTTAGTCTCCGCTTAGCGGGGATTTTTTTTTACCAAAATTATTATTAGGAGATAGAGATGGAAGAAAGATTAAGAATTGCGATTCAAAAAAAGGGAAGACTAAGTGAGAAATCCTTAGAATTAATTAAGACTTGTGGTATTCATTTTGGTTGTGATTCTAGAGTTTTAAAAGAAGTTGCTTCAAATTTTCCAATAGAATTTTTATATGTTCGTGATGATGATATCCCCTCTTATGTAGATCAAGGCATAGCTGATATTGGAATTGTTGGACAAAATGAGTATGATGAACAACAAATTCCACTAAAAATTGTTAGAGATTTAGGATTTGCAAAATGTCGTTTATCAATAGCGACTCCAAATGATTTTAAATATGAAGGTTTAAAATCTTTAGAAAATAAGAAGATTGCAACTAGCTATCCAAATATTTTGGATAAAGTACTAAAAGAAAACGGTGTTAAAGCCTCTTATGTAAAGGTAAGTGGTTCTGTTGAGATTACTCCAGCTATTGGTGTTTCTGATGCAATCTGTGATTTAGTAAGCACCGGAACTACACTAAAAATGAATGGGCTTAGAGAAGTTGAAAGTATCTATACCAGTTCTGCCGTAATGATTCAAAATAATAATTTAGATAGCACTAAAGACGCTATCTTAAAAAGATTATTATTAAGAATTGATGCTGTTAACAGAGCAAAAGATTATAAATATGTAATTTTTAATCTACCAGAAGAACATCTTCCAGAGGTAGGCAACTTAGTTGGATCAATGAAATCTCCTACTGTTACAAAACTATTTGAAGAAGGTTGGGTTTCAGTACAGACTGTTGTTGCAGAAGATAGTTTTTGGGAAGCTTTTGAAAAACTAAAAGCAATTGGTGCTCAAGGTATCTTAGTAACTAAGATTGAAAAGATGACGGAGTAAGAAATGATTCCATATTATTATAAACCTAAAGAGACTGATTTAGAAACCTTATTATCTAGAGAGCTTAGTGATGATTTTGATGTTGAAAAAAGTGTAAAAGATATTATTTTAAATGTAAAAGAAAATGGCGATAAAGCTCTTTATCATTACGCAGAAAAATTTGACAATGTTGTGTTAGATAATTTATATGTTAGTGAAGAAGAGTTTAATAATTGTGATTCTAAAGTAAGTGATGAATTAAAAACTGCTATAAAAAGAGCTAAATCTAATATAGAAAAATTTCACGAAGCGCAACTTCCTAAAGGAGAATTTTTAGAAGTTGAAGCAGGTATCCAATTAAGTAGAAAAATAGTTTCTATAAACAGTGTTGGTTTATATATTCCAGGTGGAACAGCTCCTTTATTTTCAACTGTATTAATGCTTGGAGTTCCAGCAAAAGTAGCTAATGTAAAAAATATTATATTAGCTACTCCTCCAACAAAAGATGGGTCTGTAAATCCTGTAGTATTATATACAGCAAAAACTATTGGGATTAATAAAGTGATTAAAGTTGGTGGAGCTAGTGCTATTGCAGCTCTATCTTATGGAACTGAGACAATAAAAAAAGTCGATAAGATTTTTGGACCAGGTAATAGGTTTGTAAGTTATGCTAAAATGTTGGTTTCTTCTAGAACTTCTATAGATATGTTAGCCGGCCCAAGTGAAGTTATGGTTGTAATAGATAAAAATACCAATTTAAGATTTGCTGCTAGTGACTTTCTATCCCAAGCTGAACATGGTCGAGATAGTCAATCTGTTCTTCTTATTTTAGCAAATGAAAGTGATTCATTTAAATTAAAAAATGATTTTATAAAAGAGATTGAAAGACAGCTAAATCAGTTAGATAGAAAAGAATATCTTTTACCCTCTTTAAATAATTCAAAAATTATTGCTACTGATAATTTTGATGATTGTATAAAAATAATTGATAATTATGCTCCAGAACATCTTGTATTAAATTTAGAATTGGCAAAAGATATTTGTAAAGAAGTTAGCAATGCAGGTTCAATTTTTATAGGGCCTTATGCATGTGAGAGTGCAGGAGATTATGCAAGTGGTACAAATCATACACTACCAACTAGTGGGTGGGCAAAAAGTGTATCTGGGGTGAGCATAGATTCCTTTATTAAAAAAATAACTATTCAAGAAATTAGTAGAAGTGGATTGCAATCTTTAGGAAAAACAATAATTACAATGGCAGAAGGGGAAAGCCTTAGTGCACATGCAAATAGTGTTAAGATACGTTTAGAGGAGAATTAAAAATGATTAAAGATCTGTTAAGAAAAAATATTCGAGAGTTAACTCCTTACAGTTGTGCAAGAGATGAATTTAGTGGAGTAGCTGAAGTATTTTTAGATGCTAATGAAAATTTTAAAACTTATTCTTCTTATGATTTTAATAGGTATCCTGACCCTCATTGTACTCTTCTAAGAAAGCAATTAGATAATAAATTGGGTTTACCTTTTAACAACACTGTTATTGGAAATGGAAGTGATGAATTAATTGATAATTTAATTAGAAGTTTTTGCGAGCCAAAACAAGATAAAATAATTATAATGAATCCAACATATGGTGCTTATAAAGTATTTGCTGACATAAATGATGTTGAAACTGTATTTGTAAATTATAAAAAGAACTTTGAAATAGATTTTCCATTATTAGAACAAACTATTGAAAATGAAAATAATTTAAAGCTATTATTTATATGTTCTCCAAATAATCCAACAGGCAGAGCTGAAGAAATAGAAACAATTGAAAAAATAATAAAAATGTTTAAAGGAATTGTTATTGTCGATGAAGCTTATGCTGAATTTAGTGATAAAGAAAGTTGTGTTAAACTAGTAGAAAAGTATGAAAACCTTGTTGTTTTAAAAACTCTTTCAAAATGTTTTGCTGCAGCAGGAATTAGAGCTGGAATAATGATTTCTAATCCAGAAATAGTATCAGTTATAAATAATATGAAAGCTCCATACAATGTATCATCTTCTACTCAAATAGAAGCTTTAAAAATCTTAGATCAAACTTCTAAAATATATCAACAAAGAGATGAAGTTATTGAAAGAAGAAAGAGATATTTCGAAAAATTTAAATCATTAAATTACGTAAAAAAAATATATGATAGTGATGCAAACTTTTTATTAATGGAAGTAGAAGATAGTACTTATCTTTGTAAAAAACTACAAGATAAGAAGATTATCATTAGAAATCGAACTAAGGATTTATATTTAAAGAATTGTGTTCGAATTACAATCGGTAGTGAAGAAGAATGTTTAGCTGTGTTTGATGCGATAAAAGGGGTAGAAAATGAAAGAAAATAAAGGTCCTATATTGTTTATAGAATGTGATAGTTTAATAGTCAAACCAAATAAACCTTTCAATTTTAGAAATCTTAATTTCCAACCATCTGTTTTTAGAGGTTTAACAACTATTGTTGATAGTAGTAATTTTAATTTAGTTTTACTTCTTTGTTGTGATGATTTAGATAAACAAGGAATTTCTCAAGAAAAAAAAGTTTCAATGTGTGATGAAATAAAAGAAACTTTTGCAAGAGAAAAAATATTTTTTGAGAAAAGTCTTGTTGATTATGAGATAGAGGATATGTGTCCAAAATTTACTATTGATAATTTAAAAGTTAATGGCTATTTAAATGGGAATTATGATTTAGATAATTCCTTTATAATAGGTGCTAATAAGGAAAATATACTTTTAGCAAAGGAATTAAAAATAAATAGTATTTTGTATTCTTCAGATACTTTAGAACAAGATGAATCATCTCAAGTAATCCTTAAAACAAATGATTGGTGTGAGATTGCGAACTTTTTAGTAAAAAGTGAATTAAAAGTTAGTAGAAAATCTTCAATAGTTAGAGAAACAAAAGAAACTAAAATTAAATTAGATATAAACCTTGATGGAACAGGAAAATCTAATATAAATACTAATATTAAATTTTTTGATCATATGTTAGAACAAATTTCAAGACATAGTGATATTGATATTGATTTATATTGTGATGGAGATATCGATGTAGATGAACATCATAGTGTTGAAGATGTCGCTATAGCTTTAGGAAGTGCAATCTCCGCTGCAATAGGTGATAAAAAAGGTTTAACAAGATATGGTTTTAACAATTTAGTTATGGATGAAGTAATAGCTACAGGTGCAATAGATTTTTCAAATAGGCCTTATCTAGTTTATAATGTTCCAATAACTAGAGAATATATTGGGTCTTTTCCAACTGAAATGTTTGAGCATTTCTTTAAATCATTCAGTGATTCAAGCAAATCAACTTTGCATTTAAGTGTTAGTGAAGGTAATTCTCATCACATGATTGAAGCTGTTTATAAATGTTTTGCAAAATGTTTAAAGCAAGCTTTATATGTTTATCCGTTTAGTAATAAGTTGCCTACAACTAAGGGAGTTTTATAATGATAGCAATAGTAAAATACAATGCTGGAAATATTCAAAGTGTAAAGTATGCATTAGAGAGATTAGGTGCTGAGTTCGTTGTAAGCGATGATCCAAATGTCTTGAGAAATGCAGATAAGATAATTTTTCCAGGAGTTGGAGAAGCTTCAACTGCTATGAATTATTTAAAGCAATCTAGACTTGATGAGGTTTTAAAAACATTAACACAACCCTTTTTAGGGATTTGTCTTGGACTACAGCTCATGTGTAAAACAAGCGTTGAAAATGATACAAAATGTTTGGATATTTTTGATTATCAAGTTACTAAATTCGATGAAGCCAAAGGTGATAAAATTCCCCATATGGGGTGGAATCAAATAACCTTTGATCAAGAAAATCCTTTATTTAAGGGTATTTCACAAAATAGTTTTGTTTACTTTGTTCATAGCTATTATGTCCCATTAGGCAAAGAAACTTTAGCAAAGTGTGAGTATGCTCAAACTCCCTTTAGTGCCGCACTTTTCAAAGACAATTATTATGGAGTTCAATTTCACCCAGAAAAAAGCGGGGTAATTGGTTCTAAATTATTAAAAAATTTTATGGAGCTTTAGAGTTATGATAATAGTACCTGCTATAGATATAATAGAAAATAAAGTAGTAAGACTTACTAAGGGTGAGTATGATTCAGTGAAAAATTATTCACAAGACCCTTTAGAGATTGCTAAGGCTTTAGAAGATAATAATATTACTCATTTGCATCTTGTTGATTTAGAAGGAGCAAAAAATAGTAAAATTATGAATCTTAAAACCTTAGAAAAGATTGCTTCTAATACCAATTTAATAATTGATTTTGGTGGTGGTGTTAAAACAGAACAAAGCCTTATTGATGCCTTAAATGCAGGTGCTTCTAGAATAACATGTGGGAGTATTGCAGTTAAAGAGCCTCAATTGGTTTTAGATTGGCTTTCAAAATATACAAGTGACAAATTAATTCTTGGTGCAGATTGCAAAAATAATATGGTAGCAACTTCAGGTTGGTTAGAAGTAAGTCAGTTGAAAGTTGATGATTTTATTAATAAATATTTAGAAAAAGGTTTTAAAAGAGTAGTTTGTACAGATATTTCTAAAGATGGAATGATGCAAGGTCCTTCTTTTGATTTATATAAAATGTTAATTGATAATTGTGATTCAAAATTAGAATTAGTAGCATCCGGTGGTGTTAGTAATATAGAAGATATTAAAAAACTTTATGAATATAATTTACACAGTGTTATTGTTGGTAAAGCATATTTAGAAGGTAAGATTAGTATGAAAGAGTTAGGCTTACTACAGGAGAAGTATAAATGTTAGCAAAAAGAATAATTCCATGTTTAGATGTTAAAGATGGAAGAACTGTTAAGGGAGTAAATTTTATCGATTTAATTGATGCTGGAGATGCAAGCGAGCTAGCTAAACTTTACAGTGATTTAGGAGCTGACGAATTAGTATTTTTGGACATTACTGCGACTGTAGAGAAGAGAGCAACTTTAGCAAAACTAGTTAAAAAGGTTGCATCATCAATAAATATACCTTTCACAGTAGGTGGTGGTATTAATACAATAGAAGATGTTGAAGTATTATTATCTTCAGGCGCTGATAAAATATCTATAAACTCAAGCGCATTTAAAGATCCAAATTTAATTTCAAATCTAGCAAACAATTTTGGGACACAATGTGTTGTATGTGCCTTAGATGTAAAAAAAGATTCAAGATTTAAATCAGGATATCAATGTTATATTCATGGTGGTAGGATAGAAACTAATCGGGATGCTTTAGAAATTGCTAAGGAATTTACCGATAAAGGGGCCGGTGAAATTTTACTAACTTCAATGGATAAGGATGGTACAAAAGATGGATTTGCTCTTGATTTAAATGCAATGATAAGTCAAAGTGTAACAATACCTGTAATTGCAAGTGGAGGAGCAGGAAAGTGTGAGCATTTCTATGATGTATTTACACAAGGAAAAGCTGATGCTGCATTAGCTGCTTCAATTTTCCATTTTGGAGAAATATCAATACCAGATTTAAAAACATATTTAGTAAATAAAGGGATTAGTATTAGGGAGATATAATATGGAATTAACAATTAATAAAATAGACGAAGTCGACTTTAAAAAAGGGGATGGATTAGTTCCAGCAATTGTCCAAGATGCAATAACTGATAAAGTCCTCATGCTAGGTTATATGTCTAAAGAATCTTTAAAAGAAACTTTTGAAAGAAAACTAGTAACATTTTATTCAAGAAGTCGTCAAGAACTTTGGACAAAAGGCTTAACAAGTGGAAATTTTCTAAACCTAAAAAGTATTATGTTAGATTGTGATCATGATACTTTATTAGTTAAAGCTTCTCCTACAGGCCCTGTTTGTCACACTGGTGCAGACACTTGTTTCTTTGAAGAAAATGACATCGAAGGGATGGAGACAAAGGACTTTCTTTTTTACTTAGAAAAAATAGTTGAAGATAGAAGAGATTTTCCAATTGAAGGGTCATATACAAATCATTTATTTTCAAGAGGAATTAAAAAAATAGCTCAAAAAGTTGGCGAAGAAAGTACTGAATTAGTTATTGAAAGCTTAGATGATAAAAAAGATTTATTGATTGGTGAAACAGCTGATTTATTATATCATTTACAGGTTCTATTAACTTATAAAGGTGTTAAATTAGTTGAGGTGCTAGAATGTTTACAGCACAGACATACATAAAAAATATTAAGCTATAAAGGGTTTCCCTTTATAGCTTTTAATTATAATTCTTCAAATTCTTTCATCGAATGATATTCATCTTCGCTAAATATTAAATGGTCAATTATTTCAATACCTAATATCTTACCGCATTCTATAAGTCTTCTTGTAATATTTAAGTCATTTAGACTAGGATTAAGATTTCCAGTTGGATGGTTGTGACAAATTATTATAGCAACAGCTCTATTTTTAATAGCATTTGAAAAAACTTCTCTTGGGTGTACAATACATTGGTTAATTGTCCCCATAGAAGCTACATCAATAGCTAAAATTTCGTGTGCACAATTAATCGCCACGGATATAAATAATTCCTGCTCTCTTGTAGCATAATGTCTCACCACTTTATGTACATCTTCGGGCTCTATAATTTGTCTATTTCTTTTTTCAATTTTTCTTCTTCCTAATTCTAAGGCGGCACATAATTGAGAACTTTTTGCTAATCCTAGCCCTTTGATTTTATTTAAATCATTTAACGATAATTCTCCTTTTTGATCTAAGATGTTAATTACTTCATTTGTAATGTTTTTTATTCCATTTTCTTTGTTTCCCGAGCTAATTAATAATGCTATCAATTCCTCATCCGTTAATTGTTTTACCCCAAAGTTTTTTAATTTTTCTCGAGGCTGTTCTACTTTTGGCATCTCTCTAATATTTGAAAATAATGGTGTATTTATTTTATATCTCATATTTCCTTATACCTAATAACTTGTAAATTCGCTTTATTTATGGTAATAAAAGTTATGGAAGAAGATAAATATAGAATAGGTGATCTTGCAAGAAAGGCTAGAGTAACTGTTCGCACTGTAAGGTATTATGAAAGTTTAAACTTAATTAAACCCACTCATAGATCAGAAGGTGGCCAAAGATATTATAGTGAAAAAGATTTAGTTTATTTAAAACGTATTCTTGAACTAAAAGAATTAGATTTTACACTTGAAGAAATTAAGAAGATTATCAATCTTAAAGAGGAAGATAGTTCAGGTGTGAAAAGAAGAAATGAATTGTTACACCAATATCGTAAAAAACTTTCAACCGTCATAGACAAAAAAGTAGCTTTAGAAGCTCAAATTGATTCAATTAATTGGCATATTAGACAATTAGAGTCTAATATTGATTTTAGAGAATGTCCTGGAAAGGATTGTAAAAGTTGCCAATTTAAAGAGGATTGTAGATTTGCTCAAGATGATTATCCTGATTTTTAAATAATTTCTTTTATATGAATTTCTGGTTTAATTATATAATCTTTTGGTTTAGTGCTATCATTATTAAAAACTAGATTATTGAACATTAATTCAATGGCTTTATATCCTTGATCATAGGCATTATGAATAACTGTACTTTCGATAATTCCCTTTTCTAGTAATGATAATGTTGCTGGAACAAGATCATAGCAAAATATTTTTGGTCTGTTTTTTACTAAGGTGTTATCTATTATTGCTTTACATCCTCCTTCCACTCCAGCTGCAACAAAATAGACAGTATTTATACTGTCATATTTTTTTAATGCTGATTCTACAACAGAGTATCCCACTTTTTCGCTATCATTAGATTCAACAATATCAATTATATTATAATTTGTTTTATTTTTATTTAAAGTATCAATAAATCCTTTTATTCTGTCATTATGCCCTTTTACAGATAGGGAGCCGGTGACAATTAGAATATTATTAGAAGGTTTATTTATTAATCTTATAAGACCTGCTGTTGCAACTCCAGATTTATAATAATCTGGACCTACATAAAACAATCTGTTGCTATTTGGAACGTCAGTATTTATACACGCAACAGCAATTCCTTTTTTTTGGAAGGTTTTAATTTTGTTTTCAATAACTTTTGTATTGATAGTTGTTAATAGGAGAGCATCATAGGAGCCTTTTTCTAGTTTTTCTAAAGCTCTCATATGACAATCAAGTTGAAATCCTTGTACATGTTCAATATGTATAGAAAGTCCATAATCTTGAAATTCTTTAGTAGCAGACTTAATACCTATTTTTACTCTATCAAAAAAATGGTTTCCTATATCAGGAAGTAGACATCCAATTTTAATATTTTTTTTCTTTATTGCTAAAAGTGAGCCTGCTTTATTCTTTGTATAATTTAATTCCTGAGCTATTTTCTTTATTTTTTTTGCAATTTCTGGATTGACTCCGGCTCTATTATTTAAAGCTCGATCAACTGTTCCCCTAGAGACTCCTGCTTTGTTAGCTATATCTTTAATTGTTGCCATTATAGTTCCTTTCTCACAAATTATAGAATCAAATGCTAAAGGTGTCACTAGGGGTAAGACTTAGTTTTTATTAGCAGCTCTTTTCTTTGACATAACATCAAATACAACTGCAGCTAGTAATACAAGACCTTTAACAGCTTTTTGCCAGTTTGCATCAATACCTAAAATAGACATACCATTATTTAATACACCCATCAAAATAGCCCCGATAATAGCACCGCTTACTGTACCTGTTCCTCCGTAAGCACTTGCACCACCTATAAAACATGAACCAATAGCATCTAACTCGTACATGTTACCGGCAGAAGGAGTTGCACTATTAAATCTTGCTACACAAACTAATGCTGCTATTGCGGATAGAAATCCCATATTTGTATATGCGCCAAATAATAATTTGTTTGTATCAATACCTGATAAAATAGCTGCTTTTTCATTACCTCCCATTGCATATAACTGTCTTCCTGGAACAGTTTTTGAAGTAAAGTAATTATAAACAAATATGATTACAGTCAACCAAATTAAAACAACAGGAAGTCCTTTATGTTCTCCTAAAGCACTAGCAAAAATTAGAACAACCAAAGAAATTGCAACTAGTTTTGAAATTGTTGCTAATTTCGAACTATGCTCATATCCTTTTTTAAGTTTTGTAAAGTATCCTCTTAAATTGAAGAAAATATAAATTGCTAATAAGATACTTGCAATAATAAGTGTAAATATGAGTTTACTAGATTGAGTAGTAGTATTAGGTAAATAACTTGTAAAAATTCTTAAATATTCTTTTGGAAATGGAGAAATAGTTAGTCCATCGAGAATAATATTTGCTATACCTCTAAATAGTAACATACCAGACAGGGTTACAATAAATGCTGGAATTCTAACATAAGCAATCCAATAGCCTTGCCAAGCACCTAGTAATATTCCCAATAACAAACAAATGATAATTGATAAATAAATATTCATCTCTAGTGTAACAATTAAAGTTCCAGCAACAGCTCCTACAAGGCAAACTGTAGATCCTACTGATAAGTCAATGTTACCGCCCGTAATTATACAAAGCAACATACCTACAGCCAAAATGACTACATAAGCATTTTGATTTATTAAGTTAGATATATTAGCTGGAGCAAGCATAGATCCTCTATCAGCTCCACGTATTAATAATTCAAAGAGCAATACAACAGCTACTAAAGCAATGAGCATTGTATTATTCTTTAAGGCTTTTATTATTTTCTTTTGATTTGAATTAGTCATTATTAATTAGTCTCCTTTGAACTTTGTATGATTAAAGACATTATTTTTTCTTGTGTGGCTTCTTCTTTAGATAATTCTCCAACGATTTGACCTTCATTCATAACATATATTCTGTCGCACATTCCAAGTAATTCAGGAAGTTCTGATGAAATCATAATTACGGCTTTTCCTTTATCAACCATTTGGTTAATTAAAGTATATATTTCATATTTTGCTCCAACATCAATTCCTCTTGTTGGCTCGTCAAGAAATAATATATCTGGTTCAGCGAATAAACTTTTTCCAAGAAGTACTTTTTGTTGGTTCCCACCACTCAAATTTTCAACAATTTGCTCTTCACTAGAACATTTTGTATTCATTTCAGTAATATATTTTTTAGCTAACTCGACTTCTAAATCATCATCTATTTTAAGGTTATTGGAGATTCTGCTAAGTTTGGTTAATGTAATATTCTTTTTTATTGAATTTGTTAAAACTAGGCCATTACCTTTTCTATCTTCTGTTACATAAGACAGTTTATTGTCAATCGCAACTTTAGGGGAGGAAAGGTTAACTTCTTTACCATTTATATAACATTGACCACTTATGTTCTTCCCATAGCTGTGGCCAAAAATACTCATAGCTAACTCAGTTCTTCCAGCACCCATTAATCCACTAATACCAACAACTTCGCCTCTATTTACTGTAAAGTTAATATCATTACAAATAAGTCTTTCTGAATATAATGGATGATATGCTTTCCAATTTTTAACTTCAAAAATTGTTTCACCAATATTTGATTTTCTACTTGGGAATCTATTAGATAAATCTCTTCCAACCATTGCTTTTATTATTGAGGACTCATCAAAGCCATCTTCTTTTTTAAGGGTTGTTATTGTTTTTCCATCACGAATTACAGTAACTGTATCTGCTACATATTCAATCTCATTTAATTTATGAGAAATAATAATAGAAGTTAGTCCCTTTTTCTTAAAGTCTAATAATAAATCTAAAAGATTTTTTGAATCTCTTTCGTTAAGAGATGCCGTTGGTTCATCAAGGATTAAAAGTTTAACATTTTTAGTTAAGGCTTTTGCAATTTCAACAAGTTGTTGTTTACCTATACCAATATCTTTAATTAGTATTTTTGATGATTCTTGTAATCCAACTAATTTTAAATATTCATCAGCTTTAGCATAAGTTTCTTCCCAGTTAATATTTAGATATTTCCCTCTTTCATTCCCAAGAAAAATATTTTCCCCAATTGATAAAAGTGGAACTAATGCTAATTCTTGGTGAATTATTGCTATCCCTTCTTGTTCACTTTCATGTATATGTGAAAACTTACACTCTTTTCCTCTAAAGATAATCTCTCCATCATATGAATTGTGAGGATATACTCCACTTAATACTTTCATTAAAGTGGATTTCCCTGCTCCATTTTCACCAACTATGGCATGTATTTCGCCTTCAGTAATTTGAAGATTAACTTTATCTAAAGCTTTGACACCTGGAAAAGTTTTAGTTATGCTTTTCATTTCAAGCATATGATTCATTATATTCTCCAATAAATAACATAGGCAGACAATAAGGTAGTCTGCCTATGTGTCAATTAGATATTATAGACCAAGTTGATCTGGAGTATAATAACCACTGTCAATTAGTAATTCTTGATAATTATCAGCACTACCATAAACTGGAGTACATAGGAAACTTGGAATAATACCAGTTCCATTATCATAAGTTTCTCTATCATTAATTTCAGGTTCTGAACCCTTCATTAATGCATCAACCATGCTTACAACTTTTTCAGCTAAAGTACGGGTATCTTTAAATACTGACATTGATTGAGTCCCTGCAATCATGTTTTTAACACTTGTAATATCACAGTCTTGTCCGGTTAAATAAGGGAAGTTGTCTTTTGTATATCCAGCTTCAACTAAAGCATTAGTAATACCTTGTGCACATGAATCATTTGAAGAAAGAACTGCATCTAATCTTTGACCATTAGGTCCATAACCATTAGAAGTAATTAAATTTTCCATTCTTTTTTGAGCTTCTTCAGTACTCCAGTTAGGAGTTGAACATTGGCCTCTATCAGTTTGTCCTGATTTACAAATTATGGTACCATTATCTAAATAAGGTTTAAGAATTGACATTGCACCACCCCAGAAATAAACACAGTTGTTATCATCAGGAGCTCCTGTGAAGAATTCCATATATACAGGTTCAGTTCTATTGTCTAAGTCCATTGCATCTCTTAAATATTCACCTTGAATAACTCCAACTCCAAAGTTATCAAATGTTGCATAATATGAAACTGCATCACTATTCATAATAAGTCTATCATAAGATATTACAGGAATATCTTTTTCTTTTGCTTCTTTTAGAACTTCAGTTAAAGCAGATCCATCAATCGCTGCTATAATAATTGCATCACAATTGCTCATTATCATATTTTCAACTTGGTTTACTTGAGTTGGAATATCATTGTCACCTGCATATTGAAGGTCTACTTTATAACCAGCAGCTTCTAATTTTTCTTTCATGTTAGACCCATCTTGATTCCATCTTTGTAAGCTTTTAGTAGGCATTGATACACCGATTTTCTTTACATCTGAATCTTCAGAAGTACCACTAGCAAAAACTGTAGTTGTTGCTACCATTAAAATTAATAAGAAACTTAATAATTTTTTCATGATTTTCTCCTTTTTTTCGTGCTCGAGCACAGATATAATAATATCACACAATTAATTGTTGTCAAGAAAAAAATATAGATACCTAATTTATAGGTATCTATATATGAAAAGGATAATTATTTAAAAAAAGTTGACTAAATTAAATTTTGAAAATATAGAAACAAATATTACGGATACAACACTCATAATTTTTATTAGAATATCGAGAGAAGGCCCAACGGTATCTTTGAGAGGATCTCCTACGGTATCACCAATAATGGATGCTTCATGAGCTAAACTAGATTTACCCCCAAAGTTTCCTTTCTCTATATATTTTTTACCATTATCCCAAGAACCTCCTGAGTTAGCAGTAAATATTGCAAGCATTATTGCCGATAAGGTAGTTCCTATTAATAACCCACCAACAAACTTTGGTCCAAATAAAAATCCTGATATTAATGGGGTTACTACTGAGATTAGAGCAGGATTTTTCATTTCAGCTAATGCACCTTTACTAGAAATAGCTATGCATTGTTTGTAGTTTGGTTCAGCTTTCCCTTCAAGAATTAATGGGTCTTTCATAAATTGATTGCGGATTTCATCAACCATTTTTTGTGCTGTAGTTCCTACAGCCTCAATTAGAATTCCCGAAAATAAATAAGGTAGGGCCGCTCCAACTATAGCACCAGCTAGTACTAGAGTATTAATCATATTTAACTCTAGTAATTGATGATTACTGAGTTCTCCCATTTGTGCATAAAGATATGAAGAGAATAGAGAGAGCGCGGCTAGTGCTGCAGACCCTATTGCAAATCCTTTTCCAATTGCTGCTGTTGTATTTCCTATTGCATCTAAATCATCAGTTATTTCTCTGACCTCATCATCAAGATTACACATTTGTGCAATCCCGCCAGCATTGTCTGCAATTGGGCCATATGTATCAACACTTACTGTGACTGCAACAAAACTAAGCATTCCTATTGCTGACATTCCAACACCATATAATCCAGCAAAAGAATGTGAGATAATAATGCAAAAGCTTATTACTAAAATTGGAAAGATTGTACTTTTCATTCCTAAAGCTAAGCCTTCTGTAATAACAATTGCTCCACCTTCTTTAGAAGCATTTGCAACTTTTAAAGTTGGTTTAAAATGGTAACTAGTATAATATTGAGCAAAAAAGCCAACAACTAAGCCACTAATTATACCTAAGATTGCTGATACCCAAGGTGAGATTGAACCAAAATTGAAATTGGGGATATCATTACTAAGATAAAAAATAGCTAAAAAAAATGTTGAACATATAGTTAAAGCAGCACTAATGTAAGTTACATTATTTAATTCTTTATGAGGGTCAGTTATGTTTTTCTTTTTTGAAAAAAAGAAAATGGATATGGTACAACTTAGTAGACCTAAAGCACAAAAAGCCAAAGGAAACATTATTAATTGATTTAGTTGTGTAAATGAAATACTTTCGCTACTGTTTCTATATGAATAGGTTGTATAGATTGCTAGAACAATTGCGCTTATAATTGATCCTACATAACTTTCTAATAAATCCGAACCTAACCCTGCAACATCACCTACATTATCTCCAACATTATCTGCAATTGTTGCTGGATTTCTAGGATCGTCTTCTGGAATTCTATATTCAGCTTTCCCAACCAAATCAGCACCCATATCAGCTGCTTTTGTATAAATCCCCCCTCCAACTCTGTTAAACATAGCAATTAAGGAACAACCAAGAGCATATGAGCTAACACTCATTGTAAAGGGTATATCACTTATTCCAATTAAGTTCGTATGAAAAGAAATACTATCAACTTCAAGTTGATTTAGTAATTTACCAAATACTAAATATACTATGACTAAGCCTAAAAGAGCAAAAGATGCTACACATAGCCCCATAACAGATCCACCTTGAAAGGCTATTTTTAGAGTTTCTCCTTTATCTCTAGATTGCTTTGCTTTATTAGTTACTCTTACATTTGTTAGTGTTGCGATTTTCATGCCAATCCATGCTGCACTAGAGCTTAAAAACGCACCGAGAATAAAGCATATAGAAGCAGTGGGTGAGACTACTAAAGATAATACTATAGCAATTATTATCGAGACTATAACAATTAATCTAAATTCTTGATTTAAGAATTCTTTAGCACCTTCTTTTATATGTGAAGAAATTTCAATCATTTGTGATGTGCCAGGATCTTGTTTCTTTACTAAGTAAAAATTATGTAATGCTAAAGATAGGGCCAAAACTATTGAAACTATTAATAAATATATCATATTACATCCTTTAAAAAGTAAATTCTATACTTATAATTGTTTAATGTAATACTTGAGTTGTCAATTAAATATTTTATTTTAGTTACATATCTTGTATTAAGCGAGAAAAAAAAAGGCAAATATGTTATATTGTTTTATTTCTGTTTAGATATAAAAAATTAATAAATTCATTAGTTGTTATTGGTTTACTAAAATAATAACCTTGATAATAATCAACCTTAAGTTCTGATAAGAATTTAATTTGATTTAAGTCTTCTATTCCTTCTACTACTATTTCTAAATCTAATTCTTTTATCATATTAATAAGAGACGATATCATAACTTTATAACTATCTTTTTCTTGAGCAAGAAGTAGAAGTGCTCTATCAATTTTAGCAGTGGAAAAAGGTAATCTAAGTACAGAATCAAGATTTGCATAACCTGTTCCAAAATCATCCATAGAAAAAGAAATCCCTTCATTTGATAATATATTCATTGTTTTTTCAAGTTGTGGTGCTATGCTTGCTGTACTCTCAGTTACTTCAAATGAAATCATAGTCTTATCAATATCGTATTGTCTGATAAGGTTAATTACTTTATGTGGAAATGTTGGATCTAGGCAATCTATTACTGAAAGATTTATGGAAATAGATTTAAAGCTATCAGGTAATTTATTTGAAGATAAAAACTTACAAACTTTTTTAATCATAGTAAAACTGAGTTGGCTAATTATTCCTTGCTTTTCAGCAAATGGGATGAAAATAGAAGGACTTATGTATCCAAATTGATTTGAATTAATTCTACAAAGAGCTTCTGCTGTATTAAATTGTTGGCTTTTAGTATTGTATATAGGCTGTAATTTTAATTCAATTTCTTCATTTTCTATAGCATAAATAATTGCATCATTTCGTGATTTTATATATCTATATTCATTTATATTTTCCAAATGTAAACTAGTTGGAGTTTTTTCATCTTTAGATTTTTTACAAATAAAATTAATTAAATCAATTACCTCTGATGTTGATTTTACATCAGTCAAAATATCTGAATGTGCGATATGAATATTAGCTTCTATATTAATATCTTGATAAGTTACTGTGGTTGGAAAAGTCTGTTTCAGTTTATTGAGAATCGATTCTTGTTTTTTCTGTTTTTTTGTAATTATGATAAATCTATCGCCTTCGATTCTAAAAATAGACGATTTGTCGCTTGCTTCAATTAAGGCTGTTGCAACATTTTTAATTACAATATTTCCAAAGTTTTCTGATATCAAGTTATTGATTTTAGTAGTATTTACATTATCAATAACAATAAAACTAAAAGGGATTTTTTTTGTTATAAATGAGTAAATATATTCATTGAATGCCATTCTGTTATAAACATTTGTCATAGTATCTATATATTCATTTGGTTTCAAAAGAGTTAGGTACATTAAAAAAATTGCAAAGGCAATTGAAGTACTTGAAATTGAAATACTTGGATATATTATCTGTATAATTGTTGCTGTAACTGATATTAAAATGAATAAAGGTACAATAATTATTTGATTCAGGGTTAAATCTTTCCTATTTTTTATTGAGAAAAAGGCACACCAAAGTAATAAAAAAAACTGAGTTCCTACAACTGGCTCAAATAATATACCATGAATATAATTCATATCATTATCAAAATAGAAGATAAGTTTTGTTATAGGTGTGGTAAGTAATAGCGAATAGTTTATAACTACGATTAATATAGGTAAAATTGATGTAATTGGCCCTATTTTCGATTCAGTTTTGGTTAGAACAATCAAGTATTTAAATAATAAAAAAGGAATTATCCACTGACTTAAAAAAAAGAGAATATTAACAGTGTAATTCACATAAATATTCACTTTATTGTTTAAGCAATAGAAAGTTAATATATCTAAAAAAACAGATAATGTTCCTTCAAGCAATATTCCTGAAAATAGTAAATTAGATCTATTGGGGAATATTGGGGAAATATGATAATAGATAGCTAAAATAGATATAAAGATAAGAGCTGTTATATTATAAGAATAATCAAATAGCATCTAAGTTGCGCTCCTCCTAAAAAGTACCTTAGGTAAAAGCCTAATATATTTTTACGCATAAGTATATGCAAAATTTATTACATTTTTGACATATTTAGAAGGATTTCGACATTAATTTGTTAGTTTGTTCATAAACAGAATTAAATAACTCATATTTTCTTATAAAATATTCTTGTTTACTTTTATTTGGTATAAATACTTTTTTGTTTAAAGATAATTTTTCAATTGCAGTTTTTAGATCAGGGTATTGTTTTAATGAAGTATAGGCCAAAAGAGATAAGCCTAATAATTCTGCAGACTTTGTATTGTATACTACAAAAGTTCTGTTTGTGATATCACTTTTTAGTTGATGGTAATAATCACTTTCTTTTTTGGCAGTTGTAACATGGATTTCATCAATTTTATAATCATAACTTTCTAATATTTCTAAAACAGATTTAAAGGCAAATATAGTCCCTTCTATAACAGCATTTGCAATATCTTCTTTTGAAGAATCTACTGTTAGGTTAAATAGTGTAGCTGTTGCATTTGGATTCCAAATTGGTGCTCTTTCTCCATTTAAATAGGGTAAGAATATTAGTGAATTTTTTTTAGCTTTTTTGCTTAGTTCATAAACTTCTTCAAAATCTAAATCTTCAATATTTAAAATTTTTCTTAACCAATTTAGTGCTACTCCTGAATTAGAAAGTACTCCAGAGATGTTATAAAGATTATCTAAAGGATGTTCATAACAAAGAAATCTATTATCTATTAAGGGTTTACTTGAGCATAAATTTAAACCTTCACTAGTTCCATTTATATCAACTAAGATATTTTCTCTATTAACTTTTGATCCAATTATTGAAAAGTAAAAATCAGATCCTCCTGCAATTACTTTAACATCTTTTTTTAGGTTTAATTTATCAGCTACTTCTTTATCAACATTACCAATAATCTCTCCGCATTTAATAAAGTCTGTAAACTTACTTTTGTCTAAATTAAAATGATTAAGGCTATCCTCATTCCAATAATAATCTTTAAGTCCGTCTGCATTATTTACGGTGTATGCTTTTTTTGTTAGTGCGAAGTTTACAAACCCATCAATAGTTAAGAATTTAATTGTTTTATTATAAAGGTCTTTTTCATTTTCTTTTATATTTAAAATAGCGGGTAGGAAAAAACTTCCATCAATATATTTGTGATAAAATTCTGATACTCTTTTAGAATATTTGGAGCCTCTTTTATCCATCCAAAGTCTAGTTTTTCCACTTTTGCAAGAAAAAGAATTATTTCTAATTTTAATATCTGAAAGTAAAGGGATAAAACTTGGTCCATTGCTAGATAGTATAATAGCTTCAACTTTTGATGCATCAATGGAATTTATATAATTTGTTGTGAAATCTAAATAAATATTTGAACTTATTTGACAAATATCTCTATCTATCTCTGATTGTACTTCTTGGGTATAATAGTTAAAGAAAATACCATCTTTGTTTATAAGAGCTGCTTTTAAATTTGATGTGCCAAAATCAATAGCTAATATCACTTTATTATCCTTTTATTGTTGTTTGTTTTTGTTTATTATAATAACTAATTGCAATCATAACAATTAAGGTAAAGACACTTGGTATCATAAGTGCTATATCAGAAGGTAAATTATTGATTCCTTGAATATAATTTGAAAAAGCTTCGCTTGAAGCAAATACAAGTGTAGCGGGAATTAAAAATTTTATATTTGAGTTACATAAAAATACTATAACTAAGGCATACCATCCTTTGTTAGCACTCATTTGAGAGATGAAAGCTCCTTGTCTTAAAGATAAATAGCTTCCTGCAAGTGCACAAAAAACAGCAGACATTATTAAAGCAATAGAATCAAGTTTTGTTTTTGAAATACCAAAGGCATCAAGCACTGAGGGGTTATATCCACAAGCTTTCAATTCCAATCCAAAGGGAGTTTTCTCTATTAATAAATATATTATAATATATAAGAATATTGATATAGGAAGGAATATTGTTAACTTTCCTAGAAAGAGAGTATCAATCAGTTTCAATGGAGCGATATCTAATCTTAATAATCCTTTTGAATTATATATTGAAAAAGTAATTATAAGGGTTAGTGCTGTAGCCAACATATTACTTGCTAATGCAGTAATAAAAGGATTTGTTTTTAATACAGAATTTACTAAACTAATTATTGAGGCAAGTAATACAGAAGCAAAAATTGCAAATAAAGTTCCTATTAATAAAGATCCACTTAAGTTAGCTCCTATAACAGCAAATAGCGCTCCAATTAAAGTTAATCCTTCTAAAGCAATATTTAAGGTACCACTTTTTGATGTGATTATTGCACCTATTGATATTAAAAAAAGTGGGGTAAATAAGTTTAGTGTACTATTAATTAAGTTTAACATTTTTTTTCTCCCCCAATAATGTACTACTAGTTATTAGTAAGAATATTATTGCTTGAAATAATAATGCCACATCACTGCTAATATCACTATTTTGCATTGCCATTATTGAGCCTTGGTTTACTAATGATATTATAAAAGCAATAGGAATAATAGCTAATGGGTTGTTTAATGCAATTAATGAGATTGTTAATGCACTAAATCCAATTCCAGATGAAAATCCTTTTATTACACTTTGATAATTTCCAAAAATATATATACCTCCAGCAAATGCTACTAATGCACCACTTAAACTAAAGCTGATGTAATAATTTTTACTAACGGAAATACCACCATATCTTGCAAATTCTTTATTATATCCAATAATCTTATTCTCATATCCAAATTTTGTTTGAGTAAAGATGTAGTAAAAAAGAAATGCAATAATGAGAGCATAAAATATTGCTGTTGAAAGGTTTGAAGGTAAATATATTTTTTCTAGCATGAAATCAACTTTATTTGTTGATTGAAGGTTTGAAGATGGATCTTGAAGAGGTCCTGTTATTAGATATGATACAAAATATGTGCTAGCTATTGATATTAGGTATGATGATATTAATTCAGGAGTGTCAAGTTTTACTTTTAAGTAGGCACTTATAAAAGCTAAAATAGCCCCAGATAAACTTGCAATAATTAAGGCAAATAATATGCTAATCTTTCCAAAAGGAGCAAGATAAATTGCAACAAGACTTGCAACTAAGGCGCCAACATACATCTGTCCATCGCCACCAAGGTTTATTAAATTACACCTAAATGCTATGGCAATTCCGACAGAACTAATAATTAAAGGAGCTGTATGAGATAAGGTGTTCCCAAAAAAATAAGGGGAACTTAACGGCCCAATAAACAATTGGTAGATAGAATTTAATGGAGATTTACTCATTAAAAAGATTATACCAATCAAAAGTGCAATGCTAATTAAAAAGATGTCTATTAGTCCTTTAAGCTTTCTCATTTGATTCCTTTTCCTAACATGTATTTTCCAATTTCTTTTTTTGATACTGGAATATTATTATTAAATGTCTTGGCAATTTTACCTTCAAATATAATATTAATATTATCACTTAGTTTTATAATCTCATCTAAATCAGAAGACAATAATATTATTGCTTTTTTTTGTTGCTTTAATTCTAGTATTTTAGAATGGATATAGTTAGTTGAATTAATATCTAAGCCCCAAGTTGGATTTGAAAATACTATATAATCTTTCATATTATCAATTTCTCTTGCAACAATTGCTTTTTGGATATTACCACCACTAAGTGTTCCCATTTTTTGATGTGAAAGACCTTTTATATTATATTTGGAAATAAAATTTTTAGCAATTTTGTTTTTTTGCTTTAGTGAATCTCTTTTATTAATTATTAAATTTTCACTTAAAGTTGCTTGTAGTGCGGAGCCATAAAAATTTCTATCTGATGGTACAAATGCTAAACCATTTTTTCTTAATTCAGAAGCTTGTAATCTAGTTATATCCTTTGAGTTATATATAATGGAGCCAGAAGAGACTTTCATCATTCCACCAAGAACAGCTTCTAATACACCTTTTCCGTTTCCACTTACTGCACAAAATCCGAGAATTTCACCTTTATGTACCGTAAAGTTTATATCATTTAATAAAGGCTGAGCTTGGTAGTGTTTTTTAAGGGTTACGTTTTTAAATTCTAGAATGGTTTCATTACTTAATTTCTCATGAATTGCATCATGATTTATTAATGTATCATCCCCTAGCATTAACTTTGCTAAGCTCTCTTGATCTAAATCCTTAGCTTGATATTTACCTACTAAATTTCCCTTTCTAAGGATTAATATTTTATCGCTTAGTTTTATAATTTCTTTTAACTTGTGAGTTATTAGAATTATACATTTGTTTTTACTTTTTAATTTATTAATGGTTTTGAATAATTTCTTTGCTTCACCTTCGCTCAAAGATGCTGTGGGTTCATCGAAAATTAGAATTTCAGCTTCTCTATATAGCATTTTTAATATTTCTACAATTTGTTTATCACTTGTACTTAAATTCTTTACTAAGGTAGTAGCTTTTAATTTGAATTCATATTTGTCTATTAAAGCCTGAACTTCATTATTAATAGCTTCTAAATCAGTAAATAATAGATGTTTTTTCTTTGCTCTCCCTAGGGCAATATTTTGAGCAATGGTGAATTCTTCAATAAGTTTGAAATGCTGGAAAACCATACCAATTTTATGTTTTATTGCATCTTGGGATGAATGTATATGAGCTTCTTTTCCATTTAGTTTTATAAATCCTGAATCAGGGGAAACAATTCCAAATATTATTTTTACAAGAGTAGATTTGCCGGCACCATTTTCACCGGCAATAGAGGTTATTTCTCCCATTTTAAAAGTGGCAGAAACATTGTTTAGTGCTTTTACACCAACATTTTTATATAATTTAGTAATGTTGTTTAATTCAAGCTTATCATTCATTTTTAAATCTGAATCTCACCTGTTTTAACTTTCTCTAACCAGGATAAAAATTCATCTCTAATTGAAGAGGGTAAGTTATCAGTAAATAAAGGATCATCACTATAAAAACCGATATAACCACTTTCTATAGATTCAATTTCTGCTGTACCCCAGTTAATATTTGAATTGTATGCATCCTCTAATATTTTTATAGCTAGTTCTTTTTGATTCATAGCTCCACAGCCTAAGATTACACCAGGAGCTTGAGAGTAAACATTATCGTTTGGGAAAACTATATATGCATTATTTTCTTTTGCACTGTTGATTACTCCAATAGAAGCACTCCCACTGATTGTTGATATAACATCAGAGCCACTATTGATTATAGAGGTTGTCAATTCGTTTGCTTTATCAGCATCATACCAGTTGCCAATAATTCTTTTATCAATTGTGAAGTTGGGATCTACACTTCTAGCTCCATTTAAATATCCTGGTAATATTTGTTCGTTAATTAAAGGATATTCTTGGGATAATACAAATCCTAATTTATTAGTGTTTCTAATGTTATCTAAACCACTTCTTGCAATCATTGCAGCAAGTTTTCCCAATATGTATGACTGTTGATATTGGTTAAATTCATATGTTGCTATATTTGGATTTCCTTCAAAATATGCATCAGTAATTAAAAATTTCTGATTAACAAATTTTTTAGAAATATTATCACAAATTTCTGATAGAGAAGGGTTTGTTGTTAAAACAATATCATATTCATTTGTTGCAACTAAACTTGTTAATTGAGATTCCCATTCTGCTTGATTATATCCAGCTTCATAAGTTTTGATTTTAACATTTGGATATTTTTTTGAAAATTCAATAGCTCCATCATTTAGTTTTTGGTATGGAGGGCTACCTACTAAATTTCCACTTATAAATACTAATACTGAAAAATCATCAACTTGTTTTTCATTTTCTTCTTTATTTCCACTTGCTAGTAGTGTTGAAATACTAATAATTGAAATTAATAAAATTAATAAAAACTTCTTCATTATTTCCTCCGTTAAAAAAAACATAAGAATTGTCAAAAGAACTTACAAGTAGTTAAGTAAAAAAAAGAAGATAAAATACTATTTTTTTCTAACCTAAAAAATAATACGTAAGGTTTACATGTTAAATTCTAATAGTTGGCAATTTGCCATTTTGAATGTGTTAAATTCTTCAAGACTTACTGAATTAAAATAGGTGTTGATTATTCTTGAGATTGTCCCATGGCTTACAATTAAAATAGTTGAGTCTGAAGAGATTTTTTCTTTTACTTCATCAAAGAAGTTATAAACTCTTGAACAAGCTCTCACCATTGATTCTCCGTTTTTAAATACACTAAAAGGATCATTTCTTGTTTTTCTAAAATTAGGATCATCAAAATCACAACCCTCTTTTTCACCAAAGTCAAATTCTCTTAATCTCTCATCTATGATAGCTTTTTGATTGAAATAGTCTTCGAGAGGTTTAACTGTTTCTCTAGCTCTTGTTAGAGGAGATACAAATATATAATCAAATTTTATATCTTTATCTTTAATATTTTCTCTTAGTTCAACTGCTTGTTCTTTTCCGATTCCATTTAATGGGATATCTGTAGATCCACATACTTTTCTATTTTTATTATAGTCTGTTTGACCATGTCTTGTTATATATATTTTCATATGGGCATTATAGGTAAAAATAATATATTAGTCGATATAAGAAAAGGACCCGAAGGTCCTTTTCTTAGTTCATTTCAAAGATGATATTAACGCTTGTAGAAATTGTTAATTCTCCACTCGGTGTTTGTGTATCATAAGATGCTGATTCAGCAACCATAAGTTTGGCAGAAGAGTATCTGTTTGAGGTTATATAAGATGGAGTTGAACCTTCAGAGATACTAATTGGCTCTCCTAGCTCCATATTAGCTGCAATGGATAATGTTTTAGCTTTGCTTATTGCATTTTTTACAGCATTGATTCTAGCTTGTTCATAAGCTTCACTTTTATCTTCTTTATCAAATTGTATTGAATATAGATTGATGTTTGAAATAGTACTTATATCATCTATGATTTTACCTAAATCTTCTATATTTCTAAGTTTAACTTTGATACTCTGACTTGCAACTTGTCCTATTAATATTCTTTTTCCATCATCCCAATTATATTGAGGGTTTAAGTTTAAGTAATTTGTTGAAACATCCTTATCAGCGATATTGTATGTGTATAAGATTTTTAGGGCCTCATCCATTTTCTTGTTTGCAGCATTTAATGCTTCGCTTGTGGTTTTTTTAGTTTCATTAACCTCAATGTTAAATGTTACAATGTCGGGAGTTATAGAAACTTGACCACTTGCAGAAACAGTTATTAATTTTTCATTGTGCTCTAAATCTCTTGAACTTAGACAAGATGTTAAAAAGAGTGAAACAATAATCAAACTCAATATTAATGCTATTTTCTTTTTCATATAAAAATATCTCCTATTTGATTTCTTTATAAATAGAATAACATAGAAAATATAGTTTAGTGACAAAAAAACCCTACTAAATTAATAGTAGGGTATATTAACATATTTTTTGTTATTATAGTGGTAAAGCTTCCATTGTTGGAACAACAGCAAGTAATACACCAGCTGCTACAGCAGAACCAATAACACCAGCTACGTTTGGTCCCATAGCATGCATTAGTAGGAAGTTGTGTGGGTCTTCTTCTTGACCAACTTTACTTGATACACGTGCAGCCATTGGAACAGCTGATACACCTGCAGAACCAATTAAAGGGTTAACAGGATTAGATTTACTAATTTTGTTCATTAGTTTAGCAATTAATACACCAGTAGCTGTACCAATTGAGAATGCTATCATACCTAATAATAAAATACCTAAAGTATTTAAGTTTAAGAAGTGTGAAGCTTCCATTTTTGAACCTACTGCTAGACCTAAGAAGATTGTAACAATGTTCATTAAAGCATTTTGCATTGTATCACTTAATCTTGTTGTAACACCACATTCTTTTGCTAGGTTACCAAACATTAGGGCACCTAGAAGAGGAGTTGCTGAAGGAAGTAATAAAGCACAAACTAATAATACAGCGATAGGGAATAAGATTTTTTCAAGTTTTGAAACAGGTCTTAATTGTTTCATTTTAATCTTACGTTCGCTTTCAGTTGTTAATGCCTTCATGATAGGTGGTTGAATAATTGGTACTAAAGCCATGTATGAGTATGCAGCAACAGCAATTGAACCTAATAATTCAGGTTTTAATCTACTTGTTACATAAATAGCTGTAGGGCCATCAGCACCACCAATGATACCAATAGATGCAGCTGCATGCAAGTCAAAATTAATACCAGGAATAAAAGCTAAGCCTAATGCACCTAATAAAGCTACGAAAATACCAAACTGAGCTGCTGCACCTAAAATTAAAGTTTTAGGATTTGCAATTAAAGGACCGAAGTCTGTCATTGCTCCAACACCCATGAATATGAGTATAGGGAAGAGCCCTGTTGATAAACCACTATCAAATAATAATTTAATAAATCCAGCTGAACCATTGTTAGGGTCAATACTTGCAATGTAAGCTAGAGGTATATTACTTAATATACAACCAAAACCAATGGTAACTAGAAGAAGAGGTTCAAAGCCTTTAGCTATTGCAAGATAAAGAAGTACTAAACCAATAATTATCATTGCAAAATTGCCTAAACCAAATTCGCTTCCGGCGAGTCCTAGAAAACCAACAATACCGGTTGTTTGCCATAATTGGGATAATCCTTGTCCAATCATATCTAATTATTCTCCTTAGCCGATAACCATTAATTCGTCATCTGCGTTAAGTTGGTCACCTTGACTTACACAAATTTTATTTACTACACCATCACAAGGAGAGAAAATTTCATTTTCCATCTTCATAGCTTCCATAACCATAACACATTGGTTTTTCTTAACAGCTTCACCTTGTTTAACATTAATTTTTAATACTAAACCTGGCATTGGTGCGTTGATAGATTGTCCACCTGCACTAGCTTGAGGGGCGGGAGAAGCTGCTGGAGCACTAGCTTGAGGAGCTGCTGCAACAGGAGCGCCGCCAATAACAACAAGAATATCATCAGCTTGGCATTGGTCGCCATTGTCAACTTTGATTGCTGTAATTGTACCATCACATGGAGCGAAAACTTCATTTTCCATTTTCATAGCTTCCATAACTAAGATACATTGGTTTTTCTTAACAGTATCTCCAACTTTTACATTAGTTTTTAGAATAAGACCTGGCATTGGTGCAACTACATTAACACTTTCTGTTGAAACAGCTGCAGCTGCTTGAGGTGCTGCTGATTGAGCAATTGCATTTTCATCGATTCCATCAGCAACTGATAGAGGATAAGATACGCCATTAACTTTTGCATCACTCTTTCCAAGTTTAACACCATAAGCTTTACCATTAACAGTAACAGTGAATTCGCCTTTTTTCTTAGCTGCTTCAGCTGCTCTATCAATTTTTCTAACACCATTAGCTTTAGATTTACCAGTAAGATATAAAATACCTTTTTCTTTACAAGCTGAAGCGATAAAGATGTTTTCTTCAGTTGTTTCAAGATTTTCTGCTTCAAGCATCTTGATTGCAACATCGCGACCTTTTTTAGGATCAGCATCATTGATATCAACAACTTTTTTAGTTGTAGGTTCTAAACCTAATTGTTCAGCAGCAATTTTAACAATTTCTGGATCTGGTTCAACAGGAGTTTTACCGAAATAACCTAATACCATTTTACCATATCCTTCAGCAATCTTTTTCCAAGGTCCAAACATAACGTTATTGAAAGCTTGTTGGAAGTAGAATTGTGAAACTGGAGTTACAGAAGTACCAAAACCACCCTTTGCAACTGTTTCGCCCATTGCTTGAACAATAGCTGGATACTTATCCATTAAGTTGTTGTCACGAAGCATTTGAGTATTTGCAGTTAATGCACCACCTGGTAATGGTGAGAAAGGAATATTTGGATTAACTTTAGAAGCTTCTGGTGGTGTGAAGTAATCTTTCATACATTCTTCAAATACACTTTCAGCTTTTTGAATTTTAGTAATATCAATACCTAAATCATAATCTGTACCACGAAGAGCGTGCCACATTGTAATAATATCAGGTTGACAAGTACCGCCAGAAACTGGAGACATTGAAAGGTCAACTTGGTTTGCACCAGCTTCAATAGCACTCATATATTGTTGGATTGAAACACCAGCTGTTTCATGGCTGTGCATAACAATTTTAACATCTTTACCTAAAAGTTTTCTTGCTCTTTTGATTGTTTCAAAAATTACTTTTGGAGTAGTTGTTCCTGATGCATCTTTAAAACATACAGAATCAAAAGGAATACCTGCATCTAGGATTTGTTTTAATACTCTTTCGTAGAAATCAGGATCGTGAGCACCTGTTGTGTTAGGTGGAAGACTCATCATTGTAACAGTAACTTCGTGTTTTAGACCTGCATCATGAATAGCTTTACCACTATCGATTAAATTGTTTACATCATTTAATGCATCAAAGTTACGAATTCTTGAAATACCGTGTTTTTTAAACATTTGAGCGTGTAATTTAATAATATCTCTTGGTTGTGAGTCTAAACCAACAACATTAACACCACGAGATAATGTTTGTAGGTCTGCATCTGGACCAGCAACACGTCTAAATTCATCCATCATTTCAAATGCGTCTTCATTACTATAGAAATAAAGTGATTGGAAACGAGCTCCACCACCTGCTTCAAAATGATCAATTCCTGCTTCTTTAGCTGCTGCTACAGCTGGCATGAAATCTTTAGTGAATACACGGGCACCATATACTGATTGGAAACCGTCTCTGAAGGCGGTACACATAAAATCAACTTTTTTTTTCATCAATTTTTCCTTATCTATTCTCGGGACTTTGCAACAGCGGCTGCGATAGCGGCTGCTATTTCTGCGTCAGCACTTACTTTAGGCGCTGCATTTAAACTTGAAGAGCTACTAGCTACTACTGGAGCAACTTGAGGTCTTTTAGCTTCAATTTTCTTAACTATAGAACTTAATCCTTTTGTTACAAAAATTAATACAACAAGGAATACGAGAACTGTTCCCATTCCTAAAAGCATTAGTGTGACACCGTTTTGTAGCTGTGTGACGAGTTGGTCATTTGTTACTTGTGTCAATAAAATCATACGAACTCCTGAATTTTGTATGTTTTGAATGTATTTTTAAAAAATACTTCCTATGTATAATAATGATATGTTAGCATTGTTTCAAGGTATTATCTACTCAAAATTTATACTAAAAATTCCTCGTATTTTTTTTGCTAACAAGAATATATCTATTGCAACAAAATGCAACAAATTAGAAATTTAGGTATATATAAATATCATTCAAAAACATTCATTTGAGTTCATAATATAACATGTTTTTACCCTAAAAGATTAATAATAATTCAAAGCGATATTTAAATATCTATTTTAAATATTTTATATTTGAAAGATATAAAAAATGCATTATTTTTATAGTTTTATAATAAGTTAGTAATTTTGATTTGTTTGAGTTATAATCAAATTATATATAGCATGAAATTATAATTAAAATTAAAATAAGGATATCATTTATGGATAATAAATTAAATGAAGATTTTTCAACTGTTGAAAGCTTAAAAAAAGAATTAAATGAGAAAAATAAACTTATTGAATTATTTACTAATGAAAAAAATGAAAGTGAATTACTAAGTTTTCCTTGGGTTGGTAATTTAGGTCAATGGTATTGGTTAATTGATTCTAATAAAGTTTATTTTAATGAAAAAAAAGTGTCAAATTTAGGTTATGAAAGTTCTGAAATTCCGGCATTTGTTGATTTTCAATTTTTTACAGAAAAGCTTCATAAAGATGATTATGAAAGGGTTATGAATAATATGAGAAATCATCTAAGTGGTAAAACAGAATCATATGAAGTTGAGTATAGAATTAGGACTAAAGATAATTGTTATAAATGGTACCATGATCGAGGTAAAATAACAAAAAGAGATGAAGATGGAAATCCTTTAATTGTATCTGGAATCGTTTTTGATATTAGTAGAAGTAAAAAAATAGAAGCTGAATTAAAAGAAGCTAATTTTAAATTAACTCAATTATTGATACATGATGATTTAACTAAAATATATAATAGAAGATTTCTTTTAGAAGAAATTGAAAAATTACTTAAACTTAATGATCCTAAATTTTCTTTAATATTATTTGATATAGATCATTTTAAATTAGTAAATGATAAATATGGTCATGATGTTGGAGATAAGGTATTAATTGAAGTTTGCAAGGTTACAAATGATATAGTCTCTGATAATGGGTATCTTTGTCGTTTTGGTGGAGAGGAATTTATTATTTTATTAAAAAATCTATCTTTAAAACAATCTGTCGATATTGCTCAAAAGGTTAGAAAAGGTATTGAAATGTTTACTTTTTCTAAATGTGAAAGGGTAACAGCAAGTTTTGGTGTTTCTACTTATGAAAAAGGTCAAGATATAAATAAATTAATAAAAACAGTTGATTCTTTGATGTTTAGTGCTAAGAGTGCTGGTAGGAATTGTGTAAAGTTTTAATTAAACATTCTTCTATATATTATAAAAGACAAATGTCAAAAATAAATTGGTGTTTTTCCATTCCTTTTATTGCCTTAAATCTTTATTTTTACTATTCTTGTATAAAAGAAATTAAAAATATTAGGAGTATATCATGTCTCATGAAGGAACACCTGACGAGCAAGCAATAAGAGAAGCTAAAATCAGGCAAAGATTAGATAGAATTAGTAGAAAAATAATTGTAATGAGTGGTAAGGGCGGTGTTGGAAAATCAACCGTTACTGTTAATCTCGCAAATGCTTTAGTTGATGCAGGTAAAACAGTTGGAATCTTAGATGCAGACTTACATGGCCCAAATGTTGCTAAAATGCTTGGCTGTGAATCAGGTGCTCTAGAAAGTGAAGATGGTCAAAATTTTTCACCTGTTAAAGTCAGAGATGGACTATATGTTGTTAGCTTGTCTTTTGCTCTAAATAGTAATTCTGATCCAGTTATTTGGAGAGGTCCTATGAAAATAGCTGTAATTAAGCAATTTTTAGGGGACGTTGAATGGGGTAATTTGGATTATTTACTTATTGATACTCCTCCTGGAACTGGAGACGAACAACTAACTGTTATACAAGCTATTCCTGAAATGACTGGTTCAATTATTGTAACAACTCCACAAGATGTAGCTGTATTAGATGCTAGAAAGAGTGTTAACTTTTCTAGAAAATTAGGTGTTGCTGTTCTTGGTATTATCGAAAATATGAGTGGATTAATTTGCCCAGACTGCGGTAAAGAAATTCCAATCTTTGGCAAAGGTGGTGGACAAAAAATGTCTACAGAAATGGACACTCCATTTTTAGGTAGTATTCCTTTAGAAATGCATTTGAGAGAATTTGAAGATTCTGGAGAAAGTACTTTAAAGAAAAGTCCAGATAGTAAAAGTACCAAAGCTTTAATTGATATTGCTAATTTTTTAGATAGTAGTGTAGCTGTTTCTAGTGAGAAAAAGGATTTAAAAAATACTTCTGGCTGTGCTCCTAGTGCTTGTGCCTCTTGTTCAAGTAATTGTACTTCACGAAAAGAAAGCTAATGAAAAAAGATCAATTTAAAATTGGTGATATAAAAGACTTAAATCATTTAATATGGGATGAAAAAAATAGAAAAACTATTTTGAATACTCCCATATTTGATTTAGTTGAAATAAATAGAGAATCAAAACAAGGGCTAAATTCTAATTTTTATGCCCTTGATAGTCCTGATTGGGTTACCATCATTCCTTGGTATCTAAATGAGGATAATAAACCATGTTTTGTTATGGTACAACAATTTAGACACGGTAGTTCAAAAATTGTTAGAGAATTCCCCGCTGGTATGGTTGATAAGGGTGAAAAAGCTATAGATAGTGCTTTCCGTGAGCTTAGAGAAGAAACTGCTTTATCCACTGACGAAATGATATTTTTATCAAAAGTTAATCCTAACCCTGCAATTATGCAAAATACAGTTAATTTCTTTCTTGCAAAAAATGTTTATAAAATTGCTGATCAACAAAAACTAGATGCCACTGAACAATTAGATGTTGTTTCTGTCTTGGTAAGTGAAGTAATTGAAAAGCTTGGAACAGATCCCTTATATGATAATGGTGTTATGTTGATGGCCTTATCTCTTTTCTTAAAGCATACTAAAATAGACCCATCATTAATATAGGTAAATTTTTTTCCTTGTTATACATTACTTTTTTAGAGTAATATATATTTATGATTAGTAATTTATTTATTTATATAATAATAGGATTTGTCCTTTCGCTTGTTTTTTGGAGTTCTTCTCTTGTTTTTTATAGAGATAAAAATACTTCAGATATTGAAAGCGATGAAGAAAAAGTTTTTTCTCCTAAATGTAAAAGTATTATTTTGAAACATGAAAGAAAAACTAATACTGCTGTATTGATGATCCATGGTTTTCCATCAACTCCAAGTGTTTATGATTACAGTGCAAATAGTTTTTTTGAGCAGGGGTATGATTCTTATGCTTATTTGCTGCCCGGTTTTGGAACAGACCCTGAGGATTTTAAAAAAACTAATTTTACTAAGTGGTTCAATTTTATTTGTAGAAGATATGAAAACTTAAAAGAACAATATGAAAATGTTTCTATTGTTGGAATTAGTATGGGGGGAGCTTTAACACTTAAGCTTGCTGAAAAATATAGCGATAGTGATAAAGAACCTCTTGCAGCAATTTCAATAAGTGCCCCTGTTATCTATAATAGTTTAATTAAAGATAGAAAAATAACGAAATTTAGTTTTTACTTTGCTAGAATAATTTGTTTATTTAAAAAGTATTTTAATACATCAATTAATAATAAAGATGAAGATGGACAAGATGGTGAAGATAGATGGCTAGGCTACTCTGGACTTTATTTGCCTCAATCCTTAAGCTTAATACACGCTGAGAAGACTATACGTAAAAATTTAAATAAAATAACTTGTCCACTGTTTTTAATTCATAATGTAACCGATTTAACAGTTCCGTTTTTTAACTTTCCAATTATTGCAAAAGAAAACAATTCAAGATATTTTAGAGCAAAAGTTATAAAAATGGATGAATTTAAACATACAAAACATGTTTTATTATTATATTTTTCTGTACAAGAGGAATTAACTAACGATATTATAGAATTTATAGAAGGAAGATTAGATGAGTAAAAGAAACGATTATCTTAGCTGGGATGAATATTTTATGGGATTGGCTGTTTTAAGTGCTATGAGAAGTAAAGACCCAAATACTCAAGTGGGAGCTTGTATTGTAAATACAAGTAATAAAATTGTAGGTATTGGTTATAATGGTTTTCCAATTGGTTGTAGTGATGATAATCTTCCTTGGGAGAGAAGTGGAGAATGGTTAGATACTAAATACCCTTATGTATGTCATGCTGAGTTAAATGCAATTTTAAATAGTGTAAGTAGAGACTTAACTGATTGTACTATATATGTTGGGTTATTTCCTTGTAATGAGTGTGCTAAGGCTATAATTCAAAGTGGAATTAAAAGTGTGGTATACTTAAGCGATAAATATGCAACAAGCGATAATACAATTGCATCAAAGAAAATGTTTGATGCATCGGGTGTAAAATACAGAAAGTTAAAGCCCGAACATTTAAATTTATCCATAAACATGGATGAAAAGGATATTTAATAGGTGTAATAAATGAGAAAGAGCAGAATTTCTATTTTTTTTATTACCTTAGGTTTTATATTGATTTCTTGCTCAAGTGTTGACTCTAAAACAATGTTTTCTGCAAAAGATGAAAATATAATAGTGAGCTATAATATTGATGATTTTGAAGGAAAAGAAGTTGAAATTAAAATAAAAAATAATAGTAATAAAGATGTTTTAGTTTTAATTACAGAGGCAACTGTTTTAACAGTTGATGGTAATAAGGTAAATCTTATGAGAGTAAGTGATGCTTTATCAAAAGAAAATACGATTATTGTAAAAAATATGCTTTTAAAACCCAATATTACTTTAACTGAAAATTTTGTAGCAGTGGGTTATTTAAGAAAGCAAATTCTAAAAGATGAATTTGTTTTATTACCTTGGATTGATGAAGATCGATTTGAATTGTCTATCCCCTATATAATTGATGGGAAAAAGCATGTAATAGATATCAAATTTTAAATTTAATTAAGTACATCTCTAGCTGATAAGAATCTTATTTTGCTTGAGATGTACTTTTTTATTTCTATTTATATCTGTATTTTTTTGCAGCTTTAATAAATCCATTAAAACATGGGTTTGTATTATTTGGTCTGCTCTTAAATTCAGGATGGTATTGAACACCTAAGAAGAATGGATGATCTTTTATTTCTACAGCTTCAACTAGAGTATCATCAGGGCTAACTCCTGTAATTGTTAAACCTGAGTTTATCAACTCATCTCTGAATTTATTATTGAACTCATATCTATGTCTATGTCTTTCATAAATTACATCTTGGTTTTTATATAATTTTTTTAGAACTGTATTTTCTATTAATTTACAAGGATAAGCACCAAGTCTCATTGTTCCACCTTTGTTTGAAACATCAACTTGATCTTCCATTAAATCAATAACAGCATGAGATGTGTTTTCATCGAACTCGCTTGAGTTAGCATCTTCCCATTTTAATACATTTCTTGCATAGCTCATAACAGCAATTTGCATTCCTAAACAGATTCCAAAGTAAGGGATTTTTTTCTCTTGTGCATATGTTGCACTTAAAATCATTCCTTCAATTCCTCTATTGCCAAATCCACCTGGAACAATAATTCCATCACAATCTTTTAGTGTTTCTTCAATATTTGCTTCAGTTAAGGTTTCACTATCTACCCAACTAAGGTTAACTGTGCATCCAATTTCCCAAGCACTATGTTTTAGGGCTTCCATAACTGAAAGATAAGCATCGTGTAATTGGATGTATTTTCCAACTAGAGAAATGTTGAGTTCTTTATCAGCCTTATTAATTCTATCTATCATTGCATTCCATTTAGCTAGGTTGCATTTTTTTGTTTTTAGTTGTAATTCTCTACAAACAATATCATCAAGTTTTTCATCATGTAACATTAATGGTGCTTCATAGAGAACATTTAAAGTTCTGTTTTCAATAACACAGTCTTTTTTTACATTACAGAATAGTGCAATTTTTTCTTTAATAGAATTCTCTAGTGGCATATCACTTCTAGTAACAATAATATCTGGGAAAATACCAGTAGTCATTAATTCTTTTACTGAGTGTTGGGTTGGTTTACTTTTGTGTTCATTACTACCGCTTAAAAAAGGGACTAAGGTAACGTGGATAAATAAACAATTTTGAGGTCCCACTTCATGACTAACTTGTCTAATAGCTTCTAAAAATGGTTGTGATTCAATATCACCAGTTGTACCACCAATTTCTGTAATTACAACATCAGCTTGGGTTTTTTCTTCAATAGAGTAGATGAAGTTTTTAATCTCATTTGTAACATGAGGGATAATTTGAACAGTTGACCCTAAGTATTCACCTCTTCTTTCTTTTTCTAGAACATTAAAATAGCATCTTCCACTAGTAAGGTTAGAATATTGGTTAAGATTTTCATCTATAAATCTTTCATAATGTCCTAAATCTAAATCTGTTTCAGCACCATCTTCTGTTACAAATACTTCTCCATGTTGAAAAGGACTCATCGTACCTGGGTCTACATTCATATATGGATCAAGTTTTTGTGCTGTAACTTTCAATCCACGGTTTTTTAATAGTCGTCCTAGTGAGGCCGCGGTGATACCTTTACCAAGGCCAGACACAACTCCCCCAGTTACAAAAATATGCTTAGTCATCATTTTCTCCTAAAATTATTGTTGATATGTTTTGAGGATTTCTTTTGCAATTTCCCCTTTACTGCGTCTTTGATCCATAGCTCTTTTTTCAATATATCTATGGGCTTTTTGCTCATCAAATTTTAATCTGTCAATTATCAAGAATTTAGCTCTATTAACAATTTTTATTTCTTCTAATTTCCTACGTAATTTTCTATTTTCATTTGCTATCCCTCTCAATCGAACATTAAGGGAATTGCATAAAACAAGACTTTGGAATAATAATGGAGAAATAATAGGTTTGCCAAGTACCAAAACGCCATCTTTGCTAACTCTTGTGGCAATATCTCCAATATATCGCTCTTCAACAATTAATAAAACTGTGGAAAGAGAGTCTTGAGATATGCTACGAGCTAAGTCGATACCGTTTTCATCGTTTAAAGGTGCATCTATAATTATCAAATTAAAATCAACAGATAGAATTTCTTGTCTAGCTTTACTGCATGAAAAACAAGAGGTCATCGAACCTTTCACTCCATTTTCGTTTAGAAGTGATTTTAAATTCATATGACCTTTTCCATTTGATGATACTAGTAAAATCTTTTCAAATTCAAACACTATTTATTAACCTTTAATATATCGGGAAATAACTTTCCTCTGTAAGTGTACTTATATGTTCACACCTCTTATACTCTTCTAATTCATTCTTTTTAACTTTTAAGTATGAGTTAAGAAGGGGCTTTGGTAAAACCCGTTTTAGAAATGAACTTTTTTCTGCTATTTCAAGTGCTTCTAGCATGCTCTTTGGCAAATTTGTTCCTTCTTTATCACTAAATGCATTAGTAGAAATTGAAGGAGGAGGTGTTTCCTTATTTTTTATACCTTCTAAAGCTGCTTCACAAATTAGTGTATAAATTAAATATGGATTTGCACTAGTGTCCGGAGTTCTAACTTCGAGTCTACTATATCTTCCTTGAGCTTTTGGAATCCTTATTGTAGTTGATCTGTTTCCATATCCCCAACCAATCCTAGAAGGAGCTTCAAACTGGCCAAGTCGCTGGTAAGAATTATAGATAGGTGAAGAGAAGATTGTCATATCTTTGATTCGGTTTAATATACCTGCAATCATAAACTCTCTAATTTTATCATCATCTTGTTTTTCATCAGATTTAATAGATATATTAACATGCATACCATTACCACTCTTATTTTCTAATGGTTTTGGTAAAAACGATGCAAATAAACCATTCATAGTGGCGGTTGATTTTACAACGCTTTTAAATGTTATTAAATTATCAGCAGAATTTAGTAAATTACCATAAGTAAAATCAACCTCCATTTGTCCAGGTCCACTTTCATGATGAGATCTCTCTGTATGAAATCCCATATCTTGAAGGGTTAAACAAATATCACGTCTAATATTTTCACCTTTATCATTTGGAGCAACATCTAAATATGTTCCATTATCAAGAGGAGTAAAACTTGGGTTTCCATCCTCATTTAGTTTAAATAAGTAGAATTCACATTCACTTCCAATTTTGAAAGTATAGCCTTCTTTTTTTGCTTTATTTACAAATTTTTTGATAAGAGCCCTTCCATCTCCTTCGAAAGGTGTGAAATCTGGATATTTAATATCACAAAACATCATGACAACTTTCCCACTAGAAGGTCTCCACGGTAAAACTTGTAGAGTTTCTGGATCAGGAAATAAAAGTAAATCACTTTCTTCAACATTTAAAAAGCCTTTAATTGATGAAGCATCGAAAGAAATACCTGTGCTAAAAGCTCTGTCTAACTCATCGCAACTTATTGAAATATTTTTTAAGTTTCCTAAAATATCACAGAACGCTAGTCTGATGAATTTAACATTATTTTCTTCAATGAAATTTGAAATTTCATATTGCATATTAGCCATATTCCCTCCTAATTAGATTGCGGTATAATGTTGCTTATATGGTAAAGTAGTATTTGGCTCTAATACATAAAAGTTTGCATTAAAAATGATGTTTTTGTCAAAGGTAAATTCACAACAAAATTGATTAATTATATCTTTTATTGATTCTATATCTTCTTCATTTGCTTTTCTAGTTACAACTTGTTTAGGTAAATCTTTTGGTAATTCATCACTTCTAAGAAATATTTTTCCACCATGCATACCAGTTCCACAAAAATTTCCAACAGGGCATTTGCCATTTTGATTTAGTCCTAGGACTATAATTATACCACCAGCTAGGTATTCTCCTAAAAAACTTCCAGCTCTATCTCCAATTACTAAAACAGGTTTTTCATCTTTATAAGCTTTCATATGAATCCCAGCTCTGTATCCAGCCGATCCTTTAATTAAGATTTTTCCACCCCGCATTGAATATCCAGCAGTATCTCCGCAGTTACCATAAACGATGATTTCTCCTTCGTTCATAGTATCTCCAGTCGCATCTTGGCAGTTGTTTAATACTGTAATTTTACTGCCTTCATCTAGGCAAGCTCCAAGTGCATTGCCCGGAATTCCTTTTATTTTAATTTGTTTATTTTTCATTCCAGCAGCGATATATCGCTGACCATGGACATCATCTAAATCAAAAGTATCTTCTTTATCATCTCTTATTATATTATTTAGCTGTTTAAAGCTCATATGATTAACTGTTATTTTTTGCATTATTTACTCCTGAAAACTTTTATTCACCAGCATGTTCAATGCCTAGAATTTCTAATTCTTTTTCGCTTAATCCAATTCCTCTAAGCATAAGTCTGTTCCCTTTTAATGCTTCAATTGAATTAATCCCCATGCCACCCATCATTTCTTTGATTTCTCTTTTCCAAGCAGATATCAAATTAACAAGGTTTTTTGCACCTTCTTCAGGGTCTAATCGGTCTTCAAGTTCTTTTATTTGGGTTGCTATTCCCCAGTTACATTTACCTAAATGACAGCTTCTACAAAGATGGCACCCAAGAGCAATTAGTGCACTAGTTGCAATATAAACAGCATCAGCTCCAAGTGCTATAGCTTTTACTACATCAGCAGAAGAGCGAATCGTACCACCTACAACTAGGCTAACTTCATTTCTGATTCCTTCTTCTCTAAGTCTTTTATCAACAGCAGCTAAAGCAAGTTCTACAGGAATTCCAACATTATCCCTAATTCTAAGAGGAGCGGCTCCTGTACCACCTCTAAATCCATCGATAGCAATTATATCAGCACCACATCTTGCAATACCACTAGCAATTGCACCTACATTGTGAACTGCAGCAATTTTAACAATAATTGGCTTTTTATAATTTGTTGTTTCTTTTAACATGTATACAAGTTGGCGTAAGTCTTCTATTGAGTATATATCATGGTGTGGTGCAGGACTTATAGCATCACTTCCTTGAGGGATCATTCTTGTTTTTGAAACTTCTTTTGTAATTTTTCTTCCAGGAAGGTGGCCACCAATTCCAGGTTTAGCTCCTTGTCCCATTTTTATTTCGATAGCTTTACCTGCATCTAAATATGTTGGGTGAACTCCAAATCTACCGGAAGCAACTTGTACTATTGTATTTTCACCATAAACATAAAAATCTTCGTGTAATCCACCTTCACCTGTGTTGTAGAAAGTTCCAAGCTCTTGTGCTGCAGTAGCTAGAGCTTTGTGAGCATTATAGCTTATTGAACCATAACTCATTGCACTAAACATAACAGGTAGGCTTAATTCCATTTGTGGTTTTGTGTCTGTGATAATATTATGATTTTCATCGTATTCTATATCAAGTTTTTTCTTACCAAGGAAAGTTCTTGTTTCCATTGGCTCTCTAAGTGGATCGATGGAAGGGTTTGTAACCTGAGATGCATTAATTAACATTTTATCCCAATAAACAGGATATTCTTTTGGAGTTCCCATTGATGATAATAAAACGCCACCTGTTTGGGCTTGTCTAAAGATATTGGTTATATCGTGCTTACTCCAGTTTGCATTTGTTTTAAAACAATGATCAGATTTTACAATTTTTAAGGCATGGGTTGGACAAACTGCAACACAACGGTGGCAATTTACACATTTCCATTCTTCACTTAACATTACCTTTAACTTTTTATCATAGTAGTTTACACCATTAGAACATTGTTTTTCGCAAAGTCTACAGTTTATACATCTACTTTGATCTCTTATAACTTCATATTCACTTTGTATTAAATTTACTTTCATAGGGTTATTGAACCTCCGTTTCTAGCTCTACAATGTAAGGTTCTCCACCTTTAGGGTAATAAATAGAATCTAATTCTGGGGCTATTACTCTTATTGCTTCTTCTTCACTAGCCATGTAGACCATATCATCTTTTTCTCCAACTACTAGAGATCTAAGTTTAAGTCTATCGTTTAGTGCCATTAATCCATTTTGGTAACTGACAATAATTGAGAAAGGTCCTGTTACAAGAAAGCTTTCATAGTTATTTCTTAAATATTTATATTCAAGCTTTTTTGTTTCATCCATTCTCTCAATTGTACTCCAAAACGGTGCTGCTAGAATGTGAGCGACTGTTTTTAAATCTATATTCTTCTTTCTATTTAAAAAGTCAATCATATATGTAATTACTTCAGTATCTGTTTGTAGATTACATTTGTATCCAAACATTTCGATATATCTTCTATTTGCATCGTAGCTAGATATTTCACCATTATGAACAACTGAATAATTTAATAAAGAAAAAGGATGAGCTCCTCCCCACCAACCTGGTGTGTTAGTAGGATATCTTCCATGTGCTGTCCAACTATATCCACTGTATTCTTCTAATTTATAAAATTCACCTACATCTTCTGGATATCCTTGAGCTTTAAAAACTCCCATGTTTTTACCAGAGGAGACAATAAATGCACCTTTTATATGAGCATTTACATTAATTGTACATCGTACTACATATTCTTCTTCAGTTAGTTGGCTTTCTGCTAACTTTGTGGGAAGAGGGGATAAAAAATATCTCCAAATCATAGGTTCATCTGTAATTGATGGTATTTTTCTTGTAGGTATTTTTGATAGGTTTATTAAATCAAAATGTTCTTCAAGAAAAGACATACACTCATTTTTGGCTATGGTGTCCATATAAAATATATGGAAAGCATAATAATCTTTGTATTCAGGATATATTCCATACCCAGCAAAACCACCACCTAGACCATTGGATCTATCATGCATCAATCTTATAGAATCAATCGCAGTTTGTCCGGAAAATCTATTACCCTTTTTAGAAATGATTCCGCTAATTGCGCACCCTGAGGGGATTCTAATTTCCCCTTCTTTTTTTATTCGGTCCATTACTTTTCTCCTTATGATTATTTAAAACCAATAAGTCTAAAAACGAAAAAACGCCCATAGTTATCCTAACTATGAACGTCTTTGTTCAATTTTTTTTATTTTAAATTAGTTAATTTCATTATATAGACTTCTTTGTCTTAATAGAGATATTATTGAAATCACCTGTTTTTGTCTAGCATTTTATTAAATAATTATTAATAAAATATGCAAATTTATGCATTAAATGTATATTGTAAAATTTTTTTTATTTTAAAGTTTTATTATAAGTCCTTTAATTATAAGGAAATAAATAAATAATAGAAAATTATGCTTAAAAAAATAATTTCCAAGAGTTGACAAAAATCATGCTTTGATGTATTTATTTAATAACAGCAAAGGCGCTGTAGTTCACTTTGAGCTACAGTGTCTTTTTTTTATTTTTCAAATTTTATTGGAAAGACAAATTATAACAAGAGAGGTGCTCTGAAATTATGCAAAAGATAAGTGATTATTTTGGCTCAATGGTATTCGGCGATGATGCTATGAGAGATAGACTTCCTAAAGATGTTTATCGTGCATTGAAAAACACAATTAGAGAAGGTAAAGAAATCGATTTAAATATTGCTAATGCTGTAGCACATGCTATGAAAGAATGGGCATTAGAGAAAGGTGCAACGCACTTTACTCACTGGTTTCAACCATTGACTGGAGTAACTGCTGAAAAGCATGATTCATTTATCAATCCAGCAAAAGATGGTAAAGTAATTTTATCATTTTCTGGTAAAAATTTAGTCCAAGGCGAACCTGATGCTTCTTCATTCCCATCTGGTGGATTAAGAGCTACCTTTGAAGCTAGAGGTTATACAGCTTGGGATCCAACAAGTTACGCTTTTGTAAAAGATGAAACTTTGTGTATTCCAACTGCATTCTGTTCATATAGCGGTGAAGTATTAGATAAGAAAACTCCTTTATTAAGAAGTATGGCTGCCATTGATAAAGAAGCTAAAAGAATCTTAAAATTATTTGGACACAACGTAAATAGAGTTCAAACTACTGTAGGTCCTGAACAAGAGTATTTCTTAGTAGATAAAAAATTATATAATCAAAGAATTGATTTAAAATATACTGGTAGAACATTATTAGGAGCTAGAGCTCCTAAAGGTCAAGAATTAGATGATCATTACTTTGGTTCTTTAAAACCAAGAGTAAGTGCGTTTATGCAAGACCTAGATAAAGAGCTTTGGAAGTTGGGCATTTATGCAAAAACTAGACATAATGAAGTATCTCCTGCACAACATGAATTAGCTCCAGTATTTACTACTACTAACGTAGCTTGCGATCATAACCAACTCACAATGGAAGTTATGAAAAAAGTTGCTGATAAACATGGTTTAGTTTGTTTATTACATGAAAAACCATTCGCTGGATTGAACGGTTCTGGTAAACACAATAACTGGTCAATCTCTACTGATACTAATATGAATCTTTTAGAACCTGGGGACAATCCTAAAGATAATGCTCAATTCTTATTATTCCTAGTTGCAGTAATTAAAGCAGTTGATGAGTATCAAACTCTTATTAGAGCAAGTGTGGCATCTCCGGGCAACGACCACCGTCTAGGTGCAAATGAAGCTCCTCCTGCAATAGTTAGCATGTTCATTGGATCAGATTTGAACGAAATATTAGAAGCAATTGCTGATGGTAGAGAAATTGATGGCAAGCAAAAAGAAAATATGCTTTTGGGTGTTGATGTATTACCAGATTTCGTAAAAGATACTACTGACAGAAATAGAACTTCTCCTTTTGCCTTTACGGGGAATAAGTTTGAACTTAGAATGCTAGGTAGTACTGCAAGTGTTTCCACTCCAAATACTGTATTAAATACAGCTGTTGCTAAAGTTTTGGAAGGTTTTGCTGATGAATTAGAAAGTGCAGATGATTTTGCTGTTGCTTTAAATGCTTTAGTAAAACGCACTTATAAAGAACACAAAAGAATTGTATTTAATGGCAATAACTACAGTGAAGAATGGGTTGCACAAGCTAAAGAGCGTGGATTGAGTAATTTAAAAACAACTGTAGAAGCTGTTGGTGCATATACTGAAAAGAAAAATATTGATTTATTTGAACACTTTAAAGTATTATCTGCTCCAGAATTATATAGTAGAGCAACAGTATTATATGAAAATTATTCAAAAACAATAAACATTGAAGCTTTAACTTTGGTTGACATGGTAAGAAGAATGATAATCCCAGCTAGCAACAAGTATTTGAGTGAATTAGCTGGTGAGGTTTCAAAGGTAAAAAGTGTTTTACCATCCATAGATTTAAAATCACAGTTAGGTTTGATGGAATCTATTGCACAGTTACTAAATTGCTTAAGTGATAAAGTTGATGCAATGGAAGATAGTCTTATTAAAGCAAAAGCTATGGAAGATGAACATGAGAAAGCTGTTTTCTTCCAAGATAAGATATTTACTTTAATGAGCGAAATTAGATCTTTTGCAGATGAGTTAGAATTACTCGTTGATAAAGAATGTTGGCCAATACCAACTTATGGTGATCTTTTATATTCGGTTTAATACTTTTTGTATTATTAGTGAATATGTTCAATTTTTTTAGTTTTTTGGTTGCTGCACGTTGTGTAGCAACCTTCTAGAATTTATAGGGATATGGTATTTTTATACCTTCAAGGAGTCAAATTATGTGTGGATTTGTAGGAATGTTTGATATAGAAGGCGATTCTTCTTTATATAGGGAGAGCGTCTTGAAAATGTCTAAAAAAATTAGACATAGAGGACCAGACTGGTCAGGTATTTATCAGGGAGATAAAGTTATTTTATCTCATGAAAGATTAAGTATTGTTGACCCTTTATCTGGTAAACAGCCTTTGTACAGTAAGGATAAAAAGATTGTACTGGCTGCAAATGGTGAAATTTATAACCATTTGGATTTAAGAGAAAAATATTGTAAGGATTATGATTTCCAAACTAATAGTGACTGTGAAATCATTATTGCTTTATATGTAACAAAAGGGCCTGATTTTATTGAAGACTTGAATGGTATATTCTCCTTTGCTCTATATGATAGTGAAAAAGATTTCTATTTAATTGCAAGAGATCATATGGGTATTATCCCTCTATACCAAGGTTGGGATATAGATGGACATTATTATGTTGCAAGTGAATTAAAAGCTTTGGAAAGTACTTGTCCTTCAGTTTGTACTTTCCCACCAGCTAGCGTTTATGATAGTGAATCTCGTCAAGTTAAGACTTGGTATAAAAGAGATTGGATGGAATATAAAAATGTTAAAGATAACGGTGGTAGCCCTGAACTCGTTAGAAAAGCTCTTGAAGATGCTGTTAAAAGACAATTGATGAGTGATGTTCCTTACGGTGTATTGCTCTCAGGCGGTTTAGATAGTACTGTTATTTCTGCTATTGTTGCAAAATTTGCTGCTGAAAGAGTTGAAACTCATGATACTGAAAAAGCTTGGTGGCCACGTTTACATAGTTTTGCAATTGGTCTTGAAGGCTCTCCTGATTTAGCTGCTGCGAAAATTGCTGCTGATTATATTGGTACTGTTCACCATGAAGTTCACTTTACAGTTGAAGAAGCTTTAGATGCTGTTGAAGATGTAATCTATCACTTAGAAACATACGATATTACAACGGTTAGAGCAGCAACTCCAATGTATCTTTTATCTAGAGTTATTAAAAGTATGGGTATTAAAATGGTTCTATCCGGTGAAGGTAGTGATGAATTATTTGGTGGATATCTATACTTCCACAAAGCACCTAATGCTAAAGAATTTCATGAAGAGACTGTTAGAAAGTTAAGTAAACTTCATTTATATGATTGTCTTAGAGCTAATAAATCTTTAGCTGCATGGGGAGTTGAAGGAAGAGTTCCTTTCTTAGATAAAGAGTTTATGGATGTAGCTATGAGACTAAATCCTGAATTAAAACTTTGTAATGATAGAATTGAAAAATGGGTTTTAAGAGAAGCTTTCAAAGATATTATTCCTGAAGAAGTTTGTTGGAGACAAAAAGAGCAATTCTCCGATGGTGTTGGTTATAACTGGATTGACAGTTTAAAAGCTTTAACTGATGAGTTAATTACAGATGTTCAGTTTGCAAATATTAAAAATAGATTCCCTATTAATACTCCAGCTACTAAAGAAGAAGCTTATTATAGAATTCTATTTAATAGACACTTTAAAAGTGAAGGTGCTGCATCTACAGTACCACATGAAGCTTCTGTTGCTTGTTCTACAGCAACTGCCCTTGAATGGGATGAAAGCTTTAAGAAAATGAATGAGCCTAGCGGTAGAGCTGTAAAAGCAGTTCACGAGAAAGCTTATAAATAAAATCTTATTTGTTGCTTCCCCTTTGTTAACTTTTGTTAGCAAAGGGGATTTTGTTTGCCTAATAGCTATAAGAAAAAAAGTAGATAAGCGTTTTATAAGAAAACATCATATTAGATTTTTACTCTTTTTTACTAATAGATGTTATACTTAATAAAAAAAATAAAGAGGAGATTAAATGATTAAACTGAATAAGAAAATTCTTTGTATTATTCTCTTATTATTCTTTTTGCCTTTTGATATATTTTCCTCTTCTTATTATTATGAATCTTTAGAAAATGATGAGAAAATCATATATAATGATATCTATAAATCTTTAATTAAAAAAGAAGAATATCTTGAAGTTGGTAATATTGATTTTGATCTTTTAAGTAAAATATATTTTTTTGTATTGAATGATTATCCTGCACTTTTTTATGTTAGTGAAACTCTTAATTATTCTTCATCACTTTTAGAGGATAAACTCATTTCTGCTAAAATAATTTTTAACTATAAGGATATAGATGATATATCAATTAATAAAAAGCAAGAAGAATTGAATTCTATTTTAGATAAAATCGAACAGGATGTAGTAGGGTATTCGGATTTTGAGATTGTAAAATATGTATATGATTATTTAATTAATAATTCCTATTATGATCAAAATTTCCGAGATCAATCTTTATTAAGTATTTTATTAGATAATATTGGGCTATGTACCTCCTATGCTAAATCATTCAAATTTATTATGGATCATTTCGATATTGAATGTTTATTAGTTGAAGGTAAATTTGTAAATCAAGAAGAAAGTCATGTCTGGAATATGGTTAAATTAGATGACTCTTGGTACCATGTTGATGTTACCCAAGGAGATGCTACAAATAGATTTGTAGACTATTCTTATCTCTGTATAACTGATAAACAAATCCAAAAAGATCATATAATTTTATCAAATGTAACTCTCCCTAAAGCGAATGCTACATCTTATTTCTATCTTAAAAATAGGGGAGCTTATTTTACTTCTTTTGATAAACAAAAAGTAGAAAATGGTATAGATAAGTATATTGAAAATAATGAAAATATATTTATTTTATCTTTTGAAAATAGCTTATCTTTTAAACAAGCTAAACAATATTTAATTGATGAAAATGGCTTTTCAAAGATATTATTGATTAATGGGTATCAATCAAATGTAATCAATTATTATGAAAATGATTTGAATAATACTCTCATAATTATAAATGAAAAAAAAATGATCCCAATTGATATTATCTATTTTAAACAATACTCTATTTCTATTTTAAAAAACAAAATTAAGGAAGTTTACAAATCTGGGAATAAAACATTCAATTTATTATTTGATCAAAAAGAGGATTATAATTCTGCAATAAAATATTTATTTGATGAAAAAAACATTTTTAATATTATTGAAGATATAAATTCAATTGATATGATATATTACCAAGATGTTTTTAGAATTGATTTTGAAATCTAATGTGAATCTTTTTTTAAAGTTCCAATTTCCAAAAATTTATTTATACCATGCCTCCAATAATTTAAATTGATTAGACGCTCTCCACTATCTCCGTGATCTTTACTATTGAAAGCTTGAGTTAATTTTTCACAAGGAAGATTTTGACATTCTCCGCAGTGATTATATTCCTTTTCAATAGCACATTTAGCAATTTCACACTCACCCCAAAAAGGATTTGCATTAGAATCTTTACAGCCTTTGCAATTCATTTTATCTTTCCAATCACAAGAAAGACAATAGGTTCCGCATTTTCCCATATAATTATTATCCATTGATTATTACCCTTTTTAATGAAGTGTTACATAGTTTACATTAAAGAATAATCTTTTTACAAAGACAAATAAAAGTCCCAAAGTATAATTTTATACAATGGGACAGTTGATTAGGCATTAATTAAACTTAGTCTTCTTGAAGGGCTGCATAGCCTTCTTCGCCAGTTCTAACTTTAATTACATTATCAACATTATATATGAACATTTTTCCATCTCCATAATGTCCTGTATATAATGTATTTTTTACAGTTTCCACAACAGTTTTCACGGGGACTTTAGAAACTACAACCTCAACTTTGATTTTAGGTAATAACGTCATATCAACTGGAACACCACGATATAATTCAGTTACACCTTTTTGCATACCACAACCCATAACATTTGTTAGAGTTAAACCAGTTACCTCTATATCGTTTAAAGCTTTCTTTAAATCAGGGAACTTGCTTCTCTTAGTAAGAATTACAATCTTAGTAAATGTGGATTTAGCATCTCTCTTGTCAACGACTTTAACAGCTTTTTCTTTTGCCTCTACAGGTAAACCTTCTTCCTCAACATCTATTTCGGTTCCAGCCCCTGTTACGATTGGCATAAAGTCGGCATAAGCATTATCTAATCCATGTTCTTCTAAGTCTAGTCCAGCAATTTCTTCTTTTGCACTAACTCTTAATCCAACTGTTTTTTTGATTACTGTGAATACTATAGCCATTGTAATAGCAACCCAAGCTATTACAGCAGCAACACCAATTATTTGTGTTATGAGTAATGATGCTCCTCCACCGTATAGTAATCCACCATCTACAGCTAAAAATCCTGTTAGAATTGTACCTAAGGCACCACAAACACCATGAACTGAGAAAGCTCCAACTGGATCATCTATTTTTAATTTATTTTCAACAAATTCAATTGAATAAACTACAGCAATACCACTTAAAATACCAATTATAATTGCACCTAAAGGTGATACTGCGTCACAACCTGCTGTAATACCTACTAAACCTGCTAATGCACCATTCAATGTCATAGAAACATCTGGTTTCTTATATTTAATCCAGGTTACACACATTGTTGTGGTTGCAGCTACAGCTGCTGCTAAGTTAGTTGTAATAAAGATTTTTGCAGTACTTAATATTGTATCATCACCTGTCAAGCTAACAGTTGAGCCACCATTGAATCCAAACCAACAAAACCAAAGAATGAATACACCAAGTGCACCAAGAGTTAAACTGTGACCAGGAATAGCTTTTGCTTTTCCTTCCTCACTGAATTTTCCAATTCTAGGTCCTAATAATTTAGCACCTACTAATGCTGCAACTCCACCAACCATATGTACTGCAGTTGAACCTGCAAAATCGTGGAATCCCATTTCAGCTAACCAGCCACCACCCCAAATCCAGTGACCACTAATTGGATAAATTAGAGCACTGATAATAATAGAGTAAATACAGTATGATGAGAATTTTGTTCTTTCTGCCATTGCTCCAGAAACAATTGTTGCAGCTGTTGCACAGAATACTGTTTGGAAAATTAAGAAAGCAAATGTTGGATAAGATGATGAGTAATCATTTTGAACAAAAAAGTCAGGAGTTCCGATAAATTTGCCTGTTCCAAACATTAATCCAAAGCCAATTATATAAAAAACTATAGTACCTAATGAGAAGTCCATTAAGTTTTTCATAATAATATTTCCGCTGTTCTTTGCACGAGTAAAACCCGTCTCAACCATTGCAAACCCAGCTTGCATAAAAAATACTAGAACCGCGCCTAATAAGACCCATAAGGTGTCTACTGATGAATACATTTTTCCCCTCCATGAAATAAAAAGGCGTGTGATCCAATTTAATGAATCACACGCCATTGTGTGGTATTTATTCGAAATGAATCGAAAAACAAAATGATAAAAAAAAGATTGCCTATAGGTTATACAAAAAAAAGACGGTGCAAGATATTATTCCTGCATCGCCTTTGATGTATATATATTTTTTATAGATTTATTCTTTTTTTGTCAATACAAAAAATGTATTTTTTATGAATAAATATTTACTACAATTTTTAATTACTTATATAATAACTAATTAGTTTTTAGAATAATTTTTTAGAAATATATTTTAATCATTTAAAATTTACTTAAAAGTAAATTAATATTACCTTTCAACATGTTATATAAAGCTTCATTTTCATTAGTATCTGGAAAGTTTCTCCAAATAATTAATGTTGATTGATCATTAACTTCTTTGAGAGGGGTTGCTATTGGATTGTGAATGTTATCAATGATTAGAGATTTTCCTAATTTAGAAACTTCATTGATATTTTCAGGGGTAACTGAATTTGGTCCAAAACTTCCAACAACATTTAATCCAAGTGACTTGGCAAATGCAACTTGGTGAAAATGTACATATGCTGGAATTTTATCAATTCCTTTTTCTTTGATTTCTTCTCTCGCATTTATAAAAAGTTGTTCAATTTTATCCACCCTAATTTTACTTTTTTCTTTAGTATTATATTTTGAACTAATTTTTGCAGCTTGTTCTTTGATATTATCGAGTGAATTTACTGTAGTGATTTGGAGTTTAATTTCATCATCAATAAGATTGTTTGTTAAAGTTTCCATCATAGATTCATATCCTGCATAGACAAAAGCTTTGCTCTTTTGGATAGTTTTTATATCACTTGGAAGAATTTCATATTCTGGTGGATGAGTTAAATTTGCAGGAGCAATACTAACAACATTATCGAGTCCTCCAACATAAGCAAATGATGCACACCAACTTGTACTAGCAACATATGAAGATGTATCTTCTTTTGTTCCTTGAGCGAAAAGAGAAAAACTGATCAATGAAATCAGAATTGTAAAAAGTAGTCTTTTTTTCATTTTAAATTCCTTATTTTAATATTTTTTATTATTGAAATAACTATATATAAAGCAACTGCGATAATAGCTATCGTAGCGCTAAGTGGCAGATTAAAGTAAAGTGTTGTAAAAAAACCAGATATTGAGAGGATAAATCCGAAAACTGATGAATATATAAATAATGATTTTGTAGCTTTACTAACTCTTGTTGCAATAAGAACTGGAAGAATTAGTAGAGCATCTATTAATAAAGCTCCAATTAATCTCATAGCTAGAGCAACACAAAGAGCTATGATAATTACCATGAAGTTATAATTTAACTCAACTTTAACTCCAAGGCTTCTAGCAATAGATTTATCAAAGAATATTGAGACAATGTTATTAAAATTTAGTATTAAATATAATATTACTGTAATGGTTAAAATAGCTAAAATTGTTAAATCTAAATAACTAAGGGCAAATGGAGAGCCCCAAAGAAGTTGGAGAGAGTCTTTTGCAGGGACATTAAATGTATGCATTAACAATGAAGCTAAACCCATAGTAAATACCATGGCCGCAGCTGAAGAAAAAGAATTCGAACTTGGAATTTTAATAATTAGTAAAACAACGATTAAGTTAACTAATATTATAATAGGTAAAGTTGGAAGGCTTAATGCTAGAGCTAAGGCTCCCCCTAGTATAACACCATGCATCAAAGCATACCTTAGAGGAACTAAATCTAATCTCAATACCATAACCCCGCAAAGGGGAAATGAAATTGATGATAATATTATAGCTATAAAAGCTTTAAAAATTGGCTCTAAGGTTAATAAGCTAAGCATTTTGTCTCTCCATTTTATATGTATCCCATTTTAATTCTTCTTTTAAATCCTTATCATGAGTGATAATTATTATTGTTGGCATTTCACCATTTCTAAATGCTTTTAATAAAGTTATTAGTTGAGATTTACTTTCTTTGTCTAAAAAGGAAGTAGGTTCGTCTAATATTAGTATTTTAGCTTTTTGGCATAAGCATCTAGCTAGGGAAACTTTTTGTTTTTCTCCACCAGATAGGGAATAATAATTTCGATCGATAAGTGAAATTGCTTTACATTTTCTCAAACTTGTATCAATTAAATAGTTTTTTTCTGCTTTACTTAATTTCTTATTAATCCCCATCGAAACAACTTCTTTTACGCTCACAGGAAATGGTTGATTCTCTTTTTCTTGTTTAATATATCCAATTGTTTTAGTATCTAGTTTATTAATAGGTTTATTATCAATTAAAATTGTTCCATTAATTGGCTCAATTTCTCTAAGTAATGTTTTTATAAAAGTTGTTTTACCAATCCCATTATCACCTTCAATAATTAGTGCATCTCCACCTTTAATTTCAAGAGAATTAAAATGGTAAATAGCTTTATTGTTATAACCAATTGATAAATCTTTAATATTAACATCTAACCCGATTCCTTGTTTTGCTCTAATTTTTATTTTTTGGAAAATGATATCAACATTATTTTCTTTTTGAAATAAATCTTCAGTTTTACACTTTAATTTATCAATTTTGCTATCATAAAAGAGTTTAACATTATTTTCATCTAGTAATTCTTTTGCTCTTTCACTAACTAAATTAAATTTAACTTTTTTAATGTTTAGCTTAATCATTATTGCAGCAGCAGCTCTTCCCCCAGTTGTATCGTGTGCACAAAGGTTAGAATAAGTGAGATTTGAATCTTTTAAAAAGCGCTCTAGTTCAAAAAGTGGATATAGCCAAGAGCTTGATGATTTAAAAATTAGATCATCTCCATTAAAAACATTCAAAGTGGTACCTTCAATAAGGGGTTGTAAAAAATTATCCATTAAAAATCTCCAAAAAAAAATAGCAAAGAAGCAGATATTATGATATATCGATGCCTTCTTGGCTATATTTAAACAAAAAAATGAAAATAAAGATTTCTTCTTGAAATCTTCATTTAAGATATAATTAATTTTTCTACATGTCAATCATTATTTTTTTAGATTAAATCTTTGATTGATGAGATTATTTCTTTAATAATTGTTTCTAATCCTATTTTGTTTGTTCCAGCTATTGTTAAATTGCATCTGGAAACGGGAATAAAAATTTTATGAGCTTTACTTTGACCAACAGCAACTGCCATTTTAGGTGTTATTTCTCCATGCAGTGCATCTGCTATAACAATCCCTATAGGCCCAATTATTATATCTGCATCCCTAGCTGCAACAATAACTGGGTTTTCACCTGTAGCGATTCCATCTGCTCCACTTTGTAACATAGAAGCTGTAGCTATCCCATTTGTCCCAATAGCTATTACTTCGGTATTAGGATATTGTTCTTTAATTCGTTTAATAATAGTTTTACCAAGACTTCCGCCTTGTCCATCAATTACAGTAATTTTTTTATTTTGTTCCATAAATATATTATAATTTATTAGCAAAAAAGTGTAAAATAGGGCTTTTGAAAATTTTAAGTTTTTTTTGATTTTATTTTAATCGGTAAAAGTATATTGACAAGAGGTTATTTGGTAT
>JAQQAS010000065.1 GCA_028532815.1 Pleomorphochaeta sp.
TAGACTTTTTCTTTTTAGCATTCTTTTTACTTTGAGTTTTTTTCTTAGTTGTCTTTTTGGGTGAAGTTTTTTTCTGTGGTGATTTCTTTTTAGTTTCATCTACAGCTTTATCTTTTTTTTGAGTCGAAAGAGGAACTTTAATACTTTCTTTTTTATGAATATGAGCTGTTTTATCACTTTCCTTTTTATTAGGTGTAGTCTTAGCTTTTTCTTTCTCTTTTTTTTCTAAGTCAAGTTCTGCTTGTTTCCAATACTCATGATTACCCACTCTTTTATTGTTCTCTTTGCTAGGAACATTAAAAGTTGATCCTTTTTTAAATACATCTAATTTTGCACTTGGAATTCCTCTAACATCTCTTCTTGGTGGAACTTGTGTTTCAACATTTTTTTGTTTAGTTTTTGTAGTAGTATTTGTTGCTGAATTTGAAATTCTAGGCTTTCTATTAGTATTTTTAGATGTTGATGGAGTTTTATTTTTATTTGAAGAAGCGGCTTTCTTTTGGACTTCACTTTTAGCTTTACTTTTTACAGAACTATTTAGGGAAGAAGGTTTGGTAGATTTAGATACACTTTTTTTAGGGGTAGCTTTTTCTTTTGTACTATCTTTTTTATCTTTCGGTGTTTCCATCACTCTCATCCAAAGCAATTAAATCAAGAGTAGATTGTTCAAAGGTTCCTTCTTTTTTTAACTCTATAATTTTATCACGTTTTTGATTTATTATATTTTCAATTTTATTGATTTGTTTATTACAATTTAAAATCTCTTCTTCAAGAGTTTTTATCTTCGTTCTCTCATGTGCGATTTGAGCAGATAATTCAGTAATAATAATCTCATTATTTAATTTTACTATATCTTGTTCTAAACTCTCGATTTTGGCAAGTTGTAAGGTTATGTTATCTATTAAAGAAATTGCTTTTATTCCGATTTCTTCAGAATTTATGTCATCTGGTAAGTTATTATATAGCTCTTCCCCTAATAAAATAGCAGCATTGATTTTAACTTCCTTAGCACTTTCCACTTCTCTCTTTATTTCTTCTAGCTTACGGTTAGGAGATTCATTATCTTCCTTTTTAATTTCTTCAATTCTATTTTCACAATTTAAAATCTGAGAATCTAAATTTTCTCTACTTTTTATGGCTTTTTTTAAACTTATTAGATATTTATCTTTATTTATAAAATTGATTTTAGAATCAAGATTATTTTCTAAAATATATAATGAAGCTTTGATAAAAAGATTTGATAATTCTTTTTTCTTCTTTTTTAGTTTTTTTTCATAAATTGCTGAAAATAATATTACAGAAGTATTTTCACTTTTAGTTTTATATTTTTCAATTGTTATATTTATATGGTGGAAGATTTGATCTAATTCATTTATAATATCTTGATCAAAATTATTATTTGTATAAGCTTCATAAATAGCTGCACCAAAACGAGATAGCTGAGTTTCTTCTTCTCTCTTTTTTTCTAAAAGTAGCTTTCTAAGTTCAAAAATCTCACTTTTACAATCATTTACGGTATCAACTTTATTTTTAATGTTATTTGCTTTTCTAAGTAATCTCTCATAATTACCTTTTGCAATTTCATAGTTAGATAGTTCATTTAAACAATAGGAAAAAGTTTTATCTTTGACAAATAAAGCTACAGTTCTACCTAAGCTTTCATATTTTTTAGCTAATAGATCTTTTGCTTTTTTTATATCTTTTTCTTTTAATTCAATTTGTTCACTACTACTATGTACCATAAGATATAATATAGCAAATAATTCTTTCCTTGACAAAGCTATTGAATCTTTTATATGCTCAAAAGAAATTGGTATTGCAGGACTTTTAGTTTACCAATCTCCCCGAGTGTGACCGAAAGGTATCCTTGGAACTAAGGTAGGTGCCTTTTCCTAGCCTTAGTATTATTCAAAAAAAATAATTTTTTTTATTTTTTTTGCAAAAAAGGAACTACACTAAAACTCAATGAGTGTAGTAATTATCTTTAAGGAGATTTGCTCATGGATAAAAGAGACAAGAGCACCCCTATTGAACAAGATGATGTACTAATTGGGAAGATTAAATTACTTGCAGGAAAAACTGAAACAGATCCAAATCCTGAAGAATTAGAATCCCTAAAAAAACTCATCAAAAAGAATGTTCCATGGCGCTTACGTGGATACTTTATGGCTTACTTATTAAGAGAGATTACAAAATCAAATAAAAATGATAAAGCTCCAAGACAAAGAAGCCCAAAAAGTAGAAATACAAAGGCTAAAAAACCTTTTGCAGAATCAACTGTTGCTCCAAAAGCAACAAAAAATGAAACTAAAGAGGTTAAAAAACCTAAAGTACAAAAGCCACTACCAGAAGGGGCAAAAACTCTTTATTTAAACGTTGGTAAAATGAAAAAGTTATACACAAAAGAACTTTCTCTTTTACTACAGGATAAGTTAAGTATCACAAGAGATGATATTTATAGCATTAGAGTTCATGATAAATATTCTTTTATTACCATGGACGTAAAAAATTGTGAAAAAGCAATTGAGTTATTAGACGGCACTGATATTAAAGGTCGTACAGCTTCAATTACTTATTCCAAAAAGAAATAATTGAAATAGGATTTTTTATTATTATGTTTATTGATTCCTTAATTGTTGGACCATACCAAACTAATTGTTACATTTATGGAAATGAAGAAACTAAAAGTGCTTGGATCATTGACCCAGGTGCAGATGCAGATAAAATAATCAATGCTCTAAATAAAAGAGATGTTATCCCTGTATCAGTTTTACTAACTCATGGACATTGGGATCATATTATGGGACTTGTAAAACTAGTTGAAAAATATCCATCCTTAGAAATCTTCGTAGGTAAAAAAGATTTATGTTACCTTGGTAAAGAGGGAAAAGCTTACATAAATAAATATTGCTTCGATTTAACTTTCCTGCAGAGTTTTAAAAACGAAATCAATAATTTACCAGAAGCTGATTACACTCTAAACGGCGGAGAATATTTGGACGATTGTCACTTTAAAGTTATAGCTACCCCAGGACATACTCCAGGTGGAGTTTGCTACTTAGATGAAGAAAATAATATATTATTTTCTGGCGATACACTCTTTGCAAATAGCATCGGTCGATGCGACCTTGAAGGAGGAAGCTACAGTGAAATCCAGGATAGCTTGAAAAAACTCATGAAGTTAAACGACGAGGTTATCGTGCTTCCAGGTCATGGACCAAAAACTTCAATTAAAGCTGAAAGAAACAATCCTTATTTCTAAACATATCTTTTAAAATAGTTAAAGGTTCACACTCGTGTGAACCTTTAATTATTATCTTCTTCTATTTTTTTTCTCTTCGTTATTCTTGCATTCAACGCAGACTACAGCATACGGAATTGCTCTCAATCTATTTTCAGGAATTTCTTTTCCACATTGAAAACAGTAACCATATTGCTTGTTATGAATTCGAGATATAGCATTATCAATCGCCTGTAACTTGTTATAGTCGTGGGTAGCCGTTAGTTGTATCTTCCTAAATGCTAACTCCTCAGTTACAGAGTCAATGCTATCATTAATAGTTTTTGCGTTAACTAAATCTTTAAAGTCTGAATCTTGCTTGATCAACTTTTCTAAAATAGCAGCCTTTTCAGCTTTTAGCGCTTCCTTCATTTCATCTATGAATTCGCGGGTCATAACATACTCCTATTCGTTCTGTCACTACGTGTAATTTCGTTATAGCTAAAATGAATAAAAACGCAATTCTAGTCAATATGGTTTGTATAAAAAAATACACCTGCTACCAAAAATTTTAGTTTTTATACTTTACAAATATTTAGTATATTGTAACATATTATATAAAAGCTATATAACTTCAACATTAGATTACTAATTTAATTATTATCTTTAAAACTATGATAAAAGTTTTTTAATAGAACTAAAAGTACTATTAAAACAACAATAACAACTATAGCAACAATAGCTTCAAGAAGAGCACTCCCATTATAAATTAATGAGAGCAAAGAAAACCCTACTATAATACTAATTATTAAGATTGATAAAGATGCTATTATCTTTCGTTCAATTTTTTTCATAAATTTATTTATCTTCTTTAATTTTTATTTAAAAAAGCTTTAATTTCAGTTAGAAAATCATCATAAGTTGTAGTTAATTTTAAAGACTTTTCTTCTTTAAGTATACTCTCTGGAGCTCTAAAAAGACAACCGCCATCAGCTTTATGAATCATTGATAAATCATTATATGAGTCCCCAGCTGCGAAAGTTTTAAAGTTTAAACTCTTAAATGCTTCAATTGCTTTTCTCTTTCCATCTTTTGCTCTTAATTTGTAATCAACAATCATATTATTTTCATCAATTACTAATTCATTACAAAAAATAGTTGGATAACCTAATTGTTTCATTAAAGGAGCAGCAAATTCGCTAAAAGTATCACTTAAGATAACAACTTGTGTTAATTCTCTAAGCTCATCTAAAAACTCTTTTGCTCCATCTAATACTTTAATTTTACTTATTGTATTTTGTATATCTTGAAGCTTAAGATTATGTTCTTTTAAAATATCTAGGCGATATTTCATTAATTTGTCATAATCAGGTTCATCCCTAGTTGTTAGTTTTAGTTTTTCAATTCCTGTCTCTTTACTAAAAGCAATCCAAATCTCAGGGACTAATACCCCTTCTAAATCAAGACATACAATATTCATATAATTTTTCCTTACTTAAATGTTTTCTATATTTTTATCAATAATGAAATATTAATTCAAGTACAAAAAAAATTGCCTCCTTTTAAAAGTTTAAAAAAAGGCTGAGAATATTTATCTTTTACTTCTTTAGCAAAGTATCAGGATCAAGGTTTGAGTTTTCAATATCTTTGAAATATCTATAGGTACTTACCTTTAATTCATCACAAGCTGTTTCATCAGCGATTAATATTGCACACTTGTGTAATTGCAAAGCACTACATGTCCAAGTTTGTGAAACAGGTCCCTCAACGGCTGCATGAAGCGCTCTAGCCTTGGTATGGCCATTAATTAGAACTATTACAGTCTTTGCACTAGTGATGGTTTCTACACCTACTGTGAGCGCTGTACTTGGAACTTTAGAAATATCATTATCGAAGAAACGACTATTTACAATAATAGTATCTTTAGTTAATGATTTAACTCGAGTTTTAGAAGTTAGTGAAGAAAAAGGTTCATTAAATGCAATATGGCCATCAACGCCTATTCCACCTAAAAATAAATCTATTCCACCATAACTTTTAATTTTTTCTTCATATCTTTTACATTCTTGATCTAAATCAGAAGCCATACCGTTTAAAATATTAACATTTTCTTTTTTTATATCAACAAAGGAAAAGAAATTACTCCACATAAAATAATGATAACTTTGAGGATGATTTTCATCTAATCCCACATACTCATCCATATTAAAAGTAACTACATTTTCAAATGAGACATATTTTTCATTATATAGTCGAATTAATTCTCTGTAAGTTGCAAGTGGGGTTGAGCCTGTAGGCAATCCTAGTACAAAAGGTTTATCTTTTGTTGGTTTAAAATCATTGATTTGATTTGCAATATATCTAGCAGCCCAAGCTGATAAATCATTATAATCCTTCTCAATTATGACTCTCATAAAAACTCTCCTAAAGTTAAGTATCAAGTTATTAAAACATAAAGAAAAAAAAGAAACAATAATTTTAAACTATTAATGAAAATTTATAGGACTTTTGTATAAATATTATTTTCAAAAGAATATTTTTATCTAAAATAAAAGAATCAAGCAAAAATTTTGAGTTTTCACTTGATTCCATTAATTTAAATATAAATTTCATGAAGAATAATTACTTAAAAGAATTATAACTCACTTTTTTCATTTTGTATATAAAAATATACATCTTTATTCTTAGCTACTTTGCTTTACAAATAATTCCACCTGCAACCACTTCATCTCCATCATAGATTACTAAGGACTGTCCAACTGTTGCAGCTTGTATTGGCTCTTCAAATTTAGCAACTAATATTTCATCTCCATTTTCATCTACGTAGGAGGAAACAGTTGCTTTACTTGGGTAGCCTGTACTCCTAATTTTGGCATCTAGTTTTTCATTATTAACACTTAATCTAGATCCCCAGACAATATTTTTAGCTTCAACAATATTATTATAAGTTTGCTCTTGGAATCCTACTACTACTTCATTATTAAAAGTGTCTAATTCTAAAACATAAAGTGGTCTTTCTGCAGCTATACCTAAGCCCTTTCTCTGCCCTATTGTATAGTGAAACAATCCTTTATGTTTTCCAAGAACTTTACCACTTCTATCAACAATATTGCCTTCTTTACTTTCAACATTTAAAAGTTCAGTATAATCACCATCATAAAAATCTTGACTTTCAGTTTGCTCTTCTTGATGGAAGCCTAATTTAACATCAATTGCTCTAACTTCATCTTTAACATATTCACCTAAAGGAAATAATACTTTAGATAATTGATCTTGGGTTAATCTGTATAAGAAATAACTTTGATCCTTTCTAAGATCTTTTCCTCTGTATAGACAATAGCGACCATTTTTTTCAATGATTCTAGCATAGTGACCTGTAGCAAACTTATCAAATTCGATACCTTGTTTTTCTGCTTCTTCTAACATTGCTTTAAATTTAATCTTAGAATTACACCAGACACAAGGATTCGGAGTTCTTCCATTTAAGTATTCATCTTTAAAATTCTGTAAAACTGTATCTTCAAAATTAGAAGATAAATCTAATAAAATACTTTCAATATCTAGTTTTTCACAAATTTCTTTAACTTTTTTTAATTCTTCGTCTTTATTTGGAGCAAAACAATAGTTTGTTTTCTTTGCATCTTTTAATTGTGCATTTCCTTTTCCTAAAAGCATTGTTATAGCTTTTACATCATATCCTTGCTCTTTTAATAAATAAGCAGTTACTGCAGAATCGATTCCTCCACTCATACCAACCATAACTTTCATAATATTCATTTTCCTTATGTTGTTTTTAAAAACTGTTTAAATTAACGCTATTTAGCATTTCATCTATTTTCTCAAATTCTAATAATTTACGATCTTTTGTTATTTCAAAATCCTTTCTTAGTGCAAAAGGAGTAACTTCAACAAATAATTTATTCGCTCCATGGAGCAAAGCATCTATATTACCTTGTCTATCAGAAAAACCTAATTTAGAATCTTGAGTTGGTTGCCCTGCTGTTATCTGAGCTTTTGGTAATAATAGTCTTATTATAGAAATGCTTCTAAGTAATAAATCAACATTTCCAAAGGGGGTATCCTTTGCCATTATTGAATTTGGAGAAGGAATATATGGAACAATTGGAACCCAATCAGCTTCTAATTGTTTAATCAACTGGATATCTCCAACTAAATCATCTAAACTTTGATTTTTCAGTCCAACAATATTACCAGTTCCTAGTTTTAGTCCAACTTCTTTAACATTTCTAATAGCCTTCATTCTTTCTAAAAATGATATATCTGGATTACATTGATTAAATATTTTTGAATTTGATACTTCAAATTTAATTGTATAATAATCTAATCCAGCATCTTTTAATATTTTATATTCATCTTTTGTAAAAACGCCCATAGCTAGGTTTATTTCTAAATCTAACTCTTTTGCATATTCTACATATTTAATATATTGAGATAAACTAATTTGTGGATTTTCTCCACCAATTAAAAGTACTCTTTTTAATCCTAAATCTTTAACAACCTTTATTGATGATAAAACTGTTTCATCATCGAGAGTAAATCTTTTAATTTTTCCATTATCTCTGTTTAAACCACAGTAATGGCAGTTATTAGTACAAACATTAGTAAGTGCTAATAGTCCTGTAATAAATACTCTAGATCTGTTTTGTGTTATTAATGTTGCAAATGCTTTGTCCCTAACTTCTCTATTAAAAATTTCTCTATCTACCGTTAAATAATGTTTTATTAAATTAAAATCATTTTGCATATATATATTCCTTAATAGAATTTTAACCGATATTAATAAAACTTAATAGATTATTAGGCATTAAAAAAGCTCCTTACATAATTGTAAAGAGCTTTATCGAGAGCGACGGGGATCGAACCCGCGATCTTCGGCGTGACAGGCCGACGCGATAACCATCTTCGCTACGCCCCCTTAAAGACATTTGTTAACCTATAGAATTTAGCTTTAATTGTCAATAGGAAAAATAAAATTTTTCACAATACCTTAGATACAATATTTATTAAGCCAAAATATTTACTCTTTCAAATAATAAACTTTAACATATTTTCATCTTTTTTATTTTAGTTAAATTATTATTGTATATATGTCAATCAAGAAATTCTACAATTTATTTTTACACTTAAATTTATAAAAATTTAACTTTATTAAATCTAAAGTTTTGTTATAATATCTTGGGTGAAAAAAAGTTTTAACTTAGATATTTCATGTACCAAATATTTTAAAATATAAATTAATTTATTTAATCAAGGATTTTTATGAAAAAGAAAATTGCACTTATTTTATTTATTTCCATAGTATTTATAGCCTGTGAAGGTGATTTTTTAACTCCCCTAGAAGACTATACTTTTTCAACATACGATGGAAATCTTTCTACTACCAAATTAAGAACTAATGCAAAGTTTTCAAACAGAGAAGATTTTGAAGCACTTGTATTTGATAATAAGATTTGGGTATTGGGTGGATATGATAGCTCAGCTAGAGGAGATGATGATAGTTACATAGAAGATGTTTACTCTAGCGAAGATGGAATTAATTGGACTCTAGTTTCTGATGATGTACCATGGAAAGGCAGAAGAGGTCTTGCTGCTACTGTTTGTGGAAACTATATGTACATCTCAGGTGGATTTGAAGTTGATCAAGCAGGTGGAACTGATAGTCGCGGCTATAAAAATGATCTTTGGAGATCTAACGATGGAATAAGCTGGGAAGAAATTAGCTCTAGTGCACCTTGGACAGCTAGAATGAATCATGGCATGTTAGCTGACGAAGATAATAATATTATTTATATTTTTGGCGGGTTTAATGCAGATGATACTACATATTTTTCAGATATGTATAAATATGATATTGCAAATAATCAATGGTCTAAAGTAACAGATGATATGGGGTTAGGAGCTAGAGCTGGCTTTGCTTATTGTAAGGTTGGAAATGTTTTTTACTTACAAGGTGGGTCGTTTAAAAATGCAACTCAATCTAGTTCAGGAAGAGCAGATTCTACTGTTACTAATTGGGAGGCTTTATGGAAATATGACTTAGCGAATACAGATGCAGGTTGGACTTATCTATCAACTCCAACTTCTGGTTATACTAGAAGCGAACACTCTCTAATTAGTTATGATGATAAACTTTGGATGTTCTCAGGAAAAAGTAATAGTTCTCTTTATTTTTCTAAAAATTCAAATACCTATTCAACACAATATTATGATTTAAATTCATCAAGTTGGACTAAAGATTCTGAAGGGGTGATTGTTGAACCTAGATACAGTTATGAATGTGTTTTATTCAATGATAAAATCCTTTTAATAGGGGGGTATTCAAATGATGGTCCTCAAAATGATGTTTGGGAAATTTATACAAGTGAGGACAATTAACAAATGAAAAAAACTACTTTAATATTAATAATTATACTCTCTATTTTACCTCTTAGTGCTAAATCTAATAAACCTCATGATATTGATTGGTTAAATTTAAGTTTCACTTCCCTACCTAGTGAATTTCTATATCCTTCATATTTAGCAGATCCTTTAGCTGTAAATACTCAAATAACATATAGGCAATATCAAATTGACGAAATACATCCTGAATCAACAGGGGAAGAAGGTCATTTTGATATTACCATAGGCACTAGATTCAACTTTTGGAGAATTTCTCCAAAGGATAATCCTAATATTGGAATTGAAATGGATTGGGGCTTAGCTATTAGTACTTTTATGAATTCTGATGGTACTGACTTACTTGGAATGGATGGGATTTATTACTTTGCCCTTGCAATTCGTCCAGTTGATTGGGCTGCGATTCGTGTAACTAGACATCACATATGTGCTCACCAAGGTGATCAGCTAGATACAAATGGAGATGGTTCTCCTTATATCGATTTTGACCCTAATATTTATTCAAATGAGAGTAATTATATCAGAGATGATTATATGATTTCAGCTTATTTTGAACCTCTTCATTTTTTAGAACCCATTCTACCAACATTCTCTAAAGCCTTAAGAGTTTATGGAGATTATAATTTTTACGCTCCTGGATATGATCTACTTGGAAGAAGAACAAACGATCCAACTTATCATTCATATAATTGGTATCAATATGGAGTTGAATTAGAAATCCCAATAGATAATCATGAAATGGGATCTTTATTCGTAGCTGCTCAACAAAGTCACTGGCAACAAACTTCTTATGCTCCTAATTTAAATTTTGAAGCAGGTATAATTTTTGCAGGTGGTAAAGATGGCCAAAGAATGAAATTAGCTTATCAATACTACGATGGTCAGTCTTTATTAAACAACTACCAAACAAAACGTGCTAAGTTCTCAGGGTTTGCTTTTACAATTGATTAATCAATTTCTATTTTTGCTAAAAAACAGGATGTTTTAATTATTACATCCTGTTTTTTTTATTATTATAAAATTAAAAATCTAACACCTAGCTTCTCTTTCTTTTTGTTTTTCCATCATGATTGATAAAATTGTTTTATCTGTTTGTGCCATTCCCTCATGACTAATTCTTGAAAGATAGTCAAAACTTTGAACACAGTCCATTCCAACAATTCCACTCTCTTCTCCAGGAGCACTTCCTTTCATTGCAAGTTTTGTTGCTAAATTAGCACTTTGGACGCATGAATAAATTTTAAGAGCACATGTCATTTTTGCACCATCACAAATAATACCTGTTAAATTAGCTATCATAACGTTTATAGCTTTATTCATTTCATCAATGGATCCATCTAATAAATAAACTAAACCACAAGATGTTCCAATTGCAGCTGTAAAGGCCCCACAGAGAGCCGACAATCTATCTTTCTTGGCTGTTAAACACAATCCAACTAATTCACCGATACTTAAAGCTGAGGCTATTTCTAAATCACTTTTTCCAAGATACTTTCCAAGAGTAAAGATTGGAAGGGTTATTGTAATACCTTGGTTTCCACTACCACTATTAATTACAACGGGAAGAGGACAACCTGCCATTCTAGCATCAGAGGCACTAGCAGCCAAAGTAGCACCTAGGCTCAAAGCTTCATCAAGGCTTGTAGGAGGATCGTTTATTGTCTCATATGTATTCTTTCCAACTGCTAAACCATATTCTTCAACTAAAGCATGTTTTGCAATTGCGAGATTAGTTTTTGCTGAACTTAGTAGTAGAGATATTGTTTCTTTAGGGAGATTTTTTGAAAAATTTAAAATCTCTTCTAAAGATACATCTGCCATAAAGGAAGAGTCTTCCCCACTTTCTAACATTTTTCCTAAAGGTGCATCAATTAATACATTCTCATCTTTTTGTAGGAAAGAAAAATATGAATGGTTACCACTTACAACAGCTATAGCTTTATGTTCTTTATTAGTTAAGGTAACTTTAATGTAAAGTGGTGGAACCTCTTCAACCATTTCTAATTCAACCTTATAAGAAGCAGCTATTTCTTTTTGCTTGTCAGTAACTTTAGATAATATACCCAAACCTCTTTTAGTACTTTTACCTGCAACCCCTAAAGCCACAGCTGCTTTTATTCCTTTGTTTTTACAATTAGGAATTCCAACACCCATAGCATTTTTTACCATATCACGACTAGTTTCTATGTATATTTTATCTATAGTCCCATCTAATAATTCAGCAGCTCTAGCTCCAGCTAAAGCACTTGCTGCAGGTTCAGTACACCCCATAGCAATCACTAATTCTCTATTTAATAAGTCAACAAATTTTAAATTTTCCATAAATAAAATATAACATATCAAATTACTATAAACAAGAAAAATAATTAACTATTTCACATATTTTATAATATATTTTTATATTTAACTAAATTATAGTATATTATATTTATAGATAATTAAATACTAATTTTAACAATTTATTTCCCATAAACGAATTAAGTCAGAAATAAAATAAGCTAGCATTGAAAAAAACAATACTAGCTTTGATTTTTATTATTTAATTAATTTAACAAGTGGCTACAAAAACATCACCATTAGCTTCAAGAGTATAATGAGTATTGGCTGCTATTACATAAACACTTCCTTTTTTAATATCAAGAACTTGTTTTTGAATTTCTAATTTACTATCTTCTAAGAAAAGTAACATTTCAAGGTTATCTGTTTTAACATCATAACTACCTTTTTTATATAAAGCTAAGGTAAATTCATCAGTTGGGGTTTCTACAACAACCTTCTCATTTAAATCTCTATATTGTTTGCACAACTTAATTTTTAAAGGTTTAATTATCATAACCTTTAAAAGCTCTTCAACATCCATCTTCTTATTAGTAAGACCACCTCTAAGTACGTTATCAGAAGCACTCATTAGTTCAATTCCATTCCCATAAACATAAGCATGAAGAAGACGGGGTTCAAGATATAGTGATTCACCTTTATTTAAATGTACAACATTTAACATAAGAGGTGCAAAAAGTCCCCTATCTAGAGGGAATTCTTTTGAAACTCTATTAATGATTCCTTCTTTAGTAAAGAATTCACCAATCTTGTTTTCTTTTGACTTAACATTTTTTAATAATTCTGAAATTAAATGTTTTAATACATCAATATCAACAGTATAAATATATTCAAAAATTGTCTTAGCTTTATTTGTAGAACTTATTAAGAGTTGATTAATGTATTTCTCAAAGCCAAAAGGAATGTATGTTTTTAAGTTTTCAATAATTTCTTCATCACTTAAAAAACCACACATTGCAGTTATAGGGGTGAGAGCATAAATAACTTCTGCTTTTCTATTATCATCCTTATAATTCCAAAGACTTCTTGGATTGTTTTCTCTAAATTCTCTCTCATTATCATAACCTAATTTAGCTTCTCTATAATCAGGATGGCATTGAATAGAAAGAGGTTTTTCAATCGCTAAAACTTTAAATAGAAAAGGTAGTTTATCATTGTAAAGTTTTAGATGATCTAAACTAAAGAAATGAGAATTCTCTTCTAAGAATTTTTCTAAGGTTTGATTAGTCTCACTCACTAGTGAGGGAGCTCCAGGATGAGTGCCCATCCACATTTCTGCTTTAGGTTTATCATCAACTGGTTTACCAATTAGATTAGGAATAAAATCATTATTCCCCCAAGCATATTCAACAACTTCAGGTGTTATTTTTACAAATTTTTTCATACCCTTATCCTATTAAATATTTTTTTTAAATGATAACTCATTCACCAACAATAAACAACACTAAAAAGGCCTTATTGTATCTCTACAACAAGGCCTTATATCTATATATATAACAATTAATTAATCATTTAGAATCTTAGGTAAGAAGACAATTGCTAAACCAAAACAAATTAATGCTGTAATCCAAGTTACAAGAAGGTTCATTCCTGCAATGCCACCAACGAAATAACTTATAAATACACAAGATGCAACTGTTAATGCATAAGGTAATTGTGTTCTAACATGTTCTAGGTGAGGACAACTTGCTCCTGTTGAAGATAATATTGTTGTATCACTTATAGGAGATGCATGATCACCAAATACTGCTCCACCTAAAACAGCGCTAACACTAAATAAACAGGTATTAATTAATTGAGCATCATTTAGAGCGTTAGCTGTACCAAGACCAACAGCAATAGGCATTATAATTGGAATCATAATTGCAAATGTTCCCCAAGAAGTTCCAGTTGCAAAAGAAATTAAAGCAGATAGAGCAAATACTATCATTGGAACTAGCCAAATTGGGAAACCACCACCTACTACTACAACAGAAAGATATGAAGCTAAGCCTAAGCCACCATCTTCTGGAGCATATTTAATAATACCACCAATTGTCCAAGCCATAGTTAATATAATTAGAGCTGGGACCATGCTTTTAATTCCTTCAATTAAGGAATCACTAGCACTTTTTATTGAGAATAGTTTACGAGCTAAATAATAAATATATGTTAAAACAAGGGTAATAATTACAGCGTAAAATAAAGCCATAGATGCATCTGTATTATTAAAAGCTTCACTTAGACTTATACTAGCCATTGAATCTTTTAGTGTTAAAATACTTTCTCCATCTACACTAGATAACCAGGTAGTTAATGGAAATAGAATTATTGCGGATATAATTAATACAATAATTGGGAATAACATATCCATAGGTTTAGCTTTATTAGCATTACTATCACCTTCTAATTGAATCTCCCCAGGGGCTGGACCATATTCTTCATTAAATAGTTTACCAGTCTCTTTTGCAAAATTTACACTTCTTTTCATTGCACCAAAATCACGGGAAGTAAAAATAATTGTAATTACCATAATTAGTGTTAAAATAGCATAAACATTAAAGGGAACACTCTTCATAAAGAATGCAAATTCACTTATATTTAATTGATCAAAACCCTCAGAGCCTTTTATCAAACTCATAACAGTAATAACCCAAGATGAGATTGGAACAATTATACAAACAGGTGCTGCAGTTGAGTCTAAAATATAAGCTAATTTAGCTCTTGGAATTTTGTTTTTATCAGTGATTGGTCTCATAACAGTACCAACTGCTAAAGAATTAAAATAGTCATCAATAAAAATAATAATACCACAGAACCAGGTCATTAATAAACTTGCTTTTTTTGTATGTAATCTAGTTGCAGCCCATTGTCCAAATGCTCTTGCACTTCCTGTTCTACTTAGCATACCAACAAGACCACCAAGTAAAGCACAGAATAAGAATATCCTTATATTCCAACCATCGTTTAAACTACCTGCTAGCATATCTGTTAAATTAAGTATAGCGATGAATATATTACCACCAGCTACAATTAGAGATCCTGATAATATTCCTAAAAATAATGCAATAATAACATCTTTAGTTATAAATGCTAATGTGATAGTTAATATAGGGGGAATTAAACCCCAAGCGCCAAAATTGTCCATTTGTCGCACCTCCTAACAAAATAATAACAATATACCATCAAATTGTGATAATGTATATGGTTTTTATACAAATTGTTGTACAATCCTATAAAATGTTATTATTTTAACAAAAACAAATAATAAATAGATACATAATTCTTATAAAAATGCTCCTTAGCGTATTGCCAAAGAGCATTTTAATGAGATTTATATATATTGTTATCTACTTAACAATGAGAATTTAACACTTAATGAATCAGAAGGACTTTGTCCCAATACTTCACCGTATTCTCGCCAGTAATAAGCTGCATCTAGATGAACTACTAATAAATCTAGACCAACACCAACACTCTTATAGCCTTGGCTAAGACCAGCTCTTACATCAATTAAATTTAACAATCTAACTTGAGCACCAATATTTAGAGATTCTAAAGCATCACTCTTTAACTCAGCTGGAGTTGAAGTTTGATTAATTACTGATTCAAGTAAAGAATAAGAATCAATTAAATCAACTGCAATAGATGGTTTTACTAATCCATCCAAAGCTGTTGAAGGAGCAAAAGCTACACCAACATCTAAACTCCAAGGAATTTCTACAGTGAATTCATCACTAGAATCAGGAGCATAAGATTCATCAGTACCTAGGGAATCAGTTCCTAAAAAGGCTGTAATAGTTTCATCATTATTAATCAAACTCTTAAGATTTTGATAACCGGTCATATTGTAGTTACCATTAAAGTTTCTACCAACTCCACTAATTGTAAATCCAAGAGGTAAGTTCAAATTAGCACCAACAGCAAAAGGAAGAGCATATCCACTAGCAAAAGGAATAGTTTCCATCATTGTAGTACCAAAATCACTTGATCCACTCATAATATCTAAAACTTCATCGAATCCCATTGCAATTGAGTAAACTTTATAATTAAAAGCACCCTTAGCTCCTAAATCTATGGATAAATGTTCACCTAAAGGAATATTCAATCCAAAGGCTAGAGTAGCTGCTACAGTTGTAACGCTTATTGCATTAGCAGTAGTGTAATCACCACCACCATTATAACTTCTAAGTTTTTCTTGAACAGCTAAGTCAACTCCAAAACCACGAGTTTTCATTCCAACATTGGCATCAAGAGTCATTATTTCTCCATATCCATATGGAATTGATTTAAGAATCAAAGCACCAAGCTCTGCTGGAGCATTATCATCACTACCTATTCTTTGAGCAATAGTAATAGCATCATCACCACCATCTTCTGGAACCATTAAGTCATAAACATTATTAATTGTAACAGTTAAAGAAGGCATAACAATCTTTAATCCATCTTTAGTAATGTTTGCGGGATTGTATAAATAACTATCATAGTACCCTGCTAATCCTAAGCCTGCACCCCCCATAGCTAATCTATGACTACTTGTTGGCTCAAATGCTGTTGCACGAGCTTCAAGGGTTGATGTAGAGGTTAATGCAGTATCTGGAGTTGCAAAAGCAGAAGTTGATACTAATAAACCACAAAGTGTAACACTTAAAATTATTTTCTTTAAATTTTTCATAATATTAGTCCTCCTACTCTTCGTCAAAAGATTCTTGAGCATCAACTAAAGCTTGATACAACAAATTATCTTCTGGGGATGTTGAGCCTAATTCAACAAGATAAATAGCATTATTTATAAATGCTTCAGCTTTTTCTTCCAAACCTAGATTTGCAATTATTTCATCACTATCTTCAAAATTTTCACCCAAAGCTAAAATATCACCTGGTAAAACAAATTCCATCTCAGTTGTATATGGATCTGCAGAAACTAATTCAGTATTAGCTCCTAATAGAAGGTCCACAACAGCTTTTACACTATCATAGGAACCAAGATCTTCTTTGACAGCATCAAATATAGTATCAACATTAACTAATGCAGTTGCAATTGTGTAAGTAATTACACCATTAACACCAGCAAATGCTGCTCTGTCATCTTCTGTGATATCATCGTATTCATAATCACCTACAGTTGCAACAGTTAAGAATGAATTGATAGCAGCATATTGAGTTGTATAATTTAAAACAGCTGCATCAAATTTATCTTGATTCATTACTGGAACTGTGGAATCAGTATCTACACCTAAAATATCAACTAACACTATATCTATAGTATTACTAAATGCATTTAAATAACTTACTGCATCAGAATTTAAAGAAGTTGTCTCATCAGTACTAGCCCCTGAGTCATCCATAAACAAATCAAGAAGGTTATTTATATCTAGACTATTGATTAAATCAGAAGTTGAACCTTGAGCTTTTGCAACCTTTAACATAAAGGCAGCATCACTAACCACTTCTAAAAGGCCATCTACAACTTCTTCATCATCCAAGTCTGCACCACCATCAATTTGACCTAAAACATCGGTCAAACCATTTACTAAATTGCTTGCTAATTGAACATTTAAAATATCAGCTTGAGTTGGATTGTCAGGTAAGTCTAGTCTTAAATCATTAGCTAAATCTGATATTTGATCTTGAATGTCTTCATCGAGACCATCTAAATTAGATGGATCTAATAGATCATCTAACATACCATTAATTTCATCAGCTGTATTTTCGGCAGCTTCAGCTACGTCTTCATCAGCTTCTTCTTCTAAACCTTCTAAGAACTCATCTGTTGAACTACCTGATAATACTTTGGCTATTGTCGATTTTAATTCTTCTTTTTCCTCATCAGTTTGCACTGGCAATGTAGGAGCATCTGAGCCTATAACCACTGGCTGCAAAGCATCTACTACAGCATCTACAGCCTCTTGAGCCTGTTCGCCTACTAAATCTATATTGAAAACTTCTTCATAAGCGTTTCCTTTAAAAGTGTCTAATAAGGTAGTAACATCACAAGAGGAGAGTAATAGAATTATAGTAAAAAGTGCTAATATACTTATTTTTTTCTTTTTCATATTTTTTCCTCCAAAAAAATTGTCTCTAATTTTTACTTTGCACAAAATAAAATTAATGTTAAAATTCATTTTTTATTAAATAAATTCTAATAACAAATATATTCTACAATATTAAAGCTTAAATAACACTATAAAGTTACGTAAAACAGTAATTTTTATCTAAAATATATGAAAAACAGCAGAAACAGTTAATATATATTAAGTAAAAAACTCTATATATCTTCATATTAAAAATAAAAGTATTATATATTTTTTTATTTATTACTCATTATAT
>JAQQAS010000066.1 GCA_028532815.1 Pleomorphochaeta sp.
GATAAGGACTTGAAAGGCTGGCTAATAGATCTTTGTTCTAAATAGAAACATTTATTATGTAAGGTGATTTCGGAAAAATAGTGTGCAGAAAGCGTTATTTTGAAGTTACCTTACATAAGCTAGATGCTTACATAATTCCCAACTCTTTTTGCTCCTTCAATCAACGGAGCTGTTTTTTCGTTAGACTCTTTTTTCCAAGCTAATATAATTTATCATAAATTTTTCTTTTAAACATATTAAACCTTTTTTTATTTAAAATACCTATAATTATTACAAATACGCACTTTTTATATGTGTAATATTCAACAAATACGCACTTTTTGAAATAGTTATTTTTTAAATTTTACCCACATTTACTAATGAAGCCTCGAAAATAAGTTATATTTATTGTTCAAACCTTACGTGCTAGGTCAAAATAAAGTATAAATTTTAAAAAATAATTAATTAATTTGTCCAAATAGTGCAATTTGGACGATTTATTAGGAAAAATACTTTAATTTTGAGTTATAAATTAAATGTAGGAGAAATACATGAAGAATATTAGTAAGAAATCTCTTTTTGTTTTTTTAATTGGAATTGTACTTTTGATAACAAGTTGTCAAACTATTGATAAAGAAGAAACTTCATCTCAAGATTTAGAGGTAAAGTTTGTAGTAACGGATACAATGCAATCTAAATTTTATGATGCTGATGGTAATGTTATTGATGAGCCTGAATTAGGTGATTCTTTATATGGTCAAGATGCACAATATCAAGGGATTATGCCTTCATATACAGATAATGGGGATGGAACTGTAACAGATAACAATACAGGTTTAATGTGGCAACAAACTCCACCAACAGATAAGATGAGCTATGATGAAGCTGTAGAATATGTAGAAAATTTAGAATTGGGTGGATATACAGACTGGAGACTTCCAACTATTAAAGAATCTTTTTCTTTAGCAAATATGGATGGACAACTGAATGCTGAAGATATTTCAGAAAGTACTCCTTATATTGATTCTGATTATTTTGATTTCTTCTATGATGAAAATCGTCCTTATACTGGATCTTATTGGACAAGTAGTGTAACTAAAATTCCTGCTGAAAATGAATATGAAGAAATGGAAAAGAACTATGGATTTAACTGGGCAGATGGTCACTTGAAATCTTATGGTGACGGTTACTATCTAGATGGCTCTTCTACTGGTTCTTCTATTCCTGCGGGAGTTAGAGCTGTACGTGGTGAAGAAGGAGTCTTTGGTGTAAATGATTTTGTTGATAATGAAGATGGAACTATTACAGATAACGCTACAGGATTAATGTGGAGTCAACAAGATAGTGGTGCTATTAATGATGATGGTTCTATTCGTGATGTAGATGATGATAATTATGGTTTAGGTCGAACTTGGGTTGATACATTAGAATGGGTTCAATCAGTAAATGAAGCTAATTATATGGGTTATAGTGATTGGAGATTACCTAATGCTAAAGAACTTCAGAGTATAGTTGAATATGGTATAACAGAGTTACCTGTTGTTGATACTGATTATTTTGACTTAAGTAGAGAAGATTGCTATATGTGGACAAGTACTACTTGTGGTGACTTCCCTGACACAGCTCTATATTTTGCATTCGGAAAAGCTTATGGTATCAATCTTGCATCTGGCGGTGCTGCTGGTATGAGTAATGATGAACAAATGGGTCCTCCACCTGAAGGTGATAGTGATGGTGAATTACCTCCTATAATGGAACAATCATCAGAAGAATCAACAAGTACTGAAGATGTAACTGTAGCTGACTTTGTAGATACACATGGCCCTGGTGCAATGAGAAATGATTATAAAGATACAACTGGAGCTGCAACACAAGCACCAGCACTATCAAGAGCATTATGGGAGCAATTATATGGAGAAGAATATCCTTATGAATATGATGAAGCTAATGATACAACAACTATATTTGACTTAAGTGCTTCAGAAAATGCAGCAGACTATATTGTAATATATAATTATGCATTATTAGTACGTGATGCTAACTAAATTAATTGAATAGTATTAGTAGTAATTATAAGAGCCTCAAAAGAATAAAATGCTTTTGGGGCTTTACTTCTTTTTAAGAGGTTTGTATTTATATATATTTTATTGTATCTGCTATTTGATTGTAAAAGAGATCTTTACGTTACTTACATAATCACTTGCAGAAAGTTCAATGTTATCTTCCTAGCTTAAGTTAAATTAATTAACTAATACGTGATCATGCTTATAAGCATTTAAAACCGTAATGGATTTTTCAGTGTTAAGAGATTCTTGTACAAAACAGGTATTATCATATGTATTGTCAGATAATTTAACTAAAGCTAGATTATTAAAAGAAATATTACTATATATTTTACTATATATATGTTAGCATATAGTAACTAAATAAATTACTTATTATAATAATTAAAATGTAAAGATAATAAGTAAAAAGGGAAGGATCTTATATGGAAAGTTTGATTGTAGCTTTTGGAAGTAATGATGGGATACGATTTACAGATAGACATTTTGGGGATTCGAATAAATTCTATATTTATGAAATTAATGAACATAAAGTTAATTTTATAAAACAAATAGTTAATAATAGTGAAGAAGAAAAAATTCATGCTGATCCAAAAAAAGCTGGAAGTATTGCAAAAATTTTAAAAAACGAAAAAGTAAATGTAGTTGTATCAAAGCATTTTGGAGCAAATATTTTAAAAATTAAGAAAAATTTTGTTTGTATATTAGCTAATTGCGATAATATAGATACAACTATAGAAAATATAAAAAGTAATAATAAATTTATTAATAATATTTATTTAGATGGGGAAGATAGAGGCTATATTGTTGAGAAAAATGATTTGTCTTTAAATTACGTAAAAAAGTAAGTGAAAAAAATTGAATTATTTATAGGTATACTAAGAAGCAATAGAAAATGAATTTAAAGCTATTGTTGTATTAGGTTATTATCACTACTAAAATTGTTATGAATTTATTAGTGGAAAAACATATATTATAATTATGTAATGCAAAAACATGAAAAAGGCTTACAAATCCTTAATCTACGTAGATTGATTAAAAAAATGTTCGCATTTTAATCTCTCAGTAAGTTAGTTTTTTTAGCAAATGAAATCGTCACCTTAAATAAAAAAGACTCTGAACCAAACGTGTGTTTTAAATCAAATAATTTAGGATATTACAAAATTAGTGGTGAAATGTTATTTTATTCAAAATAAGTTTTTTGCTAGTTACACAAATAAGAAATATGATAATAATGTTATTGTGATTGCAAAATGGAAATATTGATCAGTAAAGTCCGTTTTTATACCTTTCAATTTATGTAGCACCTTAGATCCTACTTTACTTGTTGCAATTACAAACAAAAGAACGCCTCCTAAAACTGTATAAAGAGTCTTAATTATGTTTGCTTGTGAAAAGAATATAGTTTTATTTATTGGCCTTTTGCTTGTTGAAATAAACATGTTCTCTAATAATTCAAATATATTCTGAGAAAAAATACCAGTTAATAAAGCTAACAGAGCTAATATAATAAGACTCAAATGTATAGAAAAAGGGAATTTTTCTTTTGAGAATTCTTTGGTTTGTTCTTTGATTTGTTTATTTGGTAAAAAAATTCTAGATAATTTTATAAAAGATGCTACAGTACCAACTCCGGCAATACTCAATATTGTATAATTGATACTTGGTTTTAAATAATAAGTTAATAGTGTTTTACTAAAAAATCCATTAAATGGAGGTATTGCCATAATCGATAAAGCTCCAACTAAAAAGCAAATCATGGTAATTGGAAATCTTTCTCCTTTTTGACTAAGGATGGAATTAACACCTCTAATTTTATAAACATCTCTAGATTCAGCAGCATCGGTTGCTGTTCCAATAGATAAGAATAATAGACCTTTAAAAATAGCGTGGCTAAATGTATGAAATAAAGCAGCGATCAATAATATAGCTCCAGGTGTTGTGTCAATTCCTACATTTAAGGCCATTGCCCATGCTGTTATGATATAACCAATTTGACTTATTGAATGATAGGCTAAGAGTTTTTTAGCATCTGATTGTGATAGCGCAAATATTACTCCAATTAGTGCAGTTGCAGAGCCTATATATGCTAGGGGGAAAGTTAAGTTTTTCAATATTGGGGATATAGAAAAGACTCTAACCAATACAAAAAGTGGGATTTTGATAAGTATACCAGATAGAAGGGCAGAAACAGCGTGTGGAGCTTTAGAGTGTGCACCAACTAGCCAATTTGAAAGCGGCATAATAGCTACACGTAAAAGAATTGGAACTATCATCAATAAAAGGCAAATTAATGCTATATTTAACTCTTTAGAGGAAAGGTTCAATAAAGCATTTGTGATTTCTTGATAGGATAAACTTCCAGTCAAACGGTATAATCCAAAAGATCCTAGAAGAAAGAATACCATTGATGAAGAAGAATACATCATATAGTTGAAAGCTGCAAAAACAGCATTTTTTTCTTGTTTACTAGATATTAATACATATGCTATTAGGCCCATTACTTCTAAACATACAAATAGATTAAAAATATCATTAGTCATGCTAATTGCAGCAATTGTCGCACTCTGTATTAATATCAAGGCAGTGAAATAAGACTGAGATGGACCTACTGTTCTTGAATAAATCCATGCTGGAAGTGTTAATAGGTTGGTTAAAACAATCATTACAAGAGATAGTGAATCAAATTTATATACGATACCAATTTTTGGTGTGTAAGATCCAATTACAAGAAATAAACTACCTTGATTGATTACATATGGATACAATAAAAGAACAAATATAATAGGCATTAATAGGCCAATTAAAATTCCAAAATATTCACTAAAACGTCGAGCTTTAACTGGTAAAAAGCTTTTTGATGTTAAAACAATACTTGCCGCTAGAAGTGGCAAAAAGATTGGGGTTAATAATAAACTATCAGGATTCATTTTCTATTCTTTCTTTTATAATTGTTATATCTAATGATCCTGTTGTTTTATAAAGTCTTACTGCCATTGCAAGAGAAAGAGAAGTAACGCACACTCCAATAACTATAGCAGTAAGCATAAGAGCTTGAGGTACTGGATCAACTATATTTTTTTCTTGTCCAACTAGAATAGGAGCGTGATCTCCAATTCTACTTGCTTCTAAAATAAATAATAATACTATGGAAGAATTTAACAAACTAAGGCCAATAATTTTTTTAATTATATTTTTCACCCCGATTAGTCCAATAAATCCGGTTATGAAAATTAGAAAAATTAGTACTCTTTCAATTATCATGTTTGCCTCCCATCATTGCTATAATCATAACCGCTATGCTAGTTCCAACTTTAATTCCAATAATTATATTTAATAGAATAATAATTCCAGCAGAAAGAAAGGAGCTACCTATATCAATAGTGCTAAAGAAACCCTCTGGGAAAAATATTACATATGTTGTTATTAAAATCAGTGAGATAAAAGAGATTGCTTCAATTCTTTCTAATACATGTGAATTAGTAATTTTAGTTTTTACATCAGTTGCTAGTACTAAAAAAACAATTGCGGATGCAAATATAACGCCACCTTGAAAGCCTCCTCCAGGAGATATATGTCCAAATAACATTACATATAATCCAAATAGTAAAATTATAGGTCCAAGTTTTGATGCAACAACTTCTACTAAATTAGTTCTAAGAGCATTTTTCACTCTCTTTTCTGGAACTAAAGTAGATTGAGTTTTTACACTTTCTAATTCATGTTTATGCAAGTTTAGAAGTATAGACATGGTTCCTGTGATTGCAACAAATAATACTAAAGTTTCACCTAAAGTATCCATAAGACGATATCCTAGATATATTGAACTAACTGTATTAGATGCACCAGTTTCATTAAGGGCATTAACAAAAAGATAATCTCGAGTAAAAGTTGGCCAACTTACATTACTCATTATTATTGGAAAAGTTGCTAGTGTAATTATAATGATTGTTAGAAATACTTTTAAAAGTTTTGCTTTTCTCATTACTTATCTCCATCTTTTCTTTTAGTATGTCTTATTGCCCAAACATAAATAATTGTAGAAACTCCTGTTCCAACAGCGGCTTCCGTTATAGCTACATCTGGAGCTTTTAAAAAAGTAAAAAGCAGTGCACTAAGAATACTTATAGCTGATAAAGCTATAACTGCATGCAGTAAATCTTTAGCAATTAGTGAAAAAATGGATAAGCAAAGTATAAGGCTAAGTAGTAGTATATTCATAAGCTCTTATCCTCTTTTTGCATTGACCTTCTTTGATCTTCTGCCTCTTCTGATTCCCATATAAATTTACTTACAATAGAGCTACCTGTTGGAGCAGAAATTAAAAAGAAAATTATTAGAATTACAATACGGGATGTTATAGCTATTGAAGGAGATAAGATTAATAAAGCTATAAGATATGAAAAAACTGTTGTAGTACCACAAAGAGATCCAGCATGTAACCTACTGTAAGGATCTTTGAAACGGAAGAGTCCAATCATGCCCACAATACCAAAAGCTGAGCCTATTATAAAGAAAATAAGTGCTACTACTTCTTTTATCATCATAGCTTATCCTTTGTGTTTTTAAGAAATCTTGTAATAGCCAAAAATCCTAAAAATCCAAAAATATCATATACAAGAGCTACATCAAGATATAATACATTTTTGGTTGTTACCCCCCATAGTATTAGCAAAGCTAAGGCTATAGAAGATAATACATTCATTGCTACTAATCTATCACTAGCTGAGGGCCCAAGTAGTAACCGTATGGTAGTTATAGTTGCAAATACAATTAAAAAATATTTCATTCCTGATAGAATAAAGTTTGTCACTTTAAAGTCCTTTTTAATGATTTTTCAATATTACTTTTAATTTTTTCCCCCGCAGCTTTGTTATGTATTGTACTACAGAGAAGCCAATGAACTACTAAGTGGTCATCATTTAAATCGAGAGTTAGGGTACCTGGAGTAAAAGTAATTGAGTTAGATAATATAGTTCTTGCAATATCTGATTTTAGTCTAGTTCTAAAGTGAACAATACGAGGATTCGTATTGCCTGTAAAAACAGCTTTAGCAACTTGAAAACTTGATTTATATAAATTTATTACCATCAAAGCCAAAAAAACAATTAGATAAAATGGATTTGGTAGAATAAAATTTAAGCTTGCTTGATGTTTTGGTAAAAATATATGGTATGTTAGACCTGCTGTTAATAAAGAAGCAAAGAGTCCAAAAATGAGGGTGAAAGTTTCTGTAGTGGCGGTAAATAAAAGCCATATAATAAAAAGAAAGAGGGTAGTTAATATAAATCTTAAAATTGCCCAAATTCTTTCATAATTCATTTATTGTTCCTCTTGTTTTATTAAGTTTAAGAAACTTTCGGCATCAGGGGTATTAAAAAGATTTTCTCTAAAAGATTCATGACTTAATATACGAGCTAATCTACTTAATATCTTTAAATGGTAACTACTACTTTTTTGGGGGCCAACCAATAAGAATATAAGTTTAACATTTTTTTTATCAGGAGCTTGTAGATTAATTTCAGGTTTAAGACGCATAACTGCTATCAATGATTTTTCCATTGATGAACATCTAGCATGGGTTATTGCACATTTATTACCCATGCAAGTTGTATGAAAACCGTCTTTAATAACTTTGTTCATAAACTCTGTTGAAGCGATATCGGGCATACTTTTGTTAAGTTGATTTGTTAAAGTTTTGATTATTTCATCGATTGAATTCATCTGTTTATCAAGTAAAATACATGATTTATTGATTAATGAATAAATACCATTCATAGCATTACACCTCTTCTCCTTCTTCAATTAACCCAGCTGCCCAGTCTACCGGTAGAGTGAACATAATTCCGGCACCTTCATTTTCTAGACCTCCAACTATTTCATCAACTAGTTCTTTAGCTCTTTTTACAACTTCATCGCTATAAACTACTGAAAAAATTGTTTTGTTGTAGGGTTTATTTCCTTTCATGAAATCTTTGAACTTAGCAAATAAAGGTACTTCGTAGCTTAAAAATCTACCCATACCTTCAGAATCAAGTATAGTTGAACCTGTAATGCCAGCTTCTATATAAGCTTCCATTACTTCTTCTAATAGCTCTTCGTCATTTAATACAAATACTAACAGTTTCATACCTTATTCCTATGATTAATATTACCATACCATAATTTAGCGGTCAATTATTACTGTTCTAATATTATTTTAGTAATCGGTTATATCGCTTGATTATGTAAATTGTTTTTTCTAAATTATAAAAAATATTATGTTAAATTCTTTACTTTGTTTTTCAGTTATCAATTGCTACTCTAGTTGTAAAAGCTTTTTTTTATAAAAAAAGTTAAAACAAACTAAATTGTTTAGTTCATATAGGGGTGCAGAATACAAAAATAGTGTGATTGAAAAAATTTAGAAGGAATCGATCAATTTAAAAAAATCCCTTTTGGAATGTAATATTATTTAGCCTACAAATAAAATAATTAAAAGAGAATTTGCAAGGAAAGGCTACTTGATTTCACAAGGAGACTTAGATATAGAATTATTCAAGGTGTGTTAATTGGTTTAATATAAAAAGATTTCATAGAACCTTGAGAATTTTCCATAAAAAATGTTGACAATTTATTTTTAAGAGGTAAAAATTTAGCATTCCCTTGTTAGCTTATATATATTAATAATTCAATTTTAAGGAGGAGTGATAATGATTTTGAATATATCGGTCTATGCGTTTATTGTATTAACGGCACTAGTTATTTTATTTCAATTATGTCTAGCTGCTGGTTTACCCTGGGGTGCAGCATCTATGGGTGGAAAATTTAAAGGTAAGTACCCGAAAAAAATGAGAATTGTTGCAATTTTAAATTCATTTTTATTAGCCTTTTTTATAATTATCATACTATCAAGATCTACCTTCGCTTTTTCAAGTTTATTTTCTTTTTCGAAAATAGCAATATGGTTTCTTGTTGCTTTTTTTGTAATAGGAACAGTTATGAATTCAATAACACCGAGTAAAATAGAGAGGATTTGGGCTCCTGTTACTTTACTCCAATTTATTACTAGTTTGATTATTGCTTTAAATTAAAATTGATGCCTATCATTTTGGAATAATTAATATTTCATAATAGTCTATATATGTTTCGCTTCGTTATGGTATTCGACAATTCTTTTTACTGTATAATTAAATACCCATGTCATTTAAACATTATAAGAAATAATGTTTTTAGAATAGTGATTTTAAGCTGATAAGTGTAGTTTAGTTGTTAAAAATGAAGTGATATGAATGGAGCAAAAACTACAAATCTACAAACCAAAAAAGACGTTAATCAAATTTTGAAGTGGAGCCCACTTCAAGAACAAAAGAAAAAAACTTAATCCTTTTTAATAATATTCAAAAAGTTAGAGTGGTCTTTTTAAACAACTTTAACTTTTACTTCATATTTTCCTTATGATTATGTAATTTCTCTTTCTAATATACTAGTTATATTCATTAGGTGTCTACTAACATAATTTCCATCGATATCTTTAATTATTGTAATAATTCATGTAATATCTATACAGTTTTTTAGTTCTGTAATTGCTCTAAATCTGTTATATTTATCTCATCTTTTATGTACCTAAAGAAACTTTCTTGTGGAGCGTTATCCCAGGACTATGGCAAGTTTTTAAATCTAAATTTTGTATTTCCAGATTTAGATGAATGAAAAATTTAATATGACAAACTTTAATTTTTCAAATTAAGTTGATATAAAACTTGTTTATATCAAGTATGTTCGATAGTGATAGAATATACTTGATTAATATTGATTATATCGATAATATAAACATTATGAATATAAAACAATTAAGATTAGTTTATTCTATACATTTATTTTTAAACTATTTACCTCTTGGGATATATTTCCCTATCAGTACTCTCTTTTTATTAGAAAAGGGATATTCACTTGGATGGATAGGAACTGCTATGTCTATATTTTCTATCACGATCTTTTTGTTTGAGTTGCCGACGGGTGGTTTTGCAGACAAATATGGAAGAATAAATATATATAGAATAAGCAGAGTTATATATATTTTTAGCTTGTTAATCTTATTATTCTTTAATACTTTATTCTCTTTGTTTTTTTCAATGTTTTTATACGGGGTTGCTCGTGCTTTAAGTTCAGGAACAATGGAAGCCTGGTTTGTTGATATGCATGATACAGTTGATAGTAAAATAAATTTATCCAAAAGTATGAGTATTGTAGCAGGGGTTGCTCCAGCTGCACTAGGTATAAGTACTTTGTTAGGTGGATTTATACCCGACTTGAAAATTAAAATGAATTTTTTTAATTTACAAGGAAGCTATAATTTTAATATTGTGATAGCTATATCAGCTGTATTAATTCATTTAATTTTAAATATCATATTTTTCAAAGAGACAAAAAGACAATCTCATAAAGAGACTATAAATGAATATTGTAAAAATATTGTTAGTTTTTTAAATCAATCAAATTCTCTTAAATATTTAATTGCGATTTCTTTTTGTCTTGGAATTGGACTAAACTCAATTGAAAGTTTTTGGCAGCCAAAGGTTCAAGAGCTTGCCCCAAATAGTCCAACTTTTGTTCTAGGAGTTTTAGCATCATGTTATTTTTTTGCAGCTACAGTTGGTAGCTTATTTTCAAATATTTTAACTAATTATTTAGGCGAAAAGAAAACATTATTTATAATGAAATTATTTCATGGAATAACATTGATAGCATTAAGCTATAGTGCATCTTTGGTTGGTTTTTCTATAGGCTTTGTAACTATTTTTATATTTCATGGTGCTTTAAATGGTCCTCATCAAACCTTGCTTCACAATTGCATCCCCAATCAATATAGATCTAGTTTTCTTTCAGTAGATTCTTTGTCATTACAATTAGGTGGTGGATTATCAGCTTTAATACTCGGATGGGTTGCACAATATAATTCAATATCTTTTGTATGGAAATTAGCTGGGGTGTTCATTATAATTTCAGCATTCTTATATCTTCCAATAAAACAATCAAAAGGAGAAAGTTGTGAATCTTCAATATAATGAAGCAGTAGAATTAGTTTTAGCATTTTTCACTTGGACTTCTCAGGATACGGTTGAATCCTATTATATGAATCAAATTCCAAAAGAAATAATCGAATGGAAAGATAATCAAAACAAAAAATATTCTAACTTTTTTTTAGAACAATCAAAATTATTAAGCTCGGAATTCCTATTATTAATTTTTTCATTAATTAAGATTATTAATGTGAATAAAATTAATAGTGTTGATGAATTTCTTCAATATTTGTCAGGGTTATCAGGAAAGTCTCTAGCTAAATATGTAATTATGGGAGAGAATTTTGATTATAGTATTAATCAATTAATTGAAAACCCTAAGTTAGGTAAAGAAGCTATTGATAAAGCTGATGGTACAGTTAGAAAAAATGAAGATGAATTATTTGTTGATTTTTTAAATCACCCTGATTTTTATAGAGAACAATTATTTATCCATTTAGAAAAATTTTATAAAAATTCAGTTCTTCCTTATCAACAAGCTATATCTAAAAGAATGAATATCCTAATAGAAGAAGAAAAAATATTTGCTTTAGATAATAAAAAAGACTTCTTAGAGACAAGGTTACATTATAATTCTGATTATGAAAATTTGCCAGAAACTGTATACATTAGTTATTATGATAGTCTCGATTCTATACATATTAATTTACCATCTTTAGTAATTTATGGTTGGAAAAATAAAGATTTCAATTCTAATCCTAATATTGAAGAAATCTATGGTTTAATTACAGATGAAACAAGAAGAAATATTATTAAAGGGTTATCAAAAAAAGATATGTTCAGTCGTGAAATCTCAGATAAATGGAATCTCTCTCCATCGACAGTTTCTTATCATATGAATAAACTTTATTCTTTAGGCTTAATTAATCATAGACCAGGGCCAAGAAAGCGTTTGTATCATGTTCTTAATAAAGAAAAACTAAACCAACTTATGGAATATTTAAAAAAAGATTTGATGGGTTAATTATTAAAGCTAAGAAAATATAATAGATACAATATATAACTCTTATCAATTCTTTATACATTTTATGAATTATCTTATTTAGGTTAAATAAATAAACAAAACTAATTATTTATTTTATATAAAATTAGGATTTTATTTATAAAATTGAAATTGGCTTACAACATAAGAAATTTGTTTTTTTTATTGTGGGATAGGTGTGTGTTTGTATAATATTTTTTTTAAAAAAATTATAATTAGTTTTTATCTGTAAAATAATTTGTTTTTTTTAAGCTTTGAGGCATTATTTCTCTTGTTATAAAGTACCTACAACTGTTATGTTAATGATATATAGTATCAATAACATAACAATTTTAGGATACAAAACAAAGAGGACCCATATGAAATATACGACAAAAATTCTACTAACTATTTTGATATTTATTATTCCAATCTTTTATTCTTCATGCACAAAAGATGTTGAAGAGCAAGATTCAATTGTACTAGATGAGGTTGCAGCAGCAACAGATTACACTCAAGTAGTATCTTCAGCTGTAGAAGTAAAAAAAGCTCCCTTGCGAGATCGTGTTTTAGCTAGTGGAACTATTCAAGGCCTTGAAGAAGTAAATATTAAGGCAAGAACATCAGGAGTTATAAAATCAATTGATTTTAACTTGGGTTCAAAATTAGAAAAAGATCAAGTACTATTGGTTATGGATGATACCATACCCTTATTAAATGTAAGTCAGTTACAAAATCAGTATGAAAATAGCCTTAAAGAACTTAATGCTAACAAAGAGCTATATCAGCGAGGTGCTATTTCGCTTGTTCAATTAACCCAAACACAAAGTAGTGTTGATGGCCTTAAAGCTCAACTTGAACAAGCAAAAACTAATTTAAAAAATACAAAAATAATAACTCCTATTTCTGGTAGTGTGGCAGAAAAAACAAGTCTTGTAGTAGGGGATTTAATTCAAAGCGGTCAACAGATTGTGCGTGTTGTAGATCTTGAACATCTTCGTATCATTGTTCCTGTTGGTCAAAACCAGCTTTTTCTTATAAAAGAAGGAGCTCCAGCTCTCATTACAATTAATACCCCTACAGAGGTTATTGAAGCACAAGGAATTGTAAGTGGAATTAGTGCTAGTAGTGATTCTAGAACAGGCAGTTGGTCAGTATTAGTCGATTTTACTAATCCCAATCCATCTGTTATTAAGGCAGGTATTAGTGCAGATGTAATCATTTTAAATGAGGATGCACCGATTTATACTTTGGTTCCAAATTCAGCTATGGTATATCGTAACGGAACAACTTCTGTTTATATGGTAGAAGGAAATACTGCTAAGCAAGTAGATGTAAAAGTTGTTGATCAGTATGGAGATCAAAGTGCTATAGAGAGCTTAGATGAAAATATTGATCTCATTGGAAAGAAAGTACTAGTAAGTGCTCTCTCTCGTATTTTAGATGGTACCTCAGTTGTAACTCAAGATAACTTATAAAGGATTAGATTATGCATAACCAAAAAGGATTTAGCATTGGTAGGTTCTCTGTAACTAAACCAGTGATGGTAAATATATTAATGATAACTGTTCTTTTATTAGGAGGTTTAAGTTTAGCTCGTCTCCCTCAAGAACAGTTTGCTGAAATTCCCTTCTTTTGGGTAAACGTAATAGTTCCATATCCTGGAGTTGGCTCAGAAGATTTAGAATCATCTGTAACAATACCTGTAGAAAATGCATTTCAAGGTATGGATAAACTAAAGAAAATAAGCTCAACCACTAGTGAGGGACTTAGTGTTGTTAGGGTTGAATTTGATGATGGAATTACACAACAAGAATTTAATTCTTTATACCAAGAGGCACAGACACGATTTAGCCAAGTAGTATTACCCGATGGTGTTCTTGACCCAATTGTTGATGATTTTTCCTCAGCTGATTTTCTACCTGTTATAGAGGTTGTTATCAGTGGAGATTTGCCCTATGAGCAATTAAGAGAGCAAGCTAAATCACTTCAGAATAAAATACTGAATGTTAAGGATGTAGCTGATGTTGAACTTGTTGGACTTCCTGAAAGGCAAATCCTTATTAACTTAGATAATAGTAGTCTTATATCTAAAGGTTTGAGTGTAAATGAAGTAGTTAGGGCTATTTCTGATCAAAATAGTGCTATTCCAAGTGGAACGTTGAATACAGGTTCTAGAGAGTATCTTTTAAGAACTCTTGGTTCAATTGATACTGTATCTGATTTTGAGTCTGTAATTATAAGAAGATCTTCAGATACTTCAGGAATGGTTAGAGTTAGTGATGTGGCACAGGTCGTTGACGGCTTTGATCCAGATTCCTCTCTTGCTCGTTTTAATGGAAATCCTTCTGTTAATTTGCGAGTTATTAAAGTTGTAAAAGGGAATTCGGTTGACATTGTAGATGGCGTAACTAAAATTGTTGAAGAGGCTCAATGGCAAAATAATGGAGCAGCTCAAATAACTCTATTCAATGACTCAACCGTTCAAATAGCATCTAGTTTAAATGTCCTTTCTACCAATGCAATAATGGGGCTTTTTTTACTTGTACTTATCCTTTGGCTTTTTATTGGTTTACGTAATGCACTTATAACAGCTTTAGGTATACCAGTAACTTTTGCTTTAACATTTCTTGTTTTAGATTTATTAGGAGAGACTATAAATACTAATACATTATTTGGTCTTGTATTAGTTTTAGGCCTTATAGTAGATCATGCTATTGTTATAATAGAAAATTCTTATAGGTTGCAATCTAATGGATTATTGCGGCATGATGCTGCAATAGACGGAGCCAATCAAGTTATCTGGCCTGTTGTTGCTGCAACTGCTACAACAGTCGCAGCTTTTTTGCCTTTAATGCTTCTTCCTGGAACTATTGGAAAATTTCTTAGAGTTATTCCTCTAACTGTTACGATAGCTCTGATTGTAAGTACTGCAGAAGCTCTTTTCTTTCTTCCTAGTCACTATGCAGAGTGGGGACCAAGAGAAAACGGCAAAAAGAAAAAGGAATCTGGCACTTGGTTCATTAAAATCCAAAATGGATATTCTAAACTTTTTTCAAAGGTCTATCAATTTAAGATTTTTATATTATTGATTGCTATAGGTATTACAATTGGGGTCTTTTCTTTAGTTGGTACTTTAAGACAAGACCTTTTTTCAGCTGAGGATTATTCATATTTTAACATTGAAATACTTACCCCACGAGGCACATCATTAGATGAAACTAATAAGATTGTTGCTCAGTATGAAAATATATTACTTGATAAGGTTGGCAATGGTGAAATAACTTCAATAAGTACTAAAATAGGAACGCTAGGAAGTGGGGAAGCTAATTCAACTCAAGCACAGATAACTGTAGACTTATCTGAAATTGATGAAGGAAGAACTCGAAGTATTGATGAAATTATTAATGAAGTTCAAAATGAAACTTACTATTTAAGTGGTGTTGAACAAGTTTTCTTTCGTAAGGCCCAAAATGGTCCTCCCACATCATCTGCTTTCAGCTTTCAATTTTCCGGAGATGAGTATAATAAGATTGTTGATGCATCTAATGCTATCGTAAATTTATTAAATTCAATAGATGGAGTAACTAATGTAGAGAGTGACTTTATATCAGGTAGTCCTGAACTTCGTATTAAAATAAATCAAGAGCGAGCAAGTGCTCTTGGTATTAATGTTAGTAGTGTTGGCTCTTATATTCGTGCTCGCTTTGATAATATAACAGCAGGTACTTTCTTTGAGAAAAATGAGCAAATTGATATTGTAGTACGTTTTGATACATCTGATTCTAGGCAGTATGAAAACCTCGAACAACTATTGATTCCAACAGATGATGGAAGACAAATTCCTTTATCTAGTATTGCAACTGTTGAACTTGATAATTCTCTTGGTTCTATACGTAGGGTAGAGGGAAAGCGTGAAATAACAGTATCTGCAAATGCAGTAGAATCTTTAGATCTTCAAGCTGTGAATCAAAGCGTAAAAGAGCTTTGGGATAATTCATTATCTAGTAGATATCCTGATGTAACTTTTAAAGTGGGAGGAGAATTCGATGACTTTAGTACCTTGATATTTGATATAATTAGAGTATTTATTCTTGGTATCTTTTTAATTTATTTGATTCTTGGAACACAGTTTAATAGTTATACTCAGCCTCTATTGATACTATTTTCAATTCCGTTTGCATTTATTGGTGTTGTTCTATATTTATTTATTTCAGGAACACCACTTTCAACAACGGTTATTTATTCAAGCGTTGCCTTAGCAGGTATTGCTGTAAATGATGCTATTGTATTAATTAGTTTTATCAATGAATTGAGGTCTAATGGTACCTCTGTTAAACAATCAGTTGCACAAGCGGCTAAAACAAGGCTTAGACCTATTATTCTAACATCCCTAACCACAATTGTTGGATTATTGCCAACAGCTATTGGAATAGGCGGCTATTCTGTAGTTTGGTCTCCTATGGCTAGTACTATAATATTTGGTTTGATTTTCTCTACTCTAACTACATTATTTATAATACCAATGCTCTATGGAACAATTTATGATAGAAAGAAAAAGAGGAGTAAATCATGAAAAAATTTCTACTACAAATATTAAGTATACTAGTTGTTGTTGTCTCTCCCTTAGCTGCGACTTCTTACCCCTCTCTAGATATTGAATATCAGGTAGAAAAAGGGGAAGAAATTTTACTAAATAAAGATAAGTTGAATAATTTTATAGAACAATGGCAGGACAACTCTTTTATTACCTTCTCTGAAGCACAAGCTAATTTGAGAAAGGCACTAATTGAGAAAAATCTTGATCTTGAACAAATGCAATCTTTATATAGAATTCAGCAACAACAAATGCTATATCAACAAAGAGAGCAGGATTTTAAGATAGGTGTTTCTTCTCAACCGCTTTATTCTTTAAGCAGAAGTCTTAACCAAAGTACAACGGGAGGATACGATCTATCTAATACATTTGCAGTTGGAGCAACTTTGTCTAAAAATCTTTCAACAGGTGGTTTAGCAAGTCTCAGTGCATCCTACAGTTCTTCATTAACAAATAATAGTAATTCAAGCTCCGATTGGACCTGGAGTCAAAGCCCATCAGCAAATATCACAATCAATCAACCCTTATGGATAGGGGATGGTTTAATTGACCCTAATTATTATAAAAAACAGATTGAAAAGACTGAAATATCTAGCAAGAATGCAAAAATTTCATATGATCAGCTTTTAGATGCACTAGTGAATCAAGGAAATAATCAACTATCTACATTACAAACTCTAAAGGAGAGTAGATTTATATTAGGAGAGCAGCTTTTAATAGAGAGTACTGCCCTAAAAGATGCTAAAAAAGATTTAGAAGAAGGTAGAATAAGTCGAAATGCATACGAGAGTAGAGTTCTAAATATTAATCAAATACAATATTCTCTCACTGAGGTCGAGAGACAAATAGAAGCTATAGAAGACTCTTTAAAAATACTCTGGAATAATTATGATTATCCTGATCAGATAATTATAGATAAAGACTTGTTTGAAAGTGTTCCTTCAATAATATTTGATAAACCACAACTTGTAAAAACTCTATTAGAAAATGACTATTTATATGCACAAGCTATTGGTAATCTTCGTTCAGCCGAAATAGATGCAATGCTTAAAAATCCAAGTGATGCACCTATGCTTAGTCTATCTTTTCAAGTTTCTCCTTATTATAGTGCTGATTCTGGATCTAGTTTCTTTTCATCTTTTGAACAATTGTTTAGTGATGGTAGTCCACTATTCTCTCTATCAATAGGTTTTAGTGCTTCAGACTTTTCTAGATCTTCCACTAAATTATCTTCCTCTTTAGCTCAAGAGTCTGTTTTGCAAGCAAAAATTGAGGTTGAGAAAGTTAGAGATGATATAGAGCAACAGGTAGAAACAATTCAACGAAATGTAAAAAGCTTGTTACTTAATTTATCTATAGCTCAGTACGACTTTGAACAGCGCACAAATGATATAGAAGTAGAGCAAATTCGATTTGAAATAGGGATGGCAAATGAGAATAGTATTAAAGCTAAGCAAATTGCTTGGTATGACTCTGCTTTTCTTATTTTGCAAAATTTAAGAGAGCTAAACTTAATAGCTTTAGATTTACAATCACGTGGTGTAGATATTTAAGAAAATTAGTATAGTTGAATAATTAAATATTTTAACAAGATCAAAAACCAAAGGTATATAATTATAAAAAGGGTTTAATTTAATTTTTTAAACCCTTAGATGGATATGGTTTTACCTATGTTAATTATTACTAATTGCATAAAATTGAAAATTATAAAATTATTGTTTATACTTTTGGATGAATAATTTTACAAATTATTCAGCAATTTAAAATACTAAAATCTATTTATAGGATAAAAATTATGAAAACTAATAAAAATCAAATTTGGGTTAAAAACGATAACATAGATAAAGAAACTGCTTGTGAAGGAGTAGATAGAAAAATTTTAGCTTATAGTGAAGATCTAATGTGTGTTGAGAACTACTTCAAAGAGGGTGCAATTGGAGCTATGCACAACCATCCTCATACTCAAATTACATATGTGGTATCAGGTGAGTTTGAATTTACTATAGGTGATACTTTATTAAAACAAGATAGTATAATGCATGGATGTAAATGTCTTAAAGAGGGTGTTTTACTAGATATCTTTACTCCAATGAGAAAAGATTTTGTGCTAGAATTATAAAATATTTTATATTTATAAACCTCTTATTAATGTGGTAAATTTAAAGTAGCATTAATATTTTTTAAAAATTGATTTTAATTTATTCTTATAAAATCTAAGTCCAATTTAGATGTTTAGATAAAAGAGAAAAAATATTTAAAATACACACATTTTTAACAAATTGTAAAGTTGTATAGGTTTGCTTTCTAAATAGTAAAATTTTGTAGTATTTATTATCTTAAATATTTATCTGTTCAATAGTATTTAAATTATATGAATGAAGGGTAGTGGTTAATTCAATTAGATTTTCGTTTGGGACATTAAAAGGGATTGCACATTCAGGAGCAACAAATTTAACACCTTGTTTTAACAGTTTTATTGTTTCTTTTCTTATATCTTTTGGGTTACCTTTTCTAAGTAAATAAGGATTGTTTATAAAGCCTATTAACTCCATTTTTTTAATCATTTTATTTTTTGATTGAGCGTAATCATTTCTTGAATCTATATGAAGCATATCCATATTTGAAAGAGATAGTTTGTCTATTCTATCTTCTAAATTTCCACATACATGTAAAATTATAGGACCATAGTGTGAAAGTTCTGCCATTGCTTGTTGGTGGATTGGGAGGACAAATTCTTCGTATATCTGAGGAGATACTAAATCACAGGTTACATGATCAGCCCAAACAACAAAGTCAGCACCATTTTCAAATTGCTGCTTAGCAAAATTAATTGGAGAATAAGATAATTCTTTAATAAAGTTTTTTATTACATTTGGATTTAATATAGTTTGCATGATAAGATTTTCAACACCAAATAAATGATAAGCTAAAGTCCAAGGTCCAATTACTTTTCCTATAATTGGTACTTTCTTATTATATTTTTGGTTTAATTTTTTTATAATTTTATTAAATTCTATATATTCTTTTTTTTCTAAAAAGTTTTTAGGAAGAGTAAAATCATCAATCTTCTTTATAGGTTTTTCAATAACTTGAGGCATTCCTTTTTTAAAACTGAAATCTATTTTGGCTCCTAAGGCTGCAGCTTCTAAATGAATTGAAAAATATGGGCTTAAAGAATCGAATCCTAATTCTTTATGCCCAGCAACAGCTAGATCATATGTTTCTATAGGATGTAAATGAGCAGAGGGGAAAAATGCATTATTATTTTTCATTAATTCGTATGTAATAATACTTGTAGGGTTTAATGCAGGGAATGAATCAAAATCTTTGTTATTATAGGCTGCAAAAACTCTTTCATAGCTATTCATTTCATTTCTCCATAAAAAAATGTATAAGAGCTATTAACTCTTATACAAAACAATAACATATAACGAGTGAATTAAAAATAATAAATAATTCTTACTTTTTAATAATTCTGTCAAAAATGTTTTTTGAACTCCAAATTGCTTGAGATCCTAACAATTCTTCCATTCTTATTCCTTCATTCCATTTGACAGTTCTTTCTGTTCTTGCTACAGAACCAACTTTTAATTGGCCAGCATTGGTTGCAATAGCTAAATGAACAATAGTTGCATCTTCTACTTCGCCACTTCTTGCTGAAACTACAGGTAAGAAACCATTATTTTTGGTATACTCAATAGCTTCTAAAGTTTCTGTAATCGTTCCAATTTGATTCATTTTAATTAAAACGGAATTGCAAATGTTGTTTTCTACACCTTTTTTGATTCTATCAATTCTTGTAGTAAACAAATCATCACCAATTAACTGAATTCTATTTCCAAGTTTTTCTGTTAAAAGTTTATTTCCTTCCCAGTCAAATTCGCTACAACCATCCTCAATTGATATGATAGGGTATTTGTCTACCCAAGAAACTAACAAGTCTACAAATTCGCTTGCTGTAAAACTTTTGTTTTCTAGGTTAAAGTGGTAAGTTTTAGTGTCTTTATCATAAAATTCACTACTTGCGATGTCCATTGCAATTGCGATATCTTCGTATGGTTTATACCCCGCAGTCTCAATAGCTTCAGTTAATAATTGTAAGCCTTCTTCATTAGTTTTAAAATCTGTTGGCCAAAATCCACCTTCATCAGCTATGCTTAAAGGTTTACCATATTTTCTAAATACTTTCTTTGCAGCATTGTAGACATTAACTATCATTTCAATAGATTCTTCAAAACTTTTTGCACTCATTGGAATAGCTAAAAAATCTTGAATATCAATGGAGTAAAGAGCATGGGCTCCTCCACCTATAATTTGTATTTGAGGTAGGGGGAGAACTCTAGCTTGTGATCCACCTAAATATTGAAATAAAGGCATATTCTTAGCATTTGCCCCAGCGTATGCTATTGCCATTGAACAGCCTAAAATTGCATTAGCTCCAAGGTTTGATTTGTTTTCTGTACCATCTAAGTCAATCAATAGTTTATCTAATTCTGCTTGATTAAAAACATTTTTATTCAAAATCGCAGGCTTGATTATTTTGTGTATATTATCAATTGCATTTCTAACACTTTTCCCATTTAAAATGTTAGGATTATTATCTCTTAATTCTAGAGCTTCAAAGGCTCCTTTAGAAGCTCCTGATGGTACAATTGCTCTTCCAAGTGTTCCATCTTCTAAAATTATATCTACTTCTATTGTTGGATTAGCTCTAGAATCATATATTTGTCTAGCTTTAACGTCTGTTATTTTTTTAATGTCCATGTCTTTCCTCTATTTTTCTAAAAATTTAATTAATTCAATAGCTTTTTTATAATCTGTTATTTCACTTGTCATCAATGTTGATGCAATTGTTCTAACAAGTGATTTTTTTGGTTCGTCGTTTACCAAATATTCTACAGGAGATTTGCCGTCAACTCTTGCTAACATAAGCATTCCTAATAATTTAACAAAATAACTTAATACTTCATCTTTTTTCTCATAATTGCTTTCTTTAAAATAAATATCTAGCATGTAATCTAACATATTTAAATATGAAAGATTTTGTTTTGGAAATTTGATTGATTTAAGTACGAAATGGTTCGCAAAAAATGCTAGATCAAATACAGGATTTCCATAATGAGCAACTTCAAAATCTAAAATAAATATTTTTCTACCATCACACATTATATTTTTAGGAGAGTAATCACCATGAACTAAAGTAATTGATTGATCCATTAGTTCTTTTGATAATATATTTGCAATTTGATTAAATTGAGGGTGTTTTTTAACAGTAAATTCAATGTATGGTGAGATTCTTAAATCATAAAAGATTTTTTTGTCTTCAAATTCTGTTCTAACATATTCATCCTTATTACATTTATTATGTACTTTAACCAAAGCTTCAATACTTTGTTTTGCTACTAGAAAATCTAAAATATTATCCATTAAATCTTCTTTCCACATTCTACAATGATCTGGAGCAGCGATTCTACCATAAATATAATTTGTTGAATCATAAAATAGTACTTCAGGAACACAATCTGGAGCAATGTCATGGTATATTTTATTGCTTAACTGTTCTACATACATTCTAGATGGATCGCATTTCCAATCTTCTTTTACTTTTAATTTAGAAAGAGATTGTTTAATTATTAAATCTTTATCTTCAAGAGAAAGGAAAACTACTGTGCCAGAAACGCCTCCGGCACAATATTTTAAATCGTAATTTTGTCCTTCTCTGATGATATCCTTTTCTTTTAAATAAGAAACTAATGTTTCTTTATTTGAAATATCTATCATAAATATTTTCCTTTGATTATTTATATTTTTAGGCTACAAAAATTGATAAAATTAATACTGATGCAAGAGCAAAACCTCCCATAACAAAAGATGTTGCTGTTACAGCCACATATCCTTTTTTCATGTCGAATCCTGCTAATTTAGTAACTGCCCAGAAATAAGATCCTTGAGGGAAAACACCACACATACCACCAGCTGCAATTGAGATAACAGCTAATTCTGGAGATATACCAAGTGCGCCTAGAAGAGGAACCATGATTGCTGCTGTTGTAGTTAGAGCTACAGTTGCAGATCCTTGAGCAATTAATACTAAAGATGAAACTAAGAAAGGTAAGATAACGCCAGGTAAACTTGTATTAGAAATAATATCTGCAATAATGTTTGATACACCTGTTGCTTGTAAAATTTTTCCGAAACAACCAGCTACACCAGTAATTAATAATATTTCTGCACTTTTTTGAATTGCATTTGAAACCCATGTAGTTGTAACCTCTTCATTTAGTTTTTTTGGAAGAATAAATGAAATTAAACAACCAATTAATAAGGCTATGTATGGAGTTCCTACAAATTGTATAAATTTTGCAAATCCTACATCAGGAGTTTTTGCGTACATTAATACAAAAGATCTAACAATAATTAGAATAATTGGCAATATTATTGGGAGATAGCATAAGAAAGTAGCTGGGGCATTTTTAACCTTTTCTTCAAAATCTTTTTCATTTTCTGCATCAATTACTTCATTATCAGCTAATTCAGGATAATTCTTTTTTATGAATTTGGAATTACACCAAAAAACTGTTGTACCAACAATAACTACGACAGCAACTATTAAGCCATAAACCATTACAGTTCCTACATCTGCTCCTAAAATACCAGCAGCGGCGATAGGTCCTGGGGTAGGTGGTACTAGTGTATGAGTTGTTAATAATCCACACATTAATGCTGTAACTAATACCATGTACGGTATTTTTCCAACTTTTGAAATAGCTTTGATAACTGGATTTAAAATAACAAATCCTGAATCACAGAATGTAGGAATAGAAACAACACCACCTGTTATTGCACTTGCAATTGGTGCTCTTTTAATTCCAACTAATTTTAAAATTGAATTTGCAATCTTTTGAGCTGCTCCTGTTTGTTCAAGAACTTCTCCCATTACAACTCCACAAACAATTACAATCCCAATGTATTGCATTGTTCCACCAAATCCTTGAGCAACGATTGTTGATACTTCTAATAAATCCATTCCTGAAGCAATTCCTAATCCTAACGATACTATTAATAATGATAAAAAAGCATGTAAGTGCAATTTTGTTATTAATAGAATAAGAACTACGACACTCGTAATTAATAAAAAAATTTGAAACATAGGTAACCCCTTTTATTTTTTTATAGTTTGTGGTGGAAATGGAATTAATGCAAAGAAAAAATATTGTGCATTTATTACAAATATTATTAAAAATATTATGTAAAATATACATAATACATATTAAATAATGTTATATTACTAAATATAATTCAGTTTATGTTAAATATGACCAATTATATATTAAATTTTTATTAAATAGTGTATAATTTATCTAAAAGGAAAATTTTATGATTTTAGATGTAAATTTTATACAATTTTTAATTGATGATTATTCAAAAGAAACTATTAAAATATTTGTATTTGATAAATATAATACTTTAATTGCCTCAACTTGGTATTCTGATTTAGATAAATATTTAAATTTAGCTAAATATTCTATAAACAATAATAAACCAATTGTAGTTGAAGATATAGATATTAAATTAGCAAATAGTAGTATTTTTGCATTACCTTTTTCTTCAAGTAATAAAATAGAAGGAACAATAATCATTGAGGGAGAAAAAGAAGAAATATCGACGATTGGTTATGCTTTAAAACAATCTTTTGAATCTATAATGTTATATAATAATTATAATAATATTTATAATGAGGATAAAGGAAATGATAAGTATAAGGTTTTAGTAGATTTATTATTAGATGAAACTTTTCAGGAAGAAAAAATCCAAAGCTTAATGAATAAATTAGAGATTGATACTTCATTAATGTTTTCTGTTATTTGTATTGATTATATTTTTGAAAAAGCTAACTATTTTAATATTAATATTAATTTAGGTTATCAAAGTGAGATAATTAATACAAAAGAAAAAATAGATCAATGTCTAAAAAGTATAAAGTATTTAACTACTCAAGATATAGTGGTTAGAAGAGGTCAAAATAGCTCAATAATTATTAAATCATACTTGCCTGCAAGCGACTTAAATGAAATATATTTAGCCAATCAGAAAATTTGTAATGAGATAAACGAGGAATTATCTAAAATTGTTCCACTTGAATTTCATATTGCAAGTGGCGATGTTTACAGTAATATTAAAGAGATTAAAAACAGCTATTTTGAAGCTAAAACTATATTAAAAATAGCTAAACAATATAATAAAGATGATAAAGTTTTAAATTTAAAATCTATTTTATTAGAAGATACTTTCCATTATTTAGATTCTCATATCATTAATAGACTAATTAATACAAACATTAAAAAAATAGAAGAATCTGAGTTAAATATTGATGAGTTTATTCATTTAATTGATATATTTATTGATTGTAACTTTAATATTGCAAAAACCGCAAATATTTCTCAACTTCATAGAAATACTATAAAAAATAAATTAGAGAAGTTGAAACATATAACAGAATTAGATCCTTCAAATAGTTTTTCTGATGCTTTTCTATTAAAAATGATTGCAATACATTATAAACAAACAAAAAAATAAGATTAATATTATTTTATAAAGATCTTGCTATTTTATTTTGAAAAATGCTTTTTTGTTTTGTTATATATATGGCTAGAATATTTTGCATTAATCATTTTTTATATTTGCATAAGCTTTAGGAGATTTTCCCATATATTTTTTGAATACTTGGAAAAAATAAGCATAGTCTGAAAACCCACACTGTCTCGAAATCTCTTCCATATTCATTGTAGTGTTTTGCATTAATTCTATAGATTTATTTATTTTTTTCTTGTTTATTAAATCTACAAAATTAGTGCCAGTCTCTTTTTTGATTAAACTACTAAGATATGCAGGACTAATTCTACAATAGTGAGCCACATCAGATAATGTTATCGGTATATTAATATTATCCTCAATAAATTTTAGAGCAAAAAGTACATTTCTACTATAGTTTCTTTGTCTATCTTTTTCTGAGATTATTGTCTTAACAAATAATATAAATTCAGATATTTTATCATTAAGAGATGTTGCCTTGTTTATATTTTGAAAAGCATGATAATTTTCTTTTTTTAAAGTTATATTTTCGCCAATATCTTTTAAAAAGAAAGACATAAAAAGATTAATGCTTTCCTCAACACTAGTATTATTGGATAGAGATTCATTGTATAAAAGGTTTATTAGTTCTTTAATAATAGCTTCTATATTTTCTAAGGAAGAATTTGCAAGATTTTTTGATAAAGTGGATAAATTTTCTCTAATTTCAATTGCTGTGATATGGTCTTTTTTTATTTCATTTTCATTTAATGGTAACTTAAAACTTTTTAAAAGTATTCGTCGTTCAATAATTGATATAGCTTGATTAGCACTATAGATTAGGGAATCATTTAGATCTTTGCATTCTGTGCTAACGGCTTTATCCTCAAACTTTTCTTCTAGTTTATTAATAATGTTTTCAACTCCATTTTGGTTATTGGACATTACAATTGCTATAGGATAGGTCTTATATATTGTATAAACAATTTGTTTTCTTGTTTCCAAATTTAAGTTTTGAATAAAATTAAATAAAGACTCTTTCTCTGTTTTTTTAACGCAAAAAATAGAATAAAATTGGTATGGTAATTTATTTTGGTTGATAGTTTTATTATTTAGTAATATTTCATTAATTACATTGTTTTGATTTAATATTTGAAGAGCTGCTTCTGTATTTGAATTAATAGATTTACTCTCTTTTTCTTTTTCAATTTTTTCTTTGATATTTAAAGTGGCTCTTACTAATTGAATGTTATCTATAGGTTTAACCACGTATTCCTTTACACCTAAAGATAAAGCTTTTTTTGCATATTTAAAATCTTGATAAGCTGAAATTATAATAATATTTGAATCGATTTTTTCTGCTTTTATTGCTTCAATTAGTTCAATTCCTGAAAGACCTGGCATTTTAATATCGGTGATTATAATATCAGGTTGTGTATCTTTTATTTGTTGTAGGGCATCTAATCCATTACTCGCTTTTGAAATTAGAGTTATTCCATAATTTTCCCAATGTATTGATTTGCACAATGCTTTTAGTACAATTGGGTTATCATCAGCTATAAAAAGTTTTATCATAAAATTACTCCTTAATAGGTAGTTGAAGAGTAATAACAGTTCCGTTATTTTCTTCGCTAAAAAAGGATAAATCACAATCATTTTCATACAAGATTTTTAATCTTCTATATACACTAGAGAGGCCAATATTATCAGAAGTTTCATTTTGTGATTTTAGGTTTTCTTGTAAAGTTGCTATTTTTTCTTTATTCATGCCTTTTCCGTTATCCTCAATTTGGATATATAAAATATTTGAATCTGAAAATACATCAATGATAATTTTTCTTTCAGTCTCTAAAGAACTAAAACCATGGATTAAAGCATTCTCAACTATTGGTTGTAGAATTAGTTTAGGAATTTGAACTTTTAGTAAACTAGTATCTATATTAATATCAAGGAAGGTCTCTCCACTATGTGTTAGTCTATATATTTCTAAATAATCTTGTATATAGGAAAGTTCATCAGCCAAAGAAACAAATTTTTCACTAGTATCCATTGCAACTCTTAGTAATCTAGATAAAGTACATACAACTTCACTTATTGAATATACTCCTTCAATTTTTGCTTTGCTATTAATAATCTCTAAACTATTATATAGAAAATGTGGATTAATTTGAGTCTGCAATGCTTTATATTGAAAATCCATTTGTTTAATCATAGCTTCTGTTTTTAGTTCTTCTTGTTTTTTTACCTCTGTAATTAATCGTCTTATTTCTTTTGTCATAATATTGAATAATGATGTCATTTCACCTATTTCATCATGATCGATTACTTTTAATTCTGTATTTAGATTCCCATAGCCTATTTTTTTAAATCCAGTTGAAAGATTTTCTACACCTAATGCAATTCTTCGAGAAATAAAATAGCCAATTATGTAAATTAGTATTATGCTAATAATTCCTATAAATAATAATAGATAAGGTAAATTTCTAATACTATGAGTTAAAAGAGAATTTTTTATAATAATTTTTAAAGACCAGCCTTTTTCAGAAGGAGGAGTGCTTGTTATGTAATATTTATTTTTATCATGTATAAAACTTGTGTCTTTTGATAAATCTAATGATAGGGGGAGTTTTATATCATTATTAGTTGAGAAGAAAATTTTATCACCTCTCATAATTATAAAATCCATATCATGTGAAGCTCTTGAAAAAATTCCGCTAAATTGATTTGTGTTTATTAAGAATACCCCATATCCAACATAGGCTGAATCTATTGGACTAAATAAGGCTCTTTTTATTAAAATATGATTATCATCATAGGCACTGTATTCACATCTTCCATATAAATTCTTTAAGGTCTCTTCCTCATTTTTTAAAAGAGAGAATCTAGAAATTACTGATACTTCAGGTTTTGAAATTTCAAAAATTTTATTATCTGAACTTACAATAGTGACAGCTTCAACGCTATTATCACTATATAAAAAATTCCAAAGTAATAATCGAAAAAAATTATCTTTTTTATAGGAAGATTCAAGTAGAGTTGAATTTTGCGTTGAAGTGTCTATATAACTAGATTTGATGTATAAATTATCTTCCAAACTTTTTATTGAAGTTTCAAAATTATTCGCAAGCTGTTCTCCTAATACTAGAGCATTTTTTTTTGACTCTTTTAATGAAATATCTCTACTATATTGATATATAACAACTGAAGAGAGAATAGTTGATATTAAAGTAACAAGAATAAATACTTGATTCATCTTTTTAGTAATAGTTTGGTTGAAAAATTTAGTAACCAATAATTCCCCCTAGTTAATGATTTTTACTTTAGCCACAGCCCATTGATCCTTGTATGGATTATCTAAAACTATTTGAGATGGATTTTCAATAGTTTCTATTTCTTCTACTGTTTTATTTTCAATATATGTTTTACCAGTAAAAATATCAAACCATTCTATTTCTAATGATGTATATTTTTCAGCTACATAAAAGAGTGCATGTTCATTTTCATCGATAAAATATATATATTGAGCTATGTTTTTATGCTTTAAACAACGTCCTCGCCAATAGCACAATTGAGGTTGAGTGGTATAATTCCAAAATTCTATTTCAGTAGCATAATCGCTCAATATTTTCCAATATTTATATCCTGTTGGAATGTGCTCTGGGATTATAATATCCCAAGCAGTATAAGTATAGTAATAACTAGGGTAGGAAAGTGCAAATAGAATTTGCCAAGCTCTTGTGACAAATACTTCTGGGCTTTGCCCATACATATACGATAAATCTTCTATGCCTTGGATTCCACACTCATATCCAAATTCTGAAGAATAAATTGGCATTTGATATTTTTCACGTTGCCAAATAGCTACAGTGTAAACGTCATAATGCTGTTGAGTTGTGCAGAAATCTAAAACATTTCTTTTATCTTCTTCTTCATAAAACTGTTTATTATCATGCAGTGTTTTTAATCTGTGGTATGAATCTTCTTTATCTATGTTTTGATAAAATTCTACCAAATAATTAAAATCATCTTCATAATAAGCTTCTTTAGCATAATCCCATACGATATTTGAAAAAGCCTGATATCGATGAATAATATAGTTGAAGAAATCTTTTTCTTCTTTGCTGTTTTTCTTCGGCCAATTTACTTCTTTATTAAATACTTTAAAATATAAATGAACATATAGATTGTTTTCATGTAATAATTGAATTACTTGATCAAAAGCTTTAAAGTATTCTTCATTGAATTGGGTAAAGTCAGGATTCTCGTTATCACCTTTCCAGGGAAAGAGTTCTGCAGGACCATAGTCATCCTCCATTATCTTACCTTTACACCAAGTAGTATCATATGCAAAAACATTTATGTTAATAAAATTAAATTTATATTCTTTTAAAGTTGCAATAAAATTTATCAACCTATCTACATTATTTTCTCTTTGAGTAAACATCCCTAACCAGTTGCATTCATAACCACTTAAAAAGATGTTTTTGTTATTAGTTTCAATAAATAAACTTTTTTTATTAACTGTTAGTTTAGTTGGATATTTAAATGATTTACACACATTTATTTTCATTTCTTGATCATTTATTTTTAAAATATAAATACCTGCTTCTTCTCCAGAAAAGCGTAAAAAGTTAATATTGTTTTTCTTAAATGTTTTAAAAATAAATTCTTTATTGCTTGGTGTTGTTGCTTCAACTATTTCTAAATTATTATCAATTTTGATATCGATAACCTGATTTTGTTCAATTGTAATTAATTCGTTTATGTTAATGTTTTTCAAAATTTATATCCTTATTTATTATTTAACCTTTAACTGCACCACTTGTTATTCCTTCTACAATATACTTTTGGAAGATTAAGTATATTACTAACAGTGGAATCATAGACAAGTTAAAAGCTGCAAAAGCAAGGTTTAGTTGAATGCTATGTTCACTAAAGAAGAAAAATTGAGTGAGAGGTAAGGTTCTAGCATAGTCCTTTTGTAGGATTACTAAAGCAATTTGGAAATCATTCCATGTGTAAACAGCATTAATTATTAGGGAAGTTAGCACTATTGGTTTTAGTAATGGAACTACAATATTAAAAAATACATAAGGATATGTTGCTCCATCAATAGTTGCAGCTTCTTCTAATTCATAAGGTACTGTTTTTACAAATCCTGTGACTAATAAGATTGTAATGGCAATGAGGGAGCCAGATTTGACTAAGACAAAGCCTTCTACTGTATTTAGCATTCCCCAGTTCTTTAAATTTATATAAAGAGGTAACATAATAGCTTGGAAAGGGATGACTATTGCACCAACTAAAAATAGATATAATCGGTTATATCCTTTTGTGTTATTTCTAGCAATAACATAAGCTGCCATTATTGAAAATAGAGTTACTATTATTACTGTTGGAACTGTTGTTATGATAGTATTATATAAAGCTTTGAAAAAATTAGACATTTCAATTGCTTTAGTATAATTAGCCCAATGCATTATTTTTGGCCAAGCTAAACGCGTAAATGTAATATCTTGATTTGTTTTTACTGAATAAACAAAAGATACATAAAAAGGTGCACAGACAATTAATGTAACAATTATCATTATTATTGATATAATTTTTGTAGAATGTTTTGAATCAACTTTCATTAAAGTTCAGTCTCCTTTGATCTTAGTGTTTTTGCAACTACAGTAGTTATTAAGAAAATTACAATTGTAAAAATGATAGCTAGAGCTTGGCCATAGCCCGCATGATAGAAACCAAATATATTATTGTATATATATAAGTTTATAGTTGTTGAAGCTGTTCCAGGGCCTCCTCCTGTAATGGAAAAAGGGTAATCAAATACTTTTAATCCCCAACTTAATAGTAATGAAACGTTTGCGGTAATTGCTGGTACTATCATTGGAATTGTAATTGACTTAAACTGTCTTCTTCTTGTGGCTCCTTCTATAGATGCTGCTTCGTAAAAACTGCTAGGTATAGCATTTAATGCAGCTATATAAATTACCATACAATATCCAGCATCTCTCCAAACTGAAATAAAACCTAACCCTGTCATAACCCAAGTTGTATTACCGAGTATAGATCTTGTATTAAATATTGGAGCAATAACATCTGAGTATACATAACTCCAAATAAAGGAGGCTAGTACCATTGAAATAACAAAAGGCATAAATAAAAGAGTTCTTAAAATATTGTTTGTTTTACTTTTTCTTTTTACTCCTAGGGCAAATAGTAGTCCAAATACATTGGAAAAGACTACTTCAACAAATGTAAATTGAAGGGTATGCCACGAGGAAGAATAAATCATTCTATCTTTAAATATATTTATATAGTTTTTGAAATTAACCCAATTTATTTGTGGGCTAAATCCATCCCAATCTCTAAATGAGTAAGGTATTCCTTGTAAAAAAGGTAATATTATAAAAACAAAAAATAAAACACACGCTGGTGCTACAAACATTAAATCCCAAATGTTTTTTCTTTTTATTTTAGTTTGCATAGATGTCTCCTGAAAGTTGTACCCATCCAAGTAGATGGGTACGGATGAAAAATAATTTAATCTATTTTGCTAAAGCTGAGGTTAAATCTTTATCTAATTGTTCGATAAATCCATCTAGATCAGATTTTAGATTTTCACTTCCAACAAGTGCATGAAGTGCTTGTCTATAAATAGCTTTTGGTTCACCAGTTAGTTCAAGAACGTTTGCTGAAGAGCATCCCCAACCGTTTGCAAGATTGCTGCTAAGTTCTTTTAGTAGAGTTGGCATTGTTTCATCTGCAACTACATTTACATTAGTTGGAATAAGACGAGCTTTATCCATCCAAATGTTTGCACCTTCTACACTTCCAACAAAGTTGATAAAGTCAATTGCTATATCTTTGTTTTCAGAACCTTTGGCAACCATCATTGCATCATCACCTTTAACTTCATATTGGTTATCTTCAGGATTGTTTGACCAAGGAATAGGGAAACAACCGAAGTTGCCATCAGGATTTAATGATAATAAATCACCAGTTATCCAAGCACCATTAATCATCATTGGAGCTTCTCCTGCTGCAAAAATCTGTAATGCTCTAGAACCATCATAAGCATAATCATCAAAGGATGAGTAACTCATTCTTTTAACATATTTTGTTAATTCTTCTTTGAAGATAGGAAAATCAGTTATATGTTTTTCACCAGTTGCAATTTCTTCCCACATTGTAGGGTTTTGTTTTGCTAAAGTTACATGGAAAGAGCCTTTAAAATCAGTTTCTGGTGCATTAGTATCTTTGAAAGGACGTGCAAATGGAATCTGATTTGCAGCTTCAAATGTATCTAATACTTTAATGAAATCATTATATGTTCTTGGAACTTCAATCCCATATTCATTAAACATATCAATGTTATAGAATACTCCTTTAATTGAATAATCTAGTGGGATTCCATAAACTTTTCCATCAAGACTCATTTCATTTTTGAAGCTTTCAGGAAGATCTTTAATAAAAGATTGACCATCTAATGCTTCAATATGACCTGCATTAACAAATTGTTTAAAGTCTCTTGGTCTACCACCAATTACATCAGGAACATCTCCTGCTGCTATTTTTGTTTGTAGTTGTTGACCGAATTGAGAATATGGTACGGCTTGAATTTCAAACTCAACATTTGGATGAATAGATGTATAAGTCTCACATAGGGTTTTTAAACCATTCCTTTTAGTTTCTTCACCCATGTAGTGCATGATGGATATGACAGTTTTACCATCTTCTGTTTTTGAAGTTTCTTCTGGTTTCCCATTAGCGAATAAACTTGATGCTACAACAAATGTTGCTAATAAAATAACTAATATTTTTTTCATTAGTACCTCCGTATTTTTAAATGATTGTAACATTGCATTTTTATATACATAACTTTTAATATCTTTCACTTATATTAGACTTTTATTGATTTTTATATAAATTCGATAAAAAAATATAAATAATTTAACTTATTGATAAATAATATGGGAAGGGGATATTTAAATATTCATAGATCTATTCTGATTTAAATCAAGAGTAACAAAGCCAAAAATTTAAATGCTATTGTTTTATGTTTATAAAATTTATAATTTTTATTTGAAAAAAGTATTAGTAAATTCAATGATTAAATTAATTGAAGTATATCTTTGGAGTTAGTTTTAAAATGATATAAAAAAACTCATTAATTTGAATAATAGAAAAGTTGATCAATTATATTCTATTTAGCTTTTCTTTATTTAAAGTTCTTAACTGGTGTTTTTAAAATTATTTAAGCCATTGTTAATCTCACTAGGTTTTATAAAATATATAAAATAGGAGATTGTTCAATGGCTCTTAATTAAGTTATAAATATTTTTTAATATTTACTAATAATGATTATCAGATTTTTGATTTAAATATTAAAACTCTACGTATTGTTCTCTTTTAGCACCACAAACAGGACAACGTTCTGGAGCGATATTTAATACTGTATGACCACAAACAGGACAGATATAAATCTTATCTAATTCCATATCATGTCCAGCTCGAGCAGCTTCTTGTGCTTTTTTAAATAGTTCAACATGGATTTTTTCAGCTTCTAGTGCAAAATGGAATGAACGCTTTGCACCTGTTTCTTTTTGGAATTCTGCTGTATTTAAATAAACAGGATACATTTGATCTACTTCATGTACCTCACCATTTATCGCACCTTGAAGGTTATCTACAGTTTTACCAACTCCAAAAACTCCACCACCTGTTACAGCAGCATCTGAAGTGGAACCACCTATTTCTTTAAAATGGTTTCCTGCATGTACACTTTCAGCATAAGCTATAGCTTTAAATAATCTAGCAATATTATTAAAGCCTTCTTTTTTTGCCATATCGCTCCAAATTAAGTAGCGCATATGTGCCATGCTTTCTCCACTATATGCAGAATGGAGAAATTCTGAAGTCATTGCATTTTTTACACTCATATAAATACCTCTCTTGATAAATTTAGGGTCATTCAAAGTTGAACCTATTAATTAAACGATAATCCTACTTATTGCTTATGTCAAATAAAATAATGACTTAGCTTCTATTAGTGTAAGTAATATCACTTGAATTATCTAATGCACCCCCAACTACTTTTTTTAATAATTATATTATTTTAATTCTTCATCTTGGCAAACTGCAACTTTTCCACAAGCTCCACTAGCCATTAATGCATAAGCTTCATCTGCTTTTTCTAAAGGGAAACGGTGAGTAATTAAATCTTCAGGATGGATATTCCACCTAACAATTTTCTCAACTAAATCTTCCATTTTCCATATACTTGTTACCCAAGAACCAATTAGAGTCTTTTGATCATGAAGCATGTCTTCACTTGGATTAAAGTGTACAGTTCCCCCTTCACCGATCATGACAATTTTTCCCCATTTTCTTGTAGCTCTTATTGCTGTAGCTCTACCAGGATCACTTGCAGAACAGTCAAATGCTCTTTCAACACCATGTCCGCCTGTTGCAGCTTTAACTTGTTCTACATTATCAGGACCAGCTAAGAATGCTTCATCAACTAATCCTAGCTTCTTAGCTACTTCAATTCTAGCAGGTTGGGTTTCTATTCCAATTAGTTTATTAGCTCCCATTGCTTTACAAAGCATTAGACAAGCTAATCCAACTGGACCAAGTCCTACAACTAATACAGCGTCATTTCCGGATACACCGGCTTTTTCAATGCCTTCGTAAACAGTTCCAAAACCACAAGCAACCTGAGCTCCATCACTATAGGAGAGACTATCTGGTAGGGCTACTAAATCTTTCTCATCTGCTAGTAGGTATTCAGCCATTCCTCCATCTCGTTGCCAACCATATGCGGCTCGTTTTTCAGAAGTGCAACTAATCATGTATCCTTGTCTACATTCATGACAAACACCACAACCTGAGATATGATAAACAATAACTCTATCACCTTTCTTAAATCTTTTTAAACCAGGTCCTTCTTCAATAATTTGTCCGCAAGGTTCATGTCCAGCAATTACCCCTTGGTATCCTTCAGGACCTTTTCCTAAATGTTCTCTATAAATACATCTGATATCACTACCACAGATAGTAGAAGATTTCATTCTAAGTAATACTTGACCATGACCTGGTGTTGGTATTTCATATTGATCAAATGAAACACTACTATTGCCTGGTAATGTTGCTCCTAACATTGTTTTCTTTTCCATAATAATATCCTCCTATGGTTTTAACTTACAATAAATCCTTTTTCATCCCATAAATCATGCCAATCTTTTGCACCTTCCCACAAAAATACATGACCTTTTATAAGACGACAGTTTTTATCTATTTTATTTAATTTTTTTAGTTCTGCTTCACTAAGTGGGTCTTCACACACACTTTTTAAATTTGAAATAATATTTTTTTCTTTAGTTGAAAAAGGAATAGGAATTACATTATTTGAATGAGCCCATTTTAAGCAAATTAGTGCTGGATGAGTATTATGAGCTTTTGCAATATCTAATACAACAGGATCTTCTAAATCAACTGTATCCGTACTTGTTTTATCTCGATCGGGTCTATTTGGAGATCCAAGAGGAGAAAAACCAATAATTGTCATATTATTTTTAATTGCATAATCTCTAAGTTCTTTTTGCTGGAAATGAGGATGCATTTCCATTTCGATTACACTTGGCTTTATCTTACAATCTGGTAAAATCTTATTTAGCTTTGGAATTGTAACATTACTTACACCAATTTCTTTGACAAGTCCTTCTTGTTTTAACTTCTCAAATTCTCTCCATAAAATCATAAAGTCTTTATGGATATATGGTTTTGCATCTGGACTTCTAGAGCTAACATCACATCCTGGAGGATGATAATTTGGAAATGGCCAATGAACAAGATATAAATCTAAATAATCAAGGCCAAGATCTCTTAAACTTTTCATAAAAGATTGTCTAATATCTTCTTTTTTATGTTTGTCGTTCCATAATTTTGATGTAATCCAGAATTCTTCTCTTGGTATTTTATTCTTGGTTAATTTACCATCCATTGCTTCTTTTAGAACAATACCAATTTCTTTTTCATTTCCATAAACACTAGCACAATCGATGTGTCTATAGCCTGCTTTTATAGCAAGTCTAACACTTTCCATCATTTCTTTATTAGAAACATGGTCGGAGCCAAAAGTTCCAAACCCAATAGCGGGAATTTTATTATTATTAATTGTTGTAAAATAAGGTACTTCCATAAAACCTCCTATCTTTATATTGATATCTTATTATGAATATAAATATTAACAATGCTTAAAAAGCGAAAATAAAGTACTATTTTGCGTAATATATGCTATAATTAAGTATGAAAAAAATTGGATTAAAACTAACATTTCAAGACCATTATGATAATAGTGTAGCTAAAGGGGTATTAAAGTATTCAAAGAATAAAATTGATTGGGAAATAAATGGTGCTGGTCATTGGTTTTTTGAAGATACAAAATACATTGATGCATTAATAGCAAGAATAGAAACTGTAGAAGAAAAAGAAATGTATGAAAAACTAAATATACCTGTTGTTGATATTGCAGGAGCTTATTTTTCAAATAAGATTTCTACAGTAAGAAATGATGATTGGGATACTGGGGGTAGATGTGGTAAGTATTTCTATAACTTAGGAGTAAGAAATTTTGCTATGTGTTTAGTCTCAAATACTAATTGGTCTAGAGAGCGAATGCTTGGTTTTAGCAGTAGTTTAAATATTAATTTTGAAAAATTAAATTGTTTTAGCCGACCTCTTAATTGGTGGAAAGATATTTATAATCATAATGATGTTGATTTCCAAAATTGGTTGAAATCATTACCTCATCATACTGGATTATTTTGTTGTAATGATTTATCAGCCATGAAGGTTGCAAATACTCTTAGGGTTTTATCAATAAATGTTCCTTCAGATATTATTATTTTAGGTGTAGATAATGAAGAACTTTTGTGTATGCTCTCAAAACCAACTTTATCAAGTATGGCACTTCAGTTAGAGAAAATTGGGTATACTGCTGCTAAAGTATTAGATGCGTTAATCGAAGATGAAAATAAAAAAATAGTTTATAGAATACCTCCTTTGGATGTAGTTGAGAGAGAATCTACTACCTTACTTTTTGATGGAGATATTTTTGTAACTCAAGCTATTTTATTTATAAAAAAAAATATAGGTACTAGTTTTAGTGTAAATGATATTGTTAATCAAATTGGTTGTAGTAGAAGAACTTTGGAAATAAGATTTAGAAAGATATTTAATACAAGTATTCATTCTTTTATAGTTGAAGAAAAGTTGCAAAAAGCTAGAGAGTTATTAGTTAGATCTAATCTTCAAATAAAAGAAATTTCTAGTGAATGTGGATTTGGATCTCTTCAGAGATTTCATGCTTCTTTTATTAAGAAATATGGAATAAGTCCTAACAAGTATAGAGCTTTGAATTCAATAAATGAGTAAGAGGGTTTTGAATTATTTATTTCTTAGATAGAACAAAATATTTTTACTAATTATTTTTCTGCTTAAAATTTATTTTTCCCATTTAATATATAGATACCTTTTAGCCTGATTTATTGATTATTTAATAAATATAGCAAAAAGGTATCTTTAATTTTAAGCAATAACTTTTAAATTAGTTATTAAATACTCTTATCAATTTGTTTAAGTTCTTTTTTTTCACTTTCTTTTTCTGTTGGTAAAATGATGTTTAAAATAACTGCAGTAAGTGTAGCTAGAACTACAGGAGATTTTCCGAAAATCATTATAAACCAAGGTGGAAAACTAGCAATAGCACCACTTGCTTGGCTAATTCCAACTCCCAATGCTGCAGAAAGTCCAACAATTGATGAATTCCTATAATTCATTTTTTCACTAGTTACTAGTTTCATTCCAGTCATAGCAATTGATGCAAATACTGATATTGTCGCTCCACCTAAAACACATTGAGGAATCGTAGTTAAAATTGCAGAGAATTTTGGTATTAATCCAGCTATTAGTAATATAGTAGCACTCATTCCTAAAGTAATTCTATTTATAACTTTAGTACTTGCTACAATACCTACATTTTGAGAATAGGTTGAAGTTGGAAGACCCCCAAAAAAAGCTCCTAATACATTTGATAAACCATATCCTATAATACCACCTTGTAGCTCTGAATTAGTAGGTTCTCTATCTAGCCCCCCAATAGTTGTTGCTGAAAAATCCCCAATAGCTTGAATAGCATTTATAGTAAAAAGAATGCCCAAAGCCATACAAGCTGATAGCTCAAATGAAATGCCAAAAGGTAAGAATTGTGGTAGTTGGAAGACTTTTGCAGTTGATACTGGAGTTAAATTAATCATACCAAAAGGTATTGCGACTATATAACCTACAACAATACCAATAAGAATTGAGGAGAGTTTTATCAGTCCTTTTCCAAAATGATTTAGTGTTGTTACAATGGTTAAAGTCAAAATTGCAATCGACCAATTTTGCCAACTTCCGTAATTTGGACTCCCAACTCCTCCTGCCATGTAATTTATTGCTGTTGGATAAAGCGATAATCCAATTGTAAATACTACAGTCCCTGTAATCATTGGAGGGAAAAATCTTCTAATTTTTCTAACAAAAACACCAACTATAGCGGCAATTATACCACCAACAATTTGTGCGCCAAAAATAGCACTTAAATCATATCCTTCAGCAATAGCTAGCATACTTGAAAGATAAGCAAAACTAACCCCCATAATAACTGGCAATTTGGAACCAAAATATTTTCCTATTGGAAATAGTTGAATAAATGTTGCTATTGAAGCTGTTATTAGTGCAGATTGAACTAATATTATTCCATGATTGTCAACTGACGATGTGACAGCCTGAGAAATAATTAAAGCAGGTGTTACACAACCAACAATCATTGCTACTACATGCTGTAAAGCCATAGGAATTGATTTCCCTATGGATGGCATTCCATTGAGTTCAAAGATTGAACTTTTCTCTAAGTTAAACATAAATACTCCTGATATTTTATAATGAATTATGTTGCAATTTGTTGCAGTATAGTGGCATTAAAATGATTTGCCAATAAATTTCATTAAAAAAAACTTAGATATTTGGTATATGTTGATATATTAATCAACAAGAGTTTTTCTAATTAGGTTAAAAAATACTCTAAAAATAATGCTTTGATGGTAGATAGTTTTAAAAAAAAGCTAAGTTTTTCGATAAAAATATAAACAAAACATTAGTAAACTTAAAAATTAGAGATTATTATTCTTGCTAACAAAAATATATTATTTTATAATTAGGTAACAATTAAAAAAGAAAAGGGGAAAAAATGAAAAAATCTATAATTCTTATTATAGTAGTATTTACTACTTTGTTTATTGGCTGTTCAACTTCAGATGAACCTATTGATAATACCGAAGATTATCAATATTTAATAGCAAATATTGATGATAGTGTAGCAATAAAGGCTTATTTAGAGAAAGAGAAATCAAAAGGAACTGATATTGATGCTGAAATAATGAATGGAGATACAGTTTTAATGATTGCAGCACGCTATACTACTAATATTGAAGTATTAGAAGTAATAGTTTCGTATTTCCCTGATATAAATAAAATGAATTACCAAACAGATATGTCGGCTTTAGATTATTTAAGTCGCAGAGATAATGCTGAAGAACTTTATAAGTATTTGTTAGATGAATCTGTCAAATATGAGATGAATAAAAAGGTCGATGGAATAAAGAACAATATAGTTAAGTCAATATTTGGTTAATTTATCTTTATTGTTATTTTAAATTAGAAAAAGCTAGCTTCTATGTAATCAAGCTAGCTTTTTTTACATAAAGGAAAACCAAACTTCTTTGTTTACGGTTTTAAAACTTTGATTCTAAATATAGCAATGATAAATAGCATTATTAAACTTGATATAACTTTATTTTAAAATCAAATCAACTGCTTTTTTATAGGATATTATATTTTGTGATTTTTGTATTTTCTTAATTTCTTTTGTATTTTCTGGGAAATTAATTTTCCAAACTTTCCAATGATCTTTCATTTTATATAATAAACTTTTCTCTCCATAAAGAATATTTGAATATTGATTATAAATAGAATCATGAAATTCTTTAAAAATTTCTAAACTTGAAGCTTGGCCTGTTTTAAATTCTTCAATTAAACCTGGATTTGCTATTAATCCTCTACCAATCATTATTTTGTTTATAGAAGGGAAGTCTTTTACAAAATTCTTAATCTGAGATGCGGTACATAAATTACCATTATAACAAACTTCATTTTTAGATTCTTTAACAATATCTCTAAAAACATCTATATGAATTGGCCCTTTATAAAAATCATCTCTAACTCTAGGGTGTACTATTAACTCTTTTAAGGGATAATTATTAAAAAGGGGAAGAAGGGATTCCATTTCTTTAGGATCAGAAAAACCAATTCTTGTTTTAATTGATATTTCTTGAATCCTTTTGTTGAAAATTTCATCTAAGAAAGCTTTAAGAGCATCAATATCTTTTAATTGCCCAGATCCTCTTTTTTTACTTGTAACAGTTCCAGAAGGACAGCCTAAATTCAAATTTATTTCATTATAACCTTCATTTTTTAATTTAGTGGCAACAATATTAAAAGTGCTAGGATTGTTGGTTAATAGTTGAGGAACAAGCTTAATGTCTTTATTGTTTTCTTTTTTTATATCTTTTTCAGATTTTGAAACAAGACAACCATCTACATTAGTATTTAGAAAAGGTGTAAAAAACTTATCTACACTTTTATAATAACTAGCATAAGTATTTCTATAAATATAATTTGTAATTCCTTCTAAGGGAGCAAAGTAAAATAACATGTGGGTAATATAGATTATTTAGTAACTTTTGTTTAGATGGTATCGTTTTATATTGTAATTTTTATATACAAATAATCATAATTTGGGATGTGAATTCTTTATAATAATATGAGTAAATTTAACTTAATCTGTTATCAGAAGAAAATCAAAAAACTTATATCACATAGATTGAAAAGTTATTTTTCTAGAGCCTTTGAAGGATAAGTATAACTCTATTTATTTCTAATAGATATATATAAAATCCTAAATTACATAATTTTTGGAAAATATTTATTAGTAAATCTAATCTCCTTGAAAATATAAATATATCAAGGGGTTAGAGTTAATTTAGGTGTTAACAGCACCCTGATGATGCTTCATCTAAGATAGCTAATTCTCCATCTTCTACTGCTATTGTTACAGTTTCAGCTCTTTGTTTAACATCTTCTTCCATCAATACTGAAATGCCATTGATAGAAGTTGGCTCGTTTCCTTCTTCTAACTTTGCCATATTGAATACAAGAGAAGTTCCACAACAAGATTGTTGTAACATAGCTTTTAAACAGTCACAATTATTTGAAGCAAGTACTTCTTGAAGCATTGTTTTAGCATTATTTGTAATTTTCATATTTTATTGCCTCTAATTATTATTATTTTCTTTTTTCTATTAAGATATTAAAGTTTCTAAATTTTCACCTTTAATTTCATCTGGTTGCCAAGCTATAACTGCAAAATTACCATTTGCGTGAGCATCAACTTTATTAATCCATTCAATTTCATTGCTTGCTTTTGCTGATAGCATCTTATTAGTAGTTCTTGTTTGATATAAGGATGAGTTAATTATCCACCATTTATTGTTGATTTTAGCTCTTTTTAAGTCTTCTTCTAATCTTTTAGCTTCGTAAACAGGTGTAGCCTCAGGGAGAGTTACGATTATAACTTCTGTTTCATCAGCATTGTGAAGTCTAGGTAAAAGTTTTTTTGCTGATTCAGGGATATCACCTTTAGAGCGTTCAATTTCTTGATTATAGCTCTGTGTAGATTCTAAAAGTAGAAGCGTATGTCCTGTAGGAGCTGTATCTATTACAACAACTTCATTTTCTGCCTTTGCTACAATTTCAGCAAAGGCTCTAAATACAGCTATTTCTTGAGTACAAGGGGACCTTAAGTCCTCTTCAATATAAGCTACATCTTCAGCCGACATAGTTTTTCTAGCATTAGATAAAACTTCTTCTTGATACTTGTTTAATTCTGCACCCTCATCAATATGACTCATTGTAATCCCATCGCTTTCAGAAATAACATATTTTAGATGAGCTGCTGGATCTGTTGTTGTAAGATGTACTTTTTTACCTTTTTGAGATAAGCCTAATGCTATAGCAGCAGCGATTGTTGTTTTTCCAACTCCACCTTTACCCATAGTAAAAATAACTTTTTTGTTACTATTTGAGAGATCTTCAATAATATCTTTAAGATTAGGAATTTTTTTTGCATTTATAATTTGATCTCTTTGTATTAAGTTATCTCTGGTTAAAAGTGATCTAACATTCTCAATTCCTGTAACATTGTATCCTCTTAGAGGAACCATATATGTAACAATTGATTTTAGTTTTTCTGGCATGGCAGAAAGGGCTAATTGCTGTTTCTCATATAACCTTTGTGAAATTTCATCATCATGAGATGTCATAATACCATTTATTATAAGCATCTGATTATCAACACCAATTTCAGAGAGTTCCATAGAGGCTCTTTGAGCTTCAATTAAAGGAGCGGTTTCTGGACGAGATACTAACACTAGAGTAGTTAGTGTCTTATCAGATAAAGTATCTACAGCTTTTTTGTAAACTTCTTTCTTACCTTCAAGCCCAGATAGCTGTCCTAAACAAGAGGCCCCGTGAGTGCTCTCACTTATAAAATTGTCCCAAGCTGAGGGTAGTTGTAACATTCTAAGAGTATGTCCTGTTGGGGCAGTATCAAAGATGATGTTATCATATTTACTTTGGATATCTTCGTCAGTAATGAATTTAGAAAATTCATTAAAAGCGGCTATTTCTACAGTACATGAACCTGAAAGCTGTTCTTCCATATTATTTAGTACAGCCTCTGGGAGTTTCCCTCTATATGGTGCAATTACTGATTCTTTGTATTCTTCTGTTGCTTTAACTGGATCTAAATTTGCAACAACAAGGTTTTTAACTTCTTTAATAGAAATACCTTTATTATTTAGTTCAGTATTAAAAACATCTTGTAAATTAGATGCAGGATCTGTACTTATTAAAAGGACCTTCTTTCCACTATCTGCAAGGGTAACTGCTGTAGCACAGGCTGTTGAAGTTTTTCCAACGCCACCTTTGCCTGTATAAAACATATATTTAGTTAATTTAATCTTTTGTGGATTAAAGTTTTGTATCATTATTATCTCTCTATGAAAATTCATTTTGTTTTTTGGTCTTTATTTATTACTATCAATTTCTTCATCAATAAAATTAACAGGTAATTCTAGTAAGTTTGCAAGTTCTTCATTAGTAGGGTATCTGCCGGTGATTAGAACTTCTTCATCTACTAAAGTGAAGGGTAAGTTATCTACACCATCGTCATTTATCATTTTATTTACTGTTTGATTAGTCATAAATTTCATAGGGGAAGAAGTTAAATTATATCGATTAACTACTATCCCTTTTTTCTTTAAAGCATTGACTACAGTAGATATTCTAAGTAGCTCAGGATCAACGCCTACACCGCAAAGTCCTGTTGGGCAACACATAGCTGCTTCATATATAGTTATCTTTTTCATATAAAGTTGTAATCCTATAATTATTGTTTTTTTAAAGTTTCATGAGCTGGCTTTTCAAACCAATGTTTAGTATCGTTTGCAATTTTAACAAGTGTTAACATAACTGGCACTTCAACAAGAACTCCAACTATTGTAGCTAGTGCAACAGGAGATGTTGTACCAAATAATGCTATAGCAACAGCTACTGAAAGTTCAAAGAAGTTCGATGCTCCAATCATACCAGCTGGAGCTGCAATATTATGTTTTAGTTTTAATAATCTTGCTGCTAAGTAGGCAATAAAGAAGATAAGGAATGTTTGAATTGTTAGTGGAATTGCAATTAACAATATGTGTAATGGGTTTTCTAAAATTACATCACCTTGGAAAGAAAATATAATAATTAGTGTTAATAGCAAGCCGGCAATAGTAATATTGCCAAATTTTGGAATAAAGGATTCATTAAAATATTTTTCACCTCTATTTTTAACAACTGAAATTCTAGTTAATACACCTGCCACAAGAGGGATAACTACAAATAAAACAACTGATAGAATAAGAGTATCCCATGGGACTTGAACTCCACTAACACCTAAAAGGAAAGCTACAATTGGGGTAAATGCAACTAATATAATTAAGTCGTTTGTTGCAACTTGTACAACTGTATAAGCGGGGTTCCCTTTTGTTAAATGACTCCATACAAATACCATAGCTGTACATGGCGCAGCTCCTAATAGAACAGCCCCAGCTAGATAATCTTTTGCAAGATCTGCAGGAATTATTGCTTTAAATACTACAAAGAAGAAAAAAGATGCAATCAAGTACATAGTGAATGGCTTTATTAGCCAGTTAACAACCCAAGTTAAATATAATCCTTTTGGGTTCTTTCCAACGTTTTTAACACTTTGGAAATCAACTTTCATCATCATTGGATAAATCATAATCCAAATAAGAATTGCAATAGGTATTGAAACATTTGCATATTCAAATTTACCTAAAAATTCTGGAATAGCTGGAGTGAATTTTCCAATTAAAATTCCTACTACCATACATAGGGCTACCCATAATGTAAGATACTTTTCAAAAAAACTTATATCTGCTGACTTATTTTTGTCCATACTAAAATACTCCTAATTATCTTTTTCTCTTATATAATAAATGATGTTTGAAATGTGCTAAGCAAGCACTATATCAAACAATTACATATATTTTCTGATTTGCACTTTTTCATTTTTTTGTAATCTTCTTGATAGCTTGGTAACTCTTTCAACCTTTTTTCTAGATATACCCAAAGTTCTTGGTTTTCTTGGATAAAGTTATTATTGATTTTGTAATATGACCATTGAGCTTTCTTGTAGCTTTCTAATATGCCACTAGCTTTTAAGTTAGATAAATGACGTGAAATATTAGATTGTTTTAGGCTAAGACAATTTTCAATCTCACATACACACATATCATTTTCCAATAGAAGTGATAATATCCTAAGTCTGCTCTCTTCTGCTAAAGCTTTAAATATTTCTACCATAATTTTTTTCCCTTGTTTATTTATATTACTATATGCTCATTTACTCATATTAACTATTAAAAAAATATAATTCTCTTTTGTATATGAGTAATTACTCATGAAAGATAGCATACAATAAAAAGCCTGTCAATTGTTTTGAAGGGAATAGGGGGAAGGTAGATGTATATAAATTTTATTATAAATAAGGTTTTAAATTGAAATTTTATATATCCTATTAAATATTTTGATTGCTAATTTAATGTTCTTATAATACTATATAGCAATATTAAATTATACAATTAAATAAAAATAAGCCATTATTTTTACACAGTTGTATAATAATTAAAGGAAAAATAAACTACATTTAAAATACATATATCTCAATTTTCTTAAAACCCCTAAATTAAAGTATAACAAACTGATATTAGTTAATATTTTTGATTAAAAGATCAAATTTCTTAGAATTTGAGAGGTTGCTAATGCGTATTATATTTATTAGTTTTCCATTATAGGAGTTACAAGTGGTAAAGACCGTAGCACAAATGTTTCATAAAAGTACATTAGACAATCCAGAACTAACAATGCTTAGCACTAAGAATAAAAAAGGTGTTTTTATAGATGAAACATATCGTGAAGTAGAATATAAAGTTATTAGTTTAGCACTAGCCTTATTTGTAAATTTTAGGTTTCAAGAGCAACAATTAGTTGCAATAATTAGTGATAATAGAAAAGAATGGATATATAGTGATTTAGCTCTTCAGTATTTAAGTTGTGCTGATGTTCCAAGAGGTTTGGATGCTACAGATATTGAGTTAATACAAATCCTTAATGACACTAAGGTTACAACTTGTTTTGTAGAAAATAATCGTACTATAAAGAGGTTTAATAAGTTAAAAAAAGATCTGCCTCATCTGAAAAATTTGATACTAATGGAAGATGCTCAAATAACTGAAGAAAGTGAATTCTCAGTTGTAAGATTATATGATTTATTAGAAAAAGGTCAAACTTTAATTGAAAACGATTCTACTTTAAAAGATAAAATTATTCAAAATCTTGAAACTGGAAAAGAAGATAATTTGGTAACCATAATATTTACAAGTGGTACTACAGGCACTTGTAAAGGTGTTATGCTAACTAATAAAAATTATATTCACGAAGTTACTCATTTACAGAAATTTGTGAATAACCAATTTTTACCTGGACAAAGATGGATGACTGTTCTTCCTATTTGGCACTCTTTTGAAAGATCTGTAGCATATGTTGCAATTTATTTTTCCCAAGCTATGTACTACAGTAAACCTATTAGTAAAATAATGCTAAGTGACTTTCAAAAAGTTAATCCACATTGGTTTTCATCCGTTCCAAGGATTTGGCAATCAGTTAATAAAACTGTTGAGAAAAAGATCAGAAAATCAAATAGTTTTACAAAGGCTTTAAGTTTTATTTTGATCAATAATGCTATCAATTTAAGAAAAGGCTATAATAAATTTCATAATTTACTACCTCGATATAAAGAGAAAAACTTTAGAGGTTTTGAAGTAGTTGATGGACTTGTAAAGATGGCTGTTCATTATCCTCTTTATTTACTAGGTAAAAAAATGATGTTTAATAAAATTAAAGGTATTTTTGGAAATAGTTTAATTTGTGGAATTAGTGCCGGCGGCTCAATGCCAAAGGGTGTAGATACTTTCTTTAATTCTATTGGTATTACTTTGTTAAATGGTTATGGAATGACTGAGACTGCACCAATTATTACTGTCAGAAATCTTGTTAAACCTATTGTAGGTACAATGACTTTGGTTGATGGTTATCAAATCAAAATTGTTGATGAAGATAATAAGGAAGTAGGTATTGGTGAAAAAGGTGTTTTACAGGTTAAAGGCCCTCATGTTATGAAGGGGTACTATAATAATGAAGAAGCTACAAAACTTGCAATTGATGAAGATGGTTATTTAAACACTGGTGACTTAGTAACTAGAACTATTAATAATGAGATTTCAATTGTTGGTAGGGCTAAAGATACTATTGTTTTAGCCGGTGGAGAAAATTTAGAGCCTGTTCCAATTGAAGGTAAATTAAGTGAATTAGATTTTATTGATAATGTTATTGTTATTGGGCAAGATAGAAAATATTTATCTGCTTTAATTGTTCCAAATGTAAATTCTATAAAAGAGTTGATGGGACAATTAAATGAAAAATATAAAGATGATAAAGAGCTTTTACATAATTATATCAAAGAAAAAATTGATGAAAAAATAAATTGTAAACTAGGTTTTAAAAAGCATGAATTGATTAATAGATTTGTAATTCTTGATAAACCTTTTGAGGTTGGTAAAGAATTAAGCTCTAAACTTGAGTTAAAACGTAATATTATTATGGAGTATTATAAAAAAGAAATTGAGATGCTTTATGCTCATTAGTATTAATTTGTAAATTATAATAAACACTTGAAAACTTTATGGTTAACTTCAAGTGTTTTTATTTTAGATTATTCAATTTAAGTTAAAATATAAAAGTTGATCCAACGCATGATAAATTACATTTATCTTTAAATTCATTTATGAATTGAGAGATTGCATAAATACCTGTACAATGCATTGGAACTACAATATTGGGATTCATTTGTTTTAAAGCTTCTATAGTTTTTTTTGTAACTTTTGAATCTATATTAGGTGGTAAATGAAATCCACCAATTACTCCATGAATTTTATCAATTGCTGTTATCGCTTGAGCATATTTAATTGTGTTAATAATTCCTGCATGTGCACAGCCTGAAATTATGAGCAATCCTTTATCTTTAATATTGATTACTATTGCTTGATCATCAAGGATATTATCAAATTCCTTTACTCCATTTCTAGTTAGGTAAGATTCATATTCTAATTTTTCAAAATCTGTTGTTCTTGGAATTTCTCCTGTTACCGCAAATAATTTATTGTTAGGACTATAAGGGTTTAAAGAATCAATTATTGAATTCCCATGACTTAAAATTGTTTTTCTTTCTGGACAATCATTTATAATTGAAACTCCATTTTCAACAAAAGTTCTTCCACTTAGAAATACATCTGGGTGAGCTATTACTTGAGCATTTTCATCTAATTGTGAGATAACCCAAGAAAGTCCATGGGTATGATCGCTGTGTGCATGACTTATTACTAAAGACTTTACTGTTTTTAAATTTAAACCCAAAATGTCTATATTATTTTTTAGAGAAACTCCATTCTCTGCAGTATCGAGTAAAATATCATATTTCACATTATCTTTGTATATCCTTATTAAAAGACATAGACTGTGTTCAGCCATTAATGGTACTTTTAGTTCTCTTCCATCTTTTGCTCCAATTGCTCTTTTTACATATGGTGTATCTAAAAGAATCCAATCAGCATAATTATCCATAATTACAGTTATTTCAACTTTATCCACTGCTTCTAAATTTAACATAATATTTTCTTCTTTATTTTCTTTTTTTTACTATTTTACTTCCTTATTTAATTATATATCAATGATAAATACATATTTATTGCCTTTATTTTTGTGTTAAATTTAAGGATTTTTTAAACTTTTGAAAAATAAGAATGTCCTAAAAATTAATACATTTTTATATAATAATGAGTAAAATTTGCTCTTCTCAATTATTTACTGAACACATTAATAATCGTTTTCTATATTACTTGCTATGGTTTTCCTAAAAATAATCTTGTATACTTAATATATATGCCGTTACATAAAATTATGAGAGGTGAGAGATGAAATACAAGACAACTAATGCAAAAATTGTAGCCACCATAGGTCCTTCTTCGAGAAGTTATGAAATGATAGTTGATATTATAAAGTCTGGAGCAAGAGTTATTAGACTTAATTTTAGTCATGGTGATCATGAAGAACACCAAAGAACTGTAGATTGGGCACGCCAAGTTTCTGAGGAGCTTGATATCCCTATTGCTATTTTTCAAGACTTACAAGGACCTAAAATTCGTGTTGGTAAATTAGAAGTAGATTCTTTTGAGGTAAAGGAAGGAGACACTTTAAAAATTACAACAGAACCTTGTCTTGGTGATAGAAGTCAAATAAGTATCGATTATCCTTATCTACATCAAGAAGTTAAATTAGGGGCAAGAATTCTAATTGATGATGGTCTTATAGCTTTAAAAGTTACTGATGTAAAAGGTAAAGTTATTACTACCGAAGTTGTTGATGGTGGAACAGTTAAACCTCGAAAGGGTGTTAATTTACCTGAAACTAAATTAAAACACTTGTCTTCTTACACTAAAAAAGATGAGCAAGATTTGGCTTTTGCTTTTAAAAACAATCTTGATTTTGTCGCTCTTTCATTTGTACGAAGTTCTAGTGATGTTACAGCTTTAAGAAAATTCATGTATAAAACTTATGGTCGTGATATTCCAATTATTTCAAAGATCGAAAAGCCTGAAGCTGTTACAGATATTACAGATATTATTGCAGAATCTAATGTGATAATGATTGCCCGTGGAGATCTTGGTGTTGAAACTTCTGCTGAAGAAGTTCCTGTTATACAAAAAAGACTTATTAGAGAATGTAATATAGCTGGGGTCCCTGTTATTACTGCTACTCAAATGTTAGAATCTATGATTTCTAATCCAAGACCAACTAGAGCCGAGGCAGGTGATGTTGCAAATGCTATCTTAGATGGAACTAGTGCTGTAATGCTTTCTGGAGAAACTGCTGCTGGGGATTATCCTTTGCGTGCAGTAGAATTTATGAATAGAATAATTACACATACAGAAGCAAGTTTAACTTACCAAAGACTTGTTTTAGATCAAAGATTGAATCAAGAAGATATTGAGATTAACAGAAAGAAAAGTACAACTGAGGCTGTTGGTGTAGCAACACGTGAACTAGCAATGGAAATTAAAGCAGCTTATATTACTTGTTTTACTCATTCAGGCGGTTCTGCAAGATTGATTTCTAAGTATAGACCTGCTGTTCCAATAATTGCATATAGTCCATTTAAACAAACAGCACAACGTCTTGCTCTCTCTTGGGGGGTAACACCAATTATTATCCCTCAATTAAGTTCTCTTGACGAACTGTTTGAGATTGCACCTAAATATTTACAAAATCTTGGTGCTATACAACCTGGGGATAAAATAGTTATAACTGCAGGGGTTCCTGTTGGATCTCCAGGGAGAACAAATATGATAAAAGTTGTTGAAATTTAATTATTATATACGGTCCTATTTCAAGGACCGTTATTTATTAAAGTTTTGATATTGATAATTAATTTTAATGTAAATAATTATAGTTTTAGTTAGCTTCTTTTTCTAATGCTTCAAGTAAAAAACTAACTGGTCTAAATCCGTCATTGCAAGAAATCATTGCTGATTTACTATTTTTCATCCAACCATCATAAAAATTTTCTCCACCGTGTGAAAGTGCCATTACAAATGAACTAATGCATTGCCAAGCACTATCACAAAAACCTGCAGGTTTTTTCCAACCATTTGCGATAAACACTTGTCCTTCTTCCATATCACAAGGATTTTCTAAAGGGTTTTCATATTTTTCAATTAAATCAGTATAACAAGCTTTTCTAATAACAGTTATTTTAACTTTTAACATTAAATTATGTCCTTAATTTTTTAGATAATTTCTTAAAGAGAATGAATTAACAACCTCTTCTTTATAATATATTTTTGCTCAATTTACCTTATTTTACAATAGTTGAATAAATTTCTGATGTTAATTTAAATACCTATTAAGCCTTTATAGGCTTTATATAAATTAGACTAATTAAAAAAACTTAATAAGTAATAATCTGTTTTTCAAAAATTAAGGTTATCTAACTGTATCATTGTTAACTTTATTATTTGTGTGTTAATCTAATATCGTGATTATCAACTATAAACTGATTGATTAACAAAATTGCTTTGTTATTGCTCTATAGTTTTAATTTTGGAGGTGTAAAATGGATACTCATAAGATATTTGCAATGAGTTTTAGCAAAGTTTACCCGCTATACTTAGCAAAGATTGAGAAAAAAGGTAGAAGTAAATCTGAATTAGATCACATTATCTATTGGCTAACTGGTTATGATGAAGAGGCTTTAAACAAAGTAATAAATGATAATATTGATTTTAAAACATTCTTTGAAAAAGCCCCTAATTTAAATCCTAATAGATTTTTAATTAAAGGGATTGTGTGTGGTATTAGGGTAGAAAATATAGAAAATCCTCTTATGAAAGAGATTCGATATTTAGATAAAGTAGTAGATGAACTTTCAAAAGGGAAGTCTATGGAGAAAATTCTGAGAAAAGAATCTTAATTATTAATATCTTTTACAGAGTCTCTAATAACAAGTTCTACATCTAATTGTACATTAGGTTGTTCAATTTCTTGTTTTTTTATTAGTTTCATTAACATCGATACCGCAATTCGACCTTTATCGCTGGAGTTTTGGTGGATAGTTGTTAGGTGAGGATGAATCATTCTTGAGAAGATATTATCATCAAATCCAGTAACTGAAATATCCTCAGGCACCCTGATTCCACAATCTTGTAAATAACTTACAGCCTCAGCTGCATAGTAATCTGATGAAAAAACTAAGGCCGTGTAAGGCATTTCTTTACTTGATAGTTTTGAGTATGTTTTATACCTTTCACTTTTTTCTTTTGAGAGTAGAATTTTTTCATCTAAATCAAGATCTATATTTCTTTCTTTAAATGCCTTTTGACAACCTCTAAAACGATGTAAATCAGTCCCAGAGAAGAGCGTATCATTTGCAAGAAATATTACTTTTCTATGTCCCATTTCTAAAAGATATCGAGAAATTAAATAGCCACCTTCTTCATCTTTTAGTCCTACACTATGATATGTTTTATCTTTAGTTGCTAGGTGTGAATCAATAAAAACAACCGGGCTTTCTACACTATCTAAAATGATTGGGCCAATGTTTCTTGGAACCCATACTAGAATTAATCCAGCGAGTTTCCAAGTTTTTGCAAGACGGACCACTTCTTCTTTATCTGTTGTTGTATGTAACATGAAAAAGTAGCCCATTGCACGAATTTCTTCTTCCATAGCACCTAAAATTGCTGATGAAAAAGGATCTTCAAGTACTGTTTCATTCCAACGAGGTTCCATAAACATAATTACACCAATGATTCGAGAGTCATTTTGCGCAAGAATCATAGCCCCCATATTAGGAGCATAATTATATTTTTTTAGATATGTTTCTACTTTCTCGCGAGTTGCTTTAGACACCCTAGCATAATTCCCATGAAGGACATTAGTTACTGTAGTAGGGCTAACACCTGCTTTTTTAGCAATAAATTTAATCGTTGGCATTTTCTACTCTTTTATTATTTTGTTTTGCTTGTATATATATCAGAACAGTAATTAAATGTGAAGAAGAAAACAAAAATTATCTTCTTCACATTTGACTTCCTATTTTAAGTATCCAAGCCATTGTTTTTGAGTGTCAATCATTCTATCTACTAATTCCTCAAGTTTTGATGCTTGATGTACTACAGGATTAGCTAATAGAGCTTGAATAACATATTTTTTCTTTTTATGTATAATAGCTTCAGCTGTTAAATCATAGACGCCAACATAAGATCTAAGTAATGCTAAATATCCTTTTGGAATATCATTAATCTTAATTCCATTAACACCATTTTTATCAATTATTGCTGGAACTTCTAAAACAATCCAAGGTGGTAAATCTTCGATTAATCCATTATTTGGAATGTTTACAGCTGCTTCTTCATAACCTGAATTAGTTTCAATTCCCTCTATAATTGGTATAACTCTTTCACTTGTTTTTTCTTTAATCTTGTAAAAAGTCTTTTGTGATAGAGTTGTTTTATAATAATCATAAAAATCTAATATACCTCTGTGATCTACTATATCCCAAGCCCAACCTAAGTATTCACCAAAATGACTATCTACTGTTATTGGAAGAAGGTTGTAATTTTTAAGCATTAACCTTGCTATATGACGGTCAGCCCATCTATAATTACTTTCTTTTTCACTCCTTGTTTTAGAGAATTGTTCTTCAGATTGAAGAGTTCCTGATGATAGATATTCATCATATACATCACTGTATCCAGGCTCTTTTTCAAAGAATGCATCTGCTTTCTTTAATACATCTGGATATAAGTCTTTACCTGTTTTTTTGTCATGTAGTTCAATCATACAACTAAAGTGATTTAGTCCCGCTGCTCTAAAGTGTAATTCATCAATATCTTTATCGAGCATAGGGGGTAACCATTTATATAACCAACCTATTTCGTGACACATACCAATAAATTTAGCTTTTGGATAAACTCTATGAACTGCAGTACATATTGCAGTCATAGGATTTGAAAAGTTAAAAACATATGCATCTGGACAGACTTCCATTACATCTTTCATTATATCAAGAACAACCGGGATGATTCTTAGAGAGTGAAAAACACCTCCTGGACCACCATTTTCTCCATAAACTTGGTTAATACCATATTGTAGAGGTACCTTCCAATCTTGATCCCACAATTCAAACCTATTCCCAACTTCTATAGACGAAATAATATAATCAGCATTTTTTAAAGCTTCTTTTCTATTTGTTGTTGCTGTTATTTTATTATTTAGAGAATGTTCTTTAGTAAAATGTAGAGCACCTTCTAATACTGTTTGTAAAGCATCTTCATTTATGTCGAGAAGAGTAATTTCACATCCTTTTAACACAGAGCTATTAAAAATATCTCCGAGCATACCGTACCCAAACTGGACTGAGCCAGCACCAACTAAAACGATTTTCATAATCTTTGTCTCCTAAATTTTATTTAATTGATCCTTCTACCATACCTTTAATAATATATCGTTGTGCAAATAAGTAGAGAACGATAATTGGAAGCATAGCAATAAGGGTAGATGTTAGAATTAAATCCCATTGCTTTAAATATGCACCAGCAAAAGCTGTTACAGCAATTGGAATTGTTTGAACTCTTCCATTAGAACCTAAGAGTAGTAATGGGAGTAGGTAGTCGTTCCAAATCCAAATTCCATTTAGAATTAAAACTGTAACGATAATTGGTTGAAGTAATGGGAATATAATTACAAAGAATGTTCTTCCTCTTGAACAACCATCTATTGTTGCAGCTTCTTCAAGTTCATAAGGTATATTTTTAATAAATCCATGGAAAATAAAAATTGAAAGTGGAGCTCCAAATCCTAAATAAGCAAAAACAACTCCTCCAACACTTCCTAGTAACTTTATGTTAAAAAAGGATCCTAAAATTCTAAGCCATTGGACTAGAGGATACATAAGAACTTGGAATGGTATTACCATAGCTGAAACAAATGCCATAAAAATAATAGTTGACCAAACAGTTTTGTTTCTAACTAAAACCCAGGCTGCCATTGAAGAAAATAGTGCTAAAACTAGTAATGAGAAAAATGTGATGACAGTACTATCTACAAAAGCTCCTATGTAATCAACAGTAGAGTTACTAAATATTAATGAAACATTAGTAAATAATTGTTTCCAAGATGTGGGTTTTGCTATTGCATTATATATAATTTCTTTTGATGTTTTTGCTGAGTTAATAACAACCATTACAAAAGGAATCATAAACAAAATAAATAAGATTATAGTAAATATTTCTAAAAATATTTGACTATATTTATGTATTGGATATTTCTTTTTTTCTAATTCAGTTTTGCTCACATTTCCACCTCTTTCTTTTTATTAACTGTGACTTGTATCAAGGATACAATAAGTAGAACAACAAAGAGGACTACCGCTTTAGCTTGTGCTTCAGCCATTCTGTTTGCAGCAGCTGTATTAAAAATATTCATTGCGAGCAATTCACTTGCTTTTACCGGGGCTCCTAGGAATCTTGTAGCCGGTCCCCCATTTGTTAAGGTTAAGTTCATATCGAATTGTTTGAATGATGTGGTTAAAGTTAAGAATAGTGAAATAGTAAATGCATTTGCCATCATTGGAATAAGAATTCTAAATACTCTAGTTGAATATTTAGCTCCATCAACGTTTGCAGCTTCCATAAGGGAAGTTGGTATACTTTGAATAGATGCTACATATATTAACATTATATATCCTGCATATTGCCATGTATTAACTACAGCCATTGTCCAAATAACAGTATTAGCTTGACTTAAGAAGGACGTTTGAAGGAACTCTATGGATAGAGAACTTCCAAGCTCAACTAAAATATTATTGAATATGAATTGCCAAATATATCCTAAAACAATTCCCCCAATCAAATAAGGTACAAAAAATCCTGCTCTATAAAAATTTCTTCTTGGAATTTTGCTAGTTACAACAAGAGATAAAACAAAACTAACAACATTTACAAAAATTACATTTATAAAAGTAAAGGCAATTGTTATTAGAAAAGAATAAAGAAAATCTGGGCTACTAAATAGATTCTTGAAATTAGCAAGGCCTACAAAATTTATATCTCTACTTATTCCATTCCAATCTGTCATTGAATAATAAAGACCAAAGAAAAATGGGATTATAATAATCATCAAAAAGGCAAATAGTGTAGGTACTAAAAAAAGCCCATTGATAAAACGGTTTTGCTTCATTGTATTTTACTCCTGTTTTATAAAATAAAGAGCTCTTGCAGCAAAGGTGCCGCAAGAGCCTTAAAAGTTGTTTGCTTATTTAAAGCTTGCAACAGCGTTATTCATATCTTGGATAAATTGATCTACATTGTCAGGATCTTGTGCAAATAAATCAAAGATAGGTCCAAAGATGTTTTGTCCAGCACCATCAGGAAGCATTCCGAAGAATACACCATAGTTACCACCCTTAGCATTTGCATCCATTAGAGCTTGGCTAAGTTGTCCTGAAGGTTTTAGAGTAACTGATTTGAAAGCAGGAATCATACCAGCTTCGTTTACCATATATTTATGTCCTTCTTCAGTCATAGCAATTGAAGTTAAGAAATCTTTAGCAGCTTCAATGTTAGGACTTTGTGAATTTACAACATACCAGCTTGGAGCAAATAGGAATAATCCAGTTTCTTCTGTATCTAAGAAAGCATGAGGAGCATAACCAATTTCAAAATCAACACCTAATTGTGCTAAGTTTGGATCTACCCAGTTTCCTTGGTGTAAGAAAGCTGTTTTTCCTTGTGCAAATGAGCCAACTTGATCATCATAACTACCATTTAATAAGATTGCTTGATCAGCATATTTAAATAATAATTGAAGATATTTTGTATATTGCATGAAACGTTCTTGGTCTAATTCACCGTTAAGAGCTTTTTCAATTATTGAAGTATCATTGAAATCAAGACCGCCACCCCAATAAACTGCTAAGTTATGTTGAGCTGCTACCCACCACATTCCACCAGCTACGGAAGCTGCCATTGCTACAGGTGCATCAATTCCAAGTTCTTCTTTTTTCTCATCTAAGATTTTGAAAGCTTTTTCATAAGCTGCTCTTGTTGTAAGAGTTGCAGGATCGATTCCAGCTTTATCTAATATTTCTGCATTATAAGCTAAACCATAACCTTCGATTGCTACAGGGAATCCCACTACCTTTCCATCAGCCATAAATGCTAAATCAGTATCATCTACCCAAGGTTCATCACTTAAATCAGCAATGTAATCTTTCCAAATGTCATATCCACCTTGACCTTCAATAACGAAAATATCTGGCATTTGATCAGATTGTAGTTTTGCTTTCATAGCTCCACCGTAGTCTCCTCCACCTCCTAGAGTTTCAACTTTTACAGTTACGCCGTCTGTTGCTGCACTATATTGAGCTGCATAGGCATCAAGTGCATCTTTGATTTCAACTTTAAGTTGGAACATGTTTACAGTAGTCTCTCCAGATTGTTCGGTTGTACCTGAAGCAAAAATACTGGTTGTGATTAGTGAAAATACTAATGTGAATGCTAAAACTTTTGTTAATGTTTTTTTCATTTTTAACCTCTTTTGTTCGATGTTTATGTTGCTTTTGGGAAGATTAATTGAGTAGGTGTTACGCAACATCTATATTCAGTATAGCATCAATTTTATCTCTGTCAATCAAAAAAATTTTAGTAATATTTTTTTAGAGGTAAAATTTGACTCAATTTATAGCTGATTTTTAAATAAAAAGGTAACAATTATTGAGAAATTAATGTAAAAAATATCTTCAGCTTGATAGATATGTTTTTTTTGTAATCTAAGTAGAAAGCTATCTTTTTATTTTTAAATGTAGCTTTAATTAGTTCATTACAAGTAAATGATAATTTGAAAAAAATTAATGTAGTAGTTTTATATCTTTATAAGAATTCAAGAAATTGATTTTGGAAGAGAAAAGATGGTTTTTATTTTATTAAAATATTACATAAATATATCTTATAAAAAAACTCCTCTTTCTTTGTTTTTGAAAAGAAAAGAGGAGCAATATTAATTAAAAGTTTATTTTTTTTAGTAATTTAGTAAATCAGCTTCAGTTAAACTCTTGTAATATGGAGTTTCAATAGTTCCATTATTTACGAGTTCACAAGCCTTAGCTCTTAATTCTTCATCCCAACTATAACCTGTTAATTTCCAGTTGTTATCAACTTCAGGAGAAATAGTGCCTTCTTCTTCTAAATAGCTAACGATCATATCTCTAATAGAATTTGAGCTTTCCCAATTTCTCTTGCCAGAAATAATCTTTGCAGCTTTTAATCCAGAATATCTATAGTTATTAACACCTAAAGTTAAAGTTTGATTTGGATCTAATGGTTTGCCTTTGAACATAACATTTTCAATTCTGCTACCAATAGGTTTTGAAACATTAACTTCATAATCTACTCCTGCAAACATATCATAAAGATATCCAGGATATTCTTCGTTAAAGGAAATATTTAAATCACCTTCTTTGAATGTATTTAGACCTCTAACTGCCCATTCCATATAGTTCTTTAGTTCTGCTCCAGTAATTTCAACGGTATACAATGTGTTATCATATTTGTAAATATCAAAGATGTTACCATAGTTTAAATCACCTTTTGGTAAATTACTTGTATCTTTAAATAATGCAGCACTAACTACATCAGCATCACTATTCATTAATTCAACTTTGTTAATTAAATCAATAACAGCAGTGTCTCTTAATTTGCCTTCTGGAATACCTGCCATTTCATTTTCAGGTTGGAAGGTTTCACTTGCTACACCCAAAGCTACACTTTGAACTTCACCGTTTTCGTCTTTTACACCACCTTTAATAAAGTCACGAGTTGCTTGATGAGCCTCAGATACAATAGCAAGTTCTCTTATTTCAGCTGAAGGTTCATAATCTGCCATATCAACTAATTGAGTTTCAACCCCTGTTACTTCGTTGTACTCATTAACTGAAATATCGAATCTAGCAACTGTTGCTGCATTTTTTTTGCACTCTAGAATTTTTACGCCATTAACTTCATTTTGAACATTGCTGTGGAAGTGACCTAGCATTAACATATCTAATTCAGGGCATTCTTCTGCAATTTTAAGTCCAGCATCACCTTCATTGTCTTGGTCAAATTCAGCTGTTTCACCTAGGTGAGCTACACAAATTAGCACATCACATTGATCTTTAATTTCATCAATTACTAATCTACAAGTTTCTGCACCACCGCTGAATTTTAGAGCAGCTACCTTGTCCCCATCCCAAGTTGGAGCATTAGGGTTTGTAATTCCAATTATACCAATTTTTGTTCCATTTCTTTCTATAATGGTGTAAGCGTTAGCTAATGGTGTTCCATCAATATAACTAACATTTGCAGCTAGTATTGGAAAATTAGCTTGAGCTATAATTCTATTTACCATGTCAAGACCAAAATTATATTCATGGTTTCCAAGTGTCATAGAATCATATCCCATGTAATTCATTGCCTGTATGACTGGATGAGGTCCATCTTGTTTGTTGTAAATATCATCGGTTAAGATATTTCCTTGGATGGTATCTCCATTATCCACTAAAATGACATTATTTGGATTTTCTTCTCTAACTTGTTTAATATAAGTATAAGCTCTAGCCATACCTGTATTTTTTGTTTCACTGTCATTTTCATAAGAAAAACCCCAAATATCAGAGTGAATGTCTGTAGTTGCTAAAACAGTAATTGTTTTGGCTTCTGGCATTTCTTCTGGATACCCTTGAGCAAATAACGCGGTGGTACTTAATAAAAGAACCATCAATAAAGTTGTTTTTTTCATAACTTTATCCTCCATAATTAATAGTTATATATTATCACAATTTGTTATAATGATAATTATGTTTTATGTAAATTTTATGGTTTTGCGCTCTATATTTTGCTTTTTGTTAAATAAGGATTAATTATATTAATAAATTATAAGTTCCATTTAGCTCCTGTTGCTTTTTCTGAAACACTCCAAAGCTTTTGTGCAACCTTTTCATCTAGAGCATGTTTTTCTAGTTTACATTCTCCTACAGGACCAACCCAATAACTTCTACCGGTTGGGCCATAAAAACCCTTTTCATCTAAATTCTTCTCTGTTGCACACATTAACTCTGGGTAAGAACCTTTTTCAGCAGATTGTGTCAATGGAGAGTGAGCCATTAAAAAGAATGAAAATCTCATAAATAAATTCCCACTAGTTGAAATTAGTGAAGTTCTTGAAGAACCTGGATGACAAGCATATACCTTTACTTTGCTTTTGTTAGTTTTTTTTAGACGTTTTTGTAATTCATAAACACTCATTATTTGTGCAAGCTTGCTTTGACTATAAGCATTGTTTCCAGTATAGTCTTTATCCCAATTCATATCGTCAAATTTAATTGTTTTAATTCCCATTTTATAGCCTTCACTTCCAACAACTACAATTCGGCCTTCTGATTTTTCAATTAATGGAAAAGTTATGCTTTGTAGTAAAAAGTGACCATAGTGGTTAACTCCAAGTTGACTTTCGAATCCATCTACTGTTAATTTTTGTTTTGGAACTTGAGCTATTGCTCCATTGCACATTAATGCATCAATTCTATTTACCGTTTTAAGAACTTCATTTGCTGCCGTTCTAACAGAAGATAAATCACCAAGATCAATTTTTATAAAGGAAAGATCTATATTGCTTCCTAACTCTTTTTTTAAAATATCTATAACATTGGTTGATTTTTTAGGATTACGATTTAACATTACAACCTTTGCTCCTTTAGATAAAAGAATCTTAGTTGCTTCAAATCCAGTCCCACTAGTTGCTCCGGTTATTAGAAATGTTTTTCCTTTTAATGATTTAATTCTCTCTGGTGTCCAGCCTTTTTTTCCAAATTGTTTATCTGCCATTTTATGACTCCTTGTTTAATATTTTATATTTTTTACTTTTTTACGTTTTTTTGTCTATATACAATATAACTCTTTGATTTATATAAATATAGTATAAATTATATCTAAAAATTGCCTAATTGTATCATTTTGTTGAAAAATATTACTTTTAATGATAAATTGAACTCATGAGAAAAGAACAAATAAAACAGATTATTAAAGATAGAATTAATGAAGATGGTTTAATCGATACATCGATTAAGGGAGTTAAATTATTTAGAGTATCACACACTCATTTATGTTCTCCTGCAGTTTATGAACCAGTTGTAGTTGCAATTCTTAGTGGGGTAAAGGAGGCTATAGTAGATGGCAAATCCTATTTATTTGATAGCAGTAAATATTTATGTTGTCCTATTTCTATGCCAGTTGAAGCTGGAACTCCCCAAGCAACTAAAGAAGATCCTTTATTAGGAGTTTACATATCATTAGATACAAAAATGATGCGAGAAATTACAATTGAGATGGAAAGTTTTATCAAAGGACATAGCAAAGAATCTTATACCTCATCTCCTTCTATTGCCGTATCTTCTTGGGATGATTCATTTTCTGAGGCCCTATTTAGGTTATTATCAATTGAAAATGATCCTGTTGATACAGCAATATTAAAAGAAAGTAGACTTCGTGAGTTATATTATACTATTTTAAAAGGAGAGGCTGGGAAATCAGCTAGGAGAGCTTTTGGAGTTGGTAATGAAATAGCAAGATCTATTGAATACATTTCAAAGCGTGTTGAACAACCTATTTCAATTGAAGATATGGCCGATCAAGTTGGAATGAGTAGGGCTGTTTTTCATCGAAAATTTAAACAAGCTACAACTATGTCTCCTATTCAGTTTGTAAAATCTATGCGTTTAAATATGGGAGCTATGAAGCTTGCAGCAGGAATGAATATAAATGAAGCTGCTTTGCAAGTTGGATATGTTAGTTCTTCTCAATTTAGTAGAGAGTTTAAACGTATGTATGGACAATCTCCTAAACAATGGAGTAAAACAGTTACTTTACCTGCTGATATAATTCAAAAAAATACAGAATATATATATCAGTAATATTAATTTTTAATTATAAGTATACCCTATGTCTCTGTTTTAAAGGATATTAAAATCAATGAATAGGGTATATCTTTTTTAAATAAGGCTAGGATATTTTACTAATTAAAACGTTTTATAAAATCCAATACCTATTTCTGAGTTTGCTTTGATAATAGGGTATGGTGTTATGATATTTGTAAATGCAGTTTTAGATTTCTCTTTATAATCGATATTTCTAGTTAAATATGTTGTAAGAGCCTGTCCTGCTAAAGAAGATCCTATGATAATGGATGCAAAGGTTTTTTGCTCAATTGTAACAAAATCTTCTAAAATCATGTTTGTAAATAATCCAATTAAAGCTCCACCAATTCCTCCTACAGATACTAATCCGCTTCTAGTTGAAGACCACTGAAGTTTATCCCAAAGTGGAAGAGATCCAAAATATGCTGCATCTGATATTCCCATTGCTAATAATAAGGTATTAGTAGAATCTAGATTATTAAAATATAATGTACTTAACCAGTAATAGTAGTTGGCCCAAGCATAAGACTGTAAGCCAAAGAAAGCTTTACCTTTAGGTATATTTTTATCTTTTAGATTGTAATATGAGAGAAATAATGAACCATTTATAGTTGCTAATTCAGCAGAAAGTAAAACTTTTTCTTCTAAATTTTCATCATCAAATAGATTGTATTCATAAGTAAGTGCTTTTAAATAATAAAAGTTACCTATAGATATTATTTGATTTGTTAATATATTAGAATACAAATTAAATGAAATTGGCATATTTTGAGATAATAGGTAAGAAGTTGAAATTCCTAAACCGACTCCAGTAAGTCCTGCAAGTCCAAGTGATAGTGAATTTTGTTCTATTTCCAATAAATTTAGTAATTTTATTGTTGTGTAAGATATTGTTGATAGGTTTCCTAAATAAAAAGGAACAATCCCTGAGTTATCTATTTTGTTATTGAGATCAAAAAGGAAGTTATTAGCCTTTGAATTATATTCTGAATTTGGGAACTCTAATACTAATTGGTTAAAAGAGTTTTCAGCTTGTGCTCTATTTTCATCAATTAATGATTCAAGACCTTCTATATAAAGAGTTGTATCATCAATCGCAAATATTGGATTTAATATAGTAAATAATAAAAATATAATTAATAAATTCTTTTTCATAAAAACATCTCCTTGTTTTCCATTTCTTATCTTAATATATATTTTCTAAGAAAACAGTAAATAAGTTAATTTGTTAATTTATAATGGGTTATTTTTATATAAAAGTATACACAAATATATTACTTCTTTGTTATAAATTAGCGCTTTATTTGGAATTTGCTATATATACTTTATTCAAAAAATATTCGATTTTAGAATCCAAATCAAAGTTAGTTGTCTAAAATATATTCTATAAATTAGTTATTATTAACAAATCTGTTTTATAAATAATTATATAAATTGTATATAAATTTGCATTATATTAATAATATATGATG